>JBBAMX010000001.1:0-49651 GCA_040402335.1 Candidatus Planktophila sp.
CGGTCCATTGCAAGAAGGAGAGATAGATGTGTTCACGAACAACCTGTGAAATCTGCAAGAAGGCAAGCTGGTCTGGTTGTGGTCAACATATTGAAGAGGCGCTAGACGGAGTCTTAGAACAAGATCGCTGTGCGGGCCACCAAGAGTCCTCGATCAAGCGGGGCTTTTTCAGCAAAGTATTTGGTGAGCGGGCCTAGTTAAGTATTAACGTAGTCATTTAGAGCCTTTCGCTCAACATCTAACTCATTAATATGGGCTTTAACGACATCGCCAATGGAAATGATAGAGAGCAAGTTTCCTGATTCATCGACAACTGGAACATGACGAATCCGCCGCTCAGTCATAACTTTCATTAATTCAGCTACCGTTGCATGAGGCGTGCAGGAGACGACGTTTACACTCATTAAATCTCGGACACGTAAATCGGCGATCGCATCCAATCGGCCGGGCATTGATCGCACAATATCGCGCTCCGAGACGATGCCATCGATTTTTTTTCCATCAGGGGAGACAACTAGGGCGCCAACTTGATGAACATTAAGTGCATTAACCAAGTCATGAAGTGTGGCGCTGGATGAGATAGTTTCAACACGTTTGCCAGTTATTAAAGCCGCTATCTTCATTGGAATCTCCTTGCCACTAATGGGGGTCTTTTACCTATGGTGGCCCAATTAATGGTCATTGACAAGAGGCCGGCTCAAGCTGACATGCAGGGCGAAAAGGCTGCTGCGTAACCCGTATATCCTTCAACCATGAAAGCAATTCAAATTACCGCTTTTGGTGGTCCGGAGTCTATGCACTTAGTTGACCTGCCAGATCCAGTGGCGAAAGAGGGTGCGGAGGTTATCGACGTTACTGCGATCGGCATCAACTACGCCGATACTCACCAAACTGAGAACTCTTATCTCTCTCCACAAAAACTTCCGCTGACTCCCGGCATCGAAGTTGTCGGGCGAACCTCTACTGGGCGACGCGTGCTAACTCCCGTTGCAAGTGGGGGATATGCTCAAAAAGCTCTGGCCTATTCAGCGGCGATGATCGATATTCCAGATGGCGTTAGTGATGAACAGGCTTTGTGCATGTTGGTTCAAGGCTCAACGGCCTGGCATATTTTAAAGAGCGTTGGCCATGTAAAGGCCGGTGAGAGCGTCGTGATTCATGCCGCCGCCGGTGGTGTCGGAACCATCGCTATTCAACTCGCGAAAATCTGGGGTGTAAAGGTTATCGCGGTTGCCTCAACTCACTCCAAACGTGAATTGGCCCGATCATTAGGTGCCGATGTTGCGATCGATGCCGATCAAGAGAAGTTACAGGCGGCCATACTCGAAGCTAATAATGGACGTCCCGTTGATTTAATTTTAGAGATGGTTGGCGGGAAAACATTTGATGCCAGCCTTGAGAGCCTTGCCCCATTTGGCCGATTGATTACATATGGCATGGCCTCGCGCGCTGCGCCCTCGATGATCCACCCAGGATCCTTAATGGGGGGCGGCAAGACAATCACAGGTTTCTGGCTATCGCACTGCTTCGGGAGTAAAGAGCTCATGAACGATGTCATCGCCGAACTATTCGAGTTAGTTTTGAATGAGCAACTTAGGCCGGTTATTGGCGCGCAGTTTGGACTGAGCCAAGCCGTCAATGCCCACGAAGCGATGTTGGCTCGTGAAACAACGGGCAAGATCACCCTCGATCCAAACCGTTAAAGTGTAGGTTTTTCCAAACCTTGCCCCTGCCTGTACGCTCTGCACTTAACTATATGTAGAAAAGGAATCCTCGCCCCCCTAGCTCAGTTGGTAGAGCGCTTCCATGGTAAGGAAGAGGTCACCGGTCCGATTCCGGTGGGGGGCTCGAAAGAGGTCCCTCACTTAAGAGGTCTTCATCTTTCATATGCATACCCCTGGCGGGGTAGCTCAGCTTGGTAGAGCAAGCGGCTCATAATCGCTGTGTCGTGGGTTCAAATCCCGCTCCCGCTACTCGTAGTACCTGCGCGAATTTCGTGCATTGAGATGCCTCGGGTAACCTAGGCCTCTTGAGAACCCGTTGAAGTAATCGATATAAGGAGTAAGACCATGGCAAGTAAGAGCACGGACGTCCGTCCAAAAATCACCATGGCCTGCGTCGACTGCAAAGAGCGTAATTACATTACTAAGAAGAATCGCCGCAACGACCCAGATCGTATGGAGCTTAAGAAGTTTTGCCCTCGTTGCAAGCTTTCGACACTTCACCGCGAAACCCGCTAATGGTCAATCCCGATTCGGTCGGGCGCACTTTTATCGGTGCAGAGTTAATCACTGTTACACAATCTGAAATAGATGCCTTCGCGGCCGTTGTTGGTGAACTTGATACAACTATCGCACCCCCCACTTTTTCAATTCGAATCTCGCTATCGCAGTTTGAATCGATTCTTACCAGACCTGAAATAGGTGTCGACTGGACTCGGTTGGTGCATGGGGATCAAAAGTTTGAGATCTTTCGACCAGTAGTAGCCGGTGATGTTTTTAAATGTTCGGCAACAATTGAGTCGCTACGAATCGCTGCTGGAAATGAAATTATCTCAGTCAAGTCAGATTTATACTGCCAAGAGGAGTTAGTTGTTTCGACTTGGTCGACGTTGGTGGTAAGAAAATGAGTCAAATTGGAGATTTAATTCCTGAAAAAGTTTTTTATTTAAATCGAGAGTTATTAAAGGCTTATGCAGCAGCCAGTGGTGACCACAACCCAATTCATCAGAGTGAAGAGTTTGCACTCTCTGTTGGTTTACCAAACGTTATCGCCCATGGGATGTTGACTATGGCACTTGTCGCTAAATTCGTGAGTGATTGGGCTGGTGGGAGTGGGAAGATTAAAGAGTATTCTGCCCGTTTTATTAAGCCTGTAATCGTGCCAGCGGGTACTCAAGTTGATTTAACCGTGAGCGCCACGGTCGTTGAAGTGGATCGGGAGCATATTAAATTGGATATCGTGGCAACGTCAGCTGGTGTCAAAGTTTTAGGTATGGCTAAGGTGGTAGTCATCAAATGAGTATTCCCGATTCAGTCAACGCGCTGGCTACTGCGAGAATGGATGCACGTGCAGCTAAAGACTTTGCTTTAGCCGACAAGTATCGCGACGAGCTACTTCAAGCTGGATTTGAAATTGTTGACGTTCCCGGTGGTTTTGAACTCCGAGCTAAGAAGCCATATATAACGCTTGCATTTGCCCGGGATATCAGATCAATTGACTTAGAAAAAGATGTTGCCGTTTGTTTGATTGTAGATGGATTTACCGAAGATGCCCTTGAGTGCGTAAAAAATATAAAAGCTCATAGCGATTGTGGAGTTGTGATTATCTCAATCGGTGATGCGGGTGAGCTTTTTCAGCAGATGGATAAGCGCACTTACCTGATCTCCGTTAATCCTGGAGCGGCGTGGGGTGATTGCGCCAATGTTTTCTTAGAGAAAGTTAATAGTAAATTTATAATCATTATGGATCCTTCGACACGTTTTACTGGTGATGCAGTGACGCCAATTGTCGCCGAACTTGAAAAGGGTGAGTTTGTTGGCGTTGGCTGGCGTGGCGGATTAGTCAATACCGAGGATGAGTGGCGAAGCGTCGATGATAAAGGTGTCGGCGAAGTCGACGTCCTGTTCTCTTATTTCATGGCATTAAACCGCGCAGCGATGCTGCAAGTCGGTGGCTTTAATCCTCGAGCTCTTTATTACCGAAACGCCGATATGGAGTACTCACTAAAGATTCGACAGGCGGGCGGCCGGTTGTTCCAGATGGAGCTGCCTTTAATTCAAGAGCGCCACCATGGATATCACGATACCGATCCTGAATTTCGTGAGCTTCAATCGAAGAAAAATTACGATCGCATTTTGGACAAGTTTCGAGGTAAAAGCGCAATTTTATCCCCACGCAGGTAGCCTTCTTTCATGGACGATCTATCCCGTTACACCAGCCTGCGCGTGGGTGGCCCGGCAAAGAGAATCATT
The DNA here is from genome assembly GCA_040402335.1 of Candidatus Planktophila sp. Lineage (GTDB taxonomy): Bacteria > Actinomycetota > Actinomycetes > Nanopelagicales > Nanopelagicaceae > Planktophila. The sequence continues at coordinate 3,975 of JBBAMX010000001.1, forward strand.
CAGGTATCAACCGAGGCAGAGATAATCGCTGCAATCGAAGCGGCGGGTGGTTCTCCTATTTTGATTATGGGCAGTGGGACAAACTTGCTGATCGCTGATAGTGGTTTTGAAGGTACTGTCATACGAATCTCGAATAACTCGGTTCAATCCGAGGTCGATGCCTGTAGCGGAGCGACGTTAACTATCGGCGCCGGTGAAGACTGGGATGGCTTTGTGCAGACCACTATCGAGCGTGGCTTTGCCGGTCTTGAAACTCTCAGTGGAATTCCTGGGACAGTTGGGGCTGCGCCGATCCAGAATATTGGGGCTTATGGTCACGAAGTAGGTGAATTTATCACCCGAGTGCGCACATATGATCGCAGCGAGAAGGCGATAAAAACTTTTACGCATAGTGAGTGCGAATTTTCATACCGTAACTCTTATTTTAAATCCCACCCAGGTCGCTACGTCGTTATTGAAGTTCAGTTTCAAATCCGTCGGGGTGAAATGAGTGGGCCGATTACTTATATCGAGCTTGCAAAGAAGCTAGGAATCGAACCGGGAGATAAAGCCTCAGTCATTGCCACTCGTCAAGCCGTGATGGAGCTGCGCGCAAGTAAGGGGATGCTCCTGAACTCTGATGACCCCGACTCTTGGTCTGCTGGATCTTTTTTTACTAACCCAATAATTTCGCAGCAAAGCGCCGATGCCTTACCCAATGCCGCACCCAAGTGGCCCCTCACCGATGGTCGCGTTAAAGTTTCAGCGGCCTGGTTGATTGAAAACGCAGGTACCCATAAGGGTGACGAGCTCGGTGGTGCTCGGATTTCAACTAAGCATGTTTTAGCGCTTACAAACTCGGGTACGGCGACGGCGGCCGATATCGCAGCTTTAGCAAAGCGCGCTCGCGATCACGTGCAGAACGCTTTTGGAATTACTTTAGTTGCCGAAGTAAATTTAATTGGAGTTGAGATTTAACCTTCGGTTAATAGTTTTTTTATTCGGCCAATTCCTTCTACGATATCGGAATCACTTGTTGCGTATGAAAAACGTAGATAGCCAGATGGTCCAAATGCCTCTCCTGGAACCGCGGCCACTTCAACTTCTTCCAGTAGCAACGTTGCTAGCTCTGCCGATGTCTGCGGAGTTTTACCGCGAATGAGCTTTCCAAGCACACCCTTCACGCAAGGGTAAACATAAAAAGCACCCGTTGGCATTGGACAGGTAAATCCTGGAATCTCATTGAGTAGATCCACAATTAATTTTCGGCGGCGATCAAAGGCCTCACCCATTTCATTTACCGCCTTTAAGTCCCCGCTAACGGCTGCAAGGGCGGCCCGCTGGGAGATATTTGATACGTTAGATGTTAAGTGTGATTGAAGATTAGCTGCAGCTTTAATCACATCTTTAGGTCCGATCATCCAACCTATTCGCCACCCCGTCATCGCATATGTCTTTGCGACGCCATTTATTATTATGCAAGTATCGGCAAGCTCGGGAACTAAGACGGGCATACTGGGAGCCGTAGCACCGTCGTATAACAGGTGCTCATAGATCTCATCAGAGATAACCCAGATATTATTTTTCACAGCCCACTCACCAATTGCCTTTACTTGTGACGGCGAATAAACCGAGCCCGTTGGATTAGAGGGCGAGCAGAATAAAATAGCCTTTGTCTTTGAAGTGCGGGCCGCCTCTAACTGTTCAACGGTGACTAAATAACTCTGTGTTTCATCGGCGAAGACTTCAACTGCAACTCCACCGGCCAACTTGACGCACTCAGGATATGTCGTCCAAAAAGGAGAGGGCAGTAGGACCTCATCGCCCTTTTCAATAATAGTTGCGAAGGCTTGATAGACCGCTTGCTTGCCACCATTTGTGATTAAGACTTGATCTGAAGTGATCTCATAGTTGGAGTCGCGCTTGGTCTTTACAACGATCGCATCACGCAGCTCAGGTAAGCCCGGTGTCGGTGAATATCTATGGTTTGCAGCAACTCGCGTGGCTGCCGCTGCCGCTTCAACGATGTAATCAGGGGTAGGAAAATCGGGCTCTCCAGCACCAAAGCCGATAACGGGCCGGCCCTGCGCCTTGAGCGCCTTTGCCTTGGCGTCGACTGCCAGCGTGGCCGACTCGGTGATTGCTGCGATTCGAGATGAAATTCGTGGACTCATAGCGCCAAGTCTGCCGTATGTGAGATGCGAGTTAGACCGCAACCCCTCCTTACCTCTACACTTTGGCGCTCACGAGGGTTTGATTTTCCCTATGGTTTGCCATGCCTTCGTGCGAAGGGCAGTAGCTCAATTGGCTAGAGTTGCCGTCTCCAAAGCGGCCGGTTGGGGGTTCGAGTCCCTCCTGCCCTGCAAGTTCTTTACGTGAAGTGATTATGAAAGAAGGAGATGGTGATGACTGAGTCAACAGAACAAGTAGCCGAGAAGCTCGGTCTATTTGCGCGCGTCGGCCTTTTCTATCGCCAAGTAACCAGCGAGCTGGCCAAGGTTGTCTGGCCAACCCGTAACCAGTTGACGACCTATACGGCCGTTGTTCTGGTCTTCGTCACCTTTATCATCGCCGTTGTCTCTCTCCTCGATCTTGTATTAACCAAGATCGTCTTCTTGGTATTTGGATAAGGACCAGACAATGAGTGAAGAGCAGAATGTACTCTCCGAAGCGTTAACAAACGATGCGCTCCCCGAAATTCCAGCGCAGTCTGAAGAAGTAATGACACCGAAGCCTGACGCCTTTGAGGCCGCTCTTGCCGCATCGGCGAGTGAGATTGCAGCTCCAGAGAGCGTTGAGCCTGAAAGTATTTCGCAGAGCGTTTCTTCAACCGAGCCAGAGCTAGCCCTGGCCTCGGATGAAGATGGTGATATTGAATCACAAGAGAACGATCCCAACGCTGAGTTTCGACGTACTCTGCGCACTGCACGTGGTGACTGGTATGTAGTTCACTCATATGCGGGCTATGAAAAGAAGGTTAAAGGCAATCTTCAAACACGTATTCAATCTCTAAATATGGAGGATTACATCTTTCAGATTGAAGTTCCTGAAGAAGAGGTAAAAGAGTTAAAGAACGGCGCTTTCAAAATGGTCAAGCGCAATATCTATCCAGGATATGTTTTAGTTCGCATGGATTTAATCGATGAATCATGGTCGGCTGTTCGCAACACTCCCGGCGTAACTGGCTTTGTCGGTAACGCTCACCACCCCAGCCCGTTGAGCATGGACGAGGTTGAAAAGATTTTGGCGCCGCGTCCAGTTAAGAAATCAGACAAGGTCGATATTCGTCTTATCGACTTCCAGATTGGTGAATCGGTAACGGTGATGGACGGTCCATTTGCAACGCTGCCAGCTTCGATTTCAGAGATCATGCCAGAGCAGGCAAAGTTGAAGGTTCTAGTCTCCATCTTCGGACGTGAAACGCCGGTAGAGCTCTCATTCGCGCAAGTACAAAAGATTTAATTACCCTAGTAAACGATAAGAAAAAAGAGGAAGAGAAATGGCACCAAAGAAGAAGGCGACCGGCTTCATCAAGTTGCAGATCCAGGCTGGCGCAGCAACTCCTGCTCCACCGGTAGGTCCTGCCCTTGGCCAGCACGGTGTCAACATCATGGAGTTCGTTAAGGCTTATAACGCCGCTACCGAGTCTCAAAAAGGTCAGATTATTCCAGTGGAGATCACGGTCTATGAAGATCGCTCATTTACATTCGTCACCAAAACCCCACCAGCCTCACGCCTTATCTTGAAGGCGGCCGGAGTAGATAAAGGCTCGGCAGTTCCACACAAGACCAAAGTAGCTAACATCACGATGGCTCAGGTCGCGGAAATTGCAAAGGAAAAAATGGAAGATCTCAATGCGAATGACATCGAGTCTGCATCCCGCATCATCGCTGGAACTGCGCGCTCAATGGGAATCACAACTAACGGCTAGAAAGCCATAACTTTCTCGAGCTCACCGTGAGCAAGAGATGTGGGAGGAGCTCGCTGCTCCGCTAACCACAACCGAATAGTTCAGGAAAATCTAGCGATAGATTCTTGAAAGAAAACTAGAGGATGAAATGAAGCGCTCAAAGAAATATAACGAAGCCGCCGCAAAGGTTACTAAAGATCGTCTTTACACTCCGTTGGAAGCGGTAACTCTGGCTAAAGAGACATCAACGGTTAAGTACAACGCATCGATTGAAGTTGCACTTGTTCTTGGCGTTGATCCAAAGAAGGCCGATCAGGCCATCCGCTCAACAGTGAACTTGCCTCACGGCACAGGAAAGACCGCTCGCGTCCTCGTATTTGCTAACGGTGAAAAGGCCGATGCTGCACGCGCAGCAGGCGCCGATATCGTCGGTGGCGATGAGTTAATCGAAGAGGTTGCAAAGGGCCGTCTTGATTACGATGCAGTTGTCGCAACACCTGATCTCATGGGCAAGGTTGGACGCTTAGGAAAGGTACTTGGACCACGTGGCCTGATGCCTAACCCTAAAACTGGAACGGTTACTATCGATGTTGCCAAGGCAGTTACAGATATCAAGGGTGGAAAGATTGAGTTCCGCGTTGATAAGAATTCAAACCTTCACTTTCTAATCGGCAAGGTTTCATTTACCTCCCAGCAGCTCGCTGAAAACTATGCAGCGGCTATGGAAGAAGTGCTGCGTGCGAAGCCAAACTCATCAAAGGGTCGCTATATTCAAAAGGCCGTAATCTCAACGACGATGGGACCTGGAATCGCAGTGGATCCAAACCTAGTTCGCGAGCCTGCAACTAACTAAGAATTTGACGAGGGTAGGCCGCCCGGCCTACCCTTTATCCATAACCAAAGACCGCAGGTATGGGTTAGCCGCAAGGTTTGCCCAATAAATGAGGAGATCTCAGCCCGCGTAGGTGTTCACGTAAATCCGTGCGCTCTTACGCGTCACGGATTTTTTTATTTTCTGCAAGTCACTAAGCAACAGGAAAGGTGAACCGAATGGCTCGCCCAGATAAAGAAAAAGCAGTTGCAGAGCTAACACAGGATTTCCAAACAGCTACCGCAACAGTCCTTACCGAGTATCGCGGTCTCTCCGTTACAGCGATGAAGCAACTTCGTCGTGCACTTGGAGAAAAAACCAAGTACTCGGTCGTAAAGAACACCCTTACAAAGATTGCAGTAAAAAATGCTGGCGTAGATCTCTCACCGGAGCTTCTAGTTGGGCCATCTGCAATCGCCTTCATCAATGGCGATCCAATCGATGCAGCAAAAAGTCTGCGCGATTTCGCCAAAGAGAATCCATTTCTTGTAATCAAGGGTGGAATCTACGAAGGCAAGTCAGTCACCAAAGAAGAGCTTATGCAGCTTGCAAATCTTGAATCTCGTGAGGTTCTGCTTGCAAAGCTTGCTGGCGCAATGAAGGGATCACTTGCCAAGGCCGCTCGTGTATTCGACGCCCTGCGTATCAAGCTTGAAAGCGGATCTGAGCCAACGACAGTGTCCGAGGTTCCAGCTCAAGAAGTGATTACAGATGTAGTTGCTGAAGCTGAAGCTGTGGCAACTGAAGAGCTTCCAGCCCAAGAAGTGATAACAGAGGTTGTCTCTGAAACAGTACTAACTGAAGATTTATCAACACCAACAGAAGAAAAGGAATAACGAATATGGCAAAGCTCACTACAGAAGACCTATTGGCACAGTTTAAAGAGATGACATTGGTCGAGCTCTCAGAGTTCGTTAAGTCATTTGAGACCGAGTTCGACGTTACCGCGGCCGCTCCAGTAGCAGCAGCAGGTGGCGGCGCGGCTGCCGGTGAAGTTGAAGCGGCACAGGACGAGTTCTCAGTCGTTCTTGAGTCTGCAGGATCGGCAAAGATCGCAGTGATCAAGGAAGTTCGCGGACTCAACTCAAGCCTTGGCTTGAAAGAGGCCAAGGATCTTGTCGATGCATGTCCAACAGTTCTCCTAGACAAGGTGAACAAGGAGACGGCAGATAAGGCAAAGGCGGCCTTAGAGGCAGCCGGCGCAACGGTCACAATCAAGTAATTTCCAAAGAGAAAGCCCCCGTTTGGCCCCTGGCCAGGCGGGGGCTTTCTCTTTGACATAAATATGATGAAACTAATCATTTAGATATGTTTCGTAGTATTATTGAACTATGAAAGCCTCAATCGCCTCCCTTAAGAAGGCAGTGCTGCGTCCGCACGATGCCAAGGAGATTTATACCCAGCCAGCCCTACAGTTCAAAAGACTTGAAAAAACAGGGGTGCTTCTTAAGTTAGCTCATGGCTATTACTTGCTCATCCCTGAAGCCATGAGAGGAAAAGCGTGGAGGCCCGAAATAGAGGCGTTGGCACTTGCACTTGGTCAGGCAGATTATGGAAAAAATGAAGTTGCCTTAATGCATATTTCTGCGGCAAGAATCCATGGAGCGATACCTAGAGCCATTGCTCTGGCAGTTCTGGCCGTACCTAAACAAAGACCTATGTTGGAAACGAAATTAGGACGAATTATATTTGTGAAAAGGGATGTCTCAGAGTTACGAAGAATGCGTATTGATACCGAACTTGGCTCTGGATGGGCAACTAATCTCGAACAGACAACCTTAGATCTTGCCAAGCGAGAAAATTTAATTGTAGATTTTAAGGAGGCAGTTCAAGAAGCTGCAGTCACCCTTTTCCTACGAGTAGGCAGTGAAAAACTAAGTGCTTTTGCAACTGAGATAGATATGGCTCCAAGCTTTTCGAAAGTTGAATCATGGGTGAGAAATGCTTGACCCGAATGAGGCAGCAGTTATGCAAAGCCGCTTCGGTACCGCTCACCTTCAAATTCAAAAGGACCATGCAATAAGTCATATTCTTGCAGCATTGGCAGAATTCAATACAGATCTAGTTTTCTATGGCGGAACGGGACTTGCCCGAACCTTCCTAGAAGGTGGGCGGCTTTCAGAGGATATTGACCTCTTTACATCAGATCGAATCGATCTAAATCTTGAACTTGATTTGCTCCCAGAGTTAATATCTCAGGAATTCCCGCAAGCATTTTGGTTAACTAGGCCATCACAAATAACTGAACCAGGTAAGGCGTTGCTGGTTTGCCAACAAGGTGTTCAGATTCAAGTGCAGGCAATTTCAACACAGAGGCGAGGGTGGAGTGAAATTCCAACAGCGCTAAGCCAGATTCAACAACGCTATACAGATGCGCCTAAGACCACGCTCAAAACTCCAACGCTCGATGGGTTTTCAGCAATGAAATTAGTTGCTTGGTTTGATAGAGGAACTTCAAGAGACCTCTTTGATTTGGAAGGGCTCACTCATTTAGGTCCAGTCTCTTCAGATACCAGGAAGTTGGTTGCCGATCTTTTGGGTCTAACCCTGACCCTTGGAATGGTGGATCGAAGAGTAGTTGGCCGCTGGCAAGAAGATCTTGCCCATCAAACGAAGCTAAACATCACGCAGGAGCAGGCTTTATCCCGAGTTTTGGAGTGGTGGGGCCACTGATTCTGTCAGGTTTTTTATCTCCCCAAGGGAGCAAAAACCCCAGACAAATGAGTGGATTAGGAGTATAAGCATTGGGTTGGACAGGCTCGGGGTGAGCGCGGTACCCTACACCTTCGCATAAAAAACTTGAGGTCAGGGCATATAGCGGCTGAGACCTAATAGTTGTGCGTTCTCCGATTTTTTGTCTGGAAGGACATCACTTGGCCGCGTCTAAAAAATCATCAGTAGCACCACGCCGAATCTCTTTCGCAAAGATCCGTGAACCTCTCGAAGTCCCGAACTTATTAGCGTTGCAAGTTGAAAGCGTTGACTGGTTATTGGGTAACGATGCATGGCGCTCACGTATCGCAGCAACTGACTCGATGAACCGTGGTGAGATCCCAACGACTTCAGGACTCGAAGAGATCTTTGAAGAGATCTCTCCGATTGAAGATTTCCAAGGCACGATGAGTCTTACATTCCGCGATCACCGCTTTGAGCCGCCGAAATACTCTATCGCCGATTGCAAAGAGCGCGATATGACTTACTCGCAGCCATTGTTCGTCACCGCAGAGTTTACTAACAACATCACCGGTGAAATTAAGTCCCAGACTGTTTTCATGGGAGATTTTCCAGTAATGACCGCTCGCGGAACATTCGTAATTAACGGAACCGAAAGAGTAGTTGTTTCTCAGATTGTTCGATCTCCTGGCGTGTACTTCGAAAAGATTATTGAAAAAACATCAGATAAAGATGTATTTACCGCAAAGGTTATTCCTAGCCGTGGTGCTTGGCTTGAGTTTGAAGTTGATAAGAAAGATTTAGTTGGTGTCCGTATCGACCGTAAGCGTAAGCAGTCAGTCACCGTTTTCTTAAAGGCACTTGGCTGGAGTGAAGAGCAGATCCGTGAAGAGTTCGGCGAGTTCGAATCGATGATGGCTACTCTTGAAAAAGATACAGTTCATACTCAAGATGAGGCGCTGTTAGATATCTATCGCAAGCTTCGTCCAGGTGAGCCTCCAACAAAAGAAGCGGCTCAAAATCTTCTAGAGAACCTTTATTTCAATGTTAAGCGATACGACTTAGCTAAAGTTGGTCGCTTTAAAGTTAATAAAAAGCTTGGCCTAGATTTAGAGCTTAAAGCCTCACTGATGACTATCTCTGACATCGTTGCAACATTGCGCTACTTAGTAGCGCTGCACCGCGGAGATCTTTTGATGGAGTACGGCCGCGAAGTACGTGTTGAAAAGGACGATATCGATCACTTTGGTAATCGACGTCTGCGTACAGTTGGCGAGCTTATTCAGAACCAGGTTCGTATCGGTCTATCTCGTATGGAGCGCGTTGTTCGCGAGCGTATGACCACTCAAGATGTTGAGGCGATTACTCCGCAGACTTTGATCAACATTCGACCTGTAGTTGCATCGATCAAGGAGTTCTTCGGAACTTCTCAGTTGTCGCAGTTCATGGATCAAACAAATCCACTCTCCGGTCTAACTCACAAGCGCCGTTTATCAGCGCTCGGACCCGGTGGACTCTCACGTGATCGTGCCGGCTTTGAAGTCCGTGACGTTCACCCATCTCACTACGGGCGTATGTGTCCTATTGAAACTCCAGAAGGACCAAACATTGGTCTTATCGGCTCTCTTGCAACTTATGGTCGGGTCACTGCATTTGGTTTTATCGAGACGCCTTACCGCAAGGTCACAAAGGGACGCGTTAGCGATCAAGTTGATTACCTAACTGCCGATGAAGAAGATGAACACATCATCGCTCAGGCAAATGCGCCATTGACCGATGACAATCACTTTGCCGAAGCCCGCGTACTTGTGCGCCGTCGTGGTGGCGAAGTTGAATACATTCCAGCTGATGAAGTTGATTACATGGATGTCTCACCGCGCCAGATGGTTTCAGTTGCAACAGCGATGATTCCATTCCTTGAGCACGATGATGCTAACCGCGCCTTGATGGGCTCTAACATGATGCGCCAGTCGGTTCCTTTAATGCGTGCAGAGGCACCATTGATCGGTACGGGCATGGAGTTTCGTGCAGCCGTTGATGCTGGCGATGTCGTCGTAGCGACCAAGGCCGGCGTTGTAACTGAAGTATCTGCCGAAGAGGTTAAGGTCATGGCCGATGATTCGACCTATCAAACCTACTCACTTCATAAGTTCACGCGATCTAACCAAGGAACTTCATACAATCAAAAGGTGATCGTCTCTGAAGGTCAACGTCTCGAAGTCGGTTCAGTAATCGCCGATGGTCCATGCACCGAAATGGGAGAGATGGCGCTAGGTAAAAACCTACTCGTTGCATTTATGTCATGGGAAGGTCATAACTACGAAGATGCGATTATCTTGTCACAGCGTTTGGTTCAAGATGATGTTCTAACATCTATTCACATTGAAGAGTACGAAGTCGATGCTCGTGATACCAAGCTTGGTGCCGAAGAGATCACTCGCGATATCCCTAACGTCTCTGAAGAGGTCTTAGCCGATCTAGATGAGCGCGGAATTATCCGTGTTGGCGCCGATGTTGTGCCGGGCGATATCTTGGTTGGAAAGGTAACTCCAAAGGGCGAGACCGAACTAACTCCAGAAGAGCGTTTACTACGTGCCATCTTTGGTGAAAAGGCTCGCGAAGTTCGCGATACCTCACTGAAGGTTCCACATGGTGAATCAGGAAAGGTTATTGGCGTAAAGATATTTGAATCTGAAGAGGGCTTCGAGCTTGCAGCGGGCGTTAACCAACTGGTTCGCGTCTACGTTGCACAGAAGCGCAAGATTCAAGATGGCGACAAGCTCGCTGGCCGCCACGGTAACAAGGGTGTTATCTCCAAGATTCTTCCAGTTGAAGATATGCCGTTCCTTGAAGATGGAACTCCGGTAGATGTTGTACTTAATCCACTGGGTGTACCTGGACGTATGAACGTCGGACAGGTTCTTGAAATGCACTTAGGTTGGGTCGCAAAGACAGGTTGGGATCTCTCAGGCATCGATGAGGCGTGGCAGAAGCACATGCGCGCAATCGGAGCTGAAACGGGAGCGCCAGGAACCAAGTTTGCTACTCCTGTATTTGATGGTGCGTTAGAAGATGAGATCTCTGGTCTTCTCTCTAGCACCTTGCCTAACCGCGATGGAAATCAGTTAATCGGTCGCTCTGGTAAGGCTAAGTTATTTGATGGCCGCTCAGGTGAGCCATACCCAACTCCAATCTCGGTTGGATACATGTACATCTTGAAGCTCCACCACTTGGTTGACGACAAGATTCACGCGCGTTCAACGGGTCCTTACTCAATGATTACGCAACAGCCACTGGGTGGAAAAGCTCAGTTTGGTGGTCAGCGATTTGGCGAGATGGAGGTGTGGGCACTTGAAGCTTATGGTGCTGCGTACACACTCCAAGAGCTTCTCACAATTAAATCCGACGATGTTCTAGGTCGCGTTAAAGTCTATGAAGCGATCGTTAAGGGTGAAAATATTCCTGAGCCTGGTATCCCTGAGTCATTCAAGGTGCTAATCAAGGAGATGCAATCACTATGTCTTAATGTTGAAGTGCTTTCATCTGAGGGTGTCGCAATCGAACTTCGCGATACCGATGAAGAAGTATTCCGTGCCGCCGAAGAGCTGGGTATCAACTTGTCAAGAGTTGAGCCAAGCAGCGTTGAAGAAATCTGAGAGGGAAAATAACTATGTTAGATGTGAACTTCTTTGATGAATTACGTATCGGCCTAGCATCGGCTGAAAATATTCGCGAGTGGTCATTTGGCGAAGTAAAGAAGCCAGAGACGATCAACTATCGAACACTTAAGCCTGAGAAGGACGGACTCTTCGACGAGAAGATCTTCGGACCAACTCGTGACTGGGAGTGCTACTGCGGTAAGTACAAGCGCGTTCGATTTAAAGGCATCATCTGCGAGCGTTGCGGTGTTGAAGTAACACGTGCAAAGGTTCGTCGTGAACGTATGGGCCACATCGAACTTGCAGCTCCAGTTACACATATCTGGTATTTCAAAGGCGTTCCATCACGTCTTGGCTATCTCCTTGATCTTGCACCTAAGGATCTTGAAAAGGTTATTTACTTTGCCGCTTACATGATCACTGAGGTCGATGCCGAGGCGCGCGAAGAGGATCTACCGCAGCTTGAAAAGAAGCTTGCCAATGATCGTAAGAAGATTGAGACACGTCGCGATGTAGATCTAGATGTGCGTACCAAGAAGCTTGAAGAAGATACAGCAGAGCTTGAAGCAGAGGATGCTAAGGCAGATGTAAAGCGCAAGGTACGCGAGGCTGCAGAGCGCGAGCTCAAGGCGATTCGTGAGCGTTCAGAGCGCGAACTCGAGCGTATGGAGAGCGTATGGGCTCGCTTTAAGAACTTGAAGGTTCAAGATCTTGAGGGCGATGAAAACCTTTACCGCGAAATGCGCGATCGCTACGGCATGTACTTCAAGGGTGACATGGGAGCTGCAGCAATTAAGCATCGCCTAGAGACTTTTGATCTTGCAACTGAGCATAAGATGCTTACCGATCTCTCTGAAAATGGAAAGGGTGCAAAGAAGACTCGTGCCATTAAGCGGTTGAAGGTTGTTAACGCATTCCTCACAACCAGCAATAAGCCGGCTTCGATGGTCCTTGACTGTGTTCCAGTTATTCCACCTGATTTGCGTCCAATGGTTCAACTCGATGGTGGTCGCTTTGCGACTTCGGATCTAAATGATCTTTATCGTCGTGTTATCAACCGTAATAACCGTCTGAAGCGTTTGGCCGATCTTGGTGCACCCGAGATTATCGTCAACAATGAAAAGCGTATGTTGCAGGAGGCTGTAGATGCCTTGTTCGATAACGGTCGTCGTGGTCGCCCAGTTACAGGTCCAGGTAACCGCGCACTTAAATCACTCTCTGACATGCTCAAGGGTAAGCAGGGTCGCTTCCGTCAGAACCTGCTCGGAAAGCGCGTTGACTACTCAGGCCGTTCAGTAATCGTTGTTGGTCCACAGTTGAAGCTGCACCAGTGTGGTCTGCCAAAGCAGATGGCGCTGGAACTCTTCAAACCATTCGTAATGAAGCGTCTTGTAGATCTCAATCACGCGCAGAATATTAAATCTGCAAAGCGCATGGTTGAGCGCGCCCGTCCAGTTGTATGGGATGTTCTCGAAGAGGTTATCGCCGAGCATCCAGTACTTCTCAACCGCGCACCCACCCTTCACCGTTTGGGTATTCAGGCATTCGAACCACAGTTAGTTGAAGGTAAAGCGATTCAGATTCACCCTCTCGTTTGTACAGCGTTTAACGCTGACTTCGACGGTGACCAGATGGCAGTTCACTTGCCGCTATCTGCTGAAGCTCAGGCCGAGGCACGTATTTTGATGTTATCTTCAAATAACATCTTGTCACCTGCTAACGGTCGTCCAATTACTTCACCAACTCAGGACATGGTGCTTGGGCTCTATCATTTAACAATGAGCCGCGATGGCGAGCTCGGCGAAGGTCGTGCATTTAGTTCGATCTCAGAAGCGATCATGGCCCACGACCAGCGTTCAGTTTCATTGCAGGCAAAGATCAAGATTCGTCTTGATCACTCGAGCCAAACAATCGAGACAACAATCGGTCGCGCATTATTTAATGAGGCGCTACCTGCAGACTTCCCATTCGTAGATCTAGATGTCACTAAGAAGCAACTCGGTGGAATCGTCGATCGTTTGGCCGAGTTCTATCCAAAGGTCGTTGTTGCACAGACACTTGATGCTCTGAAGTCACTCGGCTTCCACTGGGCAACTCGCGCTGGAATCACAATCGGTATTGAAGATGTTGTGACGCCTCCGCGCAAGAAAGAGATCCTCGAAGGCTATGAAACACAGGCCGACAAGGTTCAATCCCAGTATGAAAAGGGACTCATCACCGATGACGAGCGTCGTCAAGAGTTGATTGAGATCTGGACAAAGGCAACAGCTGAAGTGGGTAAAGAGATGGAAGAAAACTTCCCTCGAGTTAACCCAGTTTGGATGATGGTCTTCTCCGGTGCCCGTGGAAACATGATGCAGATTCGCCAGATTGCAGGTATGCGCGGACTTGTAGCAAATCCAAAGGGTGAGATTATTCCTCGCCCAATTAAATCTAACTTCCGTGAAGGTCTTTCAGTACTTGAGTACTTTATCTCTACTCACGGTGCTCGTAAGGGACTTGCAGATACCGCACTTCGTACCGCTGACTCGGGTTATTTGACCCGTCGTCTATGCGATGTTGCACAAGATGTAATTATCCGTGAAGAGGATTGCGGAACCGATCGTGGTCTTGTGTTACAGATCGCTGAACGTTCACAGGCCGGTGGCCTTATCAAACTAGATCACGTTGAGACCTCAGTCTTTGGCCGCACATTGGCCGATGATGTTGAGATCGACGGTGTGGTAGTTGCAAAGGCCGGCATCGACTTAGGCGATCGCAACATTGATGATCTCGTTAGCGCAGGAGTGAGCGAAGTAAAGATTCGCTCGGTCCTAACTTGCGATAGCAAGGTCGGACAGTGTGCAGCTTGTTATGGTCGCTCCCTTGCCGCTGGACAACTTGTTGCCGTCGGTGAAGCCGTTGGAATTATCGCAGCACAGTCAATCGGTGAGCCTGGTACACAGCTAACAATGCGTACCTTCCACACCGGTGGAATCGCTGGCGATGACATCACACACGGACTTCCACGTATCGTCGAGCTCTTCGAAGCCCGTACTCCAAAGGGTGTTGCACCGATTGCAGAGACTGCAGGCGTTGTCTCATTCCGCGAAGATGCAAAGGGTAAGAAAATAATCGTTACACCTGATGATGGTGGCGAAGAGGTTGCTTACCCAATTACTCGCCGTCAAAAACTAAAGGTGGAAGAGGGTTCACGCGTTGAGGTCGGCCAGAAGATGGTTGAAGGCGCAATCGATCCAAAGCAGGTTCTTCGTATCCTTGGACCACGTGCAACTCAAGTTCACTTGGTAAATGAGATTCAATCGGTTTATCGCTCACAGGGCGTAGGCATTCACGATAAGCACATCGAAGTAATCGTTCGTCAAATGTTAAAGCGCATCACTGTGCTTGAAGCAGGAGATGCCGATCTACTTCCAGGTGAGCTCGTTGAGCGCGGTCGCTTTGAGACTGAAAACCGTCGCGTAGTTACATCTGGTGGAAAAGCTGCCTCAGGTCGCCCAGAGCTTATGGGTATCACTAAGGCATCTCTTGCAACTGAGTCATGGTTATCAGCTGCTTCCTTCCAGGAGACAACTCGCGTACTAACAGATGCTGCACTTTCTGAGAAGAGTGATCCACTGCTCGGACTGAAAGAGAACGTCATCATCGGTAAGTTGATTCCTGCCGGTACTGGCCTTGCCCGTTACCGCAACATTCGTGTTGAGCCAACGGAAGAGGCAAAGGCTGCGGTTTATGCAGCCTACGATGAGTACGACTTCACACCATTTGATCAACAAGGATCCGGTGAAGCCGTTCGTCTGGATGAGGTCGAAGTACCTCGTTAATAGTTAATCAAAAGAGGCTCAATCCCACGCGGGGTTGGGCCTTTTTTGCTGTGCCTTGAACCCTAAATTCTGCGGAGCCTTGAAATTTGAATCTTGCAAACCTATGAAATTAACTACTAAAAAGCCGAGGCAGTTAAACGCCTATTACGCAAAACACCTATAGCGTCCGAAATTATTTGGTGGTTGAAGGGCAAAATATGATTTTCGAGATCTGTCACTACCTGTGACGTGCTGTCGAGTATTTCATCTAAAACTTTAGTGGCGAGTTTTTCACTTATGCCTATGGAGGTTCCAAAGGCTATTAAGGATTTTCTTGAGTGTCCATTCTTTTTTCCACCTAATGTAAGGGCAAGTGTTCTGTCGCCATAGAAAACTGTTGATGGAAGATCGTACGCAGGGGAGACTTTCCATTCACCATCTTCAGTGGAAAGGATTGAAATATTTTTCGCATGCAAATCTCCATTGCCTGTCAGCCAAGCAAAGCAAAATTGTTTATACAGCTCTCGTTTTGCGAGTTTCTGTGACGAACAGACTTTGCTTACTTCTTCGATAATTCTTTCAGAAGTTACATTGTATTTGTCAGCCGGCCACCGATTTAGAATTTGACAAGCATCTTCAACAGCCAAAGAGAGTGGATTTCCATACTCATCAAGGGTGCGATCAAATCGTCTTATTAGGAGCCCACTTTTTCCTTCCAAGTCGTGCACCAGTTCTGATTGAACCACATCCTTTAATGTGTTTCTTGCAACGCGAAGAAAATAGTCTTCATTTTCAATCACAAATGGATTATCCGGAGAAGGTAATTTTAGGATGTATTGCGCTCCAGCTCTTGATGCTGGAAGCCAAATTTGTTTTGCTGATACTTTGTCTTGCACACCCGGAAGTCCTACCTTTTCTATTTCCGCAAATTCACTTACTAGATCGGAGAATTTTATTTCATCAAAAGTTTTTTTGACCTCAACAAGTGGGTTTATAGGACTTGGGTCATCACCATGTGGCACGATTTTTACATCACCAACTACATCTACTCCGATGGCGAGCAAGAGTGAGAGTTCATCATCTGCTGATGTCTTTATAGCTCGTTGAAGTACATGCAATCTTCTTCCTTCTGGAAGTAAGCCAGCGAAGAATGGCGGGATCCCCCCAGCTGTCACTAATTGTGGTTCGATTTTCTTTGGCAAATTAAATGCAATCTGAGGTTGTGCGCTTTCTAGATACTCACTTTTGTATTCGAATTGAACTCCTTTTTCAGTTCGGCTGAGCGTGGCTGCCAGGTGTGCACCTTTATATACATCAGCTTGTTGTACCTGGCCCAGATCCTTGATATCCCTTTTAGTGTTCATTTTGAGTCTCTCACGTAGATTCTCTCAATATGAATTTCAAGTCCTAGAGACTCCAATATCGAAAGAAGTTTCTCTGTGCTAACTGTGAGTCGGCCTGTTTCAACCTCTCTTATTAATCGTTCAGATACTTCGGCGAGCTCTGCCAATTCGCTCTGCGTTAACCCAAGAGCTTTCCGGCGCCGACGCAGCGCCTCGGATATTTCAACAGAGTTCATTTTTTGACCTCCAAACCGGCAATATATTGCTGGTATACAATATTTGAAGGCAAAAATAGCACATTAACGGTAGAATCGGCAGCATATTGCCTGTTTACCATATTTTAATCGTGAAGGAGCGGTTAGGAGTTAAAACCGGCAGCATATTGCCTGTCCAATTTACTGCTATTTTTGGGAAATGAGCAATGATGAGAAGTTCCATGTACAGCGCCAAGCCGATCGTGAGGTGCATGACCAACTAGATATTAAAAGACTGCTTGATAGCCAATACGTAGCCCATGTAGGTTTCATAGATCCTGATATCAATGCCCCCTTTGTCATCCCTATGGGCTTTGCCCGTGATGGAGATCGAATCCTGATTCATGGCTCAACTGGTTCGCGCATCATGATGGCAGTCGCGAAAGGCATTGATCTATGCGTAACCGTTACCCAACTCAACGCCATCGTTGTTGCACGCTCGGCATTTAACTCATCGATGAACTATGAGTCGGTTATGATCTTTGGAAAGGCCCGGGTACTCAGTGAGAGTGAAAAAGAGGTCGCCCTAGAGCGTATTACGACAAAGTTGGTTCCTGGGCTTTGGGAGTATGCCCGCCCAATTACGAAAAAAGAGTCTGCAGCAACCCTAATCGTCGAATTAACTCTAGATAAGGTCTCGGCGAAGGCACGCACAGGAGATCCATCCGATGATGAAGCCGATCTCGAGTTGGGGCTCTGGGCAGGCATTTTGCCGATTTCCACCACGGTTGGTGCCCCAATTACCGCCCAAAACGCCTCATCGATAGCGTTTCCGCCCTTTCTGACTCCTTAATCTGCGACACGCCCGGATGTAGAAAATTAAGCTTTTTGGCCCATGCCAAGGTGGGCGAGGAGTACAAGAGGCCGTTTTGACTCTTTGAGCGTGGTTGGGTTAATCTTCACCCCTGCTCTTTCATAGGGCTTTATTGCTTGTGCATGTAAAAAGTTGAAAAACTATTTGCATCAACTATGCGAATCGGGTGCAACACACCCGACCGCGTGGGTCGGCGATTGAGCGTGAATAAAGATCAGTAACGGAGATACGAATGGAGATGAAGTGCCAACAATTCAACAGCTAGTTCGTCGTGGTCGTGCAGAAAAGACTACGAAGACAAGCACACCTGCACTTAAGGGTTCACCACAGCGACGCGGAGTTTGTACACGCGTCTACACAACGACCCCTAAGAAACCAAACTCTGCCCTTCGCAAAGTTGCACGTGTCCGTCTTACTAGTGGCATGGAAGTCACTGCATACATTCCTGGTGAAGGTCACAACTTACAAGAGCACTCCATTGTTCTTGTTCGTGGAGGCCGTGTAAAAGATCTACCAGGTGTTCGTTACAAGATCATTCGCGGATCCCTTGATACACAGGGCGTAAAGAACCGTAAGCAGTCACGTTCTCGCTACGGTACTAAGAGAGAGAAGAAGGCTTCCTAATGCCACGTAAAGGTCCTGTAGTAAAAGCTGCCGTTGTTGCCGATCCTGTTTACAACTCACCCGTTGTAACTGCGCTTATCAACCGTGTACTTCTTCATGGAAAGCGTTCAACTGCCGAGGCAATTGTTTACAACGCACTTGAAGGTTGCCGCGCAAAGAATCAAGTCGATCCAGTTATCACTTTGAAGCGCGCGCTAGAAAACATCAAGCCAACGGTTGAGGTTCGCTCTCGCCGTGTTGGTGGAGCTACTTACCAAGTACCAGTCGAAGTTAAAGCTGGGCGCTCAACTACTTTGGCTCTTCGCTGGTTAATTGATTACTCACGTTCACGTCGTGAAAAGTCTATGTCAGAGCGTTTAATGAATGAACTTATCGATGCAAGTAATGGTCTCGGCGCCGCTGTAAAGCGCCGCGAAGATACCCACAAAATGGCTGAAGCTAATAAGGCTTTCGCGCACTACCGCTGGTAAAACGACTTAACAAACCGATACGACCCGAGATTTAAACAACGAGAAGAAGAGGCATAAGTGTCAGCAGTAGAGAACATCGATCTAGCTACGGTTCGCAATATCGGAATCATGGCGCACATCGACGCGGGCAAAACCACGACTACTGAGCGCATCCTTTTCTATACAGGTATTAACTATAAAATCGGTGAAGTTCATGAAGGTGCGGCAACCATGGACTGGATGGAGCAGGAGCAAGAGCGAGGTATCACAATTACCTCAGCGGCTACTACCTGTATGTGGGATGACCACCTTATTAATATCATCGATACACCCGGCCACGTTGACTTTACGATTGAGGTAGAGCGCTCCCTGCGTGTACTAGATGGCGCAGTTGCAGTCTTTGATGGCGTTGCAGGTGTAGAGCCACAATCAGAGACAGTTTGGCGCCAGGCCGATCGCTACTCAGTTCCACGTATCTGCTTTATTAACAAGCTTGACCGCACCGGTGCATCTTTTGATAAGTGTGTAGACATGATTAAAGACCGTCTTAATGCAGTCGCTCTCGTCCTTCAAATTCCAATCGGCGCCGAAGGGGATTTCCTTGGAGTCGTCGATCTCATTGCGATGAAGGCACTTACTTGGCGTGGCGAAACCCAAAAGGGCGAGGACTATACGATCGAAGAGATCCCGGCCGACTTGCTAGAAAAAGCTAAGCAGGCCCGCCACGACATGATTGAAACACTTTCGGAGAACGACGATATCTGCATGGAGAAGTTCCTAGAGGGTGTCGAACTTTCAGAGGTTGAAATCATCGCCGGTATCCGTCGCGCGACACTCGCCGCCAAGTTAACTCCAGTAGTTACCGGCTCAGCGTTTAAAAACAAGGGCGTTCAGCCAATGCTAGATGCAGTTGTTCGCTACTTACCAAGCCCACTCGATGTTGAGTCAATCGTTGGTACCGATATGAACAACCCAGAGATTGAAATTATTCGTCACCCAGAGAACAAGGAGCCTTTCTCGGCCCTAGCATTTAAAATCATGACCGATCCACACCTTGGAAAGTTAACATTCATCCGCGTCTACTCTGGAATTTTAGAGACCGGTTCAACAATTCTTAACTCAACGAAAGATCGCAAAGAGCGCATCGGCAAGATTTATCAGATGCATGCTAACAAGCGTGAAGAGCGTGCCAACGTTGGTGCAGGAATGATCGTTGCCGTTATGGGTCTCAAAGACACCACAACTGGTGAGACTCTCTGTGATCCAGCAAAGCCGGTAATCCTTGAGTCAATGGACTTTCCAGCACCGGTTATCTCGGTTGCTATTGAGCCAAAGACAAAGGGCGATCAAGAAAAACTTGGTATCGCAATTCAGCGTCTATCTGAAGAAGATCCAACTTTCCACGTTAATACCGATGAAGAGACCGGCCAGACAATTATCGCCGGAATGGGGGAGCTCCACCTTGAAATTCTCGTTGACCGTATGCGTCGCGAGTTCAAAGTCGAAGCTAACGTTGGTAAGCCTCAGGTCGCTTACCGCGAAACACTTCGCAAGCCAGTTGCACGCCACGATTACACGCATAAAAAGCAGACCGGTGGCTCTGGACAGTTCGCAAAGATTCAGATCGCAATCGAGCCACTTCCAACTGGTGTTGTTGAGGGCGGATATGAGTTTGTTAATAAGGTAACTGGTGGCCGCGTTCCACGCGAGTACATCCCATCAGTTGATGCAGGCTGTAAAGAGGGTATGAGCTCAGGACCTCTTGCTGGCTACCCTCTTACCGATGTACGAGTAACTCTTCTTGATGGTGCTTATCACGATGTTGACTCATCGGAGCTCGCCTTCAAGATTGCTGGTCTAGCAGCGTTTAAGGAAGCGGCAAAGCTTGCCGATCCTGCGATTCTAGAGCCAGTGATGCGCGTCGAAGTTGTTACCCCTGAAGATTTCATGGGCGACGTCATCGGTGACATCAACAGTCGTCGTGGTCAAATTCAGGCCATGGATGAGCGGTCAGGTGCCCGCGTTGTTAGGGCGCTAGTTCCATTGTCAGAGATGTTCGGCTATGTCGGAGATCTCCGCTCTAGAACTCAAGGACGCGCGAGCTACTCAATGGAGTTCGATTCGTATGCCGAAGTACCTGGCAACGTAGCGAAAGAGATCATTGCAAAGGTTCGTGGCGAATAAACCCCTAGCACTAAAAAAATGGATAGGCACAACCCCTAATAACTAAGCACTAGCAAACGAAAGAGGAACCAAAATGGCAAAGGCAAAGTTCGAGCGGACAAAACCGCACGTAAACATTGGCACCATCGGACATATCGATCATGGTAAGACGACTCTTACCGCTGCGATCTCCAAGGTGCTGCACGATAAATTTCCAACACTTAATGCAGCGACAGCGTTCGCTGATATTGATAAGGCGCCAGAAGAGCGTCAACGTGGTATCACCATCTCTATCGCTCACGTCGAGTATCAGACAGAGAAGCGTCACTACGCACACGTTGACTGCCCAGGCCACGCCGACTACATCAAGAACATGATCACTGGAGCAGCCCAGATGGATGGAGCAATCCTCGTCGTTGCCGCCACAGATGGTCCAATGCCACAGACAAAGGAGCATGTACTCCTTGCCCGTCAAGTAGGCGTTCCATCGATCGTTGTTGCACTTAATAAATCTGACATGGTCGATGACGAAGAGATTTTAGAGCTCGTAGAAATGGAAGTTCGTGAACTTCTAACTAAGTACGAGTTCCCTGGAGATGACACACCAATCGTTCGAATCTCTGCACTCAAGGCGCTCGAAGGAGATGCCGAATGGGCCGCGAAGATCGTCGAGCTCATGGATGCTGTGGATGCCTTTATTCCTCAGCCAGAGCGCGAAGTTGATAAGCCATTCCTTATGCCAGTTGAAGATGTTTTCACAATCACAGGTCGTGGAACTGTTATCACCGGTCGTATCGAGCGTGGAATTGTCAAGATCAACGAAGAAGTTGAGATCGTTGGAATCCGTCCAGTCGCACAGAAAACCACCGTTACAGGCGTTGAAATGTTCCGCAAGTTGCTCGACGAAGGTCAAGCCGGCGAGAACGTTGGACTTCTTCTACGTGGTCTAAAGCGCGAAGATGTCGAGCGTGGTCAGGTTGTCTGCAAGCCAGGATCAATCACACCTCACACCGAGTTCGATGCATCGGCTTACATCCTTTCAAAGGATGAGGGCGGACGTCACACACCATTCTTTAACAACTACCGTCCACAGTTCTACTTCCGTACAACTGACGTAACCGGTGTTGTAACTCTTCCAACGGGAACTGAAATGGTCATGCCTGGCGATAACACTGAGATGGCAGTAACGCTCATCCAGCCAATCGCTATGGAAGAGGGCCTTCGCTTTGCTATCCGCGAAGGTGGACGCACAGTAGGAGCAGGTCGCGTAACAAAGATTAAGAAGTAATTGCTTAGCCCGGCGGCGTAAAAAACCGTCGGGCGTTGCAGATGTTTGACAGTTAAATTAACGAAGAATTAACGAAGATCCAAGAAAAAGAAGGAGAACGACATGGCGGGACAAAAAATCCGCATTCGACTCAAGGCCTACGACCATGAGGTGATTGACGCTTCAGCGAAGAAAATCGTTGAAACCGTTGAGCGCACTGGTGCGACGGTCGCGGGTCCAGTGCCGCTACCAACAGAGAAGAACACATACTGTGTTATTCGCTCTCCTCACAAATATAAGGACAGCCGCGAACACTTCGAGATGCGCACACATAAGCGCCTCATAGACATCATCGACCCGACACCTAAAACCGTTGACTCGTTGATGCGCCTCGATCTGCCAGCTGGCGTCGACATCGAGATTAAGCTCTAAGGAAGGGACGACAACACATGGCATATACAACTCAGGCCGCTGGCTCGTCCATCAAGGGCGTACTCGGTAAGAAGCTCGGAATGACACAGGTTTTTGATGCTAACAACAAGATGGTTCCAGTAACCGTCGTTGAGGCCGGTCCATGCGTAGTAACGCAGATTCGTACCCCTGAAGTAGATGGTTACTCTGCGGTCCAAATCGCATTCGGCGCGATCGATCCAAAGAAGGTTACAAAGCCACTTACTGGCCACTTTGCTAAGGCTGGCGTGACCCCTCGTCGCTCCATCGCTGAGCTTCGTACGTTAGATACTTCTAGCTACTCCGTTGGACAAGAGATCGGCGCCACGGTTTTTACCGCAGGCGAGCTTGTAGATGCAACGGGAACAAGCACAGGTAAAGGAACTGCCGGTGTAATGAAGCGCCACGGCTTCCACGGCCTTGGCTCATCGCACGGTGTTGATCGTAAGCACCGGATGCCCGGCTCAATCGGTGCATGTTCAACACCTGGTCGCGTCTTCAAGGGAATGCGCATGGCCGGTGTTATGGGTGGCGTAAAGGTCACAACTCAAAACTTAGTTGTGCATGCAGTCGATGCCGAGCGCAACTTGCTCCTTATTAAGGGCTCGGTCCCTGGTCCAGATGGTCAGCTTGTATTTATCCGCTCTGCCGCAAAGCACGCGATATTCGAGACAGTTAAGGCAGGTGCATAACTCATGGCACTAACTCTAGAAGTTAAAAACGCCGAAGGCACCAAGGTCGGATCGGTAGATCTACCAAGTGAAATCTTCGATGCCCAGACAAATGTTCCACTTATCCACCAAGTTGTGACTGCACAACTTGCCGCAGCCCGTCAAGGAACTCAGAAGTCTAAGAACCGTGGCGAAGTAAGTGGTGGTGGTAAAAAGCCTTTCAAGCAGAAGGGAACTGGTCGCGCCCGTCAAGGCTCTTCACGTTCGCCAAACCAGAAGGGTGGCGGTACTGCTCATGCAGTTCGCCCCCGTAAGTATTTCCAACGCACTCCTAAGAAGATGATCGCAGCAGCTCTTTGCGGAGTTCTCTCTGACCGTCAACGCAATGATCGTATTCACGTACTGGAAACCGTCTCGATGACGCCTTCAACAAAGGCGGCGATTGCAGCGGTCCGTCAGTTCAGTGATCGCAAGAAGCTTCTTGTAGTTGTGTCTCGCCACGAGGATCTAGCGTGGCGCTCACTTCGTAACGCCGATGATCTACACCTTCTCGTGCCAGATCAGTTGAATGCCTATGACATCTTAAAGAGCGATGACGTTGTCTTCTCGCAGAGTGCGATTAATGATTTCTTAGCCGGTCCACGCAAAGTGGTTAAGGCATTAGCCCGTGAGAGTGAGGTAAGTGCATGAAAGATTACCGTGATGTTTTAGTTGCACCGGTTGTCTCGGAAAAGAGTTACTCACTCCTAGACGAAAATAAGTACACATTTATTGTTGCACCCGATGCCAACAAGACCGAGATTAAGATCGCGGTTGAAAAAGTCTTTGGTGTAAAAGTAGTCAGCGTGAACACCATGAACCGTCAGGGTAAGAACAAGAAGACCCGTTTCGGTGATGGAAAGCGTAAAGACACAAAGCGCGCAATTGTGCAGGTAGCAGCTGGCGACCGTATCGACATCTTCGGAGGACCAGTCTCCTAGCGGGGCTGGACTTCTAAGAGAAAAGGATCATCATGGCACTTCGTAAATTAAAGCCAACGACCCCGGGTCAACGCGGCGCAAGCGTTCCAGACTTTGCTGAGCTCACACGTTCAACACCTGAGAAGTCACTTGTACGTCCAATCCACTCAAAGGGTGGACGTAACAATGCAGGACGCATCACTGTTCGCCACCAAGGCGGCGGTCACAAGCGCGCCTACCGTCTCATTGATTTTATTCGCAACGATAAAGATGGTGTTCCGGCAAAGGTCGCTCATATTGAGTATGACCCAAACCGCACAGCACGTATTGCGCTCCTGCACTATGCAGATGGCGAAAAGCGCTACATCATCGCACCAAATAAATTAGAGCAGGGTGCAACTATTGAGAACGGTCCAAAGGCCGATATCAAGCCTGGCAATAACCTGCCACTACGTAATATTCCAGTAGGAACCGTCGTCCACGCTATTGAGCTACGCCCAGGCGGGGGAGCAAAGATTGCTCGCTCAGCCGGAGCATCGGTTCAGTTGGTTGCCAAAGAGGGTGCATTCGCACAACTACGTATGCCATCTGGTGAAATCCGTAACGTCGACGTACGTTGTCGTGCAACTGTTGGTGAAGTTGGAAACGCTGAGCAGTCCAACATCAACTATGGAAAAGCTGGACGTATGCGTTGGAAGGGCAAGCGCCCATCCGTCCGCGGTGTTGTTATGAACCCAGTAGATCACCCACACGGTGGTGGTGAAGGTAAGACCTCTGGTGGACGTCACCCAGTGACTCCATGGGGAAAGCCTGAAGGCCGTACTCGTAAGAAGAAAGCATCAGATTCAATGATCGTCCGTCGTCGCAAGTCGAACAAGAAGCGGTAGGTAGGAGCCCTAATGCCAAGAAGTCTCAAGAAGGGTCCATTCGTTGATGGACATCTACTCAAAAAAGTCGATGTACAAAACGATGCCAATACCAAGAACGTGATTAAGACCTGGTCACGCCGCTCGATGATAATTCCTTCGATGATCGGACACACCATCGCAGTACACGATGGTCGCAAGCACATCCCAGTTTTTATTACCGATGCAATGGTTGGGCACAAGCTTGGTGAGTTCTCACCAACTCGTACCTTCCGTGGCCACGTCAAGGGTGAGGATCGGAGAGCTACACGTGCCTGATACAACAAATCAGCCTGATACAAGAAATAAGTTAGATGCCACTAACGGGCCACTAATCGCTCGTGCAGTTTTGCGCGATATCCGTCATACACCGCAGAAGGCTCGACGTATCGTCGATCTAATCCGTGGTCAGCGCGCCGATCAAGCACTCTCAATTTTGAAGTTTGCACCACAGGCTGCAGGTGCCGATGTGTTCACACTTCTCAATAGCGCCGTAGCAAATGCAAAGGCCAAGAATCCAGCTATCCGTGATGCCTCTGAGCTTTGGGTAGTTGAAGCCTTGGTCGATGAAGGCCGCACCATGAAGCGTTTTCGTCCACGAGCACAAGGTCGTGGTTTTCGTATCTTGAAGCGTTCATCACATATTTCTTTAGCCGTCAGCGATGTTAAAGCTGCATCTAAAACAATGAATGCACAAAAAACTAGCCCGAAGGGAGCGACCAAGTAATGGGTCAAAAAGTAAACCCACACGGCTTCCGTCTCGGCATTACAACTGAATTTAAGTCACGTTGGTATGCAGATAAGTTGTACAAGGATTACGTCAAGGAAGATGTCGAAATCCGTCGCATGATGCAGAAGGGTATGGAGCGCGCAGGCGTATCTCGAATTGAAATCGAGCGCACGCGCGATCGTGTCCGCATCGATCTCTTTACCGCCCGTCCAGGAATTGTTATTGGCCGTCGTGGTCAAGAGGCAGATATCTTGCGCCAACGTCTTGAGAAGTTAACTGGCAAGCAGGTTCAGTTAAATATTCTTGAAGTTAAGAATCCAGAGATCGACGCTCAGCTCGTTGCCCAAGGAATCGCCGAGCAGTTAGCTGCGCGTGTCTCATTCCGTCGAGCAATGAAGAAGTCGATGCAGTCGGCGATGAAGGCTGGTGCTCAAGGTATTCGTGTTCAGTGTGGTGGTCGTCTTGGTGGGGCTGAAATGTCTCGCTCAGAGTTCTACCGTGAAGGTCGCGTTCCATTGCACACACTACGTGCCGATATCGATTACGGCTTCTACGAAGCGGCTACAACTTTTGGTCGCCTAGGTGTAAAGGTCTGGATCTATAAGGGCGAGATCATCGGTTCACGTGCAGAGCGTGCAGCAACGGCCTTGGCCGAAGCGCGCGCACCTAAGCCTGAGCGTCGCGGGCCACGTGCTCCAAGACCAGCTCGCGCTGAAGTCACTGTTACAAAGCCTGTCGCAGCCGTCGAGGGAGCTAACTAATATGTTAATTCCACGTCGCGTAAAGCACCGCAAGCAACACCACCCATCTAGAAGTGGTGCTACAAAGGGCGGAAGCGCAGTTGCATTTGGTGATTTCGGTATCCAAGCTCTCGAGCCTGCATACGTTACAAACCGCCAGATTGAGGCCGCTCGTATCGCAATGACTCGTTATATAAAGCGTGGCGGAAAGGTCTGGATCAATATCTATCCAGATCGTCCGATCACAAAGAAGCCTGCAGAGACTCGCATGGGTTCAGGTAAGGGTTCACCGGAGTGGTGGATTGCAAACGTAAAGCCAGGTCGCGTGATGTTTGAAATCTCAGGCGTAACCGAAGCTGTTGCTCATGAAGCGATGCGTCTTGCAATACATAAACTTCCAATGAAATGTCGTGTTGTGAAGCGTGAGGAGGCATAAGTGGCTACTACAACTACTACTGAGGAGCTGCGCCAGTTATCGGGCGAAGAGCTAACCGGCAAAGTGCGTGAGATGAAGGAAGAGTTATTTAACCTTCGCTTCCAAGCAGCAACTGGTCAACTTGAAAGCCATGGCCGCTTAAGCGCAGTGCGTAAAGAGATTGCACGTGTCTACACAATCATTCGCGAACGCGAACTAGGAATCGGAGGAGCTGCCTAATGTCAACAGTTAATGAAGATCGCGGGTTCCGTAAGCTTCGCGAGGGCGTGGTTGTGAGCGACAAGATGGATAAGACCATCACCGTTGAAGTATCTAATCGTGTTAAGCACGGCATGTACTCAAAGGTTCTCTCACGTTCAAGCAAGTTAAAGGCGCATGACGAGGCAAACACTGCCGGCATGGGCGATCGTGTACTCATCATGGAAACTCGACCACTCTCAGCGACAAAGCGCTGGCGTTTAGTTGAGATTCTCGAGAAGGCTAAGTAAGGGTTGGTGGATAAGAAATGATTCAACAAGAGTCGCGCCTACGCGTCGCCGATAACACTGGAGCTAAAGAGCTGCTTTGTATCCGCGTGCTCGGTGGATCCAAGCGCCGTTATGCCGGTATCGGAGACATCATCGTATGTTCAGTCAAGGATGCAATCCCTGGCGGACAGGTTAAGAAGGGTGAGGTCGTAAAGGCCGTCATCGTTCGCACAGTGAAAGAGCGCCGTCGTCCCGATGGCTCATATATTAAATTTGATGAAAACGCCGCAGTGATCTTGAAGGCCGATGGCGAACCACGTGGAACCCGAATCTTCGGGCCAGTTGCACGTGAGCTTCGCGACAAAAAGTTTATGAAGATCATCTCGCTAGCCCCGGAGGTGCTATAAAAAATGGCAAAGATTAAGAAAAATGACAGCGTTTTAGTTATCGCCGGGAAAGATAAAGGCGTTACCGGAAAAGTGCTCTCAGTTGCAGGTGATCGCATTCTCATTGAGGGCGTGAACCGTCAAAAGCGTCACACCAAAGAGTCAACAGGGGATCGCGGCGTTAAAGTCGGCGGTATCACTACCGTTGAAGCTGCGATTCATATTTCTAATGTCATGGTCGCAGATAGCGATGGCAAGGCATCGCGCATCGGCTCGCGTAAAAATGACGAAGGCAAGAATGTTCGTATCTCGCGTCGCACCGGAAGGGACATCTAATGTCAACAGAAGTAGACGTACGACTTAAGGATAAGTACAAGAGCGCAATCGCTCCTGCACTTAAAACACAGTTCGGATACAAGAATGTGATGCAGATTCCAAACTTGACCAAGATTGTGGTCAATATGGGTGTCGGCGATGCCGCTCGTGACTCAAAGCTGATCGAAGGTGCGATCCGCGACTTAGCAACTATTACTGGGCAGAAGCCACAAGTAACTAAGTCACGTAAATCAATTGCGCAGTTTAAGCTTCGCGAGGGTCAGCCAATCGGTGCACACGTAACTTTGCGCGGAGATCGTATGTGGGAGTTTGCAGATCGCTTGCTCTCAATCTCACTTCCCCGTATCCGTGACTTCCGTGGACTATCTCCAAAGCAGTTTGATGGAAAAGGAAACTACACCTTTGGTTTAACCGAACAAGTAGTGTTCCCAGAGATCGAACAGGACAAGATTGATCGTCCACGTGGAATGGATATCACATTTGTAACAACGGCTAAAAACAATGAAGAAGGCCATGCACTTTTAAAGGCGCTTGGTTTTCCATTTAGGGAGGCATAAGAGATGGCAAAGACATCACTCATCGTCAAAGCAGCTCGTAAACCGAAGTTCAAGGTTCGCGGCTATACCCGTTGTACTCGTTGTGGCCGTCCACACGCCGTTTACCAAAAGTTTGGAATCTGCCGCGTCTGTTTCCGTGAAATGGCGCACCGTGGCGAGCTTCCTGGCATCACCAAGTCTTCTTGGTAATCACCCCATCCAACTAACTACAACGAAATAGGTCCGCACAGGAAACCAGTTCGAGAAAGGCCACGAGGCCACGTATGACAATGACAGATCCGATCGCAGACATGTTGACCCGTCTGCGCAACGCCAACTCTGCCTACCATGATTCGGTATCAATGCCGTCATCATCGGTCAAGGTAAGAATTGCGGCGATCCTTCAACAAGAGGGATACATCGCAACTTATAGAGTTGATGAAGCAGAAAATGGGGTCGCTAAGAACTTAGTTCTAGATCTCAAATTTGGTGCAAACCGTGAGCGTTCAATCGCTGGTTTACGCCGAGTAAGTAAGCCAGGACTTCGCGTCTATGCAAAGTCGACGGCGCTTCCAAAAGTATTGGGTGGACTAGGCGTTGCAATTATCTCAACCTCATCTGGATTGCTGACTGATAAGCAAGCCAATAAGCAGGGCGTAGGCGGAGAAGTTCTCGCCTATGTCTGGTAATCGCTAATGTCGCGCATCGGTCGTATGCCAATCGCCGTCCCTAGTGGCGTCGAAATCACAATTGCTGGCCAGAGCGTTTCGGTCAAGGGTCCTAAAGGGGTTTTGACGCTTAACGTTGCCGAGCCAATTCAAGTTTCACAGAGCGAG
Source organism: Candidatus Planktophila sp. (assembly GCA_040402335.1). Classification (GTDB taxonomy): domain Bacteria; phylum Actinomycetota; class Actinomycetes; order Nanopelagicales; family Nanopelagicaceae; genus Planktophila. The sequence goes on from JBBAMX010000001.1 coordinate 33,236, forward strand.
GGTGTCATCACCGTTGCCCGTCCAAATGAAGAGCGCGTAACTCGCTCACTCCACGGCCTATCTCGCTCATTGGTAGCGAATATGGTCGAAGGGGTAACAAATGGATATGTAACAACGATTGAGATCGTTGGCGTTGGCTACCGTGTTGCTGAAAAGGGTGCAAACCTTGAGTTCCAACTCGGCTATAGCCACAACATCAACTTCCCGGCACCAGATGGGATCGTTTTTAAAGTCGAGACACCAACGAAGTTTCAGATTATTGGAATCGATAAGCAGAAGGTCGGCGAAGTAGCCGCCAAAGTAAAGAAGCTTCGTAAGGCCGATCCATACAAGGGCAAGGGCTTACGTATCTCAGGTGAAGTTGTTCGCCGCAAGCAAGGAAAGACGGGTAAGAAGTAATGGCTATTGGAGTAAAGGTCCGCAAAGGCTCGGCTACAAATGCCCGCGCCCGTCGTGCTTTCCGAGTTCGCAAGAAGGTCTCGGGAACCCCAGCACGTCCACGTTTAGTCGTTTCACGTTCGTCACGTCACTTGTTTGTTCAAGTTATCGATGACACTGCCGGTAAGACCCTCGCCTTCGCATCGACAATGGAGAGCGATTTCCGTAACGATAAGGCCGACAAGAGTGCCAAGGCAAAGGCGATAGGTGCATTAATTGCAGCTCGCGCTCAATCCGCTGGAATCTCAACGGTCGTCTTTGATCGCGCCGGTAATAAGTATCACGGTCGCATTGCAGCAGTTGCTGATGGTGCACGAGAGAATGGATTGGAGTTCTAATGGCTGCTAATCCAACTACTGCAGCTCCTGCAGGAAATGATCGTGCAGGTGCTGGTAAAGGTAAAGGCGAGCGCCGCGAGCGCCGCGATGACCGCGAAAAAGAGAAAAACCCATTCATGGAGCGCGTTGTATTCATCAACCGCGTATCTAAAGTTGTAAAGGGTGGACGTCGTTTCTCATTCACTGCCCTCGTTGTTGTCGGTGACGGCAATGGTCAGGTCGGTATTGGTTATGGAAAGTCCAAGGAGGTTCCACAAGCGATTGCAAAGGCAGTAGAAGAGGCAAAGAAATCCTTCTTCACCGTTCCGCGCATCCAAGGAACGGTCCCTCACTCCGTACAAGGTGAAACTGCAGCTGGCGTAGTTCTTCTTCGCCCAGCAAGTCCAGGTACCGGCGTAATCGCCGGTGGCCCAGTCCGTGCAGTCCTTGAGTGTGCTGGCATCACCGATGTTTTGACGAAATCACTTGGATCTAACAATGCAATCAACATGGTTCACGCAACCGTTGCAGCGTTAAAGATGCTTGAGAGCCCGGCACAGATCGCTGCCAGGCGTGGACTTCCATTAGAAGATGTCGCACCAGCTGCAATTATTCGCGCTTCACAGATGACGGTAGGTGTCTAATGCCACGTTTAAAGGTAACCCAGATTCGCTCTAAAGTTGGAAACAAACCTGAGCAACGCGACACACTTCGTTCATTGGGCCTAAAGCGCATTAACGACGTTGTTGTTAAAGAGGATCGTCCAGAGATTCGTGGCATGGTTTATGCAGTTCGCCACTTGATCACAGTTGAGGAGGTTGAATAAATGGTGGTATTAAAACTTCATCATCTTCGCCCAGCCCCAGGTGCTAAAAAAGCCAAGACTCGTAAGGGTCGCGGTGAGGCATCAAAGGGTAAGACCGCAGGTCGTGGTGGAAAAGGAACTCGTGCCCGTAACCAGGTTCGTGCAGGCTTTGAAGGTGGTCAGCTACCTCTCGTTATGCGTTTACCGAAGCTTCGTGGTTTCAAGAATCCAGCTCGTATTGAGTACCAAGCAGTTAACGTTTCAACTATCAATGCACTCTTTCCAAAGGGTGGCGATGTAAGTGTTGCAGATCTAATTGCTAAGGGTGCTGTGAGAGACTCACTACCTGTGAAAGTGCTTGGCAATGGCGATATTGACGTAAAGGTCAACGTCAGCGCGCACGCATTTTCTTCAACTGCAGTAGATAAAATTACTGCTGCCGGTGGTAAAACAAGCGTTCTTTAATAGAAACAACATTTAATAGAAGATAAGAGTGGAGAAGATCAATGCTTTCAGCGTTCGGTATGGCCTTTAGGACACCTGATCTACGTAAGAAGATCTTCTTTACTCTCTCTATTATGGCGCTCTTTCGTTTTGGCTCCGTTGTTCCAACCCCTGGCGTCTCCTATGCAAATGTTCAGGAGTGCTTAAAGACCGTTCAATCTGGTGGCCTCTTTGGTCTGATTAACTTATTTAGCGGTGGAGCTTTGATAAAGCTCTCTGTTTTTGCACTTGGAATCATGCCTTACATCACTAGCTCGATTATTATTCAACTCTTGACCGTTGTTATTCCCCGATTTGAAACACTTAAGCAAGAGGGACAGTCGGGCACGGCAAAGCTGACGCAGTACACACGTTATTTGACTATTGGACTCGCAATCTTGCAGTCGACAGGTTTGATAGCAGTTGCGCGAACACCAGGGCGGTTGATCTCTGGCTGTTCGCTGGCGATCATTCCAGATGCCTCATGGCCTCGAATTATTACGATGATCTTTGTAATGACCGCAGGAACCTCGGTAATTATGTGGCTCGGTGAGCTCATCACCGATCGCGGGGTCGGCAATGGAATGTCGATTCTGATCTTCACATCGATCGCCGCGGGTTTTCCTAGCCAACTATGGTCGATTAAACTTCAAAAGGGTCTGTTCGCCTTTATCTTTGTAATGGCCGTAGGTGTTTTAGTTGTCGCAGCGGTTGTCTTTGTTGAGCAGGCTCAGCGACGCATTCCAGTTCAGTATGCAAAGCGAATGGTCGGGCGTCAGGCCTATGGTGGAACAAGTACTTATATTCCTATCAAGGTTAATCAGGCCGGTGTAATTCCAGTAATTTTTGCATCATCACTTCTTTATATTCCTTCCTTAATCGTAAATTTCACTGGAAGTAAATCGGCTTGGGCCGTTTGGATTAGCCGCAACTTTGTTAAGGGCGATCACCCAATATATGTTTTGGCATATGCCATATTGATTATCTTCTTTACCTATTTCTATGTTGCTATTACCTTCAACCCAGATGAGGTGGCAGATAATATGAAGAAGTACGGTGGATTCATTCCAGGCATTAGAGCCGGCCGTCCAACATCTGAGTATTTACAGTATGTCTTGTCACGAATTACAGCCCCTGGCTCGCTCTACCTAGCCTTAGTCGCGGTGATTCCAATCGGCGCCCTGGTTCTATTTGGCGCAAGCCAGAACTTCCCATTTGGTGGTACTGCAATTTTGATCGTCGTTGGTGTTGGCCTTGATACTGCAAAGCAGATCGAGTCACAGTTGCAGCAACGTTCCTATGAGGGATTCCTGAAGTAATGCGTCTCGTCCTGGTTGGTCCACCAGGCGCCGGTAAGGGAACACAGGCACAATTCCTAGCCGCGCACTATTCAATTCCCCATATTGCAACGGGAGATATTTTTCGGAGCAATTTAAAAAATCGTACCGAACTTGGTTTAGCGGCCAAAGGTTTTATGGATATCGGTGAGCTAGTTCCTGACTCAGTTACCAATGAAATGGTTAAGGCTCGATTGCTCCAAGATGATCTCGGCAATGGCTTTCTCTTAGATGGTTTTCCTAGAAATGTATTACAGGCCGAAGTACTTCGTGCCAATCTCGCTGAAAAATCAACTCCTTTAACGGCCGTCCTAGAACTTTCCCTGGAAAACGCTGAAATAATCGCACGTCTTTCAAGTCGGCGCACATGCAGAGAGTGTGGATTACCGACGGTTAATAATGATAAATGCCCCATATGTGGCGGTGATGTTTATCAACGTGAAGATGATAAAGAAGAGGTCATCACTCGTCGCCTTGAAGTCTATGAAGAGCAGACCGCGCCGATCATCTCATTTTATCGAGGTGAAGGTTTATTGATTACCGTTAGTGCAACTGGAAATATTGAAGAGATTACACAGAACGCAATCTCGGCGCTTAATCGAGTCTCGTAAAGATTTGATCTATGGCAATTCAAATTAAAAACCTAGAACAATTAAAGATCATGCGCCGTGCTGGCTTGGTGGTTGCTGAGATTCATCAATTAATTCGTGCAGCGGTTGCACCCGGCATGACAACTGACGCCTTAGATGCAATCGCCGCGGCCCATATAAAGCGAAGTGGTGCAACCTCAAACTTTCTTAACTACCATGGCTTCCCAGCCGTTATTTGTGTTTCAGTTAATGAAGAGATAGTCCACGGAATTCCGGGATCTCGAATAATTAATGAGGGTGATCTACTCTCAATCGACTGTGGTGCAATCATCGATGGTTGGCATGGAGATGCCGCTTTTTCAATCGGCGTTGGAGCTATCAGCGCCGAGGATCAAAAACTTATGGATGTCTGTGAAGAGTCGATGTGGCGGGGGATTGCAGCCGGTCATAACGGTGCGAAATTAACCGATATCGGCTTTGCCGTTGAGCAGTACACAAACTCGCAGGGCAAGTATGGAATCCTGCGCGAATATGGTGGACATGGAATCGGGACTGAGATGCATCAAGAGCCCCATGTTTTAAACTTTGGCAAGGCCGGGCAAGGTCTGCAGATTGTGCCTGGATTAGTGTTGGCGATTGAGCCCATGATCACCCGCGGCTCCGAGCGCACAAAGACGCTCAAAGATGGTTGGACCGTGGTCTCAGTAGATGGATCTCGCGGCGCCCATTTTGAGCATTCATATGCGATCTGTCCCGATGGCAGGCCCTTTGTTTTAACGGCTTTCGATGGTGGAGCCAAGAAACTTGCTGAACTGGGTCTTGAGATCTCTGACCAGCTCGCAAGTTAGCAAGAGCCTTGATCGGCTGAGTTACAGGGCTGTAATTCACCTTCGCCGATTTCCCTATTTCTGCCTCGACCTCTAAACTACGAGTTCGCTTGTTTCAAGGCTTAACAAAGGATGTGGGTACAGATTGGCTAGCAAAGATGGCGCCATCGAAATGGAAGGCACCGTTTCTGAAGCTTTACCTAATGCAATGTTTCGTGTGGAACTAACTAATGGACATAAAGTCCTCGCTCACATCAGTGGAAAGATGCGTAAGAACTATATTCGTATCTTGACGGCTGACCGTGTGATCGTGGAGATGAGTCCGTATGACCTTACAAAAGGCCGAATTATTTACCGTTACAAGTAACGAAGGAGCACAACGACATGAAGGTTAATCCAAGCGTTAAGAAGATTTGCGATAAGTGCAAAGTCATTCGCCGCAAGGGTCGCGTCATGGTTATCTGTGAAAACCTTCGCCACAAGCAACGTCAAGGTTAAACAAGCACTAAAGAACGCGTGATACGACTTCGTTGATTAACTCCTAGTGAGTTAATCTCTGAAGACCCCCGGACTGGAAGGCCAGGGCTCATTTAAAACAATGAGGTGTATTGCGGAGGACCTCCAGATATAGATAGGTAGATAAATGGCACGTCTCGTCGGTGTCGATCTTCCACGTGAAAAACGTGTTGAAGTCGCACTCACTTACATATTTGGAATGGGTCTTACCCGTTCACAAAAAACTCTCGCTGAAACTGGCATTAGCCCAGATACACGCGTTAAAGATTTGCAGGAGCCAGAGCTCGCAAAGCTCCGCGAATACATCGAAGCAAACTTCAAAATCGAAGGTGACCTTCGCCGTGAAATTTCTGGCGACATCCGTCGCAAAGTTGAAATCCAGAGCTACCAGGGAATTCGTCACCGCAAGGGACTTCCTGTTCGTGGTCAGCGCACACATACAAATGCGCGCACACGTAAGGGTCCTCGTAAAGCAATTGCAGGTAAGAAGAAGGTGACTAAGTAATGGCCGCTCCTAAGTCAAAGACTGCCGCAACAAAGGGCAAAGTAAAGGTTCGCAAGAAAGAGAAGAAGAACATCGCTGTTGGTAAGGCTTTTATCAAGAGTACTTTCAATAACACCATCATCTCAATTACCGATCCATCGGGCGCAGTTATCTCTTGGTCATCATCTGGCCAAGTTGGTTTCAAGGGCTCACGTAAGTCGACTCCATTCGCAGCACAGCTTGCAGCCGAGGCTGCAGCTCGCCGCGCACAAGAGCATGGCTTAAAGAAAGTAGATGTTTTCGTTAAGGGCCCTGGCTCTGGACGTGAAACTGCAATCCGTTCATTGCAAGCAGCTGGTTTGGAAGTCGGTGCCATCTCTGATGTGACACCTGCTCCACACAATGGTTGCCGTCCATGCAAGCCTCGTCGAGTTTAAGGAATAGAGAAAAATGGCTCGTTATACCGGAGCAGACTGCAAGCGTTGCCGTCGCGAAAAAGTAAAACTCTTTCTCAAGGGAACCAAGTGCGATGGACCTAAGTGTCCGATCGAATCTCGTCCATATCCACCTGGCCAGCATGGCCGTGGGCGCGCAAAAGAGTCTGAGTACCTACTGCAGATGCGTGAAAAGCAGAAGTGTGCGCGTATCTACGGTGTTCTAGAGAAGCAGTTCCGTGGTTACTACGAAGAGGCAAATCGCAAGCAGGGCAAGACCGGTGAAAACCTTCTCGTCATCCTTGAGACCCGTCTGGACAATGTTGTTTTCCGCGCAGGCTTTGCAAAGAGTCGCGATATGGCACGTCAATTAGTTCGCCACGGCCACTTCCTTGTAAATGGTAAGAAGGTAAACATTCCTTCATTCCGTGTGACTCCGATGGACATCATCGATGTTCTTCCAAAATCACTCGACCTCACACCATTTATCGTTGCAAGTGCCGAGCTCGGTGAAAAGGCTGTACCGGCATGGATGGAGATCGTTGGTTCGCAGATGCGCATCATCGTTCACGGTATCCCTGCACGCGCAGTCATCGATACTCAGGTCCAAGAGCAGCTAATCGTCGAGCTTTACTCCAAGTAATTTTAAAAGCCTCTAACTAATAAGTTGGGGGCATGCGAGAAGTAGTAGCCCTTAATAAGGGAAATAACGGAGATCAAATAGTGGATCTCCCCGAAATGAAGAGGAGCAACAGTGCTAATTGCACAACGTCCCACCCTCAGTGAAGAAGTAATTTCTGAGTCCCGTTCACGGTTCATCATCGAGCCGCTTGAACCAGGCTTTGGATACACACTTGGCAACAGCATGCGCCGTACACTACTTTCATCGATTCCTGGTGCCGCAGTTACGAGTATTCGTGTAGCGGGTGCACTTCATGAGTTCACCACTCTTGAAGGCGTAAAGGAAGATCTCACCGATATCGTATTAAATATTAAGAACTTGGTCCTCTCATCTGATAACGATGAGCCAAGCGTTGTTTACATCCGCAAAAACGGTGCTGGCCCAGTAACGGGCGCCGATATCGCAGTTCCAGCTGGCGTTGAAGTACACAACCCAACACTTCACTTAGCGACACTTAACGGCAAGGGATCTCTTGAGATTGAACTAACCGTTGAGCGTGGTCGTGGATATGTCACCGCTGTACAAAACAAGCAGGCCGGAGCTGAAATCGGTCGCATTCCAGTCGACTCAATCTACTCACCTGTTTTAAAGGTTACTTATGCCGTTGAAGCAACTCGCGTAGAACAGCGCACAGATTTCGATCGTCTCGTTGTGGATGTAGAGACTAAGTCTTCAATGAAGCCTCGCGATGCTTTCGCATCGGCTGGACGCACTCTGGTTGAACTATTCGGGCTTGCTCGCGAACTCAATCTCAGTGCAGAGGGAATCGAGATGGGACCTTCCGTCATGGACGCTGCAATTGCAGCAGATATGGCACTTCCCATTGAAGATCTCGATCTAACGGTCCGCTCATACAACTGCTTGAAGCGCGAAGGCATTCACACAGTTGGTGAGCTTGTTAACCGCTCTGAGGCCGACTTACTAGATATCCGTAACTTTGGTTCAAAATCGATCGATGAGGTTAAGGCCAAGCTCGTCTCTATGGGGATGAACCTGAAAGATAGCCCAGTCGGATTTGATCCAACGCAGCACCAAAATTACAACGCAGCGCTAGACGATGAGTTCGTCGAAGCAGAGCAGGCCTAGGAGAAAAGCAGATGCCAAAACCAAGTAAAGGTCCTCGTCTGGGCTCAGGCCCATCACACGAGCGCTTACTCCTTCGCACCCTTGCCGAGCAGTTGTTCGAGCATGGCAAGATTACAACTACCGAGGCAAAGGCTAAGCGCCTACGCCCACTCGCTGAAAAATTAATAACCTTTGCTAAGAAGGGTGATCTTCCTGCACGTCGCCAAGTAATGGCTCAGATCTCAAATAAGGGCGTAGTACATACTCTCTTTACCGTCATCGGACCACGCTTTGCCACTCGTAATGGTGGATACACACGCATTACCAAGATTGGGCCACGTAAGGGCGATAACGCTCCGATGGCGGTCATCGAAGTTTTAACTGAGAAAGATAACTAAGCCTTAACCACTTAGAAAAATATTCTTATGTCGGAGCCCACTCTCTATCCAGAGAGTGGGTTTCTTCGTTTACGGATCGATTTAGCGTACGACGGGAGCAATTATTTCGGTTGGGCTAAGCAGCCAGATCGTCGAACAATCCAAGAAGTGATTGAATCCGCACTCACCAAAATTACGCAGAGCCCGATTGAAACTATTGTCGCTGGCCGCACCGATGCGGGAGTACACGCAACTGGACAGGTGATTCACGTTGATGTACCAGAGCGGATTGAAACCCTTGATTTAGCCTTTAAATTAAACTGCATGCTCGATGAAGATATTCGAATATTAAATGTCAACGTAATGAACGGGCCATTTCACGCGCGTTTTTCTGCAACTTCGCGTAGCTATGCCTACAAAATGTTAGACTCCAATCAAGTGGTTTTGCCGCTTCTGCGTCTTGATGTCGTTCCTTGGTATCGAGCCCTTGATCTGGATACCCTCAATGCGGCTAGTGCCTTACTTTTGGGTGTTCATGACTTTGCCGCTTTCTCCAAATTTCGCGAGGGTGCCACTACCGTTCGAAACCTTTTGCGCTTTAATTGGCGTCGAAATGAGGCGGGCTATCTCATCGCCGACATAGCTGCCGACGGTTTTTGCTACTCGATGGTGCGCAACTTAGTAGGCGCCGTTGTCTGTGTCGCTGAGGGGCGATTTACCGGCGATTGGATTCAGGAGGTGCTAGAAAAGAAAGAGCGCGTACCCGAGAGCATGGTTTTTCCAGCACGGGGTTTGACGCTTCGCCACGTTGATTACTCTGGCAGCTTTTAGTGGGTCATATCGATGTTAGTGGAGTTGATTACGCACTCTCAGATGGACGTGTGCTTCTGAGCAACGTTAGTTTTCGGGTTGGGGATGGCGCCAAGGTTGCACTTATTGGTGCGAATGGCTCAGGCAAAACAACTTTATTTCGCATGATTAGCGGTGATCTACAACCGGATTCTGGACAAGTTTCTATTTCTGGTGGTCTCGGAGTGATGCGCCAGTTCATTGGCTCGGTACGCGATCGCACAACCATTCATCAGATGCTTTTATCTGTTGCCCCGAAGAGAGTTCGTGATGCAGCAGAAAATATCGAAAAAACAGAGTTCGCAATGCATGAAAAAGATACTGAGAAAGCTCAGATGGCATTTGCCCAAGCAATCATCGAGTGGGGAGATGTTGGCGGATATGAGTATGAAGTGATGTGGGATGTGTGTTGCACCGCTGCCCTTGGAAAATCATTTGATGAAGTTGCAAAACGTGAAGTCAATACTCTCTCAGGTGGTGAACAAAAAAAGTTAGTACTTAATGCACTCCTTGAAGGCCCAGATGAGACCTTACTTCTGGATGAGCCCGATAACTATTTAGACGTTCCATCTAAGCGTTGGTTAGAAGAGGTAATTAAGGCCACAAAAAAGACTGTTTTTTTTATTAGTCACGACCGCGAGCTTCTTGAAAATACTATCAACCGCATTGTTACTCTCGAGCAAGGTGCAAATGGAAATACAACATGGGTACATGGGGGAAAGTTTTCAACGTGGCACGAGGCGCGAAAAGTTAGGAATGCGCGCTTTGCAGAAGTCTTGTTGCGCTGGGAGGAAGAGCACCAACAGCTAAAAGAGTTAGTTCGAACTCTCCAGATCCAAGCGGCGATCAGTCCAGCTATGGCGAGCAAATATCATGCAATGCAGACCCGACTTCGAAAGTTTCAAGACGTTGGACCACCGCAAGCCCCACCAATCGAGCAGGATGTGCGAGTTGGGTTACGCGGTGGGCGTACGGGCTTACGTGCATTAACTTTTGAAAATCTAACTCTAGCTGGCTTAACCCAGCCATTTAACTTCGAAGTATTCTTTGGCGATCGCATCGCAGTTCTTGGAAAGAATGGCACTGGAAAATCTCACTTCTTACGTTTAATTTCAGGTGATTCAACCGTAAAATACTCGGGCAATTTCAAAATCGGTGCCCGTGTAGAAATCGGCTACTTCGCTCAAACTCACTCACATCCAGAGTTTGGATCACAGAGCCTGCTCGAAATTCTTTGGCAGATGTTTTCACTGCAGTTAGGTCCAGCAAAAAGCGCTCTACGCAAATATGAGATAGATCAAGCGGCCGAGCAACGCTTTGCCTCTCTCTCTGGTGGTCAACAGGCCCGTTTTCAAGTCCTCTTACTCGAGCTCACGGGCTCCACTCTCTTACTTCTAGATGAACCGACCGACAACTTAGATCTAGCTAGTGCCGAAAGCTTAGAAACCGCCCTTGATCGTTATGAAGGAACGGTGATAACCGTGACCCATGACCGCTGGTTTACTCGTGGCTTTACTCGCTTCTTGGTCTTTGGCAGTGACGGCCGGGTTTATGAGAGCTCCGAGCCTGTTTTTGAGGATTGAAAGTGCGATTTTGACCCCTTGCGCTTGCACGGGTACCCTTACCCTCTGCACCTTTTCAGGGTGCTCGTTAATGAATAATCTCAATAGAAGGTAGGAAAAGCGCGTGCGTACATATAGTCCAAAGGCCGGTGATGCAGTCCGTCAATGGCACGTCATCGATGCACAAGATGTGGTCTTGGGCCGTCTTGCTACACATGCCGCTGTTCTGCTTCGCGGAAAGCATAAGACAACTTTTGCTCCACACATGGATATGGGTGACTTCGTCATCGTCATCAACGCTGAAAAAATAGCCTTATCCGGTAACAAGATGAAGCAGAAGTGGTCACACCACCACTCAGGTTTTCCAGGTGGATTGACATCAACCGTTTATGGCGAGCTCATCGAGAAGTTCCCAACACGTGCAGTTGAAAAAGCGATCAAGGGAATGATTCCAAAGAATCGCCTTGGCCGTGACATCGCTTCAAAGTTAAAGGTCTATGCCGGTCCTAATCACCCGCACGCGGCACAATCACCAACACCATATGTATTCGAACAAGTTTCACAAATCGTGAAGTAAGGGATGGAAATGTCAGAGAACACAACTGTTAACGATTTAGATGAGAACGAAGTTCCGACTTCATACACATCATCAACTCCAGCGGCTGCAACTAACCGCCCAGCAATTAAAGCTCCAGGTGGCGGAACGGGTCGTCGTAAAGAGGCAGTTGCGCGTGTTCGCTTAACCCCAGGAACTGGCAAGTGGATCATTAACGGTAAGGCGCTTGAAAACTACTTCCCTAACAAAGTTCACCAGCAGTCGGTCTCAGAGCCATTTCGCACAGTAGGTGCTGAAAACCAGTATGACGTCTTTGCACGCATCAACGGTGGTGGAGTATCCGGTCAAGCTGGTGCACTTCGTCTTGGTGTTGCACGTTCATTAAATCAAATTGATGAAGAAGCAAATCGCCCAGCGCTAAAAAAGGCTGGATTCTTATCACGTGATGCACGTGTTATCGAGCGCAAGAAGTACGGACTAAAGAAGGCCCGTAAGCGCTCTCAATACAGCAAGCGCTAAATTACATTTAATTAGAGGAGTCCGGATGGCACTCTTTGGTACCGATGGAATTCGTGGCTTAGCAAATAGCGAACTCACCGCGGAAATTGCACTCGACGTATCTGTTGCAGCTGCACATGTTTTGGTGGAGAGCTCATCAAATCAGTCGCATCAACCAAGTGCGATAGTCGGTCAGGATTCACGGGCATCAGGCGAGTTTTTAGAGGCGGCCGTTGTCGCCGGATTAACCAGCGCTGGAGTTAATGTTTATCGCGTTGGAGTACTGCCCACTCCTGCGATCGCATATCTAGTCGCGCAAAGTAAGGCCGATTTAGGCGTCATGATTAGTGCATCCCATAATCCCATGCCCGATAACGGGATCAAATTATTTTCTCGCGGCGGCGGCAAGTTAGATGATGCAATCGAGGCAAGGATCGAGGCACGCATTGGTGAGGCGTGGAAACGTCCCACTGGACGCGGCGTGGGCCGTGTGATTAACGATGAAAGTGCACAGGCGCGATATTTAGATCACTTGCTCGCATCGGTTGAAACACCTTTGAATGGGTTAAAAATCGTGGTTGATTGTGCAAATGGAGCATCATCGATTGTCGGACCTGAGGCATATCGAAGAGCTGGCGCCGAAGTTATTTCAATCTTTAATCAACCCGATGGATGGAATATAAATGATGGGTGTGGATCAACGCACTTAGATCAACTCCGTGCCGCGGTTTTAAAAGAGGGAGCAGCCGTTGGTATCGCACATGATGGCGATGCCGATAGGTGTTTAGCGATAGATGCCGCTGGAAACGAGATCGACGGCGATCATATTCTGACGATTTTAGCGCGTGGCTTTAAAGCGCGTGGAAAGTTAAGAAGTAATACCGTTGTCGCCACGGTAATGAGTAACTTAGGCTTTATGCACGCTATGACCGAATCAGGAATCGATGTCGTCACAACTCCCGTCGGAGATCGCTATGTGCTAGAAAATATGATTGCCGATAATTACTCACTAGGTGGAGAACAATCGGGTCATGTGATTATGCGCGATCTCGCAAATACCGGCGATGGAATATTAACCGCACTCGAGCTACTTCAAGAGGTAGTTCGAAGTAAAAAGAGTTTGCAAGAGTTAGCAACAAATATGGTGCGCTTTCCTCAGGTTTTAATAAACGTTCGTGATGTGAAAAAAGAAGGACTTGATAGCTCACCGGTGCTTACCTCGGCTGTACAAGCCGCTCAACTTCAGTTAGGCAATGGCGGCCGAGTTTTATTGCGGGCATCTGGAACTGAGGCCCTTGTCAGAGTCATGGTTGAGGCCGGCAGTGATAGCCTTGCCCAAGAAATCGCGAAGACACTTGCAGATTTAGTTAAAACCGAACTGGGGTAGAGATAGATGTGCGGAATTGTGGGATACACCGGGCCACAATCTGCGATTACCCCACTCATCGAAGGTCTACGACGTTTGGAGTATCGCGGGTACGACTCTGCTGGAATCGCACTGGCCAGTGCAGGCGCTTTATTTGTTGAAAAAAAAGCGGGCAAACTTATTAATTTGGAGAAAGCGCTGGATGCTTCTCTGCCAGTTGTACACGCTGGCATCGGACACACGCGATGGGCGACCCACGGTGGACCCAGTGATCAAAATGCGCATCCTCACGTGGATAATGAGGGCAAGTTAGCGGTTATTCACAATGGGATTATTGAAAACTATTCAGAGCTTCGTAAAACATTAGAGGCGCGTGGACATACCTTCACTTCAGAGACTGACACAGAGTCAGTGGCGCATCTACTGAGTGATCTGCGCAAGGAAAATAATGGAGACCTAACTGCTGCAATGCGCGCTGCAGTTAAAAAACTACGTGGCTCCTTTACCCTGGTTGCAATTCATGCCGACGCACCTTCGGTAGTTGTTGGCGTTCGACGTAACTCACCTTTGGTCGTGGGCCTTGGCAAAGGTGAAAACTTTTTAGCCTCCGATGTCGCCGCCTTCATCGATTACACCAAGCGTGCAATTGAGTTAGGCCAAGATGAGGTTGTCACGATTACACCTGACTCGGTAGTAATAACCGATCTAGCTGGCCAGAGCGTAGAGCCAAAAGAGTTCGAGATTACTTGGGATGCCACTGCCGCGCAAAAGGGTGGCTATACCCACTTCATGCTCAAAGAGATCTTTGAACAACCAAAGGCGGTCGCCGACACTCTGATTGGTCGCCTGAGCGATACATCGCAGATTGTTTTAGATGAGCTGCGAATGAGCCCAGCTGAAATACAGGCGTTAAAGAAAATCACGGTCATCGCATGCGGTACGGCATTTCATGCTGGAATGGTTGCAAAGTTTGCCATTGAAAAATGGGCAAAAATTCCGGTTGAGGTCGAAATCGCGAGTGAGTATCGATACCGTGATCCAATAATCACTCCCGGCACTTTAGTAATTGCGATTTCACAATCGGGTGAAACGATGGATACTTTGATGGCCCTTCGTCATGCAAAGGCCGCCGGCGCTCGCGTTCTGGCAATCTGCAACACCAACTCATCGACGATTCCGCGCGAATCCGATGCGGTTTTATACACTCATGCCGGCCCCGAAATAGCCGTAGCCTCGACAAAAGCTCTTTTAACCCAGATGATCGCGGTCTATCTCATCGGACTACATCTAGCTCAAGTCAACGGGGGACTCTCAGATGCACAAGTAGTTGCCCTTTATGGTGAGCTCTTAGAGTTGCCGGGAAAGATCGAGCAGATTCTTGAAACGGTAGAGCCTTTACGTGAACTAACCCGTAGCTTTGCAAAAAACAATATCGTTTTATTTCTGGGCAGAAATATCGGTTACCCCGTTGCGTTAGAGGGTGCACTTAAATTAAAAGAGCTGGCCTATATTCACGCTGAAGGCTTTGCCGGTGGCGAGTTAAAACATGGACCAATCGCCTTAATCGAAACCGGCACACCTGTTATTGCAATCCTGCCAGTCGGCCACGAGCACTCACTGGATGAAAAGATGCAGAGTAATATCCAAGAGGTAAAGGCCCGTGGAGCCCGCGTAATTGTAATTGCCGAAGAAGGTGCCCACGTTGAGGGCGCGCAGCACGTTATCCGAATTCCAATTGTTCCAGCGCTCTTTCAGCCAGTTCTTGCAACTGTTCCTCTACAAGTCTTTGCTTACGAAATGGCAGTTGCACGTGGCAACGATGTAGATCAGCCCAGAAATCTCGCTAAATCAGTCACGGTTGAATAGATGCGCAAAGCTCAAATGTTTCGTGCTTTGCGATGGTCGTTTTTACTTTTTTTTGGTTTTTTAGTAGTAACTCAGCAGGTTTTATCCTATGGCCCATTAGTTAACTTTGATAACAAAGTCGATCGTGCACATCGACCACGATTCGATGGTCTCTCTGGAGTTATTTTAAGGCGCTTAGATGATTTGGGCCTGCGTGGCTTCACGGCAACGGTCTTAATAATCTCTGCTTCTTATATTGCATTTAAATTTAAAACCTGGCGACCAATTAATTTGGCAGTGATATCACTTCTCGCTCTTAATTTCGTTGTTGGTATCTTTAAACTTATTCTGGGGCGCACGAAACCCCACGATGGTTTTGATTTACTGCATGCTGGTGGAATGTCATATCCGAGCGGGCACTCTTCCAATGCGATTTTATCGTGGGGATTATTGGCATATTTAATCTATCGATATGCACACATCGATAGATACCAAGGCCGCCTTGCATCTGCGGGAGTAGCAACCATCTCCTTAACAATGTGCACAGTCTCTCTCATTCGCCACACGCACTGGTTTACCGATCTCCTTGGTGGCCTCTTCATCGGTGGATCATTATTAGTGGCTGTAATAGCTATCGATCGTTACGTTCCGTCCAAAAGCCAACTGCACTAGAGCCAACTGCACTAAGGTTGGAGCCATGATTGAAGGTATCGGCATCGATGTCGTCGATATTGAGCGCTTTAAAACTAGCTTGGATCGAACTCCAGGGTTATTAGAACGGATCTTTACGCCCACCGAACGCATCAAAACGATCTCATCTCTTGCCGCCAGATTCGCCGCGAAAGAGGCGCTAGCAAAGGCTTTAAGTGCGCCTAAGGGGCTGGCCTGGCATGAGGCCGAAGTTATTAACCTTGAAAACGGGAAGCCTGCCTTTTTATTTCGGGGAGCGATAGCCGATTTAATCGATGGTGCAGATGTACATCTGACGCTTTCTCATGATGGTGGAATCGCTTCGGCGATGGTAATTGTAGAGCGACGATAATGGAGCATCGCGCACAGGCTCGCATTGATCTTGCGGCTATTGATTGCAATATCGCCTCACTGAAATTATTAACTCAAAAATCATCACCTCAGTGCCAACTTATGGCCGTGGTTAAAGCCGATGCTTATGGGCATGGCTTAGTAGAAGTAGGCCTAACCGCTCAAAAAAACGCTACCGATTGGTTAGGTGTGGCCCTACTTGAAGAGGCTATTGCACTTCGAGCTCATGGCGTACGTATACCCATCCTGGCCTGGCTTGTCCCACCTGGATCGGATTTTAAAGCGGCTTGCAGTCACGATATCGATATTGCAATCTCATCTATCGCCGCCTTCAAAGAGATCTC
>JBBAMX010000001.1:49751-62449 GCA_040402335.1 Candidatus Planktophila sp.
AAACATCTCTCAAACTCGGCAGCAACTCTGAAGAATCCCAGAGCAGCATTTGATTTAGTGCGCACGGGAGTCGCAATATATGGGTTATCACCCGATGTAATTACTCTGGGGGATAGTGCGAGTTTAGGATTAAAGCCGGCGATGCAGCTTCGGGCAAAGTTGCATCTTGTAAAGAAAACCACGGCCGGCTCATCTGTTGGATATGGTGCAAGTGCAGTAACCCAAAGTGATACTTATCTTGGCGTAGTTGCAATGGGCTATGCCGATGGGATTCCACGGATTGCCCAAGGTGCCGGTGTATTTTTCGATGGCCACCGCGCTCCGATCATCGGTCGAGTCTCAATGGATCAGTTCGTAGTCGATCTCGGCGCCCAAACGAGTGCGCAGGCAGGGGATTGGGTGGTTGTTTTTGGAAGCGGCGAAAGAGGCGAATACACCGCCGATGACTGGGGCCGCGCATCGTTATCGATTAATTACGAGATAGTTACGCGGATTGGGCCCAGGGTGCCTAGAATCTACGCACCTCATGTCTACTAATACCGCAGCGCTTCGCACAGAGGCCATCTCTATCTCTTTTGGCGGACTTCGGGCTCTGCACGATGTCTATCTCGAGATCGGTAAAAAAGAGGTCGTGGGATTAATCGGCCCTAACGGAGCGGGAAAGACGACTCTCTTTAATGCTCTCTGTGGCCTGGTTAAACCCGATTCGGGGAGTTTTTTTCTTGACGGTATCAAAGTAGATTTTCCACGCACCGATAATCTAGTCAATCTCGGTATCGCGCGAACCCTGCAAGGTGTTGGTCTATTTGGTGATTTAACCGTACTTGAAAACGTAATGATCGGTGCACAACATTTAGCTAGATCTGGATTAATCGCCGCCGCCCTTGGGCGAAATTCTAAAGATGAAGCGCGTATTCGTGAGCGAGCCCGCGCAGCACTGGAGCGAGTGTATGCCGGCGGCCTTGCCGATCGACGTGCAAATACGCTGTCATATCCCGATACTAAACGCGTAGCTATCGCCCGCGCATTAGTGAGTGAACCTAAGATCTTAATGTTAGATGAGCCGGCGGGTGGGCTAGGTGTGCAAGATATTGAGTGGATGAACGTTCTTATTCATAACCTTAGTGCCGAAATGTCGGTCCTCTTAGTCGAGCATCATATGGATGTAGTTATGTCGGTCTGTAGCAAACTTTATGTTTTAAATTTTGGCGAAGTTATCGCAAGTGGCGATGCTCAAACCGTTCGAAGAGATCCTGCAGTGATGGCGGCATATCTTGGAAGTGGCAACTCATGACCCTTGTCGTTTCACATTTAACGGTGCACCATGCCGCTATCCGAGCATTAAATGACATCACTTTTACCGTCCCCCGCGGCGATTTAACGGCCGTCATAGGGGCCAACGGTGCCGGAAAGACGACGCTTCTTCGTACGCTTTCGGGTTTAAATAAAGCAAGCCAAGGAAGTGCTACTTGGATGGCGCAAAACCTGCTTAATGCAAAGCCTGAAGATATAGTTCGAAACGGCCTCTCTCATGTTTCTGAGGGCAAGGCGGTTATTCCTGAGTTAACTGTCGCAGAGAACCTTGACCTCGGTGCAATCTGGCGTCGCAATAAAAAGGAAAAGGCATCGACTAAAGATGAGGTTATCGCCATTTTTCCAAGGCTTGGTGAGCGGTTTTCACAACGCGCCGATACTTTATCCGGTGGTGAGCGACAGATGCTCGCAATCGGGCGTGCGCTGATGTCAAAGCCGCAACTCTTATTATTAGATGAGCCATCATTAGGCCTTGCGCCACTGGTTATTGAGCAGATATTTAAAACTATTCGAGAACTAACTACATCTATGGGACTTACCGTTGTGTTAGTTGAACAAAACGCGATGAGTGCTTTGAAGATCGCCGATACCGGCATTGTTCTAAATTTAGGCAACGTTGTAATTTCAGGTAATGCAGCATCACTTATCGTCGATCCGCAGGTCCGTGCGGCTTACTTGGGGTATTAAATATGTTTACGTTGATTAATACGATTTTAATTGGCATTACCGCTGGATCGATTTATACCTTGATGGCGCTCGCGATAGTTTTAGTATGGCGCAGCACGAGAGTAATTAACTTTGCCCAAGCGGGTATGGCCCTGCTTTCTACGTACATTGGCTATGAGGCGATTGCACGAACGCACTCTTTTTGGATCGCACTTTTCATTGCCATGCTCGGAGGGGCTTTATTTGCCGCCATTATCGAATTAGTTTTTATGCGTTTACTTCTCAAGCGAAGTACTTCTGGTCCGATCGCAGCCGTCGCCCCGATCATCGCTACTTTGGGCGTGTTAGGAGTTATTCGTTCGGTGATAGCAGCCCTTTGGGGTGGTGCCGATGTTCGAATTATCGCTCCAGTATCGAATTTTGGCTTCACAATTGGTAAAGAGGTACTGGTTTTTTCACCCTTAAAGCTACTGATTTTAATTACCGTAGTAATTCTGGTGTTACTACTTACCCTACTTTTCCAAAAAACAAATATCGGTTTAGCACTTCGTGCATCGGCTTACTCACCTGAAATTGCACGCTTATCGGGTATTCGAGTCGATCTTGTTCGTACCCTCGGCTGGTCCTTGGCTGGGGCCGGAGGCGCAGTTGCTGGAATGTTCCAGACGGTAAATGGCAACGGCACATTTTCACCAGACTCAATTGAATTTTCACTTCTTTTAGTCTCTGGTTTTATTGCCGCAGTAATCGGCGGCTTAGAAAGCTTAATAGGCGCGGTTATTGGTGGTGTCATTTTAGGTCTTGTAATCTCCTTTGTGCTCATCTATATCAGTGGCTCACTATTTTTCTTAGCTCCATTTTTAGTTTTACTAACAGTTCTCATTATCCGGCCGCAGGGAATCATGGGAGTAAAGGCGGCGCGACGTGCATAAAATAAAGAGCTCTCAACGCTTTGTACTCTTTGTAGTTTTTGGTTTTATTTTATTTTTACTTAGTAATCGAGTCGATGAGCTACGTGTGTATCAGGGAGCTACAGCTGCAGTCTTTGTTATTGCAATATCCTCGATAATTTTGTTAACCGGTTATTCGGGTCAGGTCTCACTGGGCCATGGTGCTTTAATGGCAATCGGTGCTTACAGTGCGGCAGTTGCGCATAATGAGTTGCACTTTTCAATTCTTGTCTCGTTTTTCATCGCAGTCCTTGCTTCAGCCTTTGGTGGTGCACTATTAGGTATAGCAGCTGCCAGATTATCGGGTCCTTACTTAGCCGGTACGACCTTAGCTCTGGCAATCGGCCTGCCCTCCTTGGCAAATCAATTTCATGTGCTCGGGGGTGAACAGGGACTCGCTTTTGATGTAGGTAGCCCACCTCCGCGTCTGGGTAGCGAATTCACACAGTACAAGTGGTATTTCTGGATCGCCGCCCTTGCCGCCCTTATCGCAATCTGGCTGCTCAGCAATGTTTTGGGCTCTCGATATGGCCGTAACTGGCGGGCAGGGCGCAGTAATGAGGTCGCTGCCGCCCTACTTGGCATCAATACGGCGCGAAGCAAGATTTTAGCCTTCACTCTCAGCGCTGGGCTGGCCGGGCTGGCTGGAGCAGTTCTTGCGATGATTATTGGAACGGTTTCCCCTAGCGCCTTCCCCCTTGCCCTCTCATTTTCACTGCTCACGGGGGCGGTTCTTGCTGGCATAAGTACCCTCTCAGGGGTCATGATTGGGGCAGTGGTACTGGTGAGTATTCCTGAGTTAGCAGATGCGGTGGCCAATCGCATAGGTAGCTCTGAAAAAATCACCACGAACTTGCCGGGCTTCATGGTGAGCGCACTTTTGATCGTGACCGTTCTATTCCTCCCGAATGGACCAGTCGAACATCATCGTGAGCGCAAAGCTAAGAAAGCGGCAAAGAAAGCTCTTTAACGCTCGATCCAATCCCTCGATGGAAGGAAATATATGAAAGCAATGAATCGTCGGAAACTGATATCGGTTTCTGCGGTGCTTGCCGTAGCGAGCTTGACTGCAACTGCAGTCCCGGCTCAAGCGGCAGAAGTTGGCGTGAGTACCTCCGAGATTAAACTCGGAATGACTCTGCCAATGACAGGAACAGCATCCCTTGGTTATAACAAGATTCCAGGAGCGGCAAAGGCCTACTTCGATTATTTAAATGCGAATGGTGGAGTCAACGGTCGCAAGATTACTTTGATTGTTAAAGATGATCGCTATGTACCAACCGAAGCGGTTGCAAAGACCAACGAACTTATTCTTAAAGATAAAGTTATGGCCCTCCTTGCACCTCTTGGAACGGCAAATGTAAAAGCCGTTGCCTCATCGGTTAACCCTGCCAAGCGCGGAGTTCCAGTCCTATTTGTTAACACAGGATTTAGTGGCTTTGCCGATGTAAAGAAGTACCCAACTACATATGCGATTTTACCTTCATATATTATGGAGGCAAAGATTATGGGTAAGTACATCGCCGAAAATTTTGCAGGCAAGAAAATTGGTCTCCTCTATCAGGATGATGACTTTGGAAGCGATGCGCTCGCAGGATTTAAAACTGCAGGTGTCAACTTCGCAGTTAAAGTTGCCTATGCATCAGGCTCACAAGGTGCAGCAGCGGCGGCAGGTTGGATCACTAAGTTCAAGGCCGCCGAAGCCGATGTCGTTATTCTCTTCGGAGTCTCGAGTGCAACATCTGCAATGCTTGGAACGGCCGCGGTATTGAAGTATGCACCGCAGTGGATGCTTGGCTCAGTTGGTGGAGATGCCACAACAATTAAGTTAACGGGAGTGCCAGCTGGTGTTCTCTACAACGCAATTGGCTTCTCGCCAGTCCCAGCTACAACCGATATGAATGATGAGTACGTCAAACTATTCTCAGATATCTATGCCAAGGCAGTTCCTGGATCGGCCTTTGACCTCAACGTACTACTTGGAATGAACTCAGCGTTTATGACCGCGCAAGCACTCAAGGCCGCTGGTACGAATCCAACCCGTAAATCATTGATGGCAGTTCTTAATACCCAAGGTGCAACACTGGCAAACTCAGCGCTTTCACCAGTTGGTTATTCAGGAACCAGCCACGTTGGTTTGACCGGCTACTGGGTAGGTAAGTACTCACCAACCGGTGATCTTGCTCCACTCGGTGGCACATATGTCACATATACAACTGATTCAGGTGCAGGCGCAGTTGTGAAATCAACGTACAAGCGTCCAGCAATGCCAGCGAAGGGATTACCAAACTAATGAGAAAAATACGTTTCATTGCGCTCTTAAGCGCAACCGCACTGGCGACGGGGATTATTGTCTCGATCCCAGTAGCAGCTAACGCGGCACCTGCATGCGATGGTAAGTCACCGATCCAATCCTGTATTGGCGTGACTTCCGACGGTGCTCCATATTCAATGATGGTCCCAGCTAATTTTGGTGGAACCGTTGCACTTTACTCACATGGATATCGATACAACATCGATATCCCAGTTGGGATTCCACTCATCGGTGGATATAAAGTCACGAATACACCTGAACCAGTTCCAGGTGGAAATATGGCCGTTGCCCAATATCTCTTTAGCCAAGGTGTCGCAGTTGTTGGTTCAGGCTTTGCCCGTCAAGGGTGGAACGCTGATTCAGCTATCAAAACTAACGTTGAGCTCATTGGATTATTTAAGGCAGCCTTCCCTAAGACAACAAAAGTCGTTGCTTGGGGATCATCTCTGGGTGGATTCATTACCCAGGCATTGGCCGAGAAATACCCAACTCTAATCTCTGCTGCCGCTCCAATGTGTATGGCAGATAACGTCGCCGCCGAACTTACAATGGCCGGTGACTTCCTCTGGGGACTCAAGGTTCTCTTTGATCCATCAATCAAGGGCACAAACTACTCAGCAGGTGCTGCGGGTAACGCTGAAGCGGTAACCGATATCGTGAAGATATTTACGGTAATGGGTAAGTTGCAGGCATCACTTGCTACTAATGCTTGGCCAGATACTTCATCTGCAACCGGTAAGGCGTTAGCTGCTGGCGGAGTTCCACCACGCAGTGCGCTCCTCTTGCTCGGTTTGATGTCGGGTATTCCAACTCAATCTGCACACTTCGACTCAATTAGTGGACCAGTAGGCCCTCTTAAGCTGACCTTCCCATTGGCCTTAAGCCCTGCTCTTGCAATCCTTGAGAATGGAACCACTGCAGCAATTTTGGCGGTCCTTGCTACTCAAGATGTTGAGCAACAGGCTGGTGGCCAAACCTTCGATAATACAAAGACTGATTACGCATCTCGAATTGAAAATGAGCGCGTCATATTTAATGCAGCGCTCTCAGGCAATACGGTGATAGATGCACTTCTTGGCGCGCTCTCCCCAGCAAATCCTGGTGCGCCTCGCGCCGTTGGAAATAGCGTTGCGGTGAGTGCCCTAAGTGCACTTGCAAGCAATACTGGCAAGATCAATGTTCCAACGATCTTGATGACGGGTCTGGCCGATCCAATTACACCGGCCGGCTCTTCCCAACGTGTAGTTGATGCCTATGCTGCGCAGTTTGCCTCTGAAAAGTTGGCGGCCTTTGCAGCGTATAAGTCGAGTAAGAGTTACGTAGCACCAGTCAAGAAGCTATTGATGTTATGGAATACGACACCAGGTAAGGGCTATACAACCTTCACCGATGCTGGATCTCCCATCACATCAACACCTGCTGCCACTGGTACTAACCACTGTAACTTCTCATCGGCACAACTCGTGCTTGTTGCCAAGACGTTAATCGCTGCAAGTATGAACGGCAAAGTGCCTACAAATGGAGCGATCGTGACGGCGGCTCGTAAAGCCGGTAATCTCGTAATCGATCCACTTTTGCGTGCACCACTGCTTAAGTATTACAACCAGTAATAAATTCGAGGGATGGAGAGAGAGGGTCTGGGAAACCAGGTCCTCTCTTTCCTTTACCCTTAGCAAGTGATGACTGTTGTCTCGGCCGAAGATATGCATCAACTTGGTTTGCAACTATCAGGCCATCTACGCGCAGGTGATCTCATCTTTATTAATGGTCCACTGGGTGCAGGTAAAACTGTTTTAGCTCAAGGTATTGGCAAAGGCCTCGGAATTAATGATGTTACATCGCCAACTTTTGTTATCTCTCGCGTCCATAATGCTCCATTACCCATGATTCATGTCGATGCCTATCGCTTACTCGACGCCAAGAATCCCAAACTTCATGTAGATGATTTAGATCTAGACATTGAAAACTCGGTCACAGTTATCGAGTGGGGTGGCGCCGAATCAGCGGGATTAAGTGAGGATCGTTTGGAAATTACCATCGATAGAAGTGATGAGATTAGAAGAGTAGAGATTACGTGTATTGGTAAACGCTGGGCAGGATTTACTTTATGACAGTTACGTTAGTAATTGATACCTCTACCTCTCGTACATCTGTTGGCGTCGTGCAAGATGGCGCATTGATGTGGAGTGGTTTTAAAGATGGAGCAACTGCACATGGGCGTGCACTTCCCACACTCGTTCAAGAGGCAATCACAGGTCAAAGTATTGATGAACTCGTTGTTGGTATGGGCCCTGGACCTTTTACGGGTTTACGTATTGGAATTGCTTTCGCGCACAGTTTCGCATTAGCACGCAATATTTCCGTACGCGGTGTTTGTTCACTTGATGCAATTGCAGCACAAGTAGATGAAAAGGATTTCATTGTCACGGTAGATGCACGGCGTAAAGAGGTTTATTGGGCGCGTTATATAGATGGCGTTCGAGTGGGTGAGCCTGCAGTAAGTTTCCCGTCAACTGTTACCGGGGCGCAGGTATATGCAGATCTCTATCCAGATCTATTGGCGATGGCTACCCTGAGTGGCAACATCACAGAGCCGATTTATCTGCGTCATCCAGATGCAGTTGCAACAGCGGATAGACCATGATCGTCTATCGCGAAGCTAATGCTTTTGACCTTCCTATCTTTGTCTCACTTGATAGAGAGTTATTTCCGTATTCACCCTGGACCGCTGGCCAGTACAAGGAAGAGTTTTCTAGCCCCACCCGCCACTTTGTTGTGGCCCTTGATGAACAACACAGCATCATTGGATACGCCGGGGTATTTGCACCAGGTGTAACAGAGGCAGATATTTTGACGGTGGGAGTGGTTCCAAACCATCGCGGAAAAGGCATTGCTAAGGCACTTATGGCCTTAATAACCGATTGGGCTAAACTCCAAAGATCAACGGCAATGATGCTTGAAGTTAAGGTGGATAACCTCGATGCAATCGGTTTATATGAATCATTGGGATATATAAGGCTCAATGTACGTAAGGATTATTTTGGAGTTGGCCTTGATGCCCAAGTAATGCGGTTGGAGCTCTTATGAGCCAGCCAATTGTTTTGGGAATTGAAACTTCCTGTGATGAAACCGCCGTCGGAATTGTTCGCGGGCGTACGTTATTAGCCAATGTCATCGCATCGAGTGTTGAAGAGCACGCTCGTTTTGGCGGTGTTGTTCCAGAGATTGCCAGCCGAGCACATTTAGAGGCGATGCAACCAACGATTAAACAGGCGTTATTAGATGCCAAGATTTCACTTCTCGATATCGATGCAGTTGCCGTTACTGCAGGGCCCGGTCTAATAGGCGCACTATTAGTGGGAGTTGGCGCGGCAACTGGCTTAGCTCTTGGCTTAGAAAAACCAATCTTTGCAGTTAACCACTTAGCCGCTCACATCAGTGTTGATGCCCTCACGCACACGCAGGTTTTGACTCCAACAATTGCTTTGCTTGTTAGCGGTGGACACTCTTCTCTGTTGCAAGTAGATGACATCACTGGTTCGATTATTAAACTCGGTGCAACGATGGATGATGCAGCCGGTGAGGCCTTTGATAAAATTGCACGTGTTATGAAGTTAGGTTTTCCAGGAGGTCCTGCCATTGATTCACTTGCTAAAGATGGCGATGCGTTTTCAATTGATTTTCCACGGGGGTTAACAACAACTAAAGATTGGCAGAGCCGCCCATTTGACTTCTCTTTCTCTGGTTTAAAAACCGCCGTCGCAAGATATCTGGAGGCCACACCAGATTATGCAAAGGCCAACGTTGCCGCCTCTTTCCAAGAGGCGATTGTTGATGTCTTACTTCTTAAATCACTGGCAGCATGTAAAGCAACGGGCATCGAGTCGCTACTAATCGCTGGGGGCGTGGCCGCTAACTCCCGGCTGCGCGTTCTGGCCGAGGAGCGCTGCGAGAAAGCTGGTATTCGCCTACGTATCCCAGCCCCAGCTCTATGTACCGATAACGGCGCAATGGTCGCAGCCCTTGGCTCCCTCATGGTTTCGGCCGGACGCAGCCCGAGCCCTATCGCCTTTGACGCCGAATCCAGTCTGCCCGTAACAACCGTAAGCGTTTAATCCTTTTCACTTCCATACCCCTTTTTAATCTCTTCCCATGGAATTGATAGGGAAGTATCGCTCAAGGAGGCTTCGATTAAGGCAAGATCTTGAAGATCTTCAAGGGCCGATAAGAGCTCCTCATAGCGAGACGGACTAATTACAACGGCGGCAGGGACTCCATGTCGCGAAATGGTAACGGCCTTTGATTGGGCATCATTAATGAGTGTTGCAAGGTTACGTCGAGCTTCGTTTAATGGGACTGATTCCATAGTTAGAGACTAGATGGAAAGTAAAATTATGTACATAATTCGCCTAAATCTCCGATTTGCTGCTCGGAATCTGCTCGCCTAGAGTTGGCGTTAGCACTCACGGGCCCACACTGCTAACCGGGCCTGCACGAGGAAAACAACGCACAAGAGGAGCTAAGTACATGGCAATTAAGCCACTAGAAGATCGCATCGTTATTAAGACAAACGAGGCCGAAACAACTACTGCATCAGGGCTAGTAATTCCGGATACAGCTAAAGAGAAGCCACAAGAGGGCGTAGTTCTAGCCGTGGGCCCAGGCCGCTTTGATGATGGCGTTCGTGTTCCTATGGACGTCAAAGTTGGCGACGTAGTTTTGTACAGTAAGTACGGCGGAACTGAAATCAAGCATGGCGGAGATGACCTCTTGGTCCTTTCAGCTCGCGACATCCTCGCTGTAATCGAGAAGTAGATGGGAAAGTCTCTTCAATTCGACGACAACGCACGTCGTGCGATGGAGCGCGGCGTCAATATCCTCGCCGACACAGTTAAGGTAACGCTTGGACCTAAGGGTCGTAACGTTGTTATCGCTAAATCTTACGGCGCCCCAATCATCACAAATGATGGAGTCACAATTGCTAAAGAGATTGAACTCTCTGATCCAGTTGAAAACATGGGCGCACAGTTAGTTAAAGAAGTTGCCACCAAGACAAATGATGTTGCAGGAGATGGAACCACAACTGCAACGGTTCTTGCCCAGGCGATGGTCAAAGAGGGAATCCGCAACTTAGCCGCTGGCGCACAGCCAATGGATATCAAGGCCGGAATCGAAGCAGCGGTTGCTGCAGTCTCTGAAAAACTAAGCGCACAGGCCACTCCAGTCAGTGGCAAAGCACAGATTGCAGATGTTGCAACTATCTCGGCCCAGGATCGTGCCATTGGAGATTTAATCGCCGAGGCATTTGAGCGAGTCGGAAAAGATGGAGTTATCACTGTCGAAGAGGCATCGACAACGGGCTTAGATCTTGAGTTCACCGAAGGCATGCAGTTCGATAAGGGCTACATCTCTCCTTACTTTGTTACCGATCAAGATCGCATGGAGTCAATTCTTGAAGACGCTTACGTGCTTATCTCGGCCGGTAAAATATCGGCACTTGCCGAACTACTTCCAATTCTAGAAAAGGTCTCAGCATCATCGAAGCCTCTCTTGATTATCGCCGAAGATATCGAAGGCGAAGCGCTTTCAACTCTCGTTGTAAACCGTATGCGTGGCGTCTTTGCCTCGGCAGCGGTTAAAGCGCCAGGCTTTGGCGATCGTCGCAAGGCGATGTTGCAGGATATTGCAACGCTAACTGGTGGACAGGTTATCTCTGCCGAAGTTGGCATGAAGCTTGATGCAGTTACTTTGGAAGATCTTGGTCGTGCACGTCGCATCGTTGTTTCAAAAGATGCAACGACAATCATCGAAGGTGCCGGAGATAAGGCAGCAGTTGCTGGCCGTGTCAGTGAGCTCCGTAAAGAGATTGAAAACTCTGACTCCTCATGGGATAAAGAGAAGTTGCAAGAGCGTGTAGCAAAGCTTGCTGGTGGAGTCTGCGTTATCAAAGTTGGTGCACACACTGAGGTCGAACTCAATGAGAAGAAGCACCGCCTTGAAGATGCGATCTCTGCAACTCGCGCTGCAGTTGAAGAGGGAATCGTCGTTGGCGGAGGCGCAGCACTTGTGCATGCAGCCGATGTGCTTGAGGGCGATCTTGGATTCAGTGGCGATAAGGCCGTCGGAGTTCGCTTAGTGCGTAAAGCATGTGATGAGCCACTTCGTTGGATAGCAGAAAACGCTGGACTTGAGGGCTACGTAGTAGTCGCTAAGGTCCGTGCGATGAAAGATAACGAAGGCTTTAACGCTGCAACTGATGTCTATGGCGATCTTGCAAAAGATGGCGTCATAGATCCAGTGAAGGTAACGCGTTCAGCACTTGCAAATGCAGCATCGATCGCGGCAATGTTTATTACAACTGAAGCAGTTGTATACGAGCGCCCAGCAGATGCACCAGCAGATGCCGGCGGTAGTGGCCATTCACATGGTCCAGGCGGACACGCGCACTAAAAATAGTTACAAAGAAATACCCTCACAGTTTTCTCTGTGAGGGTATTTCTTTTCTTATCTCTTAACTCAGGAGGAGAGTTAAAAATTTAGTACTTAAAAATTTAACACTATGAGGCGTGAGAGACAGCTGCGTGAGAGATATCCGGGTTACTCTCTTTGCCAATAATCGCTAAACGATCATCCTCAGAAAGTCCGCCCCAAATTCCATATGGCTCTTGCACGGCTAAGGCGTGTGTGCGACAGGCCAAGATCACGGGACAGGTTGCACAGACCGCCTTCGCACTATTTTCACGGTTGCGACGACGTGGACCCCGCTCACCATCTGGATGAAAAAACATCTCCGACGGTAGATCGCGACATAGTCCTTCGTACTGCCACTCCCATTCATCTGCAACGGGGCGGGGTAAGCGAGATAGTTCGGCCATGGCAAAACTATACAACCGCGCCGTAAGTTGTTCAAGTGGAAACGCTTCGCAACCGCTTCAAAACTCAGTATTGAGGTGGTGAAATAGACCACTTCACGGGAGAATATGAGCGTGGACATCGAAGAGGAGCTCCTGACAGTAGCCGCTGTCGCCCGACGGGTGGGGGTCGCCCCGGCCACGCTTCGTACATGGGATCGCCGCTACGGTCTTGGTCCCTCTAAGCACAAGGCCGGTGCCCATCGCCGCTATCAGGCAAGTGATCTCGCCAAATTAATGTTGATGCGTAGATTAATAACAACGGGCGTGGCGCCATCTGATGCGGCGGAAAAAGCCAAGCTTCATAAGGGCAAGCTCACTGTTCAAGTAAGTGAGTGTGAGTTTGAAAGCCGCGAGGATTTAGTAAAGGCGATTTATAACGCGGCAAAAAAATTCGATACCGCCTATATTGAAAGTGAGCTTGCAAAAGATCTAGCCAGGTTTGGAGTTATCCGGACATGGAGCGAGGTCATCTCTCCTGTGCTCTTCTTAGTCGGGATGGATTGGGAGCGCAGCGGTGAGGGTATTGAAGTTGAGCACCTC
>JBBAMX010000001.1:62549-155878 GCA_040402335.1 Candidatus Planktophila sp.
GGAGGCGCAATGAGCGATAACGACAAGGTCGCAATGCTTGGCCTTACTTATGACGATGTCTTGCTTCTGCCCGATGCCTCCGATGTAATCCCTTCGCAGGTCGATACAACAACCTGGTTGACCCGCTCAATCTCCATCGCCATCCCGCTGATCTCATCGGCCATGGATACGGTTACCGAGTCTGCGATGGCGATCGCGATGGCCAGAGCCGGTGGAATCGGAGTTATTCACCGTAACCTAGCGATCGCCGATCAGGTCAAGCACGTTAAGTTAGTCAAAAACGTGGGTCTCGTAGCGGCCGCGGTGGGTGTGGGTGATGATGGTTTTGCCCGTGCACAGGCGCTGGTAGAAGTAGGTGTCGACGTCGTTGTTGTAGATACCGCCCATGGACATCACCGCGCAGTCCTTGACGCAATTGCACGGATTAAAAAACTCTCACCAACAACGCAGATAATCGGTGGAAATATCGCTACACGTGCCGGGGCACAGGCGCTTATCAACGCCGGCGCCGATGCTGTAAAAGTGGGCGTTGGTCCAGGTTCGATCTGTACAACGAGGATCGTTGCCGGCGTCGGTGTTCCACAGATAACCGCCATCATGGAGGCGGCGAAGGCGTGTAACAAGGCTGGAATTCCATTGATCGCCGATGGCGGTCTTCAATACTCCGGTGACATTGTCAAAGCAATTGTTGCTGGTGCCAATTCGGTCATGCTTGGCTCACTACTTGCCGGATGTCAGGAGTCTCCGGGAGAGCTAGTTGAGATTAATGGAGTGAAGTACAAGTCCTATCGCGGCATGGGTTCACTCGCTGCGATGGCCACTCGCGGTGAGCAAAAATCCTATTCAAAGGATCGATACATGCAGGACGATGTTTTATCTGAAGACAAACTCGTGCCCGAAGGTATCGAAGGTAAAGTGATATTTCGTGGAAGTGTTCAAGATGTGGTGCATCAATTAGTCGGCGGGCTTCGCTCGGGAATGGGATATGCCGGGGCGCCTAATATTCAAACTTTGCGAGAAGAGGGCAGATTGATTCAAATTACTTCAGCGGGCCTGCAAGAGAGCCACCCGCATGATGTTTTACATGTAGCCGATGCACCTAACTACTCTTCGAAAGCTCGCACATGAGCGAGATAGAGATAGCTCCGGGAAAGCGCGCTCGCACTGCATACTCATTTGATGATATCGCCATTGTCCCGAGCCGTCGGACCCGTGATCCCGAAGAAGTCTCAACTTCGTGGCAGATTGATGCCTATAAATTTGAACTTCCTATGCTTGCTGCACCCATGGACTCAGTCGTCTCTCCTGAAACTGCGATTGAGATCGGTCGTCTTGGCGGCGTTGGTGTTTTAAATCTTGAGGGATTATGGACGCGTTATGAAGATCCACGCATTCCACTTGGTGAGATCGCATCGATGCCAGATAAAAATGCAACTAAAAGAATGCAAGAGATTTACGCCGAGCCGATAAAGCCTGAGTTAATAAAAGAGCGTATTGCTCAGATTCGAAATGGCGGAGTAACCGTTGCCGCATCACTCTCACCGGCTCGTACCGCCTTACTTCACAAGGCCGTGATAGATGCAGGTGTAGATATTTTTGTTATCCGTGGAACAACAGTGAGCGCCGAGCATGTTGCCACCAGAGCCGAAGCGTTGAATTTAAAGAAATTTATTTATGAACTTGATGTGCCGGTTATCGTCGGTGGGGTTGCAACTGCAACTGCGGCGTTGCACTTAATGCGCGCTGGTGCAGCCGGCGTTTTAGTTGGCTTCGGTGGAGGTGCTACACATACAACGCGTAAAGTGTTGGGTATTGAAGTACCAATGGCATCGGCAGTGGCCGAAGTTGCATCGGCTCGGCGTGAATATTTAGATGAGTCGGGTGGTCGTTACGTTCATGTGATAGCCGATGGCGCCGTTGGTCGAAGTGGTGATATCGCAAAGGCGATTGCCTGCGGGGCCGATGCGGTAATGATGGGTTCACCCCTTGCTAAAGCCGCTCAGGCACCGGGTCTTGGTTGGCACTGGGGCTCAGAGGCGCACCACCAAGTACTTCCGCGCGGGGAGCGCGTCGCCGTCGGAACGGTAGGTACTCTGGAAGAGATTTTACTTGGACCATCGCATACATCTGATGGCTCAATGAATTTATTTGGTGCGCTGCGCAGAGCAATGGCAACGTGTGGCTACTCCGATGTCAAAGAGTTCCAGCGCGTAGAGGTCCTTATTCACCGTGCCTAATGCTTACGGCGTACTTGTCGTCGATTTTGGGGCGCAGTATGCCCAATTGATCGCTCGACGTGTTCGTGAGGCCCATGTTTATAGTGAGATTGTGCCATCGAGTATTACCGCCGCCGACGTGCGGGCAAGAAATCCCTCCGCGATAATTTTATCTGGCGGACCATCGAGTGTGTATGCCGAAGATGCGCCCACTTTTGATGCGGAAATTCTTGCTTTAGGTATACCAGTCTTTGGAATCTGTTATGGCTTTCAGGTTATGGCTGCAGCCCTTGGCGGAGCCGTAACGCAGACCGGGCGATCTGAGTTTGGTCGTACCGATATAAATCTTTTAGGTCAATCGAAAATCTTCACATCACTTACAGCTTCACAAAAAGTCTGGATGTCTCATGGAGATGCCGTAACTACTGCGCCACCCGGTTTTACTATCTGTGCGAACACAACAGATACGCCCGTTGCTGCATTTGAAGATTCAACTGGACAGTTAGCTGGAGTCCAGTTTCATCCAGAGGTTTTACATACCGAGCATGGTCAAGAGATTTTGCGCAACTGGCTAGTTAATATCGCGCAATGTGATGCAACCTGGACCGCTACAAATATCGCCGAGAGTGAAGTCGCTAAAGCTAAGTTAACGATCGCAGATAAGCGGGTCATTTGCGGACTCTCCGGAGGAGTCGATTCAGCCGTCGCCGCAGCGATAATTCAACGCGCCGTTGGCGCACAGTTGACCTGCGTTTTTGTAGATCATGGCCTGCTACGGATGGGTGAGGCCGAACAGGTTGAACGTGATTTTGTGGCATCGACCGGGGTCAATTTAGTTGTAATCGATGCAAAAGAGGTTTTCCTCGGAGCACTAAAAGGCGTGATCGACCCAGAAGAGAAGCGAAAGATTATCGGTCGTGAGTTTATCCGCGCCTTTGAAAAAGCGGCAAGAGAGATCGCATCAGGAGGAGAGGTCGAATTCTTAGTCCAGGGCACCCTGTATCCAGATGTTGTTGAGTCTGGGGGTGGAAGCGGGACTGCAAATATTAAATCACACCATAACGTTGGTGGACTTCCCGATGACTTAAAGTTTTCACTTATCGAACCATTGCGAACCTTATTTAAAGATGAAGTACGGCAGGTAGGTATAGAGCTTGGACTTCCAGAAGAGATTGTTTGGCGCCAACCCTTTCCTGGCCCAGGACTTGCGATCCGAATTATCGGTGAAGTAACTCAGGTGCGGTTAGATCTACTTCGTGAAGCCGATGCGATTGCCAGATTTGAATTAAAAGCCGCCGGCCTTGATCGTGACATCTGGCAGTGTCCCGTTGTTCTCTTAGCCGAAGTGCGCTCGGTAGGAGTTCAAGGCGATGGGCGTACTTATGGACACCCGATCGTGCTGCGCCCAGTATCGAGTGAAGATGCAATGACAGCAGATTGGTCGAGAGTTCCATATGAAGTTCTTGAAAAGATATCGACGCGAATTACCAACGAAGTGCGCGAAGTCAACCGAGTGGTGTTAGATATTACGAGTAAACCGCCAGGAACCATCGAATGGGAGTAGCCGTGAAAAAAACCTTCTTAGTAACCACTGTATTAATGCTTGCGTGCTTAACGTTGACACCAGCATCGGCGGCAAAGAGTTCGAGTGCAGTTAAATGCCTTGCAACCAAAGTGGTCGGCCATGCGGCAAAGATTGTGGCACCTGCACAAAAAACCTTTACAACCTTTCCAAAAAATCTCACGTTGGTGACTAACTGCGGAACAATCGTTATTACAACGGTTGGTAGCAAGGCACCATGGACATTGACGGAGATGTCTACATTGGCAAGAGCTAAATACTTTGATGGCTCGCTATGCCATCGCTTAACTACTGCAGGAATTTTCGTTCTTCAATGTGGCGATCCAACGGCAAAGGGCACGGGTGGTCCTGGCTTTTCATATCCCGATGAAAACCTGCCTTTGGAAGGGCCTAACAACTACCCTGCCGGCACAGTTGCGATGGCGAACTCTGGCCCCGGAAGCAATGGCAGCCAGTTCTTTTTAGTCTTTGCCGACACCACCCTCGGAGCCAACTACACAATCTGGGGCAAGATCACAAAGGGTTTAGAGATAGTTCAGGCCATTGCTAAGAATGGCGTTCAAGGCGGCGGCGCAGATGGAAAGCCAAAAACTGCAATCGCTTTGACGAAGGTAAGTTTTAATTAATTCGTATTAACGATTTTAAAGGCCTCAGCGATTCGCCCCTCTGCAAAGCCAGCTGCAGTAGCATTTCGCTGGCCCCACTCTCGAACCATCACCTCTAAATCCTCGTTATGCCCAGTTTGGGAGATATGGGCTCGCAAGGCTTTTATCTTTAAATCAAATGTATCGGTGATATCTACATAGTGATCGGGATGGGCAAAGGCACTTACCCACACCTCTTTAACCCGCCAAGGTTGCAGCTTTTCAACTTCAAGTAGATCGGTAAATGCAAATGGATTTCGTGCATCGGGGTAAACCGCCTGTATCGCCGCTTCACCCGCAGCTAGATGATCGGGATGACTCGCACCGATTCGATCCCAGTTTCTCTCTGGACTTTGACAGACCATGCGGTCGGGCTGTGTTATTCGAATCTGTCGTACTAAATCTTTTCTAAGCTCCAACGTCGCTTCCAAGTGGCCATCGATATAGTTAAGAAAAGTAATATCGTGCACACCTATCGCCGCTCCCGCTGCGCGCTGTTCACGTTGGCGAATCGCAGGCATCTCCTCTTTTGTAAAGCCAGAGTCCTCGCCACCTTGATCACCATTGGTGCAAAAAACATAAGCAACTTCGATACCTGTTTTTACCCATTGGGCGATAGTTCCCGATGCTCCAAAATCAGAGTCGTCGGGGTGGGCACTAACAACCAAAACTCGTTTTATCTCACTATCGGCGATCGGTTCCATCGCCGTAGCCTAATAGACTTCTCTTTATGGCGAGTGGCGATGACTTATTGAGAGAACTCAACCCCGCTCAGGCCGCGGCCGTAAAACATGCAGGTGGTCCTTTATTAGTAGTAGCAGGCGCCGGCTCTGGAAAAACCCGTGTTTTGACGCGTCGCATCGCCTATCTGATGTCGGCGCGAGAGGTAGCACCATATGAGATTTTAGCAATTACATTTACTAACAAGGCCGCTGGAGAAATGAAGGCACGCGTTGGCGAACTTGTTGGCCCGGTTGCACAATCTATGTGGGTATCGACCTTTCACTCCGCCTGCGTTCGTATTCTGCGGGCAGAGGCCGTGCGTCTAGGTTTTAGTAACTCATTTTCGATTTACGACTCAGCCGATTCGCTTCGCTTGATCACGATAGTTGCTAAGGAGCTTAATCTAGATTCTAAGCGATATCCTGCTCGCCAGTTTCAAGCGATGATTTCAAATGCGAAAAACGAACTAATGGGGCCGGCAGATTATCTCAACGCATCAAGTAATGCTTTTGAGCAAGTCGTCGCCGATGTTTACAGTATTTATCAGCTGCGATTACAACGGGCTAATGCGATGGATTTTGATGATTTAATCCTAAAAACAGTCGATCTACTGCAACGATTTCCAGAGGCAAAAGCACGCTTTAGATCACGCTTTCGTCACGTCTTAGTCGATGAGTACCAAGATACAAATCATGCCCAGTATGTTCTTGTGAAAGAGTTAGTAGGAAACGAGAGCGATGAACAGCCACCGGCCGAACTTTGCGTGGTGGGAGATGCCGATCAATCTATCTATGGATTTCGTGGTGCAACGATTCGCAATATTTTGCAGTTTGAAGTTGATTATCCAAATGCCACAACTGTGTTGCTCGAACAAAACTATCGTTCAACTCAAAATATTTTAAGCGCTGCAAATGCAGTCATCACTAAGAACTTACAACGCAAAGAGAAAAACCTTTGGAGTGACTCAGGTGCCGGAGCGCTTTTGACTGGCTACGTGGCCGAGAACGAGCATGATGAGGCTCGGTTTATCGCCGATGAGATACGCCAACTGGCGCGCGATGAAAAGTCCAAACCAGGGGAGACTGCGATCTTTTACCGAACAAATGCCCAGTCCCGCGTCTTTGAAGAGGTTTTTATGCGTAATGCACTGCCTTATAAAGTTGTAGGGGGTCTTCGATTTTATGAGCGGCGTGAAGTAAAAGATCTGCTTGCCTACTTACGAACCTTGGCAAATCTTGAGGATGAGATTTCACTTCGCCGAATTATCAATCTTCCAAAACGTGGAATCGGCGACACATCTTTAGATTACATCGATCAATTTGCACGCCAGGAAGGAATCTCTTTTTGGCAGGCCTTACTTCGCGCCTCGCAGGTAGCGGGTCTATCCGCACGTGCGGCACAGTCAATAATCGACTTCACTGCGATGATCACCGCCCTCCACGTCTTAGTGGAGGCTAAAGTGCGGCCCTCGGTCATAATTGAGGCAGCCCTCGAGCAGTCTGGTTTACTGAGCGAGTTAGCGGCAAGTTCGGATCCACAGGATGAAGTTCGAGTAGAGAACTTAAAAGAGTTAGTCGCAGTCTCCTTGGAGTATGAGGAGCGAGAGTTTGAGGAGTTATTTGAAGATGAAGAGATCTCCTTGGCCGGCTTTTTAGAGAAAGTCTCTTTAGTAGCCGATGCCGATGAAATTCCTGAAGGCGAGGAGCATGGGGGAGTCGTGACGTTGATGACGTTACACACCGCTAAAGGCTTGGAGTTTCCAACGGTATTTTTAACTGGGATGGAGGATGGTGTATTCCCACACTCCCGAACTTTAGGTGAGAAAGATGAAGTCGAAGAGGAGCGGCGACTTGCATACGTTGGCTTAACCAGGGCGCGCAAGTACTTATATATCTCGCGCGCCGAATACCGTTCAACGTGGGGGGCGCCAAACTACAACCCCCCTTCGCGATTTTTAGATGAAATACCTGAAGATGTAATCGCTTGGCGCAACGAGGCTTCAACATCGCTTTCACCATCGCTCATCAAAAGAGCACGCACTGCCACATCACCACCTCCACGAGCCACCGGTAAAAAATTCGCAGCCCTTGAACTAAACGTTGGAGAACGTGTGTCACATGACACATTTGGTTTAGGGACAGTTGTCGCCGTTGCGGGGGCTGGCGATAAGGCCGAGGCCACAATTAAATTTGGGCAGTACGGGGAGAAGCGTTTGTTGCTGCGTTATGCACCGGTCGAGAAGCTCTAGGATTACCCCCTACCCATGATGCGGAGCACCAGTGGATCTCTATGAATATCAGGCCCGTGACCTCTTTGAAAAACACGGCGTTCCAGTATTAGCCGGTGCGATTGCTACCACGGTACAAGAGGCCGAGGCCGCAGCCGCGAAGATCGGTGGTCGTGTTGTTATTAAGGCCCAAGTCAAAGTCGGCGGGCGCGGGAAAGCCGGGGGCGTAAAAGTAGCGCAAGACCCACAGGATGCAGCCATCAAGGCCGGTGAAATTCTGGGAATGGATATCAAGGGCCACGTCGTGCGCACCGTTATGGTCGCAGCGGCGGCAGCGATTGAATCCGAATACTACTTAGCGATTCTTCTGGATCGCTCAAACCGAAGCTTTTTAGTTATGGCATCGGTAGCTGGCGGCATGGAGATCGAAGAGGTCGCACATTCGGCACCTGAAAAATTAGCCAAGATTCCAGTTTCGGCCGTCGATGGAATTAGCGCAGCAAAGGCAAAAGAGATAGTCACGGCAGCTAACTTTCCATCCGACGTTGCAGACCAGGTCGTAGAGGTATTACTTAAACTCTGGGAGGTTTTTCAATCAGAGGATGCAACACTCGTAGAAGTAAATCCGCTAGTTAAGACCTCAGATGGAAAAATCATCGCCCTCGATGGAAAAATTACCCTTGATGAAAATGCAGAGTTTCGACAAATTGGTCACGAAGCCCTAATTGATCATGCAGCAACGAATCCCCTTGAAGCGGCAGCCAAAGCAAAAAACTTAAACTATGTAAAGCTAGATGGACAAGTTGGAATTATTGGAAATGGTGCCGGCTTAGTCATGAGCACACTTGATGTGGTTGCATACGCTGGCAAAAAACATGGCGGCGTGCTTCCAGCCAACTTCCTAGATATCGGCGGGGGTGCTTCGGCGCAGGTAATGGCCGATGGGCTATCGATTATTCTCGGAGATAGCGATGTTAAAAGTGTCTTTGTAAATGTCTTTGGTGGAATCACATCTTGTGATGCAGTAGCAACTGGAATCGTTCAGGCACTTGAACTCCTAGGCGCGAGTGCGACAAAGCCAATAGTTGTGCGTTTAGATGGAAACAATGTTGTAGAGGGTCGCGCAATTTTGGCACAAGCGGCACATCCACTTATTGAACAGGCAGAGACGATGGATGGAGCAGCAGATCGTGCTGCAGAGTTGGCGGCTAAGTAAATGGCAATCTTTTTAGATGAAAAATCTCTCGTTATTGTCCAAGGTATGACGGGATCTGAAGGCACCAAACACACTCGTCGCATGCTGGCATCGGGTACAAAGATCGTGGGCGGAGTTACGCCAGGCAAAGGTGGACAGGTTATAGATTTGGATGGCCATCAACTTCCAGTCTTTAACACCGTAGCCGAGGCAATCTCGAGCACGGGTGCAAATACCTCAGTCGTCTTTGTTCCACCAAAGTTTGCCAAGGCAGCGGTAATCGATGCAATCGATGCCTTAATGCCATTAGTCATAGTTATCACTGAGGGAATTCCAGTCCATGACGCTGCAAGTTTTTATGCTTATTCGGTTAGTAAAGGCACGACACGCATAATTGGACCAAACTGTCCGGGATTAATCAGTCCAGGAAAATCAAATGTCGGAATCATCCCTGCCGATATAACTGGAGCTGGTCCCATTGGATTAGTATCCAAATCGGGAACATTGACGTACCAAATGATGCACGAACTGCGCGATATTGGATTTAGCACTGCCATTGGAATCGGTGGTGATCCAATTATCGGAACAACACATATCGATGCCCTGCGTGCATTTCAAGATGATCCAGATACAACTGCCATAGTAATGATTGGCGAAATCGGTGGCGATGCTGAAGAGCGTGCCGCGGCGTTTATCGCGCAGTACGTCACCAAGCCAGTCGTTGCCTATGTCGCTGGTTTCACTGCACCTGAAGGAAAGACCATGGGTCATGCAGGAGCGATCGTCTCTGGTTCATCTGGGACTGCACAGGGTAAGAAGGATGCGCTTGAAGCCGTTGGGGTCAAGACGGGACAGACCCCGAGTGAGACTGCGCAGTTGCTGCGCGATGTCTTAGGGCGATAAAAAAATGTTTGGGCGCGTACTTGCAGTCACATTGACTCAAGTACTGCGCAGCATTGCGCTAGTTATGCTTCCCACCTCTTTCATCGCATTAGTTGCGTGGGCAACTGCCGGTAGTGCAACTGGAAATACTGGCGATCCGATGCGTGCGGCAATATGGATCTGGTTAGCCGCACATCAAATTCCGTTTTCACTGGTGTTGCCGCCGGCAAAGGCCGCGGGAATACTTTCATATCTTCCCTTAGGGGCGATTATCGCGCCAATTTTTGCAGTTCGAAGTGGCATCAAACGCAGCTTATTGCGCTTAGATGGCGATCAATCTCTTGCTCCTTTAGCACGGGTACTCTTCATCACGCTCTACTCATTGGCTGGAACGTTTTTTGCACTTTTGAGTTCGAGCCCAAGTATAAAACCCATGTGGTACGTTGCCCCGATTTTTCTGTTACCGCTAACGCTCTTGTGCGCCGCCTCAGTTGGCCGCCGTGTAGTTTTTGGGCAGGCGATTTATTTTGGAGCACGCATCATGGCGCTTTTAATTGGTATCGCCTCAATCCTGCTAGGCATATCGATATTTATGAACCTTACAATCGTTAAAAATCTGACGCTAGTACTCGAACCGGGTGTTTTCGGGGGCTTATTACTTCTGCTCCTTAATATTCTCTACATACCAAATGCTGCGATTGCAACCCTTGGATATTTCTCAGGAGTTGGATTTGCCGTTGGTTCGCACACAATTATCTCCCCAATGAGTTTTACCTTGAATTCGATTCCAGCCTTTCCTTTACTTGGTGCTCTTCCTAAAGGCGCCTCGTTAATCGCGCTGCTTGGGATTGCCATCATCATTTTCGCGGGTGCACTATTAGTAAGTTGGACGATTGCATTAAATTTGCGAACGCTCTTTCAATCGCTATTCGTATTTACGCTACTCACTGCCGTTGTAGCTTATGCAGGTAGTGGTGCTTTAATTACCGGTGCAATGTCGGCAATGGGGGTTTCGCCCTGGAAATTCACGCTTGCAGTTGCAGGTGAGCTTTCAGTTGGGGCGTCTTTAGCGCTTTATCTGCCCCGGATGATAAAGCGCTAATGCCGGCACGCATAATTATTTTGGCTTCAGGAGCTGGAACACTCGCGCAAGCGATAATCGATGCCGTGAGTTTGGATATTGAAATCGTCGCCATAATTAGCGATCAGATCGATGCCCCTGTGTTGGAACGCGCACAGCGTGCAGGAATCCATAGCCTGAGCATCCCACTTACGGGTACGCGGCAAGCTTGGAACTTAGAGATGATTGAAAAAACCGCAGCCTTGAAACCAGATTTAATTGTGAGTGTAGGCTTTATGCGGATTTTGCCACCAGATTTCGTAAATCGCTTTCCAACAATTAATAGCCATCCAGCTTTACTCCCACAATTTCCAGGTGCTCATGCGGTGCGTGATGCCTTAATCGCAGGCGTACGTCTTACTGGAACAACTGTGCACTGGGTCGATGCCGGCGTCGACACCGGCCCCATCATTACCCAGATGGAGGTGCCAGTGTTGCCAGGTGATGACCAGGTGAGCCTTCATGAGAGGATTAAGAAGATAGAACGCGGTCTCATTGTTGCGACCATCGCCCTCATACTTCCAACTCTGGAGCCACATGCCTGAACGTAAACCGATTCGTAGGGCCTTGGTGAGTGTCTATGACAAGGCGCGCCTAATTGAAATTGGCGAACTGCTTAATGGTGCCGGGGTAGAGATTCTTTCAACGGGATCAACGGCAGCGCAGTTAATAAAGGCGGGAATACCAACCACTGAGGTCAGCACTTACACCGGTTTTCCAGAGATTATGGATGGTCGCGTTAAGACCCTACACCCCCGTGTTCACTCAGGAATTTTAGCCGATCAAGATAATCCAGAGCACATGAGAGCGATAGCCGAGTTAGATATTGAGGCCTTTGACTTAGTAATTATTAATCTTTATCCATTTGCAGCAACCATTGCATCTGGTGCCGAGTTTGCGCAGTGCATAGAACAGATTGATATCGGTGGTCCTTCCATGTTACGTGGAGCTGCAAAAAATCACGGCTCGGTAGCTGTGATCTCAAAAACATCTCAGTATGACGCCCTCATTGAAGCCATTAACGTCGGGGGATTCACATTAGACCAGCGCCGCGCATTAGCCCTGGATGTATTTAGAACAACGGCCGAGTATGACTTAGCAATCGCAACCTGGCTTGGAGACAGTGAAGAACTGCCGCAATGGTTTGGTCAAATCTGGCATCGCAAAGATGCGCTTCGCTATGGCGAAAATCCACATCAAGACGCGGCTATTTACTCAGGTGGCCCAGTTGGAATAGTTAACGCACTTCAATTACATGGTAAAGAAATGTCATTTAATAATTACACCGATGCCGATGCGGCCTGGCGCGCGGTATTAGATCACCTCGAACCGGCTGTGGCGATTATGAAACACGCTAACCCGTGTGGAATCGCGGTCAGTGAACTTGGTGTTGGCGTTGCTTACCAACGTGCACATGAGTGCGATCCGGTATCGGCATTCGGAGGGGTCGTTGCAGCAAATCGCACAGTGGATCTGGCCATGGCCGAGCCACTCTCAAAGATTTTTACCGAGGTTTTAATCGCACCAGACTTCGATGCCGATGCCCTTGAACTACTTATGCAGAAGCCCTCAATTCGAATTCTTAAATGCGAAGTCGATAGCATCCATAGTTTAGAACTACGTCCAGTCTCGGGTGGAGCCTTACTTCAAGGCAGAGATTTAATTAATGCCCACGGTGATTCACCGACCAACTGGAGACAGGTCAGTGGTGGGCCAGTTGATGCGCAGTGTATGAAGGATCTTGAGTTTGCTTGGCGAAGCATAAGGTCGGTTAAAAGCAATGCGATTTTGCTCGCAAAGATGACGGCAGCCATTGGCATTGGTATGGGCCAAGTAAATCGCGTGGACTCGGCGCGCTTAGCCGTTGATCGGGCGGGTAGTCGAGTCAAGGGATCGGTAGCGGCAAGTGATGCATTTTTCCCTTTTGCCGATGGGTTAGAGATATTAATTAAAGCTGGTGTTATCGCTATCGTTCAACCGGGTGGGAGCGTGCGTGATGACGAGGTCATCGCAGCGGCGCAAGCTGCAGGTGTAGCAATGTTTTTTACCAGCGTCCGGCATTTCTCTCACGCATGAAGCTGCATTAGGATTGTAAATATGAGCGCAGCGATTTTAGATGGAAAGGCGTTAGCTTCTTCCATTAAAGCCGAGCTAGCGCTTCGAGTAAGTGCACTCAAGGCCCAAGGGATTACGCCGGGACTTGGAACGGTTTTAGTCGGCGATGATCCCGGCTCGCACTCATACGTTGGCGGAAAACATCGCGACTGCGAAGAAGTTGGTATCAACTCGATACGCATTGATCTAGCGGCCGATGCAACACCGGCCGATGTTATGGCTGTGGTCAAAGATCTCAACGCGGCGCCTGAGTGCACGGGCTACATTGTGCAACTGCCGTTACCTAATGGAGTCAATACCCAACAGGTCTTAGAGGCGATCGATCCATCGAAAGATGCCGATGGTTTACACCCCATGAACTTAGGTCGCTTAGTGTTGGGTTATGACGCACCATTGCCCTGCACTCCCCATGGAATCGTTAAACTTTTAAGCCATTATGGAATTAGCACGCAAGGCGCGGAAGTAACCGTAATCGGACGGGGTTTAACCGTTGGCCGACCTCTTGGCTTACTGCTGACGCGAAGAGCAGAAAATGCAACCGTCACGCTGACGCATACTGGAACCAAGGATTTAATCCGTCATACACAAAATGCCGACATTATCGTTGCAGCGATTGGCAAGGCACATTTTCTGAAAGCGCACATGATTAAAGCTGGCGCGGTAGTCATCGATGTTGGAATCTCCCGCACCGATGCTGGACTACTAGGTGATATCGATCCCGGCGTGATGGATGTCGCATCGTGGGTGGCACCAATGCCTGGGGGAGTCGGCCCAATGACCCGCGCGATGTTACTTAAGAACGTAGTCGATGCATGCAGCTGACTAATCGGCTGCTTACTATTATTAGTAATTTTTCGATTATTATCGGTATCGCCCTAGGTGTTGGTGGAATCGTTCGAGGTGGGTCGATTTTTATCGCTATCGGAACTGCAGGAGTAGCGTTGAAAGCCCGCAATCTGCGCAGATTCGATTTCTATTTTCCCATGGTTATCGCAATCGCCCTCTTTGTGCTGGCAGTTGCACTTCCTCACGGACGGTAGAGTTGGACTAGTGCACCAAGAATCAAAGATGAAAAAAAGGAGTTCGCCATGGGCGCAAAGGTCACGGTAGTAGGCGCAGGTTTTTACGGTTCAACAACTGCACTTCGATTAGCGCAGTACGATATTTTTGATACGGTCGTCTTGACCGACATTGTTGAAGGCAAACCCGAGGGCTTAGCTTTAGATATAAATCAATCCCGATCGATCGAGGGTTTTGAGACGAATGTAATCGGTGCAACAACAACTGCCGATGGCGCTGGTTATGAGGCAACGGCCAACTCCGATGTCGTCATTATTACCGCTGGACTTCCACGCAAACCCGGCATGAGCCGAATGGATTTAATCGGTATTAACGCCGGCATCGTCCGTGGGGTGGCAGAAAATATTGCCAAGCATTCGCCAAACGCTGTCCTCATTGTTGTTTCAAATCCCCTCGATGAGATGACCGCCCTTGCCCAGATCGCAACCGGCTTTCCAAAAAATCGTGTGATAGGTCAAGCGGGAATGCTCGACACCGCCCGATTTACCGACTTTGTTGCTCAAAAATTAGCTGTCAAAGTTGGTGCAGTTAAGACGCTCACGTTGGGTTCACATGGCGAGACCATGGTTCCAATTCCTAGTCGCTGCAGTGTCAACGGAACTGCGCTGAGCGAACTCCTTTCAAGCGCAGAGATCGATGAGCTAGTCGATCGCACACGCAATGGTGGCGCCGAAGTCGTTGCCTTACTTAAGACCGGGTCGGCATATTACGCACCCTCAGCTGCGGCGGCTCGTATGGCCAAAGCGGTTATCGAGGATTCAGGTGCGGTGATGCCGGTGTGTGCCTGGGTGGATGGCGAGTATGGAATCTCTGGCGTCTACCTCGGCGTTGAAGCGCAGATCGGGCGTAATGGAGTGGTGAAAGTTATTGAAAGTGAGTTAACCAGCTCTGAAGTTGCCGCCTTAAAAGCCGCTGCCGAAGCTGTTCGTGCAAAACAAGCCGATGTCCTAACACTCTAATAAGGAGAT
This sequence comes from Candidatus Planktophila sp., assembly GCA_040402335.1. GTDB lineage: Bacteria > Actinomycetota > Actinomycetes > Nanopelagicales > Nanopelagicaceae > Planktophila. Next base: position 77,302 of record JBBAMX010000001.1, read on the forward strand.
TATCCGATGGCCAAGATTAAAGTAGAAGGCACAGTTGTTGAGTTAGATGGCGATGAGATGACGCGCATCATCTGGCAGTTTATTAAAGAGTCTTTGATTCTTCCTTACCTAGATGTCAACCTTGAGTACTACGACCTTGGTATGGAGAGCCGTGATGCAACCGATGATCAAATAACTATTGATTCAGCACGTGCGATTCAAAAACATGGCGTTGGTATCAAATGTGCAACGATTACTCCAGATGAGGCTCGAGTTGAAGAATTTGGCCTTAAAAAAATGTGGAAGTCTCCCAATGGAACTGTTCGCAACATTTTGGGTGGAGTGATTTTTCGTGAACCAATTATCATTAGCAACGTACCGCGCCTAGTGCCGCATTGGACCCAACCGATAGTTATCGGCCGCCACGCCTTTGGTGACCAGTACAAAGCAACGGATTTCTTAGTACCAAGTGCCGGAAAGTTGACGATGAGCTTTGTTCCAGCCGATGGCTCCGCCGCCGTTGAATATACGGTCTTTGACTTTCCCTCATCGGGAATTGCAATGGGGATGTACAACATGGATGAGTCGATCCGTGACTTTGCTCGCGCATCCTTGAACTATGGACTAAACCGTAAGTTCCCGGTTTATCTCTCCACTAAAAACACAATCTTAAAGGCCTATGACGGACGCTTTAAAGATATCTTCGAGGAGATTTTTCAGGCCGAGTTTAAAACCGCCTTTGAGGCCGCTGGTATTTGGTATGAGCACCGCTTAATCGACGACATGGTTGCAATGTCACTTCGTATGGAGGGTGGATACGTGTGGGCATGTAAAAACTATGATGGCGATGTTCAATCCGACACCGTGGCCCAAGGTTACGGCTCACTTGGTTTAATGACATCGGTATTGATGACACCAGATGGAAAGATCGTCGAGTCCGAAGCCGCGCACGGAACCGTTACCCGTCACTATCGCGAGCACCAAAAGGGTAATGCAACATCTACTAATCCAATCGCATCCATCTTTGCTTGGACACGGGGCTTAGCCCACCGTGCAAAGTTGGACAACAACTCCGAGCTTGCAGATTTCTGTGCAACCCTTGAGCGAGTATGTATCGAGACCGTGGAGCAGGGCAAAATGACCAAAGATTTAGCTCTTCTGATCTCCAAGAGCGCACCTTGGCAGAGTACGCAAGAGTTCCTGGCCGCCATCGATGAGAACCTAAAAAAGGCGATGGCGTAAAACTGAGCTTCTTATTTGTGCAATAAAAAAACCGCAGATCACAATGATCTGCGGTTTTTTAATTACGATTTAGATGCGCTCACCAGTTACTGAGTTAAATAGGTGCACTGCAGATGGATTTGCAGTCACCGTAATAGTCGCTCCAGCCTTTGGCGGATTCTTTGGATCCCAGCGAACGATAATCTGACCACCCTCATCTCCGGCCTGCGCAAACTTTACATTTGTATCGGCAGGCTTTCCATAAACAAAGGCATCTGAACCAAGCTCTTCAACGACTTCAACGAGTACATGGAAGCCCTCGGTAGAAGGGGAGAAGCCTTCGGGGCGAACACCAACGGTGATCTCGCTACCGGCCGAGGCGGGAACTGCGATACCCAGATCACCGAGCATCGCCTTGCCACCAAGGATTGGCGCGTTCAGTAAGTTCATTGCAGGTGAGCCGATAAAGCCGGCCACAAATGCATTTGCCGGATTGTCGTAGAGATTTCGCGGTGTATCGACCTGCTGCAGTAGGCCATCTTTAAGTACTGCAACGCGATCGCCCATAGTCATCGCCTCGACCTGGTCATGTGTGACATAGACAGTTGTGATTCCAAGTCGGCGCTGCAACGCAGCGATCTGGGTGCGAGTTGCTACGCGCAACTTTGCATCAAGGTTTGAGAGTGGCTCATCCATGAGGAAGACTTGTGGTTCGCGAACTATTGCGCGACCCATAGCAACGCGCTGACGTTGTCCACCCGAGAGCGCCTTTGGCTTGCGCTCTAAATAGGGCTCAAGGTCAAGTAGCTTTGCAGCTTCAAGGACGCGGCGTTCACGCTCATCTTTTGGTGTGCCGGCGATTTTTAATGCAAAGCCCATATTTTCAGCCACGGTCATATGTGGATAGAGGGCGTATGACTGAAAGACCATCGCGATATCGCGATCTTTTGGTGCAACGTTTGTCACGTCGCGATCCCCAATCAAGATTCGACCGGTGTCTACCTCTTCAAGTCCGGCCAACATACGAAGCGATGTTGACTTTCCACAGCCCGATGGGCCGACTAAGACTAAAAACTCACCGTCGTTCACGGTTAGATTTAACTTATCGACTGCAGGTGCGGTGGTGCCTGGGTAGATGCGTGATGCAGCTTCGAAAACTACTGATGCCATGAGATTGCTCTCCTTCTCCGGGCAGGTACGTGCCCGACGGTCCGAGGATGAAGGTGATGACCCGATTGGATCAACGGAGCCAAGATTACGGGGAAAGCTGCGATATGCAAAGAGCCCAGCTTTTTATGGGTGGGCGTATAGTTAAGTAAATAATGCAACCTCACACGTTGGGCTCTTTATTGGGCGATCTGGCCGTCGTCGGGGCGCTCATTTTAACGGCCGCTCTCTTTGTTGCAGCTGAAATCGCCCTTATCTCACTTCGCGATAGTCAGATCCGCCAACTAGCCGGCCGTGGAAAACGTGGCGCTCGCGTTGCTAAATTAACCGAGAATCCAAACCGTTTCTTAGCCTGCGCCCAAGTCGGGGTGACCGTCTGCGGGTTTTTATCTGCAGCCCTGGGTGCTCAAAGGCTCGGGGAGTATGTCATTCCATGGCTCAAGGATCTTGGACTCTCCGATAACGCAAGCACCACAATCTCTATCATCGGCGTGACTTTGGTGATCGCATATTTCTCACTTGTCTTTGGTGAGCTTGTTCCCAAACGCTTAGCCATTTTTCGGTCAGAGGAGATTTCGATGGCTTCGGCTGGAGTAATCGATGTGATGGCCAAGATTTTCCGACCAATAATCTGGCTTCTCTCACACTCAACCGACTTTGTCATGCGGGCATTTGGTGTTGATCCAAAAGAGCAACGCAGCGCGATGAGTGAAGAGGAGTTACTTGATTTAGTGGCAGGACATGCAGCACTGACTGCTGAAGAGCGCGACATTGTTGAAGAGGTCTTTAACGCCTCCGAGCGCCAAGTGCATGAGGTGATGGTTCCCCGAACCGAAGTTGATTTCATGGATGCATCGTTATCGGTGACTAAGGCGATTGAGTTGGCTGTTGATAAGGCTCACTCTCGATATCCAGTGATTCGTGGATCATCCGATGAAGTCCTGGGCTTTATACATGTGCGTGATTTATTAGATACATCCCTTGCAAGTAAGACAAATAAAATTATCGAACTTGTTCGCAGCATCATGTTTCTGCCCGGCACAAAGGGTGTTTTACCAGCGCTCACCGAGATGCGGTTGCAGGGCCAGCATGTAGCGATTGTTTTAGATGAGTATGGCGGCACCGATGGCATTGTGACGCTGGAGGATTTAGTGGAGTGTTTAATCGGTGATATCCGTGATGAGTACGATGAGGTTGAAACTGCCATCACCTTTGAACCCCACAACGGAGATTTTGAGGTAGACGGGCTAATTTCAATCGAGGATTTAATTGATCGGGCAGAGTTAGAGATTCCAGATGGTCCATATGAAACGGCAAGTGGCTTGGTAATGCATCATCTGGGTCGAATCCCGCGCGAAGGTGATCTCGTAAGCCTTAATAATCTTCGAATTACCGTACTTTCTATCGAGGGCAAACGTGCTGGAGCCCTATTGATCTCTCGAACCCCTTAGAAAATAGCCTGTTTGAGATTCGTACCCAATCGACACTAAAAAATAGGTCAAAATACTTATTTCACTCTGCAGTTATTTGGGGGGGCTATGCCTACGGCTATAGCGGGGTTACTAAGTTTGTTTTAAAGCTTTAACCAGATCCGGAACACTTATGCTTGCTGCATTCCAAACAATATCTGCATCGATGAGGTGATAAGCATGTGCCAACTGTGTACGCATTCCGATAATTTTTTTCCAAGGAATCTCTGGGTATTCTGCTTTGTACTGTTCTGACAGGCGGGTGCAAAATTCACCAATGTTTAATAGCGCTCTTTCAACGGCCCATTAGCATTCAAAATTCTCAATGAAATAAGCATTTCCTTTTGTAACGAGTGTTACTAACTTTTCTGCCGTTTCAAAAAGGTCAGCAATATATAACTCGTCTGTGTGCGTCAAAGGGTAAGTGCCTCTGCACGAATATGATGATCTCTTTCCTTAAGACCGCCGGTTGAGATCACATCGACAGGAATTTTGAGAAAATCCTCTAGTGCATCTTGCAAGCCAACTAGGTCCAATAAGGAAGTTCCCTTGTCGAAAGTCACGAGGAAATCAACATCACTGTCTGGTCCATCTTCGCCCCTGGCAACGCTGCCAAACACCGCGATCTTGAGGCCTTTGTGGCGTGCAGCGATTGCCTTAATAGCTTCACTATTTTCTTTAAGAAATGCCATGCGCCCGATCATACGAAAAGAATACCAGTCACGGATTTGGCGCAGTTCTTGCAGCTATTTCCCCGCTGAAACTTGGCTTGATTGGGCAAGAGGCGGAGAAGGCTGGAGCTAGAAATCCCCACTCCTCTCATGAGTCACACCGGTAGACAACGACTGGTGATTTCGCCGGCGAGCTATTAATCTCTTGGACTGCTTTAGATGTGAAAGACTGCGCACATGAGTATGAAACGAGTCTTATCGGGGATTCAACCAACGAGCGACTCCTTTCACTTGGGAAATTATTTGGGCGCGCTCAAGCAGTGGGTTGCGCTGCAAGATGGTCACGACGCCTTTTACTGCATCGTAGATTTACATGCCCTAACCGTTGAGACCGAGCCCGCACTTTTACGAAAACGGACCTTGGCCTCTGCTGCGCAGTTAATCGCCCTTGGAATCTCGCCCGAAAAGTCCACGATATTTGTCCAATCACAGATACCTCAACACAATCAACTGGGTTGGTTAATGGAGTGCATGGCCGGCTTTGGTGAGGCAAATCGGATGGTGCAGTTCAAAGATAAGTCAGCTAAGGCCGGAACCGATAGTGCGAGGGTTGGTTTATTTACCTATCCGATGTTACAGGCGGCAGATATTTTGTTATATCAAGCCGAGTTAGTGCCAGTGGGTGAAGACCAGCGCCAACACATCGAACTCACTCGAGATTTAGCCGGCCGCTTTAACTCACGGTACGGCCAGACATTTACGATTCCGGAAGGCTATATTGTAAAAACCGCTGCAAAGATAACAGATCTACAAGATCCTAACTCTAAAATGAGTAAGTCCTCCGGCTCGACGGCAGGTGTGATTGAGATAATGGATCTACCAGAAGTAAACGCTAAGAAGATTAAGAGTTCAATCACCGATGCAGGTAGCGAAGTCCGCTTCGATGAGGGCGAAAAGCCGGGAATAAGTAATTTATTACGTATTCATAGCGCACTCTCGGGCACGCCAGTGGCAAGGCTTGAAAACGATTTCGTAGGTAAGGGCTATGGAGATTTTAAGTCGGCCGTTGCCGAGGTTGTTGTTGAGTATCTGCGGCCAATTCGGATCAAAGCCTTAGCGCTCTTAGAGGATGAAAAACATTTAATCGATCTTCTGCACGAAGGTGCGGCCAAGGCGCGCAGTGTGGCTGAGCAGACCTTGGAGCTCGCTTATAAAAACCTTGGAACGGTGGCTTAAGAGCAGCCTCAAGTACAAGTAGAGAGTTTTAAAAGCGTTATATGAGTGACATCAAAATCTGCCTGCAGATATTGAGTTTTTAGCGCTTGAAAGACTAGGGTTCTCATTACACACAAACTCTCTATGGAGCCCTGCGGGGATGCATAGATGGACCCTTGGAGGAAAATTGAAGAAGATAACTCATCTCGTAGCAGCGGTAGCTGCGGCAACCCTTGCAGTCACTGCATTTGTTGCACCAGCTGCAACTGCAGCATCAAAGGTAAAAGTAGGTCTAGCTTATGACATCGGTGGACGTGGCGATAAGTCATTCAACGACTCCGCCGCCGCCGGACTTGATGCCGCAAAGAAGAAGTTTGGCGTTAGCGCTAAAGAGGTAACCGTTACAACTGGCTCAGATGCCGAGCGTGAAGGTAAGTTACGCCTGCTCGCAGAGGCCGGATACAACCCGATTATCGCCGTTGGATATCTCTATGCCGGACCTTTGAAGGCCGTTGCTTCAGATTACCCAAGAGTTCAATTTGGAATCATCGATGACCAATCTGTTGCACTACTAAATGTTGCCGGCCTGGTATTTGCTGAAGAGCAGGGCTCATACCTTGCAGGCGTTGCCGCAGCCCTTACATCAAAATCAGGAAAGATCGGCTATATCGGTGGAGTTCGTATTCCATTGCTACAGAAGTTTGAGGCCGGCTTTGTTGCAGGAGTAAAGGCTACAAAGAAATCCGCTTCAGTTGATGTTAAGTACGTAACCGAGTTCCCTGATTTCTCTGGATTTAATGATCCAGCAAAGGCAAAGGTTATTGCTAAGGGAATGATCGATAAGGGTGTAGATGTCATTTACTCGGCAGCTGGTGGATCAGGTGCCGGTAACTTCGCAGCTGCAACCGATTCAGCCAAGGCTGGCAAGAAAGTCTGGACAATCGGAGTTGACGCCGATCAATACCTAAGCGCATCGGCCGATGAGAAGAAGAACATGCTGACATCAATGGTTAAGCATGTAGATACAGCTGTCTACGATGTGATTGCAACCTCTGTTGCTGGTTCATCTGTTAACGACGTGTTAGATGCCAAGGCTGGTATCTATGGTCGCCACTACGATTTAGCAATCGGTGGCGTTGGCGTCTCGTATAGCGGTGGATACATCAATAAGTACAAGGCCCAGATCGATAAGGCTGCAGCTGCAATTAAATCAGGAAAGATCGTAGTTCCAACAAAGCCTTAATCCTTTAACGGAAAAGGCTTTTTAAAGAGTGGCATTTGGCCCAACAATGGAGTTAAATCTCCTAGTTGGGCCAAATCACTTTATCAAGCGTTCTCGATCTTTTTTCGAAGGAGTAAATAAGTGTCGTTAGCAGTTGAACTACGGCACATCTCCAAACGCTTCCCAGGCGTTATCGCCAATAAAGATGTATCCATGAGCGTGCAGACTGGCACAGTCCACGCACTAGTAGGTGAAAATGGGGCGGGTAAATCCACCGTCATGAAGATTCTCTATGGAATGCAGCGCCCCGATAGTGGGGAGATCTTAGTCAACGGTAGCCCAGTCAACTTTAAGAATCCCAACGATGCGATCGATGCAAGCATTGGAATGGTTCACCAGCATTTTATGTTAGCCGATAATTTTACAGTCCTTGAAAATATAATCCTTGGCTCGGAGCCAAAAAATGGATTAAGAATCGATTTCGATGAAGCACGTAAAAAAATAGTTGAGATGGCGCAGCAGTATGGCCTTGAGATCGATCCAGATATTCTCGTTGAAGAGTTGGGTGTAGGACAGCGCCAACGAGTTGAGATATTAAAAGTATTATTTCGCGGTGCACGCATTTTAATCTTTGACGAGCCGACTGCAGTCTTGGTACCGCAAGAGGTAGATGCACTCTTTAGCGCACTTGCAGGTCTTAGATCTCAAGGAATGGCGATAATCTTTATCTCACACAAGCTAGATGAGGTCCTGCGCGTGGCCGATGAAATTACCGTAGTTCGTGCGGGATCAACGGTTGCAGAGGTTAAATCTAAGGATGTAACTGCCCGCCAATTGGCCGAGCTCATGGTCGGTAGCGAGCTTCCGCAGCCGGCAACTTATGGCGATACGCGCCGCCCCGAGATCACGCTTTCGGTGAAAGATATTTCAATTGCAACCAATTCAGGTAGCCGCGACTTACTCTCGCACATCACCTTTGATTTACATGCCGGTGAAGTTGTTGGTATCGCAGGTGTTGAGGGCAATGGCCAGAGCGAGCTCGTTGAAGCGATTATGGGTCTTCGTGAATACACGGGAGAGATTGAGTTTTCAGGCGGCAATATCGATCGACTGAGTGTGGCCGCTCGCCGTGATTTAGGTATTGGACTGATCCCTGAAGATCGCCAGCGCCAGGCGATGTTGATGGAGTCACCTCTTTGGGAGAATCGTGTTTTAGGACATCAACGTGGCGCGCCGGTTATGCGGGGCTTTATCTTGGATAAGAAGCAGACATATGAAGATACTTCGCGCATCATGCAGGAGTTTGATGTGCGCGCGCCCGGCCCAGATACTTTGGCGGCGGCGCTATCGGGTGGAAATCAGCAGAAATTTATCGTTGGACGTGAAATGAGTAAGGCACCGGCCTTGCTCGTCGCCTCCCATCCAACGCGTGGCGTCGACGTTGGAGCACAGGGTGCGATTTGGGAAGAGTTACGGCGTGCACGGGAAAAGGGGATGGCCATTGTTCTCATCTCGGCCGACTTAGAGGAGTTGATCGGTATGTCCGATCGCCTGCTCGTGATGTTGCGCGGCGTAGTCACGGCCGAGCTTGATCCAACTAAAACTACTCCAGAGCAACTTGGCTCAGCGATGACTGGTGCACGTTGAGAAAAGTAAAGCTCTCCTCAATCGCCCTGGCAGTAGCTGCCCCCCTTGCCGCGGCGATAGTCTCAATAATCATCTCAAGTGTTGCCGTTCTTGCATCACATAAATCACCAATGGATGCATATAAGACTATGTGGGAGTTTGGATCTGCATCGGCTCAGTTGATGCAGGTGTTCAATACTGCAACGCCTTATTACATTGCAGCCCTTGCCATCGCAATCACATTTCGTGCAGGGTTATTTAATATCGGTGTCGAAGGACAACTGCGATTAGGCGCAATCTTTGCCGCATACTTTGGTGCAATGTTTACGCTTCCACCGGTACTTCATATTTTGGTAATTATGATTATCGCAATGACAATAGGTGGTCTCTGGGCCTCGATCGCCGGTTATTTAAAGGTAAAGCGGGGGGTCAGTGAGGTTATCTCCACAATCATGCTCAACGCTTTAGCCGGTGGTCTATCTTCATATCTCTTAGCAAATTACTTTGTCGATCGAAGTACTAATTCAAATAATATGTCTACTAAAGCCCTTCCCGCTTCGGGCCAATTTCCAAATTTGATGCCACTCCTGAATAAAATAGGGGTCAAAAACCAACCTGGAGGTGGAGTATATGGAATGCTCCTTGTTGCCATGGTGCTGGGAGTAATCTTCTGGTTTGTCGTGAATCGCACCCGCTTTGGCTTTGAACTTCGTGCAACCGGCTCTAATCCCATCGCCGCGCGGGTCAGTGGGGTCAACTCAAAGCGGATGACATTTGTGGCTCTTGCGCTATCGGGAGCCGTTGCCGGGCTGGCAGGTCTGCCCGCGGTGTTGGGTGATACACATGCATTTAATATGGGCTTTCGTACCGGAATTGGATTTTCAGCGATCGCCGTTGCTCTATTGGGTCGAAATAACGCCGTTGGTATGGCTATAAGTGCGCTCTTATTTGGCTTTTTGGAAGTAAGTTCGCGCGCACTGGAGCTAATCGATATCGCTCCAGAGACTTATGTAATTATGCAGGGTTCAATTCTTCTCTCCTCAGTTATCGCATATGAAATCGTGCGCCGATATAAGTTAACCCTGCAGAGTAAAGAGCTTGCAAAGGTGGTGAATGCATGAAGACCAAAGCGATGAGAGTGCTGCGTTATGTAGCGATTCTGGTATTTATCCTTTCAGTAATTCGGCTAATAACAGGCGCCTCTGATTTAACAAGTATCGGTACCGCCTCTGCCGCACTTTTACTCTCGGTGCCAATTGCAATGGCTGGACTCGGAGGCATGTTCTCCGAGCGTGCGGGTGTGGTCAATATTGGCTTGGAAGGCATGATGATCATGGGCGCTTGGGCCGGAGGAATGATCGGCTCAAAGCATGGACCGTGGCTTGGATTATTAGCCGCTATCTTTTTCGGAGCTACGGGTGCGCTTCTACATGCCGTGGCTACGATTACATTTGGCGTTGACCATGTCGTCTCTGGAGTAGCGATAAATATTATCGCGGCCGGCCTAGTTCGATACTTATCAACGATTTTTTATAAGAGTGGGGCGTGGCTTGGTCCATCGCAGTCACCCGATGTAACGTCAATTGGGAGTAATAGTTTTCCTATCCTCTCAGGTGGCAACTTCTTTGGATGGAAAAGCCCAGATTTATTGGCTTCAATCGCTAATAAACACTGGTTTTTTATCTCCGACACCGCCTCGATTCTTCGGGGTTTAACAGGGGATTTATCCTACGTGACGCTAATCGCGATCATTTTGATTCCGCTCTCAGTCTTTATTATCTGGAAAACCCCATTTGGTCTTCGACTCCGAAGTGCCGGTGAGGCACCTATCGCAGCCGAGTCGCTCGGCGTCAATGTCTATTCGATGAAATATGTCGGAGTTTTAATATCTGGCGCTCTTGCCGGTCTTGGTGGTGGTTTTTTAGCAATAGTTGCGGCAAATCACTATCAAGAGAATCAAGTTGCCGGACGTGGATTCATCGGTCTGGCAGCCCTTATATTTGGAAACTATCGCCCCGGTGGCATTTTACTCGGAGCTGGTCTCTTTGGATTTGCCGATGCACTTCAACTCAGAGACTCGGCATCGATTCACGCATTAATTTTATTAGTTGTAACAATTTTAATCTTTCTTATCTACCGTGATATTAGAAAAGCTAAGTTTATAAAAGCCGGGCTTACTTTTATCTTTGCCGTCCTATCGTTATGGTATTTCTTGGCAGTAGATCAACTTCCCGGCCAGCTAGTAACTATGACGCCATATATAACAACGCTGCTGGTTATGTCATTGGCATCGCAACGCTTACGCCTTCCCGCCGCCGATGGAGTTCCATATCGCCGTGGAGGCATGCGATGAGTGAGATTAACTGGGATCAACTTCACGATGCCGCCGTTGCGGCGATGAAGTTGGCCTATGCGCCCTATTCAAAATTTCCAGTCGGTGTTGCCGCATTAGTCAGTGATGGCCGTATCGTTTCGGGCTGTAACGTTGAAAATGCGAGTTATGGTTTGGGACTCTGTGCCGAGTGTGGGCTGGTATCAAATCTGATTGCAACGGGTGGCGGACGCTTAATCGCAATCTCTTGTGTCGGTGGTGATGGTAAAGCATTAGCTCCATGTGGCCGCTGTCGCCAATTACTCTTTGAACATGGTGGTGCAACTGCGCTATTAATGAGTGATACAGGTCCACAAACAATGGCGGCGATGTTGCCCTGGGCCTTTGGTCCAGATGATTTAAAGCCTAGCGAGGGGTAGATGTCTCATTTAGAGGCTTTTTCTGCGGCAGAGATCATTGCCGCAAAGCGTGATCATCACGTCTTGAGCGAAGCGCAGATCGATTGGGTCATCGATGCCTATACGCGCGGGGCCGTCGCCGATGAACAGATGTCGGCGTTACTTATGGCGATCTTGCTTAACGGAATGGAGCTTGGAGAGATTTCCAGGTGGACCGATGCGATGATCAATAGTGGAGAGCGCATGAACTGGTCTCAGCTCACCCGCCCAACGGTAGATAAACATTCAACGGGGGGAGTCGGAGATAAAATTACCCTTCCCTTAGCACCACTTGTTGCAGCCTGTGGTGCCGCCGTTCCTCAACTATCGGGCCGCGGTCTTGGACATACGGGCGGTACTTTAGATAAGTTGGAGTCGATTCCAGGTTGGCGTGCATCGCTTTCAAACTCAGAGATGCTGAAGATTTTACAAGAGTGTGGGGCGGTTATCTGTGCCGCAGGTGCTGGCTTAGCACCTGCCGATAAAAAACTCTATGCACTTCGAGATGTGACGGCAACCGTTGAATCAATTCCACTTATCGCCTCCTCCATAATGAGTAAAAAAATAGCTGAGGGAACAAGTGCACTTGTTTTAGATGTCAAGACCGGTGTCGGTGCCTTTATGAGCGATCCTAAAAAAGCGGCAGAGTTAGCACATGTAATGGTTGGACTTGGCAAACGTGCCGGTGTTAAGACGTTAGCTCTGGTAACGGCTATGGATATTCCCCTTGGACTCACCGCAGGTAACGCACTTGAAGTCCGTGAATCGATAGAGGTTCTCGCCGGTGGTGGACCTAGTGATGTTATCGAGTTAACGGTTGTGCTCGCCCGTGAAATGCTAGAGATTGCGGGAATCAATGGCATAGATCCAGCCGATGCCCTAAAAAATGGAAAGGCGATGGATGTCTGGCGCTCAATGATTCGCGCTCAGGGCGGGGATCCAGATGCGGCGCTTCCAAAGGCGAAGGAGAACTTGATAGTAACCGCTCAAAACTCTGGCATGGTTTTAAGCATGGATGCGATGAAGGTAGGCCTTGCCGCATGGGGTTTAGGCGCCGGCCGAACTCGCCAAGGCGAGGCGGTGCAGGCAGGTGCTGGGGTAGAGATCCATGCAAAGCCCGGGGATACTCTCACCGCCGGCGCGCCTATATTTACACTTCATACCGATACTCCGGCCGCCTTCGCGCAGGCCCAGGAACGGCTGATTGATTGTGTAGTGATTGGTGATTTAGCACCCGGGGAAAAGGTAGATAGATTGCCACTAATTATTGAACGAATTATCGATTGAGAGAAAAGCCGTGAGCCATACAAGTAGACCGACACCTGAACAAATTAAGCGAGTCCCAAAGGTTTTGTTACATGACCACCTAGATGGTGGTTTAAGACCACAGACGATTATCGATATCGCAGCCGAGATTGGCTATACCTTGCTGCCAACCAATGATGCCGATGAACTTGCTACGTGGTTCCGCGAATCCTGCGACTCAGGATCGCTGGTGCGATATTTAGAGACTTTTTCGCACACTATCGCTGTGATGCAAAGGCGCGAAGATATTGTTCGTGTTGCACGTGAGTGTGCAGTAGATCTTGCACGTGATGGTGTTGTTTACGCTGAGGTTCGAGGCGCACCTGAGTTATTTACTGAAAAGGCACTCACCATGTCGCAAGTAGTAGATGCAACCCTTGAGGGCTTTCGCCAAGGAACCGCGCAAGCAAAGGCCGAGGGTTATGAGATTGCGGTCTACTCACTTCTATGTGGGATGCGCCAAAACAAGCGCTCACAAGAAGTAGCCGAACTGGTTGTTCAATACCGCAATAAAGGTGTTGTGGGCTTTGATATTGCAGGACCTGAAGATGGATTTCCTCCCAGTGATCAGCAAGAGAGCTTTGATTACCTTCGTAAGGAGGATGCACACTTTACGATTCATGCCGGCGAGGCCTATGGGCTGCCATCTATTTGGGAGGCGATTCAACTGTGTGGCGCTGAGCGCTTAGGCCACGGCGTGCGCATTATCGATGATATTGACTTTTCGGGTGAGGTACCACAGCTCGGTCAGCTGGCCTCATACGTGCGCGATCGCAGAATTCCCTTAGAACTATGTCCGACATCTAACCTTCAAACAGGGGCGGCTAAAAGCTATGCCGAACACCCGATTGGCGCGCTAGCGAAACTTCGCTTCCGCGTCACACTCAACACCGACAACCGTTTAATGAGTCAGACTTCTATGACCCTTGAGATGCAGGAAGCGGTGAAGGCATTTGACTGGAGTTTTATTGACCTCCAACGAGTGACGATAAATGCGATGAAAAGCGCTTTTATCTCCTACCCAGAGCGGCTCGCAATTATTGAAAAGATAATCAAACCTAGATATGCCGAAATTGCAGCTGAGTAGTGATTGATTTTGGCGATCCAACTTTTGTGGCCGACCCATATCCACAGTTAAAGGAGTTGCGCAGTTTAGGTGCTCCCGTCTGGCATGAGAAGCTAGGAATATTCTTGGCAGCCACTCACAGCGATGCCAGTGAAGTCTTTCGTAATAAATCACTTGGTCGTATCTTTATTGAAAAACAACCTGATTTTGAGTGGGAGAATTTTAATTGGCTCCACTCTGATTCAATTCTAGACAGTGAACCCCCTAAGCACACTCGTCTGCGTGGCTTAGTGGCCAAAGCCTTTAATCGAAAAAAAATTGAGGAGATGCGCCCCGCTATCGAACGAATTACACAGGAATTACTTACAGCCATCGATTCAAAAGTTAAAGCTGGAGATAGCTTTGACCTCATCATGGACTTTGCAGAGCCCTTGCCAGTTAAAATAATCGCAGACTTACTTGGCTTTCCACCTTCCGACGAGCATTTATTACGGCCGTGGTCGCAAGCTATTGTGAAGATGTATGAAGTAAATCCATCAGAACTACATAAGCGCCAAGCTCAGCAGGCCGCTTTAGAGTTTGCCGAGTATGTACGTGAATTAGCGCAACTTCGCAAAAAATCTCCGGGCCAAGATCTAATAACAGATTTAGCGATGGTCGAAGAAAATGGTGAGAAGTTAAATATGCATGAGCTTGTTGCAACATGTATTCTCTTGTTAAATGCTGGACACGAGGCAAGCGTTAACGCCTTTGGTAATGGCATGGTCGAGGTGTTGAAGAATGAGAATCAAAGATCGCTGCTGCGAAGCGATGCCCAAAGCCACACCGAGCGGGCAGTAGAGGAGTTCATGCGTTTTGACGCTCCTTTACAGCTCTTTGAGCGTACAGCTACCCAAGACACGCACGTTGGAGCCGTAAGAATTCAGGCTGGGCAGAAAATCGCCGCCCTTATCGGCTCTGCCAATCGGGATCAGGCCATCTTCGTTAATAGCGATGCAATGGATATTACTCGAGAGTCCAATTCACATATTGGCTTTGGCGGCGGTATTCACTTTTGCTTAGGCGCACCACTTGCACGTTTAGAGATGAGCGTCTCTTTACCGGCGTTGTGGCAGAAGTATCCCAATATGTCTTTGGCGAGTGAGCCAGTTCGGCGGCCAACCTTTGTTTTAAGGGGCTATGAAAGTGTGGCGATCTCGGCGTGAGTGGGATAAGAAGACTGTGCGCCTTTTCGTGTAACACTCAACGACGCTACTTGAACACCTAGGGCGGTAGCTGCCTCGGGATCCATCTGGGAGGCGATGGCATATGCAAAGCTCCCAACAAAGGCATCACCAGCACCCGTTGTATCTACCGCTTTAACTATCGGCGCGCTTATGCGCACGATGGTGCCATCGCTTTTAATTAATGCCGCTCCTTTTGAGCCAAGAGTTACTATTGAATTTTGGCCCGGGCGAAAGCTCTTTAGTATTTCATCACTAGTTGGAAGTTGGCCATGGAGTTCAAGAAACTCAGTCTCATTAGGAATTAACCAATCTGTTAGATCGAGCAACTCTGCAGAAAGTGGTTGGTAGGGTGCGGGATTTAAAATTGTTACGGCGCCAATAGATTTAGCGGCACGAAATGCAGCCAGGGTCACCGACTGTTCTATTTCACACTGGGCTATAACTACCGAGAGTGCAGTGATTGAATTGATCGCACTAACAGCCTTTGTACTTTCTATCTCACTATTAGCGCCTGGAATAATGATGATGCGATTTTCACCCTCACCATTGACCCAGATATGTGCCACACCGGTAGGAGTATCGCTACGCTCTAGATGAGTTGAGTTGACTCCCAGATTAGTGAAGTTTTCGGCAATGGAGTCGCCGAATAGATCACGCCCAACCTTTCCAATAAAATGGAGATCGGCGCCACAGAGTGCGGCGATGGCTCCTTGGTTGGCGCCTTTGCCACCGAATCCAGTCGTGAAAAGCTGGCCGACTAGGGTTTGACCCGGCTCGGGAAGTATCGAGGCGTAGGCCGTTAAATCCATCATGGCGCTTCCAACGATAGCTACTACTGCTTTTCTCATAGCGATAGGCTATCGCGTATGAAAAAAACTTCAATGATATTAGATGTTGATACCGGGGTAGATGATGCCTTCGCAATTTTATTCGCAGCCCTTCATCCGCAGATAAATCTCCTGGGTATCACCTGCGTCGATGGAAACACCAATGTCGATCAGGTGGTAGTTAATACTTTAAAAACCCTAGATGCGGCAGGAGCTGGTGATATTCCAGTAGCTCGAGGAGCAACGCGCCCCTTAATTGAAATTCCACACTATGCAGAGTATGTACATGGCGAAGATGGAATGGGAGATCTTGGAATCGCTCCATCAGCGCGTACGGTTGATTCACGCTCGGCAGTCGAATTACTCCGTGATCTGATTGAGGATTCACTCGATCCAGTAGTTTTAGTTCCAATGGCTCCGTTGACAAATATTGCGCTTTTTTTACGCGCATTTCCTGAGAGCGCTAAAAAACTTGATCGAATAGTTTTAATGGGTGGATCGGCATCGGGCGGAAATGCTACCGCCAGCGCCGAATTCAATATCTGGCACGATCCAGAAGCGGCAGCGATTGTCTTTCAAAGTGGTGTCCCTATAACAATGTATGGACTTGATGTCTTTATGCGCCCAACAGTTACAGATGTGCAAGCGGCACGTTTAAAGGCATCTGACTCCAAATCTGCTCAATTTGCTGGCTCACTTATTGCGGCCTTTATCGACAGATTAAAGAGTTCTCCGGTAACTCTCGGTGATTATGGCGCTGTAGCAACTGCTATTTGCCCAGAGCTCTTTACCATTGAGCTCTTTGACGTTGTAGTCGATACGTCTACCGGTCCTGGCCGAGGCGCAACGCTTTGTGACCGCAGATCTCCTTTTCTACTTGAGTTGGAAAACCTTGCGGCGGTTGATTGCACAAAGGTAGGCGTCGTTCTAGATTTAGACGTTGAAGCGGTTAGAGCGTTATGGTTAAAAACCATTGATAAAGGCTGGTCTTAGAGCCCAATTGGATGCCAGAGCGTTTTATTTTCCAAGAATGCAAGGATACGTCCCGGATCAGATGAATTAAAACTGTAGATCCGTTTGAGGTTATCGGCCCCAGCGATTCGGATAGTGGCGTGAGATTTAACCGCTAGTCCAGAGATATCTAAGCCATCGATATCCATATGTGAGGCCATCCATGGCGCTATCTCATCTTTTTTGCCAGTCAAAATATTTATTACACCACCTGGCACATCACTCGTTGCGATAACTTCAGCGAAGCTCATAGCCGATAGCGGAGCACTCGTACTCGCTATGACAATAACGGTATTTCCACTCACAATAATAGGTGCGATCGTATCGATAAGCCCAAGGAGTGATGGTGCTTCAGGAGCGATCGCTGCAATAACGCCCATACTCTCGGCGACCGTAAAGTTATAGTACGGTCCTGCGACTGGATTGATTGCACCGCTTAGCGAGGATAACTTATCGCTCCATCCGGCGTACCAGACCAGTCGATCTATTGAATCCGATACCTCTTTTTCCGCCTTCACTTTACTAAGACCTGTCACGAGAATAATCTCATCGACAAACTGCCCACGTCGTCCCTCTAACATCTCAGCTAGGCGATAGAGAATCTGCCCCCGGTTATATGCCGTAGCCTGGCTCCAGCCCGACCATGCTGAACGCGCTGCAACGACGCATTCCTTTAAATCTTTTCGCGAGGATAAACAGGGGTTAGCTATAAAAACACCTTTGGCGTTTTTTATCTCATATGTACGACCAGATTCGGTACGTGGAAAAGCGCCGTTGATAAATAACTTATATGTCTTTTTAATATCGATGCGCTCACTCATGGCCAACTCCTTTTAGATATGCCGAAAGACCATGTCGCCCACCTTCGCGGCCCCAACCAGACTCTTTATATCCACCGAATGGTGAGGTTGGATCAAACTTATTAAACGTATTTGCCCAGATGACACCGGCCCGTAACTGTTGGCCAGCCCATAAAATTCGCGATCCCTTCTCACTCCAAACTCCAGCCGATAGCCCAAAGGGCGTGTTATTTGCCTTATCTATAGCCTCTTGTGGCGTCCTAAAAGTTAGAACCGAGAGGACTGGCCCGAAGATTTCTTCACGAGCGATTCGATGAGCTTGCGTAACTCCAGTGAAGATCGTTGGCGCAAACCAGTATCCCTTTGTCGGTAAATCGCATGGTGCGCTCCAACGCTCGCCACCTTCGGCATCACCTACTGCTGTGAGTTCACGGATTTTAAGGAGCTGCTCTTTGCTATTTATCGCACCTAAATCGGTATTTTTATCCATGGGATCACCGACTCTTATCTGAGTCATTCTCTTTTTGAGTTTATCTAAAACCTCATCGGCGATGCTCTCTTGCAGAATAAGACGAGAACCGGCGCAGCAGACATGGCCTTGATTAAAGAAGATGCCATTAACAATCCCTTCGATCGCCTCGTCAATCGCGGCATCTTCAAAGACAATATTGGCGGCCTTGCCACCTAGTTCAAGTGTGAGGCTCTTTTTAGTTGGAGCAACTGCGCGAGCGATAGATTTACCAACTTCAGTCGATCCCGTGAAAGCTATCTTGTCGATCCCAGGGTGATTGACAATTAATGATCCGGTTGTTCCATCACCCGTAACAATATTGACAACGCCTGCAGGCAGTTCGGCCTGTTGACAGACTTCAGCAAATAAAAGTGCGGTAAGTGAGGTGCTTTCAGCGGGCTTCAATACGACGGTATTGCCAGCGGCAAGTGCGGGTGCAACTTTCCAGGCTAACATTAACAAGGGAAAGTTCCATGGGATAATCTGACCGGCCACACCATGTGGCTTCACCGAAGTTCCAACGCCAGCAAATTCGAGTTTATCTGCCCAGCCTGCGTGGTAAAAAAAATGTGCAGCCGCTAATGGAATATCAACATCACGAGACTCTCGAATAGGTTTTCCATTATCGAGGGTCTCAAGTACTGCGAATTCACGTGCCCGCTCTTGGAGGATGCGCGCGATCCGAAATAAGTACTTCCCGCGCTCCTTTCCACTCATCTTTGACCAAGTTAAGGTGTAGGCCTTACGCGCGGCCTTTACTGCAGCATCTACATCAGCCTTGCCCGCTAGTGCAATTCGACTGAGTACTTCCTCATTGGCGGGATTGATCGTTGGAAAATGCTTGCTCCCTGGTACAAAACTCCCGCCAATGAAGTGGCCATACTTTGCCTTAATAGAGACAATGGCCCGCGACTCTGGGGCCGATGCATATTCAAAGCTCATTAGGTCTCCACTAATCAATCGTTACGTAGGGTGGGCTTGAGTAATAACCATTATCCATTTTCATCCTTTGCATTAGCAAGTCGTTGAGAAGTGCGCTTGCTCCAATACGAAAGAGCGAGGGTTTTAACCACTGTTCACCGGCGGTCTCATTAACTAGGACTAACTGTTTTATCGCATCTTTTGTATTTCGAATTCCACCCGCGGGTTTCACGCCGATCTTTACCTGGGTCATAGTATAAAAATCACGGACCGCCTCTAACATGAGAAGTACGACTGAAGGGGTGGCCGCTGGAACTACCTTACCTGTGGAAGTCTTAATGAAATCGGCACCTGCAGCCATGGCTAGAAACGATGCCTTTCTCACATTATCGTAAGTAACGAGCTCGCCAGTTTCAAAGATAACCTTCAAATGTGCACGGCTTCCACAGAGATCACGGATGGTTACAATCTCGTTAAAAACAGCGATGTAATCTCCAGCTAGAAAAGCGCCACGATCTATAACCATGTCAATCTCTGATGCACCTGCATTCAAGGCATCGGCGGTATCTTGTAATTTCACCGCCAAAGATGCTCGACCCGATGGGAAAGCCGTTGAAACTGCAGCCACCCCAACTTTTTCACCTCCGATTGAATCTAAATGAGTACGAGCTATCTTGACCATATCGTTGTAGACACAGATTGCAGCGACACTGGGTACCGTTAAATCCATTGGATCTGGTCGAACGGCTTTACTGCAGAGCGCTTGGACTTTTCGGGGGGTATCTGCGCCCTCTAAGGTCGTTAAATCCACCATCGAAATCGCCGTATCGATCGCCCAACGTTTAGAGCTGGTTTTAATACTTCGTGTGGCCAGCATTGCCGCTCGGGCATCTAGGCCAACTTTATCTACGCCTGGAAGTGCCGATAGATATTTTTTGAGTGAAGCATCACTGCCATCAACCAAACCGTAAAAACTCACGATAGTAATTCCTTTAATGGTGTTCGTAATTGACTCAGAACAGCGTGTGCGCTTTCAGAGTCTTTTTCAATAACTTCAATGTAACACTTCATCTTTGACTCAGTCCCACTTGGACGAATAATAACTCGAATCCCGCCATCCAAGAAGAGGCGTAGTCCATCAGTCGGTGGCAGATCATCTACTGGTATTAATAAATCATCAAGGGATTGCACGGTACGTCCGGCAATATGTGTTGGAGGGTGAGTGCGCAGAGCGCTCATAACTCGCTCAACTTGCGCAAGTTCGGTAAGGCGAATGGAAATCTGCTCAGTTCCATGAAAGCCATGGCGATTCCATATCTCATCGAGTAAATCCAAAAGCGTCATATTTTGAGCCGCTAAATCACTTGCAATCTCCGCCAGTTTAAGTGCAGCGCTGATGCCATCTTTATCATTAACAGTCTTGGGATCTACGGCATAGCCAAGTGCCTCTTCATACCCGAAGGTAAGCTCCTCAATTTTTGCTAGCCATTTAAATCCAGTAAGAGTCTGCTTGAACTCAATCTTGTAATGCGCCGCTATTTTACTCAAAATAGTAGACGAGACGATTGAATTAGCGAAGACCGCGTTTTTTGGCGCATTGCGCGCGATTATTTCACCAAAGATGGCCCCCAGCTCATCGCCACGTAACATTCGCCAACCGGTTTTTGGATCATTTATCGCCGCAGCACATCGATCGGCATCGGGATCATTTGCAATCACTAGATGAGCATCAAAGTTTCGTGCGCTCTCAAGAGCTAAATCAATTGCCCCCGGCTCTTCTGGGTTTGGAAATTGAACCGTAGGAAACTCTGGATCAGGTTGGGCCTGCGCCTCAACTAAAATAGGTGCTAAGAAACCTGCTTTTTCAAAGGCTCGCATGAGCGTTTGGGTACCAACGCCATGCAACGCTGTATAGACAATCCGTAATTTACCTGGATTACTAACTACGGATGCGGTAATACTTACGTATTTTTCAATTACTGACTCATCAACAACGCTCCAACGATGACCACGTGGATACCCTTTGAGAGAAGTAATCGCATCGATCTCTTTAGAAATCAATTGATCTGTTGGAGAGATAATTTGAGAACCTCGGTAATAAATTCCATCAACGGTGCCACCTAAATAAACTTTGTAGCCATTATCTTGCGGTGGATTATGACTAGCGGTAATCATGATTCCAACATCGCATGCAAGTTCATTTGTAGCGAAAGCTAGGACTGGCGTCGGCAGTGGGCGGGGGAGTACCAACACATCCATTCCAGCTCCACTCATTATTGAAGCGGTCTCAATCGTAAAATCCTCCGAGCCATGTCGGGCATCGCGCCCAATAACAACACGCTTTAATCCTCGCTCGCGCATGAAGATTGCGATCGCCGCAGCGGTTCGCCCGACCACGGCGCGGTTCATTCCCGATGGGCCGGGTCGAATCGGTCCACGCAGACCAGCAGTACCAAACTGTAAGAAGCCTGAAAACGATGCCCGCAGCTCTAACTCATTCTCGGTATCTAGCCAGAGTTGTAGCTGTGCGGCGGTGATTGGATCTGGATCATCCTCTATCCATGCTTGGACCTCGGAGCGAAGGTTCATGAGATTAGAACAACTTTGGGATAACACCTTTGAGAAGTGCGCCCATGCGATCTGCGGCGGCTCGCCCGGCGGCGATCACCTCCTCATGATTAAGTTTTTCCCCGGTTACTCCCGCGGCAGCATTAGTAACCAAAGATATTCCAAGAACTTGCGCACCTAAGGCATGTGCAGCGATCGCTTCGGGCACGGTGGACATTCCAACAAGGTCGCCACCCATAGTGCGCATCATATGTATCTCTGCTGGGGTTTCATACGTGGGTCCACGCCAATGCACATAGACACCTTCGTCAAGAGTTGAATCTTCGAGCTTAACTATCTCTCGCAGACGCTTACTATAGAGATCGGTCAAATCAACAAAGGTAGCTCCTGATAATGGCGATACTGCGGTTAGAGAGATGTGGTCACGAATAAGGACTGGCTGTCCAACGCTAAACTTTGTATTAATTGCTCCACAAGCATTAGTTAGAATAATAATTTTACAACCAGCCTTGACTGCGGCACGCACACTATGAACAACGGGCTCGACACCTTTACCTTCATATAAATGCGTACGGCCAAGAAATACTAGGGCTCGAATCTCACGGCTCTCGGTTTTAATTGCGTAAGAGCGAATCTTTCCAGAGTGTCCTTCAACAGTTGGTGGTAAAAAACCAGTTAACTCTTCGGCGTTGCACTCATAGGCGGGTTGCCCTAATGCATCAACGGCGCTCACCCAACCCGATCCCATAACCAGTGCAATGTCATGGGATGCAATACCCGTACGCTCGCATATCTCCTCGGCGGCAGCAGTTGCCGCAGCCAATGGATCGCTATAAAGAAGATCGCTGTGTGTCATGTGTCAATAATCTCACAGAGCGTTGTTCCACTCGACACCGTAGCGCCAATAATCGCCGTAAGGCTTGAGATCACACCAGATCTATGTGCCTTTAAGGGCTGCTCCATCTTCATCGCTTCAAGCACGATAATCAGATCGCCCTCTTGGACGCGCTCACCCTCTTGGACTTCAATCTTTACCACCGTTCCCTGCATTGGACTTGTTAACGCCAAGCCACCGGCCCCACCAGACATACTGGCCTTAGCACGATGGCGCTTAATTACAGGGGCAGGTGCATGGATTAAAACTTCAAAGCGTTTACCATCGACCTCGGCAACTAAGTGCTCGGGAGCTAAATGAGTTTGAAGTGGTTGGGCCGATGAAGTAAAAGAAGGAATATCATTTTTGAATTCATTTTCAATATAGCTCGTGTAAACCTTAAACTCATGCGTGAATGCCGGATCTTCGACAATTGCCCGGTGAAAGGGAAGTGCAGTAGCTAAACCAGCTATTTCAAACTCCGCTAAGGCTCTACGTGCTCGCTCAATAGCTTGCTGGCGAGTAGTTCCAGTAATAATTAATTTTGCGAGTAGTGAATCAAAGTTTCCACCCACGGTATCACCATTTTTGAAACCGGCATCGACACGTACTCCAGGTCCAGTAGGAATGTTCCACGCAGTGATGCGGCCTGGGGCCGGTAGAAATGAGCGGCCAGGATCCTCTCCATTAATTCGAAACTCAATCGAGTGACCACGAATTATTGGATCATCAAAGCCAAGCGGCTCTCCCATGGCAATTCGGAACTGCTCTCGCACTAAATCAATGCCAGTGACCTCTTCACTCACAGGGTGCTCGACCTGGAGCCTGGTATTTACTTCTAGAAAAGAGATTGTGCCATCAACTCCAATGAGGAACTCACAAGTTCCCGCACCAACGTAGCCAGCCTCTTTCATGATCGCCTTACTCGAACGGTACAACTCTTCATTCTGGGCATCACTTAAGAATGGCGCCGGTGCCTCTTCGACAAGTTTTTGATGGCGGCGCTGTAATGAGCAGTCACGGGTACTTACGACAACTGCATGACCAAACTGATCGACAAGCATCTGTGTTTCTACGTGGCGAGGCTTATCCAAGTAGCGTTCAACAAAGCATTCTCCGCGACCAAAGCCACTGATCGCCTCACGCACGGCCGATGCGAATAACTCTGGAATCTCCTCCATGGTGCGAGCAACCTTTAACCCGCGGCCACCACCACCGTGTGCCGCTTTAATTGCAACTGGGAGCCCGTACAGAAGGGCAAAGGCGGTGACTTCTTCATCTCCGGCGACTGGATCTTCAGTTCCTGCCACCAATGGCGCTCCCGCTTTTGATGCGATTTTGCGGGCGGAGACTTTGTCGCCAAGTGCACGAATAGCGGCAGGAGGTGGTCCGATCCAGATTAAACCCGCGTTAATTACCGCTTGAGCAAACTCGGCGTTCTCGGATAAAAAGCCATATCCGGGGTGCACTGCATCGGCGCCAGATTGATGAGCAACGGAGATTAGCTTTTCAATATTTAAATACGTTTGCGTAGCCGTGGTACCTGTCAATGAAAAAGCAAAATCGGCCATACTCGTGTGAATAGCCGAGCGATCTTCTTGAGAGTAGACAGCCACACTCTCTAAGCCATGGTCCTTACAGGCTCGAATAATTCGAACCGCTATTTCACCACGGTTTGCTATTAATACGCGTCTCATTGCATCAGCTTAACTTCTGGCCATGAGTATCCAAGTTGGGCAAATGCTTTTCGGATATAGGGCATCGAGATTCCGACCACGCTGGTGTAATCGCCTTCAATTGTTGAGATGAATGGTGAGCTAAAGCCATCAAGGGTAAAGCCCCCAGCGACATGGAGTGGCTCACCGGTTGCGACATAGTCATTAATCTCATCATCACTTATCATCTCAAAATTAACCTTAGTAGTAATAATATTTGAGATCTCTCGATCCTTGGAAGTATCCAGGATGCAGTGCCCCGTATGCAAGAGTCCAGAGTTACCGGCCACCCGCTTAGCTCGCTCGATTGCAATATCGGCAGTGCCAGGTTTACCGAGTGAGCGGCCATTAAACTCAAATGTTGAGTCACAGCCAATAATAATCGCAGGAAAATCGATTCGCTCACGAACAGTATGTGCCTTTGTTATTGCCAAGGCAATCACCATATCCGCCGGAGTCAGTGCATTAAAAAACTCCGTCTCTTCATCGACCTCGCTCACCATAATAATTGGCTTGAGCCCAGCGGATTCGAGTAAACGACGGCGCGAAATAGATGCAGAGGCCAGGATAATTTTTGGCAAAACGACTCAGTAACTCTTATCGCCGAAGCGAGATTTGGTGGTTAACGGCCTTCGAAGCTGCGGGCGAGCAAAGACACTCCGATGAATACTGGGGG
Organism: Candidatus Planktophila sp.; assembly: GCA_040402335.1. GTDB lineage: Bacteria > Actinomycetota > Actinomycetes > Nanopelagicales > Nanopelagicaceae > Planktophila. Next base: position 102,141 of record JBBAMX010000001.1, read on the forward strand.
TTAGCTCTTGCCGCTTTCGAGTTATGAGCACCTGCTTTAGAGCCACAAGCTCTTGGGGCGTAGCGCCACCGTTAATAATAGAGAACTCCATTAGAGTGGAATATTTCCATGTTTGCGCGCTGGCAACGTGTCACGTTTGGTTTTTAGTGTTCTAAACGCCTTAGTTATATACGCACGTGATTGATTTGGTTCGATTACCGTATCAATGGTTCCACGCTCGGCAGCTAAATATGGATTGGCAAGTGACTCGTTATATTCATTGACTAACTCGGCCCGTTTCTCTATAGGATTTTTCGAATCGGCAATATCTTTGCGGTACAAGATATTAACTGCACCTTGGGCTCCCATCACCGCAATCTCTGCCGTTGGCCAAGCAAAGTTAATATCACTACCTAAGTATTTTGAGCCCATAACAATGAAGGCGCCACCATATGCCTTGCGCGTAATGAGTGTGACAAGTGGCACCGATGCTTCGGCATATGCATAAAGTAACTTTGCACCTCGCCGGATGATTCCATCCCACTCTTGTTCGGTACCGGGTAGGAAACCCGGAACATCGACGAGAGTTAGAATCGGAATATTAAAGGCGTCACAGAAACGCAGGAAGCGGGCGGCTTTTTCGCTGGAGTTAATATCTAAAGTTCCAGCTAACTGAGATGGCTGATTTGCAATAATTCCAATCGACTCACCTTCAATTCTCGCAAAACCGACGACAATATTTGGGGCGTAAAGTGCATGGATTTCTAGGAACTCACCCTCATCGACCAGTGCTTGAATTAAAATCTTCATATCGTATGGCTGATTTGTATTATCTGGAATCAAAGTATCAAGTGCTATATCAGAGGCTTTTTGATCCAAGCTCTCGGTTGGAGGAAGGGTCGGAGCGCCATCCATATTATTTGAGGGCAGGTAGGACAGTAAGGCTTTTACATAATCGATCGCATCGGCCTCACTCTGGGCGAGATAATGCGAGTTCCCGGTCTTAGTGTTGTGTGTACGTGCTCCGCCCAACGCCTCCATATCTACTTCTTCACCCGTAACCGTCTTGATGACATCGGGCCCAGTGATGAACATGTGCGATGTCTCATTGACCATCACCGTGAAATCAGTCAGCGCGGGCGAATAAGCCGAGCCGCCAGCGCAGGGTCCGAGAATGAGTGAGATTTGCGGGATCACTCCAGATGATCGGGTATTGAGGCGAAATATCTTTCCATACCCGGCAAGGGATGCCACACCTTCTTGAATACGGGCACCTCCCGAATCATTAATTCCGATTAAGGGAATTCCGCTCTTAAGTGCGAAGGCGGCGATCTTTACGATCTTTTCAGCATGAACTTCACCCAATGAACCACCCATGATCGTGAAATCCTGTGAATACAAAGCGATCGGCCTTCCGTCAACGGTGGCCGTTCCGATTACAACTCCATCACCGTAGGGACGGTTTTTTTCCATACCAAACTGGCTAGAGCGATGCCTGGCAAACTCATCTATCTCGGTAAATGAATCGACATCGACGAGCATTGCAATCCGTTCGCGGGCGGTATTTTTCCCTTTGGCATGCTGCTTTTCCACTGCTCGAGCCGAACCGGCATGGACAGCCTCTTCGACGCGGGCACGAAGATCTTCGATTTTTCCGGCAGTTGTATGCAGATCACGGCTCATACCCCTACGGTACTAGGCGTGGAGCAAGAAATGCTAAGTGCGGCGCTGGATAGTTCTCATATCAACGCCACCGTCAGTAGATACTGGCGAGTAAACGTGGTTGAACTCACGGCATCAACACAGAGTGATCTCATCTCATCGGCGCATCAAGGAAATGCCCATCCAGGAGATGTCATCGCCGCCGAATTTCAGAGCGCTGGTCGCGGCCGATTGTCGCGAAGTTTTGAAGCGGTCAGAGGAAGCGCACTTCTATTCTCTTTCTACATCCAACCACTGCGCCGACGCGATGATTGGGGATGGATTCCATTACTCGCAGGAACAAGTGTGGCGCAGGCGCTTACTAAATTTGGCGCACAGGTGAAATGGCCTAACGATATTTTAATCAACAATAAAAAAGTCTCAGGCTTACTTGCAGAGGCAACACATAATGGGGTCGTCATTGGTATTGGAATTAATGCTGGAATGAAGTTAGAAGAGTTACCTGTAACTTCTGCTACCTCTTTGCATATTGAAGGTGCGACGAACTTGACGCGTAATCAACTGCTCAGTGAAGTCCTTAATGCTTTTGAAAGAAATTTTAAGAAGTGGGATGCCGGTAGTAATGAGATCTCTGCCGCATATTTAAATCTAAGTGCAACAGTAGGCCGTCAAGTGCGAGTGGAGTACCCGAATGGAGCCGTTGAAACGGCGGTCGCCACTGCAATCTCTACCTCAGGAGAGTTAATTTTAGACTCAGGAGCTCATGTTCAAGCTGGCGATATAGTTCATCTACGATAATCCAGTGAAAGATTCTTTCCCTACCGTTGGCATAATCGGTGCAGGTCAACTCGCCCGAATGAGTATTGCACCGGCCGCTGCGTTAGGCATCAATATTCTCTTATTAGCTCAAGATGGTAGTGAAAGTGGAGCGCAGATCGCCGATCACATCGTTGGGCAGTATCAGGATGCAGCTACCGTTATTGAATTTGCTAAAAAATGCGATGTTGTCACTTTTGAGCACGAAATAGTTCCATTGAGTGTTATAAAAGCTATGGAGCGCGCCGGTGTAGTTGTTTGGCCAAGTTCGAGTTCCTTCATTTACTCTCAAGATAAAGCAGAGATGCGTCATCGCTTGGAAAGTTTTCCAGCCCCTGCCTTTAGCGTGGTAAGCAAGGCCGAAGGCGTAACGGGTTTTCCGCTCATCGCAAAAGCAATCACCGGCGGTTATGACGGCCGTGGAGTTTGGAAGGTAGAGAGTGAGCAAGAGTTAAGTGAGGTCATCGCTCAAGTGGGCAAGGTACTTCTTGAAGAGCTCATAGATTTTGATTATGAAATCGCCGTTATGGTTGCTCGATCACCTCACGGCCAGGCCACTACTTGGGCACCAACTCAGACGGTGCAGGTCGATGGAATATGCACAATGACAATTACCCCGGCGCCGCAATTGAGCGCGGAGATGCGTACCAAGGCGCAAAAGTTAGCGCTGGATATCGCACATGAGCTTGGCATCGTGGGTGTTATGGCAGTTGAGATGTTTGTTAAGGGTGAAGAGTTTTTTATCAATGAGTTAGCGATGCGCCCACACAATTCGGGACACTGGAGTATCGAAGGATCGGTAACGTCACAGTTTGAACAACATTTACGTGCCGTATTAGATCTTCCCTTAGGCGATCCTGCAATGCGCGCCCCGGTCGTTGTGATGGGAAATATCTTAGGTAGTAAGAGCTCCGACATGTATCGACCGTATTTACATCTGATGGCTCGCAATCCAGCGTTAAAGTTTCATCACTATAAGAAAGAGGTGCGCCTAGGGCGCAAGATTGGCCATGTTAATCTTTTAGGCGATGACGTCGTAGAATTAATGCAGGAAGTCCAGCACGCACTTGATTACATGAGCGGAGAGATCAATGAGTGAAGTAGCGATCGTCATGGGATCAGACTCAGATTGGCCAATTATGGAAGAGGCGGCCAAAACCTTAGATTCGCTAGGAATCTCTTACGAAGCCGATGTAATCTCAGCCCATCGCATGCCATTAGAAATGGTTGAGTTTGCTCAGTCGGCCAAAGCAAAGGGCTTTAAGGTCGTTATCGCCGGTGCCGGTGGTGCGGCGCACCTGCCTGGAATGATCGCTTCATTAACAACGCTTCCTGTGATTGGTGTTCCAATATCGCTGAAGAATTTAGATGGCATGGACTCACTTCTTTCAATCGTTCAGATGCCAGCCGGAGTTCCGGTCGCAACGGTTGGTGTGGACAATGCAAAAAATGCTGCACTACTTGCCGCTCGTATTCTTGGAGCCTTTGATATTGCAATCTCTTCAAAAGTAGAGCAGGCCTTACAAGATCTCAATAAAGAGGCAAAGGCAAAAGGCGCGAACTTAACATCTCGTCGAAATCAAAAAACCGGTTTTTAATTACCGTAATGCATATTCAATTGCAGGACAGCGATTCATAACGGTTAATAAACCTGCAGCGTGTGCTCGAGAAATGGCATCGTGATCAATAACATCTAACTGCAACCAAACGGCTTTGGCTCCTATCTCAATCGCCTCATCTACCACCTTTCCTACAAGTGAGGAGTTTACAAAGCAGTCAACCACATCGACCTTGAACGGAATCTGATACAAAGTTTTATATCCGATTTGGCCATGAACAATCTCAGCGCGAGGATAGACAGGAATAACTTGGTGACCTTTATCTATCAATAACTTCGAAACCCCAAAGGCTGCGCGCTCGGGATTATTTCCAAGACCGACAACTGCCCACACCTTCATCGCCAGGAGGGCATCAATTACATCTTTTTCGTTAATCACTTCGCCCCAACGCTCGAAATCTCCAGCCAGCGTTGCGCCAGAGTTGGCGATCAAGGGCGTTACGGCCATCGATAACGACTCTGTTTTTTACTAATTGCCCTAACAACGATGGATCTAGCTCGCGATACTCTTTCCATTCAGTGAGGTGCAGGATTAAATCCGCGGCCTTGACGCACTCGGTAACAGATTCTGCAAAGTTAAGGTTTGGGAAACGCTTGCGGGCCGGCTCAATACCTTTGGGGTCATGCACAACAACATGTGCACCGGCGGCCTGTAGTTGAGCTGCGATATCCAAGGCCGGGGAGTCGCGCACATCATCGCTATCTGGCTTAAAGGTTGCACCCAAAACCGCAATTTTGTACTGCGTTAAATCCTCTGACAGCTCGGCGCGCACGACATCGATAACGCGTTGGCGTGCACGTAAGTTAATGGCATCGATTTCGCGTAAGAACTCAAGGGCCTGCTTGGCGCCGAGCTCTTCGGCACGGGCCATAAATGCGCGTATATCTTTTGGCAAACATCCCCCACCAAAACCAATACCTGCTTGCAAGAAACGGTGACCAATCCTTGGATCGTAACCGATAGCTTTTGCCAACACAGTCACATCACCGCCAGCGGCTTCACAAACTTCTGCCATGGCATTAATGAAAGATATTTTTGTGGCAAGGAAAGAGTTAGCGGCAACTTTTACAAGTTCAGCCGTTGGAAGATCGGCACGGATCCATGGAGTTCCGAGGGCGATAATTGGTGCATATACTGCTTTAAGAATCTCTTCAGCGCGATCATTGCAAACTCCAACGACCAATCGATTTGGAGTCAGCGTATCTTCAATAGCAAAGCCTTCGCGTAAGAACTCTGGGTTCCAGGCAAGGTCGGCCTGTGGCGCAGTTAATGCGAGTTGCGCACGGAGAGATTCGGCGGTGCCAACTGGAACCGTCGATTTACCAACAACAAGTGATCCCTCTTTTAAATACGGCGCTATCGCAGTAACTGCGGATTTAACATATGTAAGGTCGGCGGCCAATCCATCTTTTAGCTGGGGAGTCCCAACGCAGATAAAGTGAATATCGAGCGCGGTTACCGCAGAGATATCGGTTGTAAAACTTAATCGGCCCGATGCAATCTCTTGCGCCAAGAGATTTTCCAAACCTGGTTCATAAAAGTGGAGCTCCCCGCGCGAGAGCATCGAGATTTTTTCTTGATCGGTATCAACCCCAATGACCGTATAGCCAAGGGAGGACATGCAGGCGGCATGAGTGACTCCCAAATATCCGCAGCCGATAACGGAGAGGGTTAGATCCATGCTCATGAGTTTACTTCAGTGCCCCACATGGGTTTTCCGCTGCCGTTCGGGTCTTGAATTTATCAATGGCTGCGGGCGTTGCTACCGCAGTTACAGTAGAGGTTGGGCTACTCGATGGGGATACCTTTGGGGTATCGATGAGCGGTAGATCTTGACGTAAGCGGTTGAATAGATCTGGAGCCAAGGTTTTATCCCAAATCACCACTGACCCAAGCCCGGTTACAAATGCATTGGCATTACCTAGAGGAATCGTTAACGTTCGAACCTTACTGGCTGAAAGATTCTTGAGCTGTTTCGCTAATGTGAGAAGATCACTACTGTTGAGTTGAGAATCTGTCTTAACCGTAGCTATTGCGGCATCGAAGAAATTAATCAACTTAACGGGGTTCAGAAGCGTGCCAGAGCTGGTAACTTTTCGGAGCACCGCACTCATAAACTGCTGTTGACGTTGCATCCGACCGAGATCACCCATTCCATCGAAATCGCGGGTACGGACATATTTTAAAGCATCAACTCCGTTGAGTGTATGTATTCCCGCACTCATGACTAAGTGACTTTTCGCATCATTGATATTTTTCTTTGAGCAGACTTCTATTCCACCGAGTGAGTCCACCATTCCAGCAAAGCCAGCAAAACCGATTTCAACATAGTGATCGATGCGCACACCCGTCTCATTTTCAATTGTTTGAATTAAAAGGGGTGCACCTCCCCAAGCAAATGCCGAGTTCATTTTTCCAGGAGCTGCGGTAACGGTTTTATCTTTATTAAAAGGTGATTGATGCGCGGGGATAGTCACAAGTGAGTCGCGAGGAATTGAGATAATCGTTGCCTTATCGCGGGCCTTACTGATGTGTACTAAAAGCATTGTGTCTGATCGGGCGCCAGCGGCCGAGGCCGTAGTACCTACGCGTAATGCTTTGGACTGTGCTTTTGTCAGACCCACTCGGGTATCTGAACCAACTAAAAGGTAGTTCAGCGCCGTCGTTGGCTTATCTGGACGCTTATTGAGTGAGCTAAAAACATCGATGCGGTGGATTGCCCCGCTGACTTGGCCCAATCCCAGCCAGGCCAGGGCAGAAAGCGCGGTAACGGCGATCGAGAGTGATGTAATAACCCAGATTAATCGCGTCGCTTTCACGGGTGAAGCGTACTTCAACGATACGGTGGTTCAACTATGGCGACATCAGCAAATACCTTATACGGCTTACCGAAGCGGGAAATCTCGGTGATCCTTCCGGTACGCAATGAAGCGCCGGATTTATCCGATGCAGTCCTTTCGATTTTAGCGCAGGATTTCGACGCTCCCTTTGAGGTCATTCTTGCAGTTGGACCATCTGATGATGGGACTGAGGCGATTGCCCAGTCACTCGCCCGCAGGGATTCACGAGTGGTCGTTGTTGCAAATCCAAGCGGACGCACTGCTGCAGGATTAAATTTAGCGATTAAGGAGTCAAAGTATTCCAATATTGTTCGAGTCGATGGTCATAGCCAGTTACCCAGTGATTACTTGAGCTTGGTAGTTGAGATTCTCACTCACAGTGGCGCGGTAAACGTTGGTGGAGTTATGGCCGCCGTCGGCAAAAATTTATTTGAGCGCGCTGTTGCGCGTGCAATGCGCAGCCCATTGGGTGTAGGTACATCGCGTTTTCATACCGGCGGTGTCGGGGGATCGGTCGATACGGTTTATTTAGGTGCATTTAGAAAAGAGGCGCTCATCGCCGTTGGGGGCTTTGATGAGGGCTTTACTCGTGCCCAAGATTGGGAGTTGAATTTTCGACTGCGCGCCGCCGGTGGAGTTGTCTACTTTGATCCAAGGTTATCAGTTACTTACCGACCTCGATCAAGCGTTAGGGCATTAGCCCTTCAGTACTTTGAGTATGGCCGTTGGCGCCGTGTCGTCTCACGTCGACATGAAGGAACAATAAATTACCGATATTTAGCTCCGCCCTTTACAGTCTGTGTTACCGGACTCTCGCTCATACTTGGCATATTTTTCTCACCGATTTTTCTCATACCATCCCTTATTTACACACTCTTTATCCTCTTGGCATCCATCAGAGTCGGAAAATCTTTGGGTGAAGTCGTATGTCTTCCACTTATTCTGCTGACGATGCATATGTCGTGGGGGAGTGGCTTTCTTACATCGCCAAAGTCACTGGTGCCTTAAGGTATCCTTTCAACCGTGAGCTCACCGACGCAGGTCTATGAACCATTTAAAGCCGGCCTTCCACCGCTTGTGCGCTATTGGAAGTCACTCTGGTCGCGTAGAAAGTTCATGGCCGAGTTTTCACGCTCAGAGCTGCACGAGCAGCACTTTGACTCGGTATTTGGCCAGCTGTGGTTGGTCCTGAACCCACTCTTACTCTCAGCCGTGTATTTCTTACTCATTGATATTATCCGTGGCTCCTCCGATAGCACACGGTATGTCCACCTAACAGCTTCGCTATTTCTCTTCTATTTAATTTCAAACTCATTAATTGGTGGGGTAAAATCAATCACTGCAGGTCAGAGGTTGATCCTCAACACAGCGTTCCCAAGAATTATGTTGCCGATTTCGGCGGTAATAATCGCAGTATTTAAATTCATTCCTACGCTTTTCGTATTTCTAGTAATACGCACAGTTTTGGGCCTTCCTTTTTCATGGCAGATGCTTTGGGCTATTCCTACCTTGTTAATTGCAGTTTTACTTGCTCTTGGGCTAGCCATCACGATTTCATGTATTAACGTCTATTTCCGTGACATCGCAAGCTTTCTGCCATATTTGACACGTACGCTTTTATATCTTTCACCGATTCTCTATGAGGCATCGGCGCTTAACCACAAGTTATTAACTTTCGAGAACTTCAATCCTCTTTTTCCAATTCTAGATAGTTGGTCTCGCTCGATAGTTCACGGTCAAGTGCCCAAAACTAGTAGCCTCTTAGCGGGATTAGCTTGGGCATTTGGAATCTTCATTATTGGAACGTATTTCTTCTTATCAAGGGAGCGCGAATTTGCCGTCCGTCTCTAACACACATAAAACCAAAGAGATCGCAGTCTCGGTGCGTGGGCTTGGTTTAACTTACAAAACCTCGGTGGATCGTCGGCCAACCTTAAAGGCAAAGATTAAATCGTTGGGGCGCGGCGGCAAGCAAACACGGATTGTGAACGCCCTTGATGATGTGAACATCGACGTTGAATATGGGCAGGTCCTCGGTGTTATTGGCGCAAATGGAGCGGGCAAGTCTTCGATGATGCGTGTTATCGCTGGAATAATCCCGCCAACTCGAGGTCGGATTGAAGTCTTTGGCAGTGTGAGCACGTTACTGGCTTTAGGTGTTGGTTTTAATCCATCAATGTCGGGCCGAGATAATGTTTTTCTTGGCGGTCTTGCTGCAGGCATGTCACAGGCTGAAATTGAGGCCCACTTTCAAGAGATCGCAGATTTCTCAGAGCTAGGAGATGCGATTCATGCTCCAATGAAGACCTACTCCTCGGGCATGTTCTCTCGCCTGGCCTTCTCGGTAGCAGCGACCGTACGCCCCGATATCTTGATTGTAGATGAGGCGTTAAGTACGGGAGATGCAAAGTTTAAAGAGAAATCACTAAATCGTATGAAGGAGCTTCGAAGTGATGACCGGGCTTTGATTCTGGTCAGTCATGCCATGCTTACTTTGCGCGAGATCTGTAATGACGTGGTCTGGCTCCACAAAGGTAAGGTAATTCAGCGTGGTGAGCCTAATGCAACCATAGATGCCTACCAAGAGTTTTTACAGGTAGGAAAGAGTGCAGCGATCGATGAGGATGTTTAAAAAACTTCTGGTCGCCGCCTTACTTTTATCAACGATCACAACCCCTGCCTCGGCAGTCGATTTACCGGCGGCCTTCTCATTTCATGGCTCAGGTTATGGCCATGGAGTTGGGATGTCTCAAATGGGCGCTAGGTCAATGGCTTTAGCCGGTAAGACATCACAAGAGATTCTTCAGTATTTTTTTAAAGACGTAGCTATTGAACCGCTTGATGATTCCAAGATTATCCGCGTTAATATTGGTCATCTCTTAGTGAGTACAAAGATCGCCACAATTACGCAAGGAGCAGTCCTTCAGATTTATAGTGGCTACCTGGATAATCAAATCACTACACAACCACTTGTGGAGCTCTCAAACAAAGATGCACTGATGCTCTCTATTCTTGGTAGTAGTGTCATTGCTAATGTGAATATTGGCAAGAAGGCACTCACGTTAGAGCGGAATAAAGGCTTCACGATTCGCTGGAGCGGAACCCGATATTTAGCCGGCGTAGATGGCCTTGTTTCAGTTGCACAATCGGGCGGGAGTAAAAAATATCGATATGGTCAGATTCAGGTCCGGGCAGTTAAAGATGCGACGCTGGGTTATCGATTAGAGCTCACAAATTCTTTACGCTTAGCCGATGAGTATCTCTGGGGAGTGAGTGAGATGCAGTCCTCATGGCCAGCGGCAGCCCTTGAAGCTCAAGCAATTGCCTCGCGCACTTATGCTTTAAGCAAAGTGGGGTTTTTTAAAAATGCTTGTGATTGCGAGATCTATAGTGAGAACTCTGATCAAGTCTTTGCCGGTTATGCCAAGGAGATTGAACCAAAATACGGTCTACTCTGGAAAAGTGCAGTGACGCAGAGTGCGGGGCTTGCGATTACCCAAGCGGGTCGACCGATTACGCCCTATTTTTTCTCCTCATCTGGCGGTAAGACCGAACTCGCTGTGAATGCTTGGGGAAGCGCAAAGCCCTATACCCAGATTGTTGATGATCCTGGAAGTTTAGATATCTCCCTTAACCCCCGTTATGTAACGTGGGATCGCACTGTAAGTCAGTCGCTCGTTGCAGCGGCTTTTTTGCTGAGTGATGTTGTAAGCCTTGAGGTGCTATCAAGAAATGCGAGTGGGACAATCGGGCGCATACGCGCAACCTCGAGTACTGGAGAACAGTTCACGCTTCGCGGTGAGACTTTTAGAAGTCGCACAAAAATTCCCTCAGCGTATTGTGATTTAGTTATTGTGCAGAACTGAGTTCAGGCCACCCCAGGTGCCGGTTCTACTGATGACTTCGAGCGCACCATCTAATGAGTTACGACGAAATAAAAGATCACTCGCCCCGGATAATGTCGCCGCTTTTACAACTTCACCATCGGGTAGGCGAATCTTTGAAGCTCCAGTGATGTAGGTTCCCGCTTCAATTACACAGTTGTTACCGAGGGAGATTCCGCATCCTGAGTTCGCACCCAAGAGAGTTTTTTCCCCGATAGAGATGACCTCTTTACCACCACCACTTAACGTCCCCATGATGGATGCACCTCCACCCACATCACTACCATCGCCAACGACGACACCGGCAGAGATGCGGCCCTCAACCATGGACGTGCCTAACGTACCGGCGTTAAAGTTAACAAAGCCCTCATGCATCACCGTCGTTCCAGCTGCGAGATGGGCACCCAATCGCACACGATCGGCGTCGGCTATGCGCACTCCACTCGGGAGAACGTAATCCACCATGCGAGGGAACTTGTCCACCGAAAAAATAGTTATATTGCCATAGGCGGCCTTAAGACGTGCACGCGTTAATTCAAATCCCTCCACCGCGCATGGCCCGACCGATGTCCAAACAACGTTATTGAGGATTCCAAATATGCCATCCAAAACCGCACCATGCGGTGCGATGATTCGGTGCGATAGCAGATGAAGGCGAAGGTATGCATCGAGAGCGTTCGTAGGGGCGGTATTAATATCGATCTCGATACTCGCAGTTTCACGGCTTACAGAGCGCAGATCATCAAAGCCCGTCAACGCCGTTAGCTCTGATGGCATATCCGATGTCAGTGGCCCAAGTTGTGGAGATGGGAACCAGGCGTCGAGGAGTTTTCCCGCCCAAATGGTTGTGATTGCGTGGCCCGATGCGATGGTCTCCATGAACTCAGCCTAACCCCTATTCTTTCGACCATGCGTATTGCAGTCTTTTGTTCATCCTCTCCAACCATCGATTCGAAATATGTGGATCTCGCCTTCGCCTTAGGTGAGGGAATTGGCCGTGCATCTTGGGAGCTCGTGACCGGCGGCGGCCATATCTCAATGATGGGCGCTGTCTCTCGAGGCGCTCGATCAGTAAAGGCCCGAACCATTGGAGTAATCCCACAGGCGCTGATAGATATCGAATTTGCAGATCGAGATAATGATGAACTCCATGTTGTTCAAACTATGGGTGAGCGAAAAGCGATGATCACCGAGATCTCTGATGCCTTTATTACGTTGCCAGGCGGAGCTGGAACCTTAGAGGAGTTTTTTGAGATTTGGGTCGGCCGATATTTAAAATTTCACAATAAGCCAGTTGTAATTCTCGATCCATTCGGAGTTTATGCTCCTTTGCAAGATTTAGTTGTCCACCTTGAAGCGATGAGTTTTATTAAGCCTGGGATGCGCGAATTAATTACTTGGACAACAACCATTGAAGATGCAATTAAAGCCTGCAGCACATGAGAACTAACCATATTGAAATCTCACTCATCATCGAAGCCCCGATTCAAAGCGTTTGGGATGCTATTGCCGATTGGGAAAAACAGGGAGAGTGGATGCTCTCGACCAAAGTCTGGGTGACCTCCGAAAAAATAAGAGGCGTTGGAACTCAAATCAGTGCACTAACCGGATTTAAATCCATAGGGCTCTTGGACACAATGGAGGTGACGCTCTGGCAGCCACCCCATCTCTGCGATGTGATACATACTGGTCGAATTATTAAAGGCACCGGCCGATTTGAGTTAATCGAAGTTGATCCTCACCGAACTCGCTTTAATTGGTCCGAGGAGATTCTGGCGCCCCGTCCAATATTTATCCTGATATTTCCGGGGCTCTATCTAGGAGTGCGTATCTCACTTGGGCGATTTGCACGGGCCCGGCGGGCGGGGAAGTAAAACACCTACAAGAGCGGCGATTGGAGCGGGCCAAGCTGGGACTGGCTCGCAGTAGCCTTACACCTATGAGTGCGCCTATGACCCTGGCTCAGGTGATCGCATCTTTGCCAGAGGAGGAGCGCTTTATTTTAACGATGCACTACTTACGATCGATGTCACCAGTTGAGATTGCCGAGCAGTTATCGGTGCCAGTGCGCGCCGTAGATGCGGTGATCGCCGTTGGGCGGGCACGTCTAACTGCGTTTTTAGCCCCTTAAGTCGGATTTCCCACCACCACACCATTTACGAGATACTTCTCCTCTGGTATTTCCCACATAATCTTCAAGAGGAGTCTTTCCATGGCAGCCATGAAACCCCGTACCGGAGATGGTCCAATGGAGGTCACTAAGGAGGCTCGCTCGTTAGTGATGCGCATCCCACTTGAGGGTGGTGGCCGCTTGGTAGTAGAGATGAACTCGGAAGAGGCGAACAATCTCAGCGCTGCCCTTCATACGGCAGTAGCTTTGGTTAAGAAGTAAAGCACCTATAGGCGATAGCCTTGAACGTATGTCGTGGAAGCTAACAAGTGCACCAGTAAATATCGATGCCGCCAGTTCGGCCGAGACGATCGCCCTAGCCTATGTAAGTGTCGGTGTAGATGGCTTCCTCTTTCAAGCCCCTGGGCAGTTGGTTGAAGATATTGAGCGCATTTTCCAAATAAACCTTCTCGATGAGCTTGGATTTTTCTCTCCCAGTGGAAAAGTTGGGGAGCTGTTTGAGATTCCAGTAAGCGCAAATGAGCGTGTCACCCAGAGAATATACCTCGTGTGTATCGGTGACTCCTCAACCGCTTCATTGCGGGTGGCTGCCACAGCGATTGCTCGAAAAGTACGCGGTAAAAAAACTACTGTTTACTCCGCCTGCGCAGTTGAAAAATCCGATCTGCACGCTCATGCCATCGCGCTCACGATGGCCGCTTACCTCTTTACCTCAAAGAGTAGAAACCCATCTGATATCCCGACCTTTATAGTTGCAAGTGATGACAAGGAGATAATCAATGTTGCTCATACTTTTGCAAAAGCGATTGCGCGCGCTCGCGATCTGGTTCATACGCCTTCTAATATTAAGAGTCCTGAGTGGATGGCTACGCAGGCTAAGGCCTTCTCGAAGGCAAATGGATTAAAAACAAGAGTTTTAGCCGGCACTGCGCTCAAAGAGTTTGGTGGCTTACGTGCAGTCGGCAACTCATCGCCTATTCCTGGCCCCCGCTTTATCGAAATCTCTTACACGCCACCTGGAGCGAAGGAATCCCAGAAAAGAATCCCACACGTAGTTTTAGTTGGAAAGGGAGTTACTTTTGATACTGGAGGGATCTCTTTAAAACGGCCATATGACTCTATGATCGCAATGAAATCAGATATGGCAGGGGCTGCAGCAATCCTGGCCACGCTAACGGCCGTTGAAGAGCTTCAACTTAATGTTCGAGTTACAGGGTTGATGATGTGTGCTGAAAACGCTATCTCGGCCACAGCTCAACGCCCAAGTGATGTGATTACACACTATGGCGGAACAACCGTCGAGGTGATTAATACCGATGCCGAGGGGCGATTAATTCTTGCCGATGGTCTTGCATATGCCGATATTAATTTGGCACCGGATTATTTAATCGATATTGCCACGTTAACTGGGGCCGCTACTTTAGGTCTTGGTCGACAGTACGCTGCAATGTACACACGTGATAACCAGCTTGCAGCCGATTTTGAAAAAGCTGGAATCGAATCAGGTGATCGAGTTTGGCGGATGCCACTCGTCGATGACTATAAAGATGCTTTGCAGAGTGATATTGCAGATTTAAATCACACGGCAGATAAAGGTGATTACTCAGGCGGATCTATTACTGCCGCTTTATTTCTTGAACACTTTGCCGGCAATCGGCGCTGGCTACATTTAGATATCGCAGGTAGTGCTCGAAGTGATGTGGATGCTGGCGAGAATCCAAAGGGCGGCACGGGTTATGGTGTTCGCTTATTGACACACTGGATAATGACGCTGGCATGAGGACCGACCCGCACTCATACGCTGAAAATTTCATTGTCGAAGATCACTTTAAATCTCAAGCTCGAGCACGTGGAGTTGAAATTGGAAGCGTAGATCCGACTCCAGGAGTTGGAGCCTTCCTTCGCCACTTAGCATTTACATTATCTGCTCAGAGCGTTGTGGAAGTTGGAACAGGTGCTGGAGTTGGAACTCTTTGGCTTCTCGATGGCATGTTGCACAACGGAACTTTGACTTCGATAGATGATGAGATGGAGCACACCCGTATTGCAAAATTGGCATTAAGTGATGCCGATATCGCACAAAGCCGATATCGCCTTATAACAAACTCAGTACTTGATGTAATTTCTAAGTTAACCGATCGCGCATACGATCTAGTTATTCTCCGTCATAATCCGCAAGACCTAGCCTTTATGATTACTGAGGTGCATCGGATTTTGCGAAGTGGAGGCGCACTTGTCATCGATAATTTCTTCGGTGGCTCCAGGGTCTGTGATCCAGCTCAGCGTGACCCTAAAACCGTTTCGCTTCGCGATGCTGGGAAAATCATTAAAAGCGACACAGAACACTGGGTGAGTACCCTGATTCCTATTGGTGATGGTTTGTTAGTTGCTACAAAGTTATAGGAGAATAAACTCATGATATTTCCTCGGAAAAAAACCAATGATGTTGCGCCCCCATGGTGGGAGGCACATCGCACGGTAAAAAATCCACGGGGCACGATCGCATTAGTGGCCGTACTTGCCGGAGGAGTAGGCGGTTTTTTAGGTGTGAACGTATCGAATGGAGCGATATTTAGGCATGCGAACCTCGTCTCATCATCAAGCACGATTGAACGGGCGCCAGGTTCAGTTGCAGGAATAGCCGCACGAGTACTGCCATCAGTTGTATCCATAACCGCTATCAGCGGGACAGGTGGCGACACGGGCTCTGGTTTCGTCATCGATAGCTCTGGATATATTTTAACCAATAACCATGTGATCTCAGCAGTAGCTGATTCCGGTGGAACACTTAAAGTGACGCTCAACAGTGGTGATACATATACAGCAACTATCATCGGGCGAGATGCTTCATATGATTTGGCAGTATTAAAAATCATTGCCTCAAATTTAACGGCGCTTCAATTTGGTGACAGCGATAAGGTGGCAGTCGGTGATCCAGTTATTGCTGTTGGCTCACCACTTGGTTTATCTGGCACAGTAACACTAGGAATAATCAGTGCAAAGAATCGGCCAGTAACCACGGGTGGATCAAGTGCAGAAAACTCATTTATAAATGCACTTCAGACCGATGCCGCAATTAATCCGGGCAACTCGGGTGGTCCACTCGTTGATCTGACGGGCGCTGTCATCGGTGTCAACTCTGCGATTGCATCTTTGGGTTCGGCCGCACAACCAGGCTCGATCGGTTTAGGTTTTGCCATCCCCATTAATCAAGCGCGCACAACGGCCGATCAACTCATTAAAAATGGAAAGGCAACGTACCCGGTCCTCGGAGTCTCACTGGATATGAACTTTTCAGGCCCTGGGGCACAGATTTCAAAATCTGTTAAAGGAGTTCTCGTAGGTGGACCTGCAGCGGCAGCGGGACTTAAAGGCGGAGATATCATCACGAAATTCGAAAACCGAGAGATCAATGCACCCGAAGAGTTAATTGTCGCGGTTCGCGCAAAAAAGGTAGGCGACAAAGTTTCACTGACTTATCTGCGTGATGGAAAAGAGCACGTAGCCATTTTGACTTTAATTGCTGCAAAGCAGTAACTAAGCACTTACGAGTAGGCTAAGGATATGTTCTTTGATATGAGTGCCGGAGAGCTGATGGTGCTAGCTCTGCTTGCCATGATTTTAGTTGGACCTGAGCGACTCCCAAAGGTGGCACAAGAGGCCGCTAAGTTGCTCAAGAAGCTACGCAACTTATCGCAGATTGCAACGGCTGAACTGAAGGAAAATCTCGGTCCAGGCTTTGAAAATCTCCAGCCGGCGGATCTGCACCCAAAGAGCTTTGTTAAAAAACAGTTAGCCGAACTAATGGACGATAAACCTGTGACAAAACCCAACACCCCGCTAGCAAAAATCGATCCAGATCTCATATGAGCACACTCGAAGAGATACATGCCGCACTGAGCGCCGTCTCCGATCCCGAACTTCACCGCTCAATCACTGAACTAGGAATGGTCGAAGATGTTGCGGTAAGTGCAGGAGCTGTAACTTTAAAGATTCTTTTAACTATCTCAGGCTGCCCAATGCAGGATAGGTTGCGCGGAGATATTACCAGCGCGGTCTCTGCAGTTGCTGGAGTAACGAGCGTTGATTTAAGTTTTGGCGTAATGTCCCAGGAGCAACGCGATAATGTAAAAAAGATTATGCGCAACGGTCGTGAGAAGTTCATTCCATTTGCACAACCCGACTCTTTGACGCGAGTTATTGGAGTTGCATCCGGTAAAGGCGGAGTTGGAAAGTCTTCAGTGACGGTTAATCTTGCAGTTGCCGCAGCTCAAAAAGGCTTACGGGTTGGAATTTTAGATGCCGATGTTTATGGCCACTCGATCCCACGGTTGATGGGGCTCATGGGCCAGCGCCCTACGGCTATCGATCAGATGTTTATTCCGCTTGAGTCATTTGGTGTAAAAACCGTTTCAATGGAGATGTTTAAGCCAGAGCGCAGTGACGCCGTTGCATATCGAGGACCTCTTCTGCACCGAGTACTTGAGCAGCTGCTCTCAGATGCTTATTGGGGCGATTTAGATCTACTCTTCATCGATCTACCCCCTGGCACGGGTGACTTGGCGATCTCGCTGGGCCAATTGATCCCTACCTCTGAGATTTTAGTAGTGACGACGCCTCAAGTTGCAGCCGCCGAAGTAGCTGAGCGGGCTGGGCGAATAGCTCATCAGATTCATCAACATGTTATTGGTGTCGTAGAGAATATGTCTGACTTCATCGATCCGATCACAGGAGCCGTTGTCTCCTTATTTGGAAGTGGTGGTGGTGTAGAAACCGCTAAGCGCCTCTCGCAATTAGTTGGAAGTGAGGTTCCGCTTTTGGGCAGCATTGCATTTAGTGTGGATTTACGCCTAGGTGGTGATGCGGGTATTCCAGTCGTGATTTCAGATCCCGAATCTGCAAGTGCACAGACTCTCTTTGAGATTACTGAGAAGCTTATTAAGCGCAGTAAGTCACTTCTTGGAGTCCGCTTGGGGATCGCTACGTAGCTCGGAGAGAACCTCTTTTACCGATTCAGCAAGCTCATTTCGTAAGAAATCGCGAGTGGCAACTTCACCCAAAGAAATCTTTAAAGTTGCGATTTCACGGGTGAGATACTCAGCATCGGCGATACTGCGCTCGTTGCGAGTCCGATCCTCATTGAGTTGAATTCTGTCGCGATCGGCTTGACGATTTTGAGCAAGCAGAATTAATGGCGCAGCATATGAGGCCTGCAGTGAGAGAATTAAAGTAAGAAAAATAAATGGATATGTATCAAAGCGCAGCCCATGTGGTGCTACATAGTTCCACATTACCCAAGCAAGAACAAAGATCGTCATATAAACCAAGAAGCGGGCCGTTCCCAAGAAGCGGGCAAAGCGTTCGGATAAGCGGCCAAAGGTCTCTGGATCAAAGTCTGGTTTTAAAGTGCGACGACTTTGACGCGGGGTATCCAATCCAAAGTTACGTGCCATTGCTAACCCTCCTTATATGTAACGGGCGATTTTTCTCGGTGATCGTGGCGCCAGTTTTGCGGCAGGAGGTGATCCAAAACATCATCGACGGTAATGGCACCCAGTAAGCGCTCATTTGCATCGATGACGGGTAGGGAGAGCATGTTGTAACTAGCTAAGTGTGAAGAGACTTCATGCAGGGAGGCATCGGGTTTGACGCCGCGCGAGTGTGTATCGACGATCGATCCTAGGAGTGTGGAAGGTGGTTCACGAAGTAGGCGTTGATAATGAACAGTTCCTATAAAGCGGCCCGTCGGTGTCTCCAGTGGTTGGCGCGCAATAAAGATCTGCGAAGCTAGTGCAGGTGAGATTTCCTGTCTACGCATCGCGGCAAGAGCATCGGCAACGGAGTAATCGGCGCTCATAATAATCGGCTCGGTCGTCATCATTCCGCCTGCGGAGTAGTCTTCATAAGTCATTAACCGCAGCACATCTTCGGCATCATCTGGCTCCATGAGTTCGAGTAGTTCCTCGGCACGCTCTTGACCGATTTCGCGGAGTAAGTCGGCGGCATCATCTGGATCCATCTCACCTAAGACATCGGCAGCGCGCTCGCCTTCGAGTTCGGCTAATAAAGCAACCCGCTTGTCTTCATCCATCTCCTCTAAAACATCGGCCAGACGCTCATCGGTGAGCGCTCCTGCAACTTCGGCACGACGCTTGGGAGGAAGATCTTGAAGAACGGTAGCTAAATCAGCTGCCCGCAAATTAGCTAGAGTTGATAATAAAGTTGTAACGCCAAGATTTTGTTCAGTATGAGCAAAGCCCACAACCTCTTCCCACTCAACCGTCGTTGTCGCACTTTTACGACGAATTCCGCGACCTTGGCGCATGACATGAACACGGGTGATGAGCCAGTCACCAGTGTGGTTCTGCTCCATCGCCATATCTTCAACGAGCACTGCCTCACCCGATGAAACTAAAGTAATTGATCTATCAAGCATGTCGCCTAAGACCAAGACCTCTCCGGGGCGTGTTTCATATCGGCGCATATTAAGTAATCCAGTAATTATTACTGCACCGTTTTCAATCGAGGTTACGCGGGTAATTGGTACGAAGACTCTGCGTCGAAGCGGGACTTCAACTACAAGACCTAAGATGCGCGGTGGAAGATTATTTGTGCGAAGAGTTGCAACGCCATCGCGCACTTTTCCCACAGGGTCGCCATTGGGGTCAAAAACAGCGGTGCCGGCAAGACGTGCCAGATATATTCGGTTCAAGAGATTGCCGCTCATGGGATAAGGGTACCTTTCTCTCATGAGTGTAGGTAAACCAAAGCCGAGCGGACACCACAACCGCGATAGCAACACGGCTATACCTGCAAGACCCGATCTCATTCGCCTAGGCTTAGGAATTCTTGGGATTGGCACCTCAGGACCACTAATTGCGATGAGCACGATGCCAATCCCAACATTAATTTTCTGGCGAAATTTAGGGGGCTCGATTCTGACCCTGCCATTTGCTCTGCGCCACCGTCCGCATCGGGACGGAGTTAAGTGGGCGGTGATTGCCGGAGCCTTGTTAGCCCTGCATTTCATCGGTTTTTTTCTTGCGATGCGCTGGACCACGGTCGCGGCTGGCACAGCCTTGGTCGCTTTGCAGCCAATCTTTGCCGCCCTCTTTGTCACTATGACCGGTGGGCATATTCCAAGAAAGGCTTGGCTGGGCATGGCGGTAAGTTTTTCTGGGGTGTTACTGATCTCAGGGGTTGATCTTCACATCTCACTAAGATCTTTTTTAGGTGATCTCGCCGCGTTAATTTCAGCTGCGCTCGCCGCCCTTTATATGATGGCAGGCTCTAGGGCACAGCGCAGTTTAGAGACAACGACGTACACGACTATCTGTTATTTCATCTGTGCAACCACGGCCTTGCCGATAGCAATAATCTCCGGTGTGGTTCTCTTTAATTTTCCTGCGAGAGAGTGGTGGATTCTCATCGGACTTATTCTCGGTGCACAAATTTTGGGACACACGATGTTTAACTCGGTATTAAAGCGGGTCTCACCGGCCATTGTCTCTCTAATAATCTTTTTTGAAGTTCCATTGAGCTCGTTACTCGCCATCTGGTGGCTAGGACAAAAACCACCCTTGGGAATTCTTCCAGGCATTGCACTTATTTTGGTGGGCTGCATCTTGGTAGTTACTCGCTCACGAACTGTTCAAGTAGAGCTTTCACTATGATCGATTTACATACCCACACAAATAAAAGCGATGGTACCGATACTCCGCGCCAGCTCATCAATAAAGCGGTTTCAATCGGAGTAAAACTGCTTGGAATTACGGATCACGACACCACATCAGGCTGGGAAGAGGCGGTTCAAAGCCTTCGTGGAGAGATTGCACTTGCACTTGGGAGTGAGATCTCATGTCTGACCTCAGATGGGGTCAGCGTTCATATGTTAGCTCTGCTTTTCGATGGCAACCATGTGCAGATGCAAATAATGCTCGATGAAACCCGTGATGGCCGATTACCTCGTATGCGATTGATGATTGAAAAGATGAGGCTGGCCGGGATAGATATTTCAATGGAGGATGTTGAGTCAGCTCGACCACAGGGAGCCACACTTGGCCGACCTCACTTAGCCGATGCATTAGTAAATAAAGGCGTAATTAAATCGCGGGATGAAGCCTTTCGTGGTCTTCTTAACAACGATTCGATCTTTTACGTCTCTCACCCTGCTCCCACGCCAGTTGATGTGATTAGGATGATTCGAAGTGCTGGGGGAGTTGCCGTCATTGCACATCCATTTGCATCTCATCGGGGTCAGATTTTGCAGGCCTCGCACTTTCAGGAGTTAGTAGATGCGGGATTGAACGGCATTGAAGTCGACCACCGTGATCAAAGCCCCGATGAGCGTGCAGTACTGCGCAATATCGCGCGTGATTTGGATTTAGTTATTACTGGGGCCAGCGACTATCACGGAAGCGGTAAAGTTAACTCGCTAGGCGAGTTTCAAACTTCACCACAACAATGGGAGAGATTGGAGTCTCTTGCCGATGCACGAAGGGTGGTACGGGCATGAAGGCGGTTCAGATCAGCGCACTTACCTTTGCGATTCAATCATTTGTAACCTTATTTGTGATCATGGATCCACCAGGCGCAACCCCGATTTTTTTAGCTCTGGTAGCCGATAAGCGAGCCGATGAGCGGCGGATTTTGGCGATTAAAGCTGCCGCAGTCTCTTTTTCCGTTATTACACTCTTTGCATTATTTGGTCGATTTATCCTTAGCTACCTCAATATTTCGATGGCGGCGCTTCAAGCCGCCGGTGCCCTGTTATTGCTACTGATATCACTTGATCTTCTAACAGGTGGTACGGGAGGTGACAAGGGAGGTAAAAAAGATTCAAATATTGCACTCGTGCCACTTGGCACACCTCTGCTTGCCGGCCCAGGTGCAATCGTTGCCACGATGATATTTGTTCACGATGCAACGACCACATCGATGCGCGTTGGATTAATCGCTGCAGTCGTAGCGGTTCATTGTGCGATCGCCGTGGTCTTAATGGCTTCAACGAGTATTTTGAAGGTGATTAAAGAGGCGGGTGTTACTTTGGTGGCACGTATTGCAGGGCTCTTGCTTGCCGCGATCGCCGTGCAGATGCTGGTAAATGCAATCCGAGTATTTACCGCGGCTTAACTCTCTTTAAACCTCTTTGTTCTAGTGCGAGTTCTCTCTACTTTTTCCTTAGCCGGTGTTGATTTAGCCGGTGTTGATTTCTTTTCCATCCGTGCCCTTTGAGGGGCCGCGGCCTGCTTATTTTCAACTCGGACTACTGGCTTGGCTTTTATCATTCGGCCGGTGGAGCCAGTAGGAATATTGAGAACTTCAAAGAGATGTGGTGAGGATGAATATGTCTCTTCCGGATCGGCTAATCCCAGTTCAAGGCTTAGATTAATCATCTTCCAGCGAGCAAGTTCGTCCCAGTCGACGAATGTCACTGCGATTCCATCGGCGCCAGCCCGTGCAGTACGCCCGATACGGTGAACATATGTCTTCTCATCTTCAGGGCATTGGTAGTTAATGACATGTGTAATGCCCTCTATATCGATCCCGCGTGCAGCGACATCGGTTGCAACGAGTACATCTGATTTACCGGCTTTGAAATCTCCGAGCGCTTTTTCACGCGCACTCTGTCCTAAATCTCCGTGAATCGTTGCAGCTCTAAATCCACGCTCAATCAGATCATCAGCTGTTTTCTGGCATGTCCGTTTGGTGCGACAAAAAACAATCGTTGGTCCTCGGCCATCTGCCTGCAAGATTCTGGCCAACATTTCGATCTTATCCATGGCATGAGCACGCAGTACATGTTGTTCAATTCGACTGACGACCGCGCCCTCATCTTCGCTATCTTGAGTGCGAATATGAATTGGCTGATTCATGAAGCGTCGAGCCAGGGCGATGATGTCTCCAGGCATCGTTGCTGAAAAAAGCATGGTCTGAGTTCGCTTAGGAGTGTTGGCCAAAATCTTTTCTACATCTGGCAGAAAGCCGAGATCTAACATCTCATCGGCCTCATCCAGGACAAGACGCGAGACCTCTTTTAACTTTAAATGGCCCTGGCGAGATAAATCCAAGAGACGACCTGGGGTTCCAACCACGATTTCAATCCCAGTTTGAAGTGCCTCAATCTGTGGCTCAAAGGCGCGACCACCATAGACAGCTAAAGTTCGGATTCCACGGTTGCTTGCGAGCTCATCGATATCTCGGGTGACCTGAGTGCAGAGCTCGCGCGTAGGTACAACGATTAAGACCTGTGGCATTCCCTTCGTGGCAAATTCGCCCCATTCGACATCATTCGGTGCGATAACGCGTTCGATGACGGGGATACCAAAGGCGAGGGTTTTTCCAGTTCCAGTCTTGGCCTGTCCAATAACATCTCCATCACCCAGGGCGATTGGTAAGACCATCTCTTGAATCGCAAAGGGTGCAATAAATCCATGGGCGTTAAGTGCCTCAATAGTTTGCGGGCGAAGCGGGAGTTCGGCGAAAGTCAGCGACACGTTACGCGGCGCCGAAGCCGACGCGACGCGTGGACTCTTCGCCGACTTCAACGAAACCAATCTTGTCGGCCGGGACAATAATTTCATGTCCTCGAACATCGCTCAAAGTTAGAGGTGTACCTGCTGCTAGCGCCTGTGTAACCGCGCTCTTGATCTCTACGGCGCTCATCGAGCTCTCAAAGACGATGTCACTGGCAACACGAATAACCGCGATTCGGACCTGAGATTTAACGGCAACTTCATTTTTCTTAACGCTCATAGGGGCAATCCTATCGGCCTTTAATTGCGAGGGAAACCGGAGATTCCTCGCCACATGAGGTTATTCACGAGTTCAACGGCCTGTTCACGAGTGAGCGTGCTATCTCGATCTAACCAGTGCCTGGCGGTAACTTGGGCGTAGCCGATCATTCCAACGCCGAGCAACATCGAGGCCTCTTTGGGTAGGCCGGTATCGATAGAGATCACTGCGCTAGCAGCGGCTGCACAGTCATACGTCATGCGGTTAAGGCGCTCGCGCACCGATGGTTCAACACTCATATCACTTTCAAAGAGAAGTCTGAATGCCTCGCCCTCCTTTTCAATAAATGCAAAGTAGGCGGCAACTGTTGCATGCACTCGATTGGCATTATCTGGTGTCGATGCAATAGCTTTTTGAATCTCAAAAACAAGCGAGTCGATATGAAGATCTAGCACCGCTAAGTAGAGCTCGAGTTTGGAGGGAAAGTGCTGATAGAGAACGGGCTTACTCACATTGGCACGATCAGCGATCTCATCCATCGCGGCTGAGTGATAGCCAGCTGCGGTAAATACTTCAAGGGCGGCGCCAAGTAAAAGCGCTCGCCGTTCATCTCGAGGTAGTCGCGCCTTGTTAGTGGTCTCTGAAGTCGTCATTGATGTAATCGTAGAGGCAGAGAGCGGCTTTGTGCCAATACCTTTACGGATAAAAAGTTGAACCTAGAAAGTAGCGACACCTCAGTGGCTACGGCAGAATAAGAGCCTTATGAAAACCCCTGCTCTCATTGAGGTTGGCCAGACTCTCACAGTAGATGAGTTACGTAGATACGGCCGTCATACGGCGCTACCAGAGATATCGGTGGTGGGTCAGGAACGCCTTAAGAACGCTAAGGTCCTTTGTGTCGGTGCAGGCGGCTTGGGTTCCCCCATTTTAATGTATTTGGCTGCATCCGGCGTTGGCACAATCGGCATCGTTGAGTTTGACACCGTTGATGTGAGTAATCTTCAACGACAGATTATCCATGGGCAGAGCGACATTGGAGCTAGTAAAGCGATGAGCGCGGAGGCAAAAATAAATGAGATTAATCCACTTATCAATGTAGTGGTCCATGAACTGCGTTTAGATTCAACAAATGTAATGGAGATTTTTTCACAATATGATCTGATTGTTGATGGCACAGATAACTTCGCAACTCGTTATTTAATCAACGACGCATGTGTACTTTTAAGTAAGCCACATATCTGGGGCTCAGTCTTGCGCTTTGACGGTCAAGTAAGCGTTTTCTGGTCGGAGTATGGCCCTTGCTACCGATGCTTACATCCGCAACCCGCTACCAATCAGCCAAGTTGTGCCCAGGCAGGAGTGCTGGGAGTTCTCTGTGCCTCGATTGCGGCTATTCAAGTAACTGAAGCATTAAAACTACTCTTAGGCATCGGTGAACCTCTCATCGGTTCGCTTATGATTTATGATGCTCTTGATATGAGCTATCGAAGTATTGTGATTCATAAAGACCCTCTCTGTGTCATCTGTAGCATCAATCCCTCACAACAGGGATTAATGGATGACTACGATGCTTTTTGCGGGGATAAGGATTCTGTATCGATCACTGTCAGCACTCTTAAATCGAAAATCGACAGTGGAGATAGCTTTGCTTTAATAGATGTACGCGAGAAGTGGGAGTTTGATATTGTGAAATTACCTGGTGCTATTTTGATTCCAGTTGCCGCCTTTAAAGATGGCAGTGCGCTTTTACAACTGCCAAGAGATAGGCCAGTGATTCTCTACTGCAGATCAGGAGTGCGATCTGCTACCTGCCTAGATTTAGTTAAAGCCGCTGGCTTTACCACGGCAACACATGTTGAAGGCGGAGTCCTTGCTTGGGCTGCGCAAATCGATAGCACATCACCGGTGTATTAATGAAAGAGTCATATGCCGGTTTTAGAATTCTCTTAGTCCACGCCCACCCCGATGATGAAACGATCAATAACGGTGCGACCATGGCGCTATACGCAGCACGTGGCGCAGAAATAACTCTCGTTACCTGTACGCGAGGGGAGGAGGGTGAAGTCCTTGTGCCAGAGCTTTCCCATCTCTCCAGCACGCAAGAGGATCGACTAGGTGTCCATCGTGTGAGCGAACTAAAAGATGCGATGCTCGCACTCGGAGTTAAAGATCATCGCTTCTTGGGTCATTTTCGGGATAGCGGAATGATGGGAACCGAGTCGAATAATCGCCCAGATGTTTTTTGGCAGGCCGATCTTGATACTTCTGCACAGTTACTGGTAAAGATAATTGAGGAGGTCAAGCCTCATCTTCTTATAACGTACGATGAAATTGGAGGTTATGGCCACCCCGACCACATCAAAGCGCACCTAGTTGCCATGCGCGCGGCCGAGCTCTCAGAGTGGAAGATTCAAAAAATTTATTGGAACACAATTCCTAAGTCGGTAATCGCCGCAGGGATGGCGGCGATGAAAGAGGTTGGCTCTGATTTCTTTGGGGGCGATGATATTGACGATATTCCCTTTGCCAAAGATGACTCTTTTGTTACTACCTTGATCGACGGTAATGAGTTTGTGGAGGTGAAAATGGAGGCGATGAAAGCACATAAGACACAGATTGCTCTCGATGGTCCCTTTTTTGCACTCTCAAATAATTTAGGCCTGCAGATATGGGGCGATGAGTATTACACGCTAGTAAAAGGGGAAAAAACTCAACCCTTCGATAGCCATGGCCGCGAGAGCGATTTAACTTCGGGGGTAGTGCTTTAATGAGCTTTTTGCTCAGCGCAGTTTTCGGAATCTGCCTTGGCTTGTCTTCGATATTCCTTCATGCATCGCTACCTCCGTGGGGTTTAATTTTGAGCTTAATCGCTACCGGAGTTGGGGTATGGAGCGTTGGACGTATCTGGGGTAAACGCAGTTTAAAGATTGTGGCGAGTATTCTATGGATTGCTATCGTTTTACGTGCCGGTTTTCCAGGTAGGAGCGATGAGTATCTTATTGAAGGAAGCTCAATCGGGGTCTCACTCATCAATGGAGGATTTCTTATCTTACTTTTTACGATTTTTCTACCGATTTAGCGCCAGCTCCACTCCTGGCCATTTGCATTGTCGCTAATCTCCAAGCCCGTTTCTTCAAGCTTGGATCGCAGCGCATCGCTATCACTCCAGCGTTTTTCATTTCGCGCACTCAGACGTTCAACTAACATCTCTTGCTGAGCAGTGGATAGTTCTTTGAGTATCTCTTCACGCATTAAATCTAATCCTAAGATTTGATCGGCGTATATAAAGATTCCACGTTTATCGGCATCACTTATTTCAGCACTTTTTTCAACGGCACGGATACGTTGTAAGGCACGCGGGGCATCGAGGTCGGATTCAATTGCTTTCAAGAAATCGATATCA
Organism: Candidatus Planktophila sp.; assembly: GCA_040402335.1. Classification (GTDB taxonomy): domain Bacteria; phylum Actinomycetota; class Actinomycetes; order Nanopelagicales; family Nanopelagicaceae; genus Planktophila. The sequence goes on from JBBAMX010000001.1 coordinate 129,209, forward strand.
ACTATGGATTCTAAGGAGCCGCCCCATTGCAGCATTTTTCTCCGCCACTTTCGAAGTGTCGCATCGGCGGTTTCTAGGGACTCCCAGGTCAAGTCCATTTGAGAGCGAAACCGGTTTTCAAGAAAGCAAAACCTTGCCGCTAATGGATCGATTCCTCGTTCTATAACGTCGGAAAGTAGAACAACGTTGCCAGTACTCTTCGACATTTTGCGGCCCTCAAATAAGAGATGCTCACCATGAACCCATAATTCAACGGACTCAGTGCCAGTTATCGCATTGGATTGAGCCCGTTCATTCTCATGGTGTGGAAAACGAAGATCAATTCCACCCACGTGTACGTCGACATGTTTGTTGAGGAACTTCATCGACATCGCTGAGCACTCGATATGCCAGCCAGGAAAGCCTGCCCCCCAAGGCGAACCCCAGATCATTTCACTGCGCTCTCCTGCAGCTTTCCAAAGCGCCCAATCTGCATGAAACTCTTTACCGCTCTCATCACTGTGTTCGTGGCGATGACCTGGTTTAAGTGCATCTAATCGATTTCCACTGATCAAGCCATAGCTCTGGAAGCGCCGAGAGTTGAAGTAAACGGTTTTATCACCACCAACATAAGCAAAGCCCGTCGCAACTAAGTGAGTAATCATCTCTACGATCAAATCGATCGATTCACTTGCTCGAGGGTAGCGATCGGCGGTTTTTACATTGAGCAGTTTTAAATCTTTATGAAAGCGCTCTTCGTATATTCGAGCAATCTCAAAGGGATCTTTTTTTTCAGCTAAAGCCTGTGACAACATCTTGTCCTGATCGGGGATATCTTCAGACATATGTCCAACATCGGTAATATTTTGGATGAGATTAACAACGCCCCCAGTTATTTCAATACTCCTTCTAATCAGATCAGAGAGTACGAAGGTCCGTAGATTTCCTATATGGGCATCACGATAGACGGTGGGGCCACAGCAATACATTGTGGTTACGCCGTCCTTTGATGCGACAGGCATAACCTTTCGAGTAAGTGTGTCATAAATTGCAAGCGTCAAGTTTTAACTACCACTTCGCGCCAGATAAAAATCTCATCATGAGAGAACTCAATCAGACGCCCATGGCGATTCCTGAGTGTGTTGGGGCTCTCTAAAACCCCCACAATGTCCCGAAATCCACCTTCGGGCTCATGGAGTCGAATACTTACACGCCTACCTATTAGGGCAGTGAAGTGGATATGAAGCTCGGCAACCATGGCTCAACGATAAACCTTTACTTCAATATCGCGCGTCATAGCCCGATGCGATTATAATCAGGCCTATTCATTTAGAATTAACTCTGGAGGCTAGAACGTGACGTACATAATTGCTGAGCCATGTGTCGATGTAAAAGATAAATCCTGCATCGAGGAGTGTCCTGTGGACTGTATTTATGAGGGCTCCCGCATGCTTTACATACAGCCCGATGAGTGCGTTGACTGCGGTGCCTGCGAGCCAGTTTGTCCGGTGGAAGCGATTTATTACGAAGATGATGTCCCGCCACTGTGGAAGGACTCATTAAAAATAAACACGGAGTTTTTTGTTGAGATCGGTTCACCCGGCGGAGCGGCCAAGATGGGTCCAACCCAGAGCGATCACCCCCAAATAGCGGCCCTTGCGCCAAAGAGCGAGTAAAACTCTTTGCGCGCGCAGCTTCCAGATTTCCCATGGGATGCCCTGGCACCTATTGCTGAGATTGCGCGCTCACATAGCGGGGGTTGTATAGATCTTTCACAAGGCACGCCTATTGATCCGACTCCAGAGTTTATTCAGAGCGCTTTTCGAAATGCATCAAACTCTCCAAGTTATCCCGTCACCGCCGGCACACCAGAGCTGCAATTAGCAATTAGGAAGTGGGCAATTGAGCGGCTGGGTGCATCAGGAGATTTTGATGTACTTCCTGTTATCGGCTCGAAAGAGCTAATCTCTTGGCTCCCTACATTGTTAGAGTCTAAAAAAGTTTTAATTCCCGAGATCGCCTATCCGTCCTACCATGTAGGCGCCCTAATCGCAGGTGCACAATCGATTCCGGTTGGAATCGATGCACGAAGTTGGCCGAACGCCGATTTAGCGTGGATTAACTCACCATCTAATCCAACTGGCCGTGTCCATAGTATCGAAGAGTTAAACTCCTGTATTCAATGGTCACGCGATAATAATTCGATCTTAGTTTCAGATGAGTGCTACGTCGAGTTCGATCATAAGGCAACATCATTTTCATTGTTATCCCAGTGTGGGGGCGATAACAAAAATATATTAGCCGCCCACTCACTGTCCAAGCGATCATCTATGGCCGGATATCGTGCCGCTTTTATAATCGGTGACTCAAACCTAATTTCGAAAATCCGTGAACTTCGTAAACATATCGGCATGCTTGTCCCACTTCCAGTACAAAAAGCAATGACCGTTGCACTCGCCGATGATGCACACGTCGCCGAGCAGCGCGCGCGATATAACGCCCGACGAGATGCCTTGCGCCCAGCACTTGAATCTGTTGGTTTTAGAGTTGAGTTCAGTGAATCTGGTCTGTATCTATGGTGTACTCGGGATGAGGATGCATGGACAAGCGTTGAATGGCTGGCCCATCGCGGTATTCTCGCAACTCCTGGTAGTTTTTATGGAGCGGCTGGGATGCGCCATATCCGGGTCGCAATGACGGCTAGTGATGCACAGATCGACATGGCAGTTTCACGATTAAATCCGTGAATTAATGGCTGTAGGCATTCTCTTAGTGGGCGGTTTTGGTACTCGATTAATGCCTCTGACACAGGACACACCAAAACCGATGTTAACTATCGCTGGTCTACCGGTCACCGAGCACCAATTAGCAATGGCGCGCAACGCGGGAATTAAGACCGTTGTACTTGCTACCTCCTATCTTGCTGAGCTTTTCACACCCTACTTCGGCGATGGCTCTAAATGGGGAATGAGATTAATATACGCGGTGGAAACAACACCCCTTGGTACCGGTGGTGCCATCGCACATGCAGCACAGTTTTTAGACTCAGATGATTCAATTGTAGTTTTTAATGGTGATGTATTGAGTTCGCATGATTTAAAGCGACAGATTCACCAGCATGAGGAAACGGCCGCTGATGTGACGTTGCATCTGACCACCGTTAGCGATGCACGTGCATATGGATGCGTGCCAACCGACACCGATGGGCGAGTAATGGAATTTCTTGAAAAAATGGAAAATCCGATTACAAATACGATTAACGCTGGCTGTTATATTTTTAATCCTGAAATTGTGAAGAGAATTCCTCTAGATACTGTTATCAGTGTTGAGCGAGAAATATTTCCTAAACTTATTGCTAACCAAAGAAAAATATTTGGATTTATAGACGATTCATACTGGCTTGATATTGGAACACCGAAGGCTTTGCTCAAAGGCTCTCGTGATCTCGTAAGTGGCATCGCAGATGGTTGTGCCCTTGAGTTGGCAGATTTATCCAGTCACTCAACGCAGGCCTTAATCTTCTCCTCGGCCGTAGTTGATCCAACTGCAGTCATCGATAATGGATCTTGCATCGGGGCAGGTGCGATGATTGGATCTGGAGCACATATCTCAGGATCGATTATTGAAAACGGTGCGATTATTAACTCAGGCGCCCGAGTAATCGATTCATTTGTTCAAAACGGTGCTCTCGTGCCTGAAAATCTACAGATAGTCAGCTCTTTTGTTACGAGGCAGGAAATACTGCCCATTCCAGCGTGATTTAGCCGTAAAATCCATTTTTGTCTAGGCAGGAACGATTTGACATATTCGACTTACACGCGTGTAATTCACTATTAAGAAGCTCTTTTCCACCAGGGATCAGACGTTGAAGCCGTGAAGGAGAATCGGTATGCCGATCCGCCCTGAAGCCACTAACTTCCCAAGCAGTTCAAGCTCCCCAAGCAGTTCAAGCTCCCCAAGCTCCTCAAACACCGTGGAGCTCTCCTGGCAGGAGCGCTCGCTATGTGCCCAAACCGATCCTGAAGCCTTCTTTCCTGAAAAAGGTGGTTCGACTCGAGAGGCAAAACGCGTGTGTCTCTCATGTGATGTTCGTTCAGAGTGCTTGGAGTACGCACTCGCCCATGACGAGCGATTTGGAATTTGGGGCGGACTATCAGAGCGTGAACGTCGTCGCTTAAAACGTCGCTCTGCTTAAGTCAATAGTTTTTAAAGGGCATTGGAATGGCTGAAAAAGCCGAAGTAAATCAACATCGCGTAAGTGCGATTCTCGTGACACACGATGGACAAACTTGGCTGCCTGAAACTGTTGCCGCCCTCACATCACAGACCCGTCCGATTGATTTCATTATTGCAGTTGATACCGGCTCAGTTGATGCCTCGGTTCAACTATTAAAATCAGCTCAGGTGAAGGTTATTAGCGCAGATCGAGAGTGTGGTTTTGGAGAAGCTGTCTCCATCGGTGTGGACTCCTTAATACCGCCGACTATTGAAGGTAATGAGTGGATCTGGTTAATTCACGATGACAGCGCACCGGCTCCATCGGCCCTTGAGTTTTTATTGGCAGCGGTAACCGATCGTCCACAAGTCGCGATGGTTGGACCAAAACTGTTGGGTTGGCATGATCGTACACATTTACTTGAAGCTGGAATAAGTATCGCCGGAAACGGTGCTCGATGGACAGGGTTGGAAGCCCTTGAATACGATCAAGGACAACACGATGGAGTTCACGATGTTCTCTCGGTAAGTACTGCCGGGGCACTTATTCGTCGAGATATTTTTGAAGAGATTGGCGGCTTTGATAAGAATTTAACGCTCTTTCGTGATGATGTTGATTTTGGTTGGCGAGTTCGGATGGCCGGCCATGCAGTTTTAGCCGTTACCTCGGCAGTGGTATTTCACGCTCAGGCAGCGGCCTCTGAACGGCGCAGTATCGATGTTGAAGGCGCCTTGTTAGCTCGCCCACTCCTGCTCGATCGTCGGAACGCCGCGTACGTACTGCTGGCAAACTCATCGTGGTGGATGATTCCATGGATTGCTATTCAACTCATTGGTTCGGCGGTTGCGAGATCTATTGGTTACTTATTAGCCAAGCTACCTGGGTATGCAAGCGATGAAATCCTCGCTGTTTTATTACTTCTCATTAAACCTGGCATCATTTTTAAGGCACGCAAAGCACGCAAAGCTCAACGATTTATTTCAGCACGAATTATTGCTACTTATATTCCTCCTCGTTGGTCGCAACTTCGACTTTCAACCTTTCGTACTCTAGAAAAAGTTCGCGGATATGTGTCCTTAGATAGAGCAATCCCATCGGTTTTAAATGCCGAATCAACTGAAGATGAAGAGATATTTACACCAAATCAAGGTTTTAAATGGCTTAATATTCTTCGCAAACCAGAGGTCTCATTTTTCTTCTTCTTGACTATCATCACTTTACTAGCATCAAGGAATCGCTTAGGCCCACTTATCGGCGGTGCACTCGCGGCATCACCCAATAGCTCGCATGAACTATGGACAAGCTACTTTGAATCCTGGCACCAAGTTGGATTGGGCAGTTCACATGCATCGCCACCATGGATCGCTATTTTGGCGGTCACCTCTACCCTATTTTTTGGTAAAGCCGCACTTCTTATTACGCTTTTTTTCTTAACTGCGCCGCTTCTTATGATGTGGTCGAGCGTGACGCTTTTTAGAGAGCTCACACAGAATAAATGGATAAGCGTGCCGGCGGCTTTTATCTATGCAATCTCACCGGTTGCAGTTGCTGCAATAAACTCAGGACGAATAGCCACCGTTGTAACTTTGATCATCGCCCCTCAGATACCTAGAGCTCTTAGGAATTGGGCCGAGATTGAAAAACTTTCTTGGCGCCGGATTTTTACCGTAGCCCTCATTTTTACGCTGCTTTACTCCTTTACTTTAACGGCATTCGTTATTCTCTTCATTCTCTGTGCCTTAACCATTGTGGTTGACTATCAAAGACTGCGACTTGATAAAGATCGGCCTCTGTTTCAACTTCGGATATACAAGCGCTTAACGCTGCTGCTGGCGCCCTTCTTAGTCACCGCTCCTTATTCATTCGAAGCTATCGTCTCGCCAGTAAAATTTTTAAGCGAGCCTGGAATTTTGCTTGCCGGGGGTAGTTCACAACTAGTTATTCTCGGTAACCCTGGCGGTCCGGGCTCGCTTCCTTGGTGGATTATGAGTCCACTACTACTCGTTCTGATGCTCGCAATTTTCTCCTCGAGTAAGGCAAAAGTTATCGCCCTATATGGGACAGGATTTCTGACGGCCGCCGTATTTTTTTCATCTTTTTCAATTTCAGCACATGGAGATACCGCACCAACAAAACTCTGGGTTGGTACATTTTTAGTTGGAGCAACCCTGGCTGCCAGTGGCGCGGCTGTAATTATTCTCGACCGATTACGCAGGGTTTTAGTCACAACCAATATTCATTTTCGCCATATCTTGTCGGCTCTTTTACTAGTTATAAGCGCCATGTACAGCGTCACAACAATAGGTTGGTCAATCTCAGCTGGAGCAAATTCGCCGGTACAAACTGGTAGCAATACAGTGATGCCGGCTTTTTTAACTGTTGAGAAAGATACAAAAACGCTCGTTCTACGATCAATAACAGATGCAAATGTTAAGAGTATTCAATTTTATATTTCACGAGGTAAAGATATTTCATTAGGCGAGCCCGATATTGCTCCGCTGCAGAGCAGTGAAATTGCAACAGCTACCCAGGCTTTAATCGATGGATCTGGAATCGCCAGCAGTAAAACATTTGCAGATTTTGGAATCAAATATATATTTGCCAAGGCACCCATCGATCAAAATGTGATTCGCACTATCGATGGCTTGGGCGGCTTTACTCGTGCTTCAGCAACCTCGGTTGGTGTTGTTTGGCGTGTAGCTGGAGTTATAGGTCGCTTAGTACTTGTTGGTGCCGATGGAAAGCGGGAACTTCTACAAAGTGGTGAAGTAGGGTCAGCGACGAAAATCACTCACCCCGGAACGATTTTGCTAACTGAAAGCTTCGATCGCTCATGGCAAATACTTGAAAATGGATATCGCTTAGCACGCAGTGATGCCACCTTTGGAATGCCTGCATTTACAGCGCTTGAACCAGGCGAGATTTCACTCATCCACGATGGCACCATACGAAGAGCCTGGCTCTCCTTTGAGATTATCGCACTCATACTTCTCACCATTGGGGCGGTACCGGCTGGACGCAGAAAACGTGAAATTTCCGATAGGGAGTTGGCATGAGACGGGCGATTGCTGCAATCTGTGGCCTAGCTCTTACTTTTGCCTTCGCAACGGCAGTGAGTGTGACTCACAAATCCTCAAATTATTCAGAGATTTATCCGCCCGTTGTATGTCCACCAACGTTGAGCGGGCTCTCCTCTCAAATTTCAATTGCTTCGCTACAAACGCGCTTTCAGCCTTTAGCAAGTCGTAGCGGTAAGACCACAGCGTTTAATAGCTTGAGATATCTGGTTTCAAAGGATTCATTGGTAGTCACTGCCAACGGTATGACCCCAGTAGTTTGGCAGGCACGGGCCGGTAAATGGGCGGGTGGCACACTGTGTTCGGGGCCAATCAATTCGCAATGGTTTGTTGGTGGAAGCTCAGATGTAACATCACAAGGAAATTTACTTTTAGTTAACAGTGGTTTGAGTGATGCGATTGTTGATGTTCAGCCTTTTTCAGAGAAGGGAAAACGGCCATTACTCTCAATAAACCTCATCTCTAAAAGTTCTAAAGTGATTCCACTTGACTCATTGGCAACTGGAGATAAATCTTTATCAGTTCATGTGGTTCCTCGCTCGGGTCGCATCAACGCTTTTATGATTGATGAACGCGGAACTGGCCTAAAAGCCCTTGGTGGTGATTTTGTTAATCCAATATCCTCGCCCTCAAATACGCTTATTATCCCAGCAATCCCAAATCAACTTTTGAAGACTGGTAAAAAAAATGCAAGTTCACATACTTTACGGATTTTGACGCCCGCAGATGTTGGCGCAACCTTTACCTTACAAATAATTTCTAGCGATGGCAGTTTTGTTCCAGTTGGCTTTAACTCTCGCAGTATCTCGCCAGGAGTTGTCTCCGAGTTTGAACTTTCGCCCCAAATTACGGCTAACGCCTTTGCAGTTCGCATCACATCAAATGAACCAATCGTCGCAGCGATCTCATCAAAAGTCAGCGTTGGAGGGGGATCGGACTTCGTTTGGAGTGTTCCGACGACGCCCCTAGTTCCAATGGGGTTGGCTATTGCTGGACTTTCACCTGTGATTATCTTTACCGCCGATGTGATTAATGTAAGGATCGACATCACTTATCTTGGCGGTAAAAAGAGCGAGAAGTCAGTTATTGGCAGTGACATTGCTATCTGGCGAGTTCCTAACGGGGTTCAGGCAATCTCTATCATAAAATCTAGCGCCAACACTTATGCCGGCGCACTCGTCGTATCCGATTCTGGATACGGATATCTGCCACTTACACCAGGAAGTCTCTTAACAAGAGTTGAAGTACCTCACTCAAATATCCGAGTTTTAAATCCTTGAGAATCCCAATAAATGATCCTCACCCACTAACCTTGATGGTATGAGTTCACAGGCGAAGTTAGGGCGGGGTTGTTCGCGTGTTGGCTGTAGAACTATGGCGACGATGACCCTTACTTACATCTATGCCGAATCCACTGCCGTTGTAGGACCATTGGCAACTTTCAGTGAGCCGCATGCATACGACCTCTGCCTGATTCATGGAGAGCGATTAAAAGTCCCCCATGGTTGGAGCGTTATTAAAGCCGAACCCAGCACTCAGGAGCAAGGGCCATCCGAAGATGACCTCATGGCTATCGCCGATGCCGTTCGTGAAGTCGCTAAATACTCCAATGATGTATCTGAAAATAGCGTCAGCCAAGGCTCCCAAAGCTTGATCGGCCGGCGCGGTCACTTACGCGCAGTTCCATCGTAGGAGTAATAAATGGATGCGGTTCCAAATATCTTTAAAGCGTATGACATCCGGGGACATGTTGGCTCTGAGATAACACCTGATTTTACCTTTGCAACTGGATTAGCTTTCGCACGGTTTTTACAACAAGCGCGCGAGCCGGCAACGGTTATTATCGCTCAAGATATGCGGGAATCATCACCTAGCCTTGCCGATGCATTCTCCGCCGGTGTAACTGCCACAGGCCTTGATGTCATCCGAATAGGCCTTGCATCGACCGATATGTTGTACTTTGCATCTGGAAAACTAGGCCTCCCTGGTGCCATGTTTACAGCAAGTCATAATCCGGCTGCATACAACGGCATAAAACTCTGCTTAAGTAGTGCAAGACCGATCGGAAAAGAGACCGGCTTGAAAGTGATTGAAAACTTTGTCCGCCAAGGCTCACCTTTAGAAATACGCTCCGTTGGAGTTGAATCAAAACGAGAGATGCTGGCCGAGTATGTAGATCACCTGCTCTCCTTGGTCGATCTCAACTCTATTCGCCCACTCACTATTGTTGTTGATGCCGGAAATGGCATGGGTGGGCATACCATTCCGGCTATTTTCTCACGCTTAAACTGCCGGCTTATTCCCTTGTATTTTGAGTTAGATGGAAGTTTTCCTAACCATGATGCAAATCCGATTGATCCAGCAAATCTTAAAGATTTATCGCGCGCCGTCAAGAAACATAAAGCCGATTTAGGTCTTGCATTTGATGGTGATGCCGATAGATGTTTTCTAGTGGATGAAAATGGAGTGGCGATTAATCCATCTGATCTCACCTCATTGATTGCCCATCGTGAACTGATAAAGCATCCAGGTGGAAAGATTATTTATAACTTGATTTCATCAAGGGCGGTTCTTGAAGTGATTAAGGAAAATGGTGGAACAGGCCTGCGCAGCCGAGTCGGTCACTCGTATATTAAAGCGATTATGGCCGAGCATGGAGCGATATTTGCAGGTGAACACTCAGGCCACTTCTACTTTCAGGAGTTTTGGCGTGCAGACTCTGGCGCTCTTGCCGCCCTTCACGCAATTGCCGCTTTAGGTGAGTCGAAGAAATCCATATCTAAGCTTCTGGCTCCATATCAGCGATATGTCAGTAGTGGGGAGATCAACTCCACTGTGGACGATGCCGGCCTTGCAACTGGGCTAGTTGAAGAACGTTTTGCCAATCGAGAAGGAGTCGAGATTGACTATCTTGATGGCTTGAGCGTTATTGGTGATACGTGGTGGTTTAACCTTCGCTCATCTAATACCGAGCCTTTGCTGCGTCTTAACGTTGAGGCCAAGAGCGCAGTAGCGATGAAAAAGCTTCGTGATGAGGTTCTCTCATTACTCACTTTGAGCAAGAGGGCAGTAAACTAGGGCTCTCAAATCTTAAAGGAGCCATAAGTGAACTCACCTGTTACCGCAACTCTTCCACGTCACGACATTGCCGATGCATCACTTGCCGCCGCGGGTCGAGCGCGCATCGAGTGGGCCGAGCGTAATATGCCCGTCTTGGCTCAGATTCGTGAGCGATTTGAAAAGTCACAACCATTTGCAGGTGTTCGAATAGCTGCCTGTATGCATGTGACTACCGAGACTGCAAACCTCATGCGCGTTTTAAAAGCGGGAGGTGCAGACATAGCACTTTGTGCTTCGAATCCATTGTCCACACAAGATGACACTGCAGCAGCCCTTGTGCATGAATATGGGATTAGCGTTTTTGCACGAAATGCCGTTGATAGAGATGGTTATTACTCACATATCAACGCCGCCTTAGATATCGTACCACACCAAGTTTTCGATGATGGTTGCGACCTTGTTAACACTCTTCATACAACCCGAAAAGAGTTAATTCCAAATATTGCTGGTGGCTGTGAAGAGACTACAACAGGAGTTATTCGCCTGAACCAGATGGCAAAGGATGGCGCGCTGCAATTTCCAATGATTGCTGTGAATGATACTGATACTAAACATATGTTTGACAATCGTTATGGAACAGGCCAATCGACTCTCGATGCACTTTTTCGTTCAACCAACTTTTTGCTGGCGGGACGAATTCTTGTTGTAGCGGGCTTTGGCTACTGCGGTAAAGGCGTCGCAGAGCGCGCTAAGGGAATGGGCGCCGATGTCGTTATTACTGAGATCGATCCAACGAAGGCACTCGATGCAATGATGCAGGGATTTCGCGTTATGCCGATGGCCGATGCTGCAAAAGTCGGTGACGTCTTTATTACCGTAACTGGTAACCGTGATGTGCTTCGCGAGGAGCATTTTATAGTGATGAAAGATGGCGCGATTATGGCCAACGCAGGACACTTCGATATAGAGATCGATGTCGCCTGGCTAGAACAGAATGCGAAGATTAAAAACGCAAAAATGCGCCACCAGACAGATGAATATGTCCAGGCAGATGGCCGCCGTCTTCTACTCCTAGCAGAGGGACGCTTAGTCAACTTAGGTGCCGCCGAGGGCCATCCCGCCTCGGTCATGGATATGTCTTTCTCAGATCAAGCACTCACCGCTGAGTACTTAGTTAAAGAGGCTAAGAACTTAAAGCCGGGCGTGCATGAGGTTCCTACGTATATCGATAAAGAGGTTGCAGCACTCAAACTCATCAGCATGGGGGGGCGCATCGATGTTCTCACCCCGGCCCAAGATATGTACTTGAACTCTTGGGAGCACGGTAGCTAATGGTTCTGGTTATGGTCGTCGATGACGATCAAGACCTTTCAGAGATGCTCGGAATTGTTTTAACCGGAGCGGGAATCGACGTTGACTTAGTAACTCGCGGGGACGAAGTCCTTGAAGTTTTTCGTAACAATCCGCCAGACTTAGTGTTACTCGATGTGATGTTGCCAGGCTTAGATGGAGTCGAAGTATGTAAATTGATTCGCGCCGAATCCATGGTGCCGATAATCATGCTCAGCGCTAAGGGTGATGCGTATGACGTCGTGCGAGGATTGGAGGCGGGTGCCGATGACTACATGGTCAAACCGTTCAAGCATCCATCTGAGCTCGTCGCTCGAATTCGTACTCGTTTGCGCAGAACCAATACCGATATTTCAGGCCTGCTTTCTATCTGCGACTTAGCGATAGATGTCGCGGCCCACCAGGTATTACGCGCAGGTAAGCAGATTGCACTCACACGGCTTGAATTCGATCTCCTGGTAGCCCTTGCAAAAGAGCCTGGCCGAGTCTTTACGCGCGACGCTTTGCTGAGTGAAGTTTGGGGCTATCGACACTCAACGGATACGCGATTGGTGAACGTTCACGTACAACGCTTGCGTGCCAAAATTGAACATGATGCAGAGCGACCTGAGATAGTGGTTACTGTACGGGGAGTTGGTTATAAAGCTGGAGTATTGGGTGGCTCCTGACCATGAATCGTTTTTTCTCTTATCTTAGTAATTCGCTCGCCTTAAAAGTAATTATTTCGACGGTCGTACTATCACTGGCGGTTATTTATATAGCTGGTTCGGCACTTAACTCACAGTTATCGGTGGGAATAAAAAAAGTAAATCTAAACTCTGCAATTATCGAAGCTCGCTCCACAATTTTTAGTGCAAAATACCGCTTAATTTTAGCCCAAGGTCAGAAAGAAGTGGCAGTAAAAAAAGTTATTGACGATGTGATTACCTCGGCAACTTCTTTGACAACGAATGAAAATGCACGAGAAGTTATATTTATTCGAAGTCAAGGTAATGCGCGTAAACTCAGTTATGAAATCACATCAAATTTAGTAGATCCAAAATCAATTCCAATAAAATTAAGCACCAAAGTGCGAAAGAGCAGTGATGTCGCATGGAGCTATATAAAATTCAAATATGTAGGTGGTCAGACGATTTCTGGGCTCGCAATTGGCGAAAAAGTTATGATCCCAAATGCGGGTCTCTATGAGATGTATTTGTTATTCTCACTTTCAGATCAAGCTGCAACTCTCGCTCTCATTCAGCGTTCACTCTTGCTAACAGGGCTATTCCTTATTTTGCTCATCGGTTTGATTACTTGGCTGGTGGTTCGCCAAGTTGTCCATCCTGTTCGTGAAGCCGCACTTATTGCATCGGATTTTACCTCCGGTAATTTTTCTCAACGCATGAATGTTCATTCACAGGATGAGATTTCAACCCTGGGTAATGCTTTTAATGAGATGGCTGAATCCATCGAAAAACAGTTTGCACGACTTGAAAATCTCTCACAAGTACAACAACGCTTCGTCTCTGATGTTTCCCACGAGTTAAGGACGCCGCTCACCACGCTGCGTATGGCATCAAGTGTCATCAATACTTCACGTGAGAGCTTTGATCCAATAGTTGCCCGAAGCGCCGAGTTGATGGTCGCTCAACTCGATCGATTTGAGCGATTACTCGAAGATCTCCTTGAAATTAGTCGCTTTGATGCAGAGGTTGCAGTATTAGAGGCGGTCGATTTTGATTTAGTAGAGTTGGCTCAGAGATGCGCCGATGATTTAGCCCTGGTAGCTAGTGAGAGTTCAACCGAGCTGCGGATATATTCAATCGCTAAGACGGTGGGTATAAAAGCCGATATTCGGCGGGTAGAGCGAATACTTCGTAACTTATTTTCAAATGCTATAGACCATGCGGAAGAAAAGCCGATCGCTGTGACGATACTTGCCAGTGATGAAGATGTCGCAATAGGTGTCCGTGATTTCGGAGTTGGTTTAGACGAATCAACCTTGACTCGCGTCTTTGATCGTTTTTGGCGTGGGGATCCTTCGCGCTCGAGGATTCGCGGTGGTACCGGTCTCGGACTTTCGATTGCACTTGAAGATGCTCGCCTGCATAACGGTGAGCTCGAAGCTTGGGGTCGACCTGGAAAGGGCGCCCACTTTGTTCTAACCCTGCCTCGTCAAGCCTGGGCCCAGGTCAACTCACACTTAATTAAACTTCAGCCCGATGATTATCATGAGGAGTTTCCACAACGCGATTAAGTGGGTTTAATTTCATCTTAGCGTTGCTTCATGAAACCCTTAGAAGACTTTATCCAACTCCTTTTCCCAACTAGATGCTATGGGTGTAGGACAATTGGTTTATCAATCTGTTCAAAATGTCGGCAAGAATGGCATCCCCATTATTACTCTACGCATATTTCACATATGCGGGTCCACTCTGCCGTCTTATATTCACCAACGGCGAGCAAGATTGTTCTTGCGGCAAAAGAGAATGGATTAAAAGGCGCAGATGATTTAATAATCGATGCAATAGTTCATGTACTCCTTCAAGCGCGATTCGACACACTAAATATTCACTTAGTGCCTATTCCCTCATCGGCTTCGACTCGACGCCATCGAGGGCGAAGTTTTATGGTGGACCTAACCCAAAAAGTAGCCGAGCTCACTAGTTTTCCGATCTCTGACTGTCTCGAGCTTGTACGTAAAGTCCGAGATCAGAGCACACTGCCCGCTCGATCACGCCTCATAAACATGGAGGGTGCGATTGGGATTAAAGCCGGAGCACATCCGAGGGGGGATCTCATTCTTATCGATGATGTGATGACTACAGGTGCTACCTTAGGTGAGGCCGCTAGAGCCTTGCGTGCCCATGGATCTGGCCCGATTGCATCAGTTACCGCTTGCGTGTCTCAACCTCTACGATAGGGGAGTTGATTCAAGCCATGAAGTGCGAAAGGTCTTAGAGATGCCAGCGTTTTTTGACAGACTTATGCGTGCAGGCGAAGGCCGCTTACTTCGCGAACTAGCCAAGGTCGTTGATGTCGTCAATTCACACGAGCCCCGCATCGGCGCTCTCTCAGATATCGAACTTCGCGAGCAGACTACGGTTTTTCAGGCGCGTTATTCCACTGGTGAGAGCCTTGATGATCTGCTCCCCGAAGCCTTTGCAGTTGTCCGTGAGGCGGCCAAGCGAACCCTGGGTCAGCGCCACTATGACGTTCAATTAATGGGTGGTGCCGCACTACATAGAGGCAATATCGCCGAGATGCGTACAGGTGAAGGCAAGACGCTAGTAGCGACGCTTCCTTCCTATCTCAACGCCCTTGCAGGTCAGGGAGTGCACGTAGTTACAACAAATGATTATTTAGCTGAGCGTGATAGCGAGTGGATGGGACGAATCCATCGTTTCTTAGGTTTAAAGGTCGGCGTGATTCTTGCCAACATGTCTCCAACTGAGCGGCGCGAAGCCTATTTAGCCGACATCACATATGGAACAAATAATGAGTTTGGCTTTGACTATCTTCGCGACAATATGGCTTGGTCGTTAGAAGAGTGTGTACAGCGCAGCCACTTTTTTGCAGTAGTCGATGAAGTGGACTCAATTTTAATAGATGAGGCACGAACTCCACTGATTATTAGCGGCCCAGCCGACAAGGCCACCAAGTGGTACGTCGAATTTGCAAATCATGTTGGTAAATTACAGCGCGATATTCATTACGAGGTAGATGAGAAGAAAAAGACCGTTGGCATTTTAGAAGAAGGTGTCACAAAAGTTGAAGAGCTTTTACAGATTGGTAATTTGTATGAAGCGGCCAATACTCCAATGATTGGTTATCTCAATAATGCAGTACGCGCCAAAGAGCTATTCAAGCGCGATAAAGACTATGTAGTCATGGATGGCGATTTACTGATAGTTGATGAACATACGGGCCGAATGTTGGCGGGCCGACGTTACAGCGAGGGGCTCCATCAAGCACTTGAAGCCAAAGAGCGCATTGAAATTAAAGACGAGAATCAGACTCTTGCAACTATTACTTTACAAAACTACTTCCGACTCTATGGGAGATTATCGGGCATGACGGGTACGGCGATGACCGAGGCCTCGGAGTTTTATCAGATATATAAACTTGGAGTTGTTCCAATTCCAACCAACCGCGAAATGGTACGTCTTGATCAAGCGGACTTGGTATATAAATCTGAGGCAGGAAAATTCGCTGCAGTTACAACAGATATCGCCGATAAACATCGCAAAGGCCAGCCCGTTTTAGTTGGCACGGTGAGTGTTGAAAAATCGGAGGAGCTCTCAGCTTTTCTTCGTAAATCTGGCGTCCCGCATGAGGTTCTCAACGCTAAACATCACGAACGCGAAGCGGCGATCATCGCCCGCGCGGGTGTTAAGGGAGCCGTAACCGTGGCCACAAATATGGCGGGTCGTGGCACCGATATTATGCTGGGTGGAAATCCTGAGTTCATGGCCGACTTTGAAATCCAACGACGAGGGATCTCACCCGTTGATAACGCCGATCATTATGAAGCGGCCTGGCCAGCGGAGATTGAGCGACAAAAAGCAGCTGTCGCTAAGGGGCACGAAGAGGTCATCGCACTCGGTGGACTCTATGTTCTCGGGACTGAACGGCATGAATCCCGCCGAATTGATAATCAGTTACGCGGGCGTTCTGGTCGACAGGGTGATCCAGGTGAGTCACGATTTTATCTTTCACTACAGGATGAGCTTATGCGCCGATTTAATTCGGGAATGGTCGAGCGTTTCTTAACGGCGGCTGGAATTCCAGAGGATGCACCGATTGAATCAAAAATGGTGAGTAATGCTATTCGCTCGGCGCAGACTCAAGTAGAAGCTCAAAATTTTGAAATGCGGAAGAATGTTTTAAAATATGACGATGTAATGAACCGTCAACGCCAAGTGATTTATGGTGAGCGTCGTATGGTGCTTGAAGGCGAAGATATTAAAAATCAAGTTGGTGAATTTGTTCGAGAGACTTTAGGTGCATATGTAAGTATTGCCACATCTAATGGCTATGCCGAGGATTGGGATTTAGAGACGCTTTGGAATGCACTTAAAACTATCTATCCAATCTCCCTTAGTATTGAAGATTTGATTACATCGGTAGGCTCGCGGAGCGCATTGGATGGCGATTTCTTGAGCGCGCAGATAATTCAAGACTGCGAGAAGGCATACGCTGCCCGAGAAGAAGCTCTTGGGCCTGAAGTGATGCGCGAACTCGAGCGCAAAGTGCTGTTATCAGTTCTAGATCGTAAATGGCGTGAGCATTTGTACGAGATGGATTATCTGCAAGAGGGTATTGGGCTACGAGCCATGGCTCAGCGCGATCCACTCGTTGAATATCAACGCGAAGGCTATGAACTCTTCTCTGCGATGATGGATGCGATTAAAGAGGAGATCGCTAGCTTCCTTTTCAATATTGAGGTCACGATTGAAAGCTCAAGTAATGAAGTAACAGGTGCAGGACTGCAGGCTAAGCCACATCCAATCACTGGGCTGCAGTACACGGCTGCAGATGAATCGGGTGTTACAAAAACTGGGGAAATCTCTCGCAACGCACAGTGCCCATGTGGCTCTGGTAAGAAATATAAGCGCTGTCACGGTGAGGCTTAAAGTAGGGCTAAGGCAGTACAAAGCCAGCGGTTATCGACACCTTCAAATCTGAAGACTAAGGCCCGCAATCTCTTCCCAAATCTAACTGTGACAGTTGTTTCGCATATGCCGTCTAAGGGTTCACTTATATGTATTTTTTTAATGCGCCCAATCTCCTTTTCACTCCCAGATTTTTTTACTAGCTCATTTAAAATGCAGTGGTGAAGCTGCTTGGTTAGCTGTGTTACTTGTCGCCGGCCTGCATAGACCTCTAAAACGTTACGAGCGAAATTTTCACACCATTGATTAAGACAGGGGAGCTCTTGAGCCGATGTTGGTGTCGGAGCGAACTGCGGGTCAAACTCATCATCGAAACGGCTAGGAACCAGATAGAGCTTGTTTTTTTGTGGCGCAATAAGCTCTGGCATAGGTTTGAAAATCTCCAGAATTGGATGAAGCCAGTCTTCATTTTCATCACTGGAGATATATTGCAGCGCAGTCGAATTAAATGTTGGGAGCTCTTCGTAGATGGGATTAGTTGTCATGCCGCTAGATTTCTAATCTTCTAGTTTGATTGATTCCACCTTTGGGATGAATCACACTCATCCTAATTGATGAGTGTGGATAAGCTCAGGACACCTCAAGAGATTTCGCCTTGAGTGCGCGCTATGGCCTATAAAAAAGACTCGTTCCGATCACGGAGCTCACTAGCAATTGCCTTGATTGTCGCCTCATTTCTCTCAGCGATCTTTCTCGCTATGTTTTCGCATCGAGGAGGGAGTTTCTGGATCGCCACCGTAGATATGTCTCCTGGCCACCAGATTCTGCGCGGCGATATAGAACTCAAACATCTCGATCTAAATTCCAGCGCCCGGATTTATTTAGGCACAAATGCGCGTCCTTTGGGTCAGATTCTGGTCGCTAAGGTCGTGGCGGGTCAGATATTAAATAGTGAGAGCGTGAGCCGCAGCCGTAAAGTTTTAGCGGCAAATGCGGTGCCCATAAGTATTCGTAGCGTTGATGTAGCTGCGGGGATCGAAGTGGGTGAAGAAGTTGATATTTATTGGGTTATTGATAGCCAAAATGGTGAGCCAGCAGTGAACCCAGTAATGATTTTGGGTGGGGTAACGCTTGTGAGCCTTGACCAGAAAAGTAAAAACTTTGGAAGCGATGCTGCACTCACAATATCGCTGGAGGCTAGCCAAGTACTGCACCTTTTGAGTGCAACGACACATGGTCGATTAGTGGTCGTGCGATCTCATGTCTGATCTTGAACTGCCAATGATCATTACTGCTATCTCAAACGCTTCATCCGAAGGATTTGTCGCGGGTACGCTCTTTGCGCAGGGTTGGAGTGTTGTATATCGAGCGATCGATATTGACGGCTTAGAGAACTATATTCAGGCGCACCCCGCGAGTGCCGCATCGGCTATTTTGATTTTTGCTCCGGACTTAGCCGGTATTTCTCGGGAGCGCCTAGATATCATCGCCCCACTCGTGAAACAGTTAGTTGGATTCACTGATAATCCGGTTAGAGAGGCTCACTTAGGAGAGTTATATCTCTTACCATCGACTGCTACAGATTTAGTGAGCCTAGTCCGTGGATTTATTCGCGCCCCCATGCTGCGGCAAATTACACAGGTCTCATCCAAGGTGCGCCGTGCGCATGTGCTGGCTTTAGGCTCTGCCGGGAGCGCTACGGGCTGTACGACGTTAGCGATGAATATCGCCATGGAACTCAGCGTTTTAGAGAAGTCAACCCTACTTATAGACGCTAACTTTCGTGCACCATCCATTGCCGCCTTACTCGCAATACGAAATGTCGATAGTGAATCAGGTTGGCGAAAGATTGCGCCGTTACTGTCAATCACTGAAATCTCGCAGGAGCAGATTCCGTCAGTGATCGAATTATTAGAACTAGCTACTTCAACTTTTGATAACATTATTATAGATCTTGGCTCAATCTCTGGACTATCAAATCGACTTACCGATCGCCGATGGACATCAACTATGACTACTTGGTCATGTGATCAAGGCGACGAGTTCATGGTTGTAGCCCGTCCAGATCTCCTGGGTCTGCATCGATTAGAGCAAGTCAGTTCATTATTAGAAAAGACTTCGATACGTAGCCCGCTATCTTTCACATTGAATATGCGCTCCCAGGGACGAAAAGGTGGTGATGAAGAGTCGAAGTTCTTAGCGGCAACGAAACAGCTCACGCCGCTACATATGCGTGTAGTTGCCCGTGATGCACGCGCAGTTATAACGGCGCAGGCCGAGAAATCGACCCTGATTGAGGTCAATGAACGTTCGGGTCTTCGCAAATCAATCGCAAAGATAGCTAGTCAGATGCAACGCTAACTTCTATTACAATTAGGTTATGCGCGTATATCTTCCGATCAAACATGGTGATCTTGCCGAATTTCTCACTTCGGGAAGTATGGAAGTCGTACAGGTTTTTGGTGCTACGCAGGCTTTTATCGATGCAAATCTTGAATGTGATGATGAAGAGATCGAGTACTTATTGTCAGTACTCGCAGGTGAATCGGCTCTAGAGCTTTGCCAATCATCAAAAGCTCCAGGTCTGGTTCTAGCAATAGATCTCGAAGCGATTCAGTGTGGTGAAAGCTCGCAGGAGATGCTTGGTGTTATGGGTGTCATCGGCACACTAGATTGGAAGCAGGTCCAATGTGCGCTTCTAGCATCTGCCGATGAAGATGAGTTAGCGTGGTTTGCAGTTCAAGAGATTTCGCAAGAGTTAGAAAATTGGAAATAATGATTCCTCAGTTTGAAACCCTCATTCATGGTCGAAGTTCAGTCACAATCGATCAAGCTCACCGTTTGCGAGAGCTCGTTGCCGACTGGCAACTTCTCTCAGATCTCTCCTTTGCCGATTTAATTCTCTGGGTCCCGATCCGAAAAGACGTCAAACTCTGGCCAAGCGGTCATGTTGCAGTGGCACATATTCGTCCAACAACTGCGGCGACGGTTTTTCTCGATGATGTAATTGGTGATGAGGTTGCTTGGGGTAGCCGTGGTCAAATAGATGAGGCGCTTTCGAGCGGAGAGATAATTCGCAACGCCGAACCTGAAAAATACGGGGAGCTAATGATTAAAGAGGAGACAATCCCTGTGCTCTTCCAGGGACAGGTTATTGCAGTCGTCTCACGCCACCGTAACTCAGATTTGATGCGATCACCTGGGGTACTAGAGCTGAACTATCGCGAAATCGCACACTCGCTTTACCGCATGGTTTCAGAGGGCTCATTCCCATATAGAGACTCTGCATCTCTCTTTGAGCCTGTTCCACGTGTTGGTGACGGGTTAATCCGCCTCGATGTCAACGGTGTCATCTCCTTTGCAAGCCCTAACGCTCGATCGGCCTTTAGCCGAATGGGCTGGAAAAATGAGATTGAAAACCATAAGTTGGGCGATGTCGCACAATCTGTTTTAACAAACTCACCCGATGCTCACGAAGAGAGTATTCAAAACCGTCTAAACGGTAAAGTTTTGCGCCGCGTAGAGATAGATAATCAAGGTGCAACGATAGAGCTACTTGTTCTACCCTTACTCGTTGGCGAAGATAGAACTGGTGCGATCGTACTTCTCCAAAATGTTACCGAGTTGCGCAGACGAGATCGTGAGCTGGTCACAAAGGATGCAACGATCCGCGAAATACATCACCGCGTAAAAAATAATCTTCAGACAGTCTCGGCGCTGCTACGTTTGCAGGCACGTAGGATAGAAGATCCAGGTGCTGCCTCAGCCCTAAATGAGGCCGTGCGTCGAATCGCATCCATCGCCCTGGTACATGAGACTCTTGCGAGTAGCGGTGAGACCGATGTCGCTTTTGATCTTGTCTTAACTACATTAATTACGCATGCATTAGAGCTAAGCCCTCGAATGGGGGAGTTAACGATTATACGAAAGGGAGAGCTTGGCTCATTAGAGTCACGCATTGCAACGCCATTATCTTTGGTAGTTACTGAGTTAATGCATAATGCTTTAGAACACGGCTTGGCACAGGAAGGCTCGACGCTTTCAATTGAGTTAGCCCGTTATAGCAATGAGTGCGTGATTACGATTATCGATGATGGAGTCGGGCTACCGGAGGACTTTGATTTTGCAACTTCTTCAAATCTAGGTCTACAGATCGTGCGAACTCTGACTGAGAATGAGTTAAAAGGTGTTTTGAGTTTGACCTCGACAGAGCTCGGCACGACTGCAACGCTACGCTTTCGAATTTAATCCAGGCGTTATTAAAAGGAGCTTTGTTGTTCGGCAATGCGCGCGCGATTTCGAGCGGCACGGCGTTTAAGCGCACGGCGCTCATCCTCGGATAAACCACCCCAGACACCGGCATCCTGACCGCTTTCAAGTGCCCAGGATAGGCAGGGCTCTTTCACGATGCAGCGCTGGCAGACCTTTTTAGCCTCTTCGATCTGCGAAATCGCTGGACCGGTATTGCCAACTGGGAAAAATAGCTCGGGATCCTCATCACGGCAGGCCGATTGATGTCGCCAATCCATATACATGCCTCCTCTAGCCCCGTTGTAGCGAGGCTCATTTCCATAAACTTCATTGTTTCTACGCAGATACTCCTGACGCAAGATAACTATTATCCTGCCTCTACAACTTATTAACAAGGAGAAAGGCGAAAAGATTTCCCAGTTTCGGGGTGATTTATATCGCGCGTGCCCCCGACAGGAATCGAACCTGTGCAACCGCCTTCGGAGGGCGGTGCTCTATCCCCTGAGCTACGGGGGCTCAAAAGGGAAGTACGTGCTTAGGTTATCAGCGCGTGCACATTCGGCGCCAAACTGAAAGGATTACGCCTATGAGCGCAATCGCATATTTTGCTACAGGATGTTTTTGGGGCGCTGAGCGTCGTTTTTGGCAGTTGGATGGCGTGCTTGAAACTTCGGTGGGGTACATGGGAGGAAGTGCCGATGGGCCAAGTTACGAACAGGTCTGCACAGGAACAACCGGTCATGCCGAAATGGTCTGCGTTACCTTCGATGAGTTAAAAATTTCTTATCAACGCTTATTAGAAGAGTTCTGGCTAATGCATGACCCGACATCATTAAATCGACAGGGTGGCGACATTGGAACGCAGTATCGCAGTGCGATCTTTACACAAACTCCGGAGCATCACCGCACTGCGGCTGATTCACGAGATATCTATCAAGGAGCACTCAACGCCGCTGGCTTAGATCAGATTACAACCGAGATAGTGAGTGCACAAGATGTTAAGTACTACTTAGCCGAGGAGTACCACCAGAAGTATTTAAAGAAGAATCCAAACGGTTACGACTGTCACTCAACCACTGGGGTTGCATATCCATCAGTTAACGTGTCGGCATGAGTGAGAAGGAGTACCCAGTAAAGGTTGATGAGGCGCAATTAAAGGCCTCACTTGACTCACTCTCATACAATGTTCTGCGTAAAGCTGCAACGGAACGGCCGTTTACCGGTGAATATACGGACACCGATAAAATTGGAACCTATAAGTGCAAGGCCTGCAGCGCCGTACTATTCCAAAGCCAGACTAAGTTTCACTCTGGATGTGGGTGGCCATCCTTTTACGCCCCGAGTTCTGATGATGCGGTCGAACTAATTGAAGATCACTCCTTATCGCCACGGGTTCGCACTGAAGTGCGTTGTGCAGCATGTGGATCACACCTTGGCCATGTCTTTAAGGGTGAGGGTTACGACGTTCCGACCGATGAGCGATGGTGCATAAATTCAGTATCGCTCATCCTTGAAGATATTTAGTAATTTAATCCACGTGACTCATGGACTGCTTGGTAGCAATACCACGCGGCAATACTTCGATATGGATGAAGTTTTTCACCCATTAAATCTAGGGTTTTAGCCGGTGTATCCTCCTTATTTTTATGAATAAGATCCCATCCACGTCGAACCGCTAAGTCGCCGGTCGGCCAGATGTCCAGGCGCCCTAATTGAAACATCATAAACATTTCAACGCTCCATCTACCTATTCCCCATAGCGAAGTCAGGGCATCGAAAATCTCACTGTCATCGTGAATCTCATCTATACCCTCGATGGGAATCCTCTGACTCAGGACGGCCTCGGATAACCCTTTAATTGTGCGTAATTTTGCACCCGATACCCCTATTTCACGTATGGATAAATCTTCAATTAGTACTATTTTCTGCGCAGTAATCTGACCCGAACAAAGTACAACTAAACGCGCATAGATTGCCTCTGCAGCTTTTATTGCAAGTTGCTGTGAAATTATCGTACTTACCAATGATTCAAAGTTGGTCTCACTTCGAACGTTTCGTGCAATCGAGCATAGTGGTCTTCGTTGAATTAATGACGCAAAGTTTTTATCTAACGTACCTACTTCAGCGGCCATTCCACGCATTTTTCGTGCCGATATGAGTGTCATTCCTTAAAGTGCAAAAGATGGATATTCATCGGTTAGAAAAAGTAAGGAGTAGCCAAGAATTCGATTCCAATAAGCAATCGTTCCGACAACTCCTTCGGCGCATCTTTCGGGATATTTACCTGTTATGAGAATGCTCAGCCAGCCGATAAGGGTTAATACAAGTGCGTAGACGATATAGAAAAGACCCACTACATAAAGTGGGATAGCTAAGAACCATTTGATAAGTGGGAGCCAGCGATTGAGCAACCGCGCATCGACGGGAGGGAAAACAACGCTCACCACGTTATTTTCTTCGATAGATGGGTACTCATCGGTCAAAAGTAGCAAGTAAGCATCAACCCGGGTCTGCAGTGATAAGAGTGCGAGATTAAAGCTTAGAAGATACGAGGGATAAATCTGACGAACTACAATCGACAGCGCAACCGGTAAAACTAAAAATCCAACGGCTAAATAGTTGGCATTTGATCCACCCATATTTGTCGGCGCAATTGAGCTAACAAATATCAGCATGGGCATGGCCAGGATTATTCGAAAGAAGGCGCTGGTGCGATTGCGCTCGGTCAAAGTTACATCGATATGGGTCTGAATCTGCTGGCTCATAGCGGGCAATCTACTACCCAATTAATTGCATAAAACCCGTTAAATAGCGTAGTTTTACAGTCCTACCTAAATTTTTTGCAGGTTTTTACAGGGATATGCAGCAAAGGGGGCGGAAATGGCTGGAATCAAAGAGGTAGCGGCCGAGGCTGGCGTCTCTACTGCAACTGTTTCACGCGCGTTGCGAGGAATGGCCCATGTCAACGAGGCGACGCGAATAAAGATAATCGAAGCCGCTCACAAACTCGACTATCCCTTAACCCGTGCCGATACTCCTAGTGGCCGTACGAATAGCGTTGGAGTTGTCGCTCCCTATATATCCCGCTGGTACTTCTCCCAGGTTATAAGCGGGGCCGAACAGGCACTTCGCGAGGGGGGCTTAGATCTTTTGCTCTACAACTTCAGTGCAATGAAGGGAAGAGAGCGATTATTTCAGCACCAACTTCTTAAAGGGCGCGTTGATGCCCTCATCGTTATCTCACTTCCGCCAACTGAGGAAGAGTTTGATTCGATTCTAGGCTTAGGCATCCCCATCGCCTTAGTTGGCATGGAGCATCCGCAGTGTGCGAGTGTGAAGATTGATGATGTCGCCGCGGCGCGGACCGCTACCCAGCATTTAGTAAATCAGGGACACAAGAAAATTGGCCTTATGTCAGGCCGTCCGGATGATCCATTCAATTTCAGCGTGCCTCAAGATCGACGTAAAGGATTCATGCAGGTACTAGCTGAAAATAATTTAGAGTGGGTACCTTCGCGCGAAGTACACGGGGATTTCACAATGCATACCGCTTCACGAGCGATGGATGATTTACTCGCACGCCCAAACCGGCCGACCGCGATTTTCTGTGAATCTGACGAGATGGCGATAGGCGCATTACAAGCACTTCGACGCCACGGTCTCAATTCACCTGGAGATATTTCTATAGTTGGCTTTGATGGTCATGAGATGGCCGAGTTTTCCGAGTTAACAACTATTGAGCAGCCAGTTGCCTTAATGGGTGAAATGGCAGCCTGGTCGATAATGGAGCGTTTACGAAAACCCCATGTCCTTCCACCATCACTGGTTTTACCCACAACGCTTATAGTGAGAAATACAACGCGGAGACTGCTTCCGGGTGAGGCTTAATCGCTCACTAGCCCATTTCGCCCATCTTCAAGGTAGCCTTCGCCAATGACTGACAAAGACGTACAGGCACCCTCATTAGCCGACCTTCTACTGCACCGCTCGGAGAAATGGCGCGCCTTTGATCGCGACGTACTACCTTTACCCGTTGCTGAGATGGACTTCCCGGTGGCCGATTCGATACGTAACGTTTTAGCGCAGATGGTTGCGCAATCTGATTTAGGTTATCTAGGCGCGGTACCCGAGCTAGCTACAGGCTTTGCTCACTTTGCTCAAGTGCGGTGGAACTGGAGCGTTGATACAACTCAGCTTCGCGTCGCCGCCGATGTTGGAGTAGCGGTCGTCGAGGTTCTGCGTGTATTTACTCAGCCGGGGGATACGATTCTTATTAACTCTCCGGTTTATCAAAATTTCTACAATTGGATAAACGAAACTAAGTTAACGAAAATCGATGTTCCTTTTACGCGTACCGGCAGCGAAAGCGATACCGAGAATCCGTGGCAGATAGATTTAGATGCGATTGAGAAAGTTTATGCCGCGGGCTTAAAAGTTCACTTAATCTGTTCGCCGCATAATCCATTGGGGCGCATCTATTCAAACGATGAGCTCTCACGTATAGCGGATATGGCAAAGAAATATGGTGTGCTTGTAATCAGCGATGAAATACATGCACCACTGACTTTTAACAATCATCGCTTTACTCCATTTCTTTCACTAAGTGATGCCGCCCGTGAGGTTGGAATTGTTGTGACAGCAGCCTCAAAGGGTTGGAATATCGCGGGCTTAAAATGCGCAGTCATAGTTACCCAAAATGAAAAGTTGAAGCTTAAATTAAATGAACTTCCTATTGCAGTTCATTTTCGTGCCTCGATTCTTGGTGCCTTTGCATCGGCTGCCGCCTTTGCCGATGGTGGTGTTTGGTTAGACACCGTAATTGCTCAACTTGATCACAACCGTTTTCTTATTCGCGATTTGCTCTCCGCCAAGTTGCCTTCAGTTAAATATCATATTCCTCAAAATAGTTATCTGGCTTGGTTGGATATGAGCTCGTTAAATCTAGGTGAAAATCCAACCATTACTCTGCTTGAAAAGGGCAGAGTGGCCTTTAATCCAGGTCATACATATGGGGCACAGTGCGCACAGTATGTTCGGCTTAACTTTGCAACCAGCCCAGAGATAATTACTGAGGCGATTGAGCGAATTTCGCACGCTTTGTAATGATTGTCGATCAACCAGAGGTAATCATTATTGGCGC
>JBBAMX010000001.1:155978-171211 GCA_040402335.1 Candidatus Planktophila sp.
ATTGGGATGACCAGACTCAACGATCGTTCGAAGCTTTAGATGCAACTGGTAATGAGGCTCGAGCTTGGCAGAGGTTTTATGGGGAGATTGCCAAATTTGCTGCAGTCATAGCACCGACTTTACTTCAACCTCTCATGACAAGAAGTGAGTTGAAGAGTTTAATTGGGATGCCAGAAATTTGGGATTATTTGATTGAAAATCCAATAGGCCGAATAATCACGGAGCGATTTCAAAGTGACGTAGTTCGTGGACTAGTTTTAACCGATGGATTAATTGGAAGTTTTGCCTCCGCCGATGAGATTCAATCAAACATCTGTTTTCTCTATCATTTAATGGGCAACGGTACGGGCGAGTGGAAGGTTCCTCGTGGTGGGATGGGCGCACTCGTGAGCGAGTTAGAGCGAGTTGCACGTGCTGCCGGAGTCCAGATTGAGCTAAATTCGCGCGTAGTTAAAGTTCACAGTAATGATGATTTGGTCACTGTTGTAACCCAAGATGGGCGCGAGTTTGTGGCACCTTACCTCTTATCAAATGTCGCTCCTCAAACTTTGGCGGCGCTAAGGGGTACTAAGCCGCCGAAGAGTCTCGATGGTTCGCAGTTAAAGGTAAATATTTTATTGAAACGCTTACCCAAATTAAAATCTGGAGTCGATCCGCGCCTTGCATTTGCAGGGACCTTCCACGCCAATGAGGGATTTGCTCAACTAGAGCGCGTTTTTCGGCAGGCTAAAAAGGGTGAGATGTCCGATGTGCTTCCAATCGAAATGTACTGTCACACACTTACCGACCCAACGATTCTGAGCCCTGAACTTATTGCCGCAGGCTTCCATACTTTGACAATTTTTGCCCTGCATACTCCAGCTCAACTCTTTGATGCCGATAATGAATCTGCTCGAAGCGCGGGGCTAAAAGCGGTATTAAATTCGCTAAACCAATATTTAGCTGAGCCGATCGAAGAGCTTATCGCTGGGATTGAGGTAAAAACGCCTTTGGATATTGAGGCCGAGATTGGCCTGCCCCGAGGAAACATATTCCATCGTGACCTTCAATTTCCATTTCGTGAAGATGCAACTGCACCTAGTTGGGGAGTTGAGAGCGATGACCCTCGGATTTTCATATGTGGTGCAGGTGCAGTTCGTGGTGGCGGGGTGAGTGGCATTCCAGGTCATAATGCGGCAATGGCACTGCTATCGAAGGATTAGGCTTAGCCCATGACCCAACATCCAGAGACAACGGCAGTAACTGCGGGGCGACCCGCAGTTGAAATCGATGCCGCACTTAATCCACCGATAGTTTTAACGTCAACATTTCACGCAGGTGGAGAAATCGGTTATGGCCGATATGGAAATCAAACGTGGAGCGCACTTGAAACCGCTATCGGTGCACTTGAAGGCGGAGCGACGTTGGCATTTTCCTCTGGAATGGCGGCTATTAGTGCGGTTTTCTCAATCCTGCCGATTGGCGCGCCAGTTGTCGCCTCTAATCAAGGCTATAGCGGCACCATGGTCTTGCTCAAAGGCTTTCATGAGAGCGGACGGCTTGAGGTTCGATTTGTCGATGTCGTAGACACCCAATCAGTGATTGTTGCAATGAAAGGGGCGGCACTACTCTGGCTGGAATCTCCTACGAACCCATGCTTGGACGTTGCAGATCTCGAGACATTAATAGCGCAAGCTAAAAAATCTGGAATAGGCGTTGGAGTCGATAACACCTTTGCGACCCCATTAGTTCAGACCCCATTATCGATGGGCGCCGATATCGTCATGCACTCGGTCACTAAGTTTTTATCGGGTCATAGTGATGTACTCATGGGCTCGCTCTCAACAAATGATCCAGCACTCCTTAAGCGTCTTGCCGATTCACGTAGCTTTAATGGATCCATTCCTGGGCCATTTGAAAGCTGGCTCGCTCTTCGAGGTCTTCGCACATTCCCGCTACGGTTTAATAAATCACAGGAAAACGCCAAAGCCTTGATTGAGAAACTTAAGGCACACCCAAAAATCACTCGTGTTCGATATCCTGGCTTTGGTGCAATCATCTCCTTTGAAGTCGATGGAACGCCCGAGCAGACGCAGAAAGTCTGCGAGTCCTCGAAATTAATCGCTCATGCAACGAGTTTGGGTGGAGTTGAATCGCTGTGGGAGCGCCGCCGCCGCTGGCCTATGGAGAGCCTGTCGGTGCCAGAGCAGTTGATTCGATTATCAGTTGGTTGCGAACATGTAGATGATATTTGGCTCGACATCGAAGGCGCGCTGACCGCTATCTAGAGAAATTTCTCGCAATAGCGAGTATTTTTAATCCATGAAAGCGATTCGGCGGCTCTTTGCAGCAATCACGGTTGGGCTATTAGCCTTTCGTGCCGTCGGCTCTTTCCTCTCTTGGATCGAACACCAAGAGGACACCACGGCAAATGCTTGGATCGATGAAGAAGAGTACGAGGATGTCTGAGGCAACTTATATTCCAGGTGTTTGTAATTTGGGTAAGGGTGAAATCCGCCGTAGGCAGTTAGTTGGTTTGATTGGCCTGTTTCTCTCGGTGAGCTCACTCCTTACTCTGATCTCCATTCACGCTCCCCGTGCCGGCCGCCTAGGGATTTTTCTTCCTCTGATGGTGACATCGATCGGCTATTTTCAATCTCGCGGTAAGTTTTGTTTGGCATATGGATTTTCTGGGACATTTAATTTTGGCAAACTAGGTCAGCTCTCGCGCGTGGCCGCCCCAGAAGATAGGGCCGCTGATCGTGTGACGGCCTTAAAAATCCTGGGCAAATCTTTTCTTTTAGCAACTCTAGTAACAGTGGTGGTTTTCGTACTACCCTTCTAAGCATGAAGATTCATATTCATACACGTAATGCAGATTTAGCGGAAGACTTTCGAACAATAGCCGAAGAAAAACTTAACTCCATGGAGCGATTTAGCGTCACGCTTGATCGAGTGGAAGTTGAAATTCTTCATGAAGCTAA
Source organism: Candidatus Planktophila sp. (assembly GCA_040402335.1). Classification (GTDB taxonomy): domain Bacteria; phylum Actinomycetota; class Actinomycetes; order Nanopelagicales; family Nanopelagicaceae; genus Planktophila. The sequence goes on from JBBAMX010000001.1 coordinate 158,942, forward strand.
TCCTCGCCAAGGAAAAAACTCACATCGCGTGATACTCACATCGCATGGCTCTGGCCCACTCATAAGAGCTGAAGCAGCCGAGTTTAATGATGTGGCCGCTTTTGACACTGCTATAAAGGCATTTGCGTTGCAGATTCGAAAAATACATGAACGTTCAAATGATTTTAATCGCGATACATTAAGAAAGCGAAAAAATATAATTTAAATTATCGCACTGCCATCTTTTCGTGTAGCAGTCAAGCTTGCGACGGCGGTAATAACCAGAGCTAAAACAATCACGAGAAGACTAATTTCAATTGGCACATATGGGAGTGCTAAGCCAGCAATTTTATGAACACCCACTCCGTGGAAAGCCTCAATGATCATTTTGAATCCAATAAATGCCAGGATAAATGAGAGACCTTTGGAGAGGTACACGAGTCTTTGTAGAAGTCCTTGTAGTAAAAAGTACAACTGGCGAAGGCCCATAAGGGCAAAGATATTGGCACATACAACGATATAGGGATCGCGGGTAATTCCAAAGATGGCAGGAATTGAGTCAAGGGCGAAGACAAGATCGGTAAACCCAAGAGAAACCAAAGCGATGATGAAAGTTGAGGCACCTTTTTTGCGTAGGTGCTTAATGATACGACCCTCTTTCCACTCACCTTCGGCATCGTGCTCAGTCAGTAGTTTGTAGGCTGTAAAAATAAGGAATGCGCCGAATAAAAAGAACACTCCGGAAAACCTTTCAATGAGTGCGCTACCCGCAGCGATAAATCCACCGCGTAGGACCAAGGCAATAATAATGCCGAGCAGTAGAACCAGTTGTTGCTTTGTTTTATCAACCTGTAACCGACTTAAGATAATTACGAAAACAAATATGTTATCAACCGATAAGGCGTACTCAGTCAACCAGCCGGCAAAAAACTCTTTTTGCGAGAATGGATCTGGCGCCCAGTTTGGCATTAAATAACCAAAAACAATCGCAGCAAACACATATAGAACAGTCCATGCCGCCGCCTCTTTTATTGAAGTCTCGCTATTGCGCCGAAGCACTGCAATGAAGAGATCTACGAGGATAACTGCAGAGAGAATACCAAGCGTTAATAGCCATGTAGTAGTCGATTCCATGTGGCGTATTCTGCCAGTTACTCCAGTATCCAAATACAGGAGTAGCCCGGGATTTGCAGAATTTTATCGCTAGCTATCAACAACGCAGGGCTCGCAATAATGGGCTGACCGGGCAGCTCAATCGGTTTGCTTACACTGGATAGATTCATGGCTACGGTGATATCTCCACGCTTAAAAATAAGTAGGTCATCTTGACAACTACCATGGACGGGTGATTCTAACCACTGCATTTTTCCAGGACCAACCAAGTCTCCAGTACCCACCAAGTATGTAGCACGCAGTGCTAGTGCCTTACGGTAGAGATTTAGAACACTAAGAGTGTTTGCGCTTTGAGATTCAACGCTATGTGATTGCCAGGATTGATCAATAGGCAGCCAGGGCTTTCCCGAAGTAAAACCAAAGGGTGTTGACTCACCGTTCCAAGGAAGTGGAACCCTTGCACCATCGCGACCTTTTATCGCACCCTTTGATCGAAGAAATGTTGGATCTTGTCGATCAGCATCTGCTAACTGCCCATCAAGCAGCCCCAACTCTTGGCCGGCATAAATATAGGACGAGCCAGGAAGTGCAAAGACGAAGAGGGCAAGTGCCTCAGATTGCTGCTGCCCAATACGCGATGCGATGCGCGGAGAGTCGTGGTTGCTCAAAGCCCAAGTTGGCAGGGCGTTTACCGTTGCATTTAAATCTATTGACCTAGTAATCACTTCAAAGAGAAAGGCAGCATCGAAAGGAGCTGTCAAGAGATCGAAGTTGAAGATCTGGTGAAGTTCATCGGCCCTCACATAGCGAGTGGCGTTTATCGGAGGTTGCACCCAGGCTTCAGCAACGGCCATCACTTCACGATCTCCATATGAGTCAAAGAGTGTGCGCCATCTGCGATAAATCTCGTGAACACCCTGACGATCAAAGTAAGGGACGGTTTCAAGGAGAGCGTTTCGTTCCGAGGCTTCCATCTCCACATCTAATCGAAGTGCATTGCTTAAGCCTTGCGGATCTGGGTGGTTGACCTCGATATCTTCTTTCACTAATCCATGTGCGACATCGATACGAAAGCCATCGACGCCAAGATCTAGCCAAAAACGTAAAGTCTTTTCAAAGTCGTCATTCACCTGCGGGTTCTCCCAGTTTAAATCGGGCTGAGAGGTATCAAATAAGTGGAGGTAATACTGACCATCTTCGACCTGGGTCCAAGATGGGCCACCAAAGAGAGATATCCAGTTATTGGGTGGGGAGCCATCGGCCTTTGCATCAAGGAAGTGAAAACGGCTGCGCTCCATTGAACCTCGCCCTGCGCGCAGCGCCGCCTTGAACCACTCATGCTGATCGGAAAAGTGATTCGGGACGATATCGGCAATAACCCGCAGACCTAGTTCGTGGGCTCGATTTAAAAGAGCCTTCGCATCGGCTAAGTTGCCAAAGCGCGGGTCTACATCCCGGGGATCGGCAACGTCGTATCCGCCATCCTTATTAGGGGAGGTGTAAAAAGGACTTAGCCAGATCGCATCTACGCCGAGTTTTTTCACATAATCTAATTGAGATGTGATTCCCGGCAGATCTCCCTCACCATCGCCGTTGCTATCGTAGAAAGAGCGGGGATAAATCTGATAAATCACCGCCTCTTTCCACCATGGCGTTGATTTCATATCCCAAACTTAATCTAGAGCAAATGGTCAATCAATGTAACAGGGCTGAAAATGAGCCTTGAAAAGTTGCGCTTTTATAACGATTTAGCGTTGAGTTTAGCTTCAACCTCTTTAATCAGCTGATGCATTTCGCGCGAGATTGAGTGAAGTAGTGCAAGCTCCTCACGAGCCACTGATCTAGCCTCTTTGGCTAATTCAAACTCGGCCAATGAAGCGGTGTGGGTCTCATTGATAGTGTTTTCAACGTTCTGCGACTGGACCTTTTGACCAACCATGATGATAGATAGCAACACAAGTTGTAAAAAAGTCTGAGCAACCCAAGAGACAATCGCTATCGGATCACCTGATTTAATTACATTGGGCAGTGAAAAAAACGCGATTATCGCAAAAATATAAGCACAGCCCATAGTTGCAACACCCGATGTGATTTTCTCAGCTAACCAGGGATTAAATCGTTTCATGTTGCAACGATAGCATCATGAAGATTGAAACTTTCTTTATGGAACCGCAGTGGGAGTTGGTTTAGCTCGGCCGGATTTACCGTCTTGCTTGGGGAGTAACTCAACTCTTTTTAAAGGTTTTACCGGCTCTATAGGCGCATCTGCCATTGCACCTAATGCTGCATCCCTGGCAGAGGTTGCAAAATCTACGGCGGCTTTTTGTTGAGCCAAAATCCCACTCTTTGACTCTGCCGTCCTTGCACTTCTCATTGCGCTCCTGGCTAAATTATTAGCTGCTACGACTGTAGAGATAAAGTTTTTTGTAATTTCTTTGCGAAGTTTTGCTCGCGTGCTCATTTCGATATGAAACTGCTCCATCGCTACTTTATACGCTCGCATCTCCGTTTGATAATTTACGATCGGCGTTGGCGTTGGCGTCGCATCTGCAAAGGCTCCTTGGGAACCGGCGATTAAGGTGGCAACTACTAAAGGCAGTCCCACCGATCGCATTGATCTCATAAGTCAATAATGGCTTAAATCTTTGTGTTTTCTCTGTGAAAACCTCTTTTACAGTTATTTTTATTGGCAAGGCGGCAAACACGTGAAAGAGTAAGACCATGGCTGAGTTGATTATGGTTGTCGATGATGAACCAGGGGTGCGCGCGCTTTTACGCGACACTTTGAGTATTGCCGGCTTTGATGTTATCGAGGCTAGTGATGGCATGGCTGCACTCACGCTCTTGCGCAGTAATAAACCGGCTTTGATGGTTATCGATATCAATATGCCGTTAATGGATGGCTTTGATCTTGTAGAGAGATTGCGAAGCGCCAATGATTTAACGCCGGTTTTAATGCTTACAGCTCGGGAGGATAAAAGCGATATCGCGCGCGGATTAAAGATTGGCGCCGATGATTACGTCATTAAACCCTTTGGAATTGAGGAGTTAATCCTTCGGATAAAGGCGATATTACGCCGCTCCTATAAATCTGCGGTAGCTCCAGTGCAGCTAACTTGTGGGCCGATTACCATTGATGATGAACAACACTGTGTAACTTTTCATGGGGAAGAGATAGATCTCTCTCCGACAGAGTATCGACTCTTACAGGTTTTAATTGAGAAAAAGGGAAGAGTGCTGAGCAAGAAATTTCTTCTGGAAGAGGTCTGGGGCATAACTTTTGAATCTCAAAGTACCGTAAGTGATACTTATATTTCATATTTACGCAGGAAGTTTCATCGAGATGGCTTTGAAGGGATTAAGACGATTCGTGGAGTTGGCTTTGTGATTCAGGAGCCCAAGTAAAGATAATGAAGAGTAGAACGCGACAAATTCTTGCAACTGCTTTAGTGACTTCGGCTCTTTCAATACTCATTGGTGGTCTAACTATTTGGAGCACATATGAGAGTGAGCTAAACGTGCTTGATAGCCACTTTAAAACAATTGTTCAAGACGTTGCACTCAGTCCCGGTGATCCAGTCATGGCAGCACTTTTAAGCGTCCAAGAGAACAACTTTGACGTGACCCTTGCCTTCGTAGCGCCCAGTGGTGAAGTTGCAACCTTGAAGGAGTCAAGAAAAGCGATCATCGGATCTTCAAAAGGAGTTCGAATTCGTGAAATCCCGATTCAAGCTGGGGAGAAGTTGATTGTGGCAGCCTCAGTTACCGATATCGATAAGTCACTGGAGAGAAATCTTTGGCGGCTCCTGCTCTTTATTCTTATCGCAAACCCTGTGGCTTTATTTATCTCAATACTCATTAGCCGATCTGGTGCACTCATTATTGAGCGAGCGCACCGTAAAAAAATGCAAGAGTTCCTCGGTGATGCAGCCCATGAGCTGCGCACACCACTGACCGTGGTTAAAGGCTATGCCGAGCTGTTAGAGAAAAAGGCGCTTGATAGCGAGCGTGAGGGTTTGGCATTTGTACGGCTGAACAGTGAGATTAAACGAATGGAGTTGCTCATTAGCGATCTTTTGGTGCTAGCCGAGTTAGGTGAAGATAGTCCAGATGAGCAAACAAGGGTTGATCTCTCGACACTTCTCCTTGAGAGTATCCAAGATTTCCAAGTTGTCGCACCATTACACAGTATCGAGATGAAGATTTCACAGGGTGTGAGCATCCTCGCATCTGAGAAATATGTGCAACGCTTTATAGCAAATGCACTAACGAATATAAGGGTTCATGCACGCCCTGATGTTCCTATCCGTGTGACGCTCTCGTCTGGTAAAGCAATCGCTTTAATTATTGAAGATGGTGGAGTGGGCCTGCCCGCGGCATCTTATGGTGAAAAAATTCAAGGCCTCAAGCGTTTCGATCGATCGCGTTCGCGCACTACGGGCGGAAGTGGCCTCGGCCTGAGCATCATGAGTGCGGTGGTAGAGCGCTCACATGGCTCCTTAATGTTAAGAAAAAGTGATCTAGGTGGCTTGGCAATTGAAGTTGAGCTGCCTCGGACTTAGACTTAATACGTGTGCAACTCTCGAACTCTTTCTATTTGGGCGCTTAAATAAGTTATGGCCCAATTATTAGAGGATGCCTTCAATGATGCATGCATCCAAATCCTTGATGTAAGCAGGTTAGTTCGAGTAGTTTTATCGGGCCGTCGTAGAAATATGCAGCCTGATTTCGAGAGAGTTGATATTCGTCCCGTCAACTTAAAAGGGATTATTCACTTACAAATCAGCCATAGCGATGGGCGCGCTGTGACCGTGAAAAACCTGCTCCCTGAGAGCAATTCAATCTCAGCCTTACTCGGAGGTGGATATGCAAATATTTTAGTTGAAAGTATCTCAGGAGCCACCTCAATTAGAGTCACAAAGAGTGGCCAGGCCCTCGTGCATCATGAGGAAAAATCGATAGCGCAGAACATGAGCCATAACAAAAAAAAGCCCCGTTTATTAGATTCAAGCGATCCTTTTTTGCTTGAAGTAGGCATCACCGATCAAAACGGCGTTGTAAAGCCCTCCAAGTCCGATAAGTATTTACAAGTTGAAGAGTTTCTCCGGATATTGGCGCCGACTTTAATGAGTGCTATTGAATCGGGCCAGATAGTTAAACCAACCGCGGCCAACCCATTATCGATCGTTGATCTTGGATGTGGCCACGCTTACCTGACCTTCGCCGCACATCAATATCTCGCTCGCCTCGACATACCGGTTAAAGTCACTGGGATAGATGTGCGTGTGGCATCGAGGGATCGGAATAATAAGATTGCTGAAAACCTTGGGATAAGTTCAACTATAAATTTCATTGCCGAAGAGATCTCCAGTTCGCAGCTTTCTAATGTAGATATTGCCATCGCTTTACATGCTTGTGATACCGCCACCGACGATGCGATAGCTTGGGCCGTCAATACTGGAGCAAAACTCCTACTTATTGCGCCATGTTGTCACCATGATATTCAGCGGCAGATGGATGTGAGCCCAGAACCCTGGTTGGCGATCACAAAGTTTGGTTTGATGAAAGAGCGACTAGGTGATCTCTTGACCGATTCACTCCGTGCCCAGATTTTGCGCATTGTGGGCTACCGAGTAGAAATAATTGAGTTTATTGCCGGTGAGCACACCCCTCGAAATTTGATGATTCGCGCAGTCAAGACCGATTCAAAGCCTGATGCTATTGAGATGACCCGCTATAAGGAGATCTGCAGCCAGTGGGGGATTACTCCAGCACTTGAGGCAAGAGTTCCAAGCTTTTTCATCGGTTAGACTTAGGGCATGTCTAAAATTCTTGCATCACTACCAGTTGGTGAGAGAGTCGGAATCGCCTTTTCTGGTGGGCTCGATACCTCGGTAGCCGTTGCCTGGATGCGCACTAAGGGCGCAGTTCCATGTGCCTACACTGCCGATCTTGGCCAATACGACGAGCCCGATATCGCTTCGGTTCCCGCCCGGGCGCAAGAGTATGGCGCTGAAATCGCACGCTTAGTTGATTGCAAGAGCGCATTAGTTGAAGAGGGTCTGGCCGCTATCGCCGCTGGAGCCTTTCACATTCGGAGTGGGTTAAAACAGTATTTCAATACCACTCCACTTGGCCGAGCAGTCACTGGAACCCTGCTTGTCCGAGCCATGCATTCCGATAATGTTGAAATCTGGGGCGATGGTTCGACTTACAAAGGCAATGATATTGAGCGTTTTTATCGTTATGGCCTTTTAGCTAACCCAAATTTGAGAGTCTATAAGCCGTGGCTAGATGCTGATTTTGTTCATGAACTTGGTGGGCGTAAAGAGATGTCGGAGTGGTTAACGGCTAATGGACTGCCTTATCGCGATAGCACCGAAAAGGCGTACTCGACCGATGCCAATATCTTGGGTGCAACACACGAAGCCAAGTCGTTAGAGAATCTCGACACATCCATCGAATTAGTTCAGCCAATTATGGGTCTGCGCTTCTGGGATCCATCGGTGAGAATTGATAGTGAAGATGTAAAGATTAAATTCCTACAAGGTCGTCCAGTTGAAATCAACGGTAAAGATTTCAGCGATGTTGTGACACTCATGCAAGAGGCAAATGCAATCGGTGGCCGTCATGGTCTAGGAATGGCCGATCAAATTGAAAACCGAATTATCGAAGCAAAGAGCCGGGGCATCTACGAGGCGCCAGGAATGGCTTTAATCTTCATCGCATACGAGCGCCTGATAAGTGCAGTTCACAACGAGGACACGATTGCTAACTATCACGCTCAGGGGAGCCGCCTAGGTCGGTTGTTATATGAGGGACGCTGGTTGGATCCGCAGAGTCTGATGATTCGTGAATCACTCCAGCGCTGGGTAGCCTCGGCAATCACTGGCGAAGTAACGTTGCGACTTCGCCGTGGAGATGACTATTCGATTTTGAATACCACTGGCCCAGAGCTCAGTTATTCCCCAGAGAAACTTTCGATGGAGCGGACCGAAAATGCGGCATTTGGTCCGGGTGATCGTATTGGACAGTTAACGATGCGAAACTTGGATATTGCAGATACACGAGCAAAGTTGGAGATGTATCGAGCTCAGGGACAGCTCGGTAACGGTGAGTTTAAGTTAATCGGAGAGTTGAAGTAAATAAAAAAATGAGAATTCAAAAAAAATTAGCGATTGCTTTGGTAATTGCGCTTTCTTTGACAACCCTAACTGCATGTGGAGGAAAAACTAAAGTGGCAGATACAGCGGCATCTTCTCTTCCAGTTGTCACAGGTAACTCTGGACAGGCTCCAACCATCGCGGCCCCAACCGGAACCCCACCTACAACTTTGCTGAGCAAGGATGTGATTCTTGGTACCGGTGCAACGGTCGTAGCGACATCGACATTAACTGTGCAGTACACATTAATGACCTGGTCAAACGGGAAAATCGTTGAGTCCTCATGGACTGGTGGAAAGCCGGCAACGTTTCCACTCTCGGGAGTAATTGCAGGTTGGCAACAAGGACTCCCTGGAGCAAAGGTAGGTGGACGTCGACTGCTAGTTATCCCAGCAAGCCTTGGTTATGGTCCCAATGGATCTGGTCCTATCGGCCCAAATGAGACGTTGATCTTCGTGGTCGACATTATTGGGATTTCATAAGCTCAAGTTATTTGTCACTATGAAAAAACTGCGAACTGCCTTTGATTAGGAACGAGATTAAGAAACGCGTTGAATCGCTTTTACAATCTCTTGGCTGAGCCAGCTTCGAAGTGAGTATGCATCATCGACCATGAATCCATGTCCAAAGAAGCCATGGATCACCCCCGGATACTCCTTCAAGATGGTTTCAACTCCAGCGGCCTCAAGCCGCTTTGCATAGTTTGCACCATCGTCGCGAAGTACATCATGCTCGGCTAAGGCGATAATTGCTGGTGGTACTCCATTAAAAGACTCTGCGCGAGCTGGTACTGCATATTTGTTTTCCCAGTGTTGCTCGGGAACATATAACTTCCAGAGATCTGCCATCACGGTTTTTTCCAAGCCAAAACCCACTGCATGGTTTAGATAAGAAGGAGAATTAAAGTCAGTATCAATGCAGGGATAAATCAGCGCTTGAAACGCAAGTTTTACATCACCGGTATCGGCGGCTTTAAGTGCAACGGCTGCTGCCAAATTACCACCAGCGCTATCTCCACCGACACCGATTTTTTGAGGGTCGATTCCAAAGCGCGCCGAATTTTTTGCTACCCATAAGAGTCCTGCATAGCAATCATCAAATGGGATAGGAAATTGATGTTCAGGTGCCTTCTGATAGTTGATCCCAATAACGACGCAACCTGTCTCAGCGGCGATATTGGACATTTGTGGTGCATAGCGAAGCGTCCAGCTAAAGACCCAGCCTCCGCCATGAAAATAAACCAAAGCTGGTGCATTTGATGCGACACCTTTAGGACGAAAAATTACGGCATGCAAATCGGCGGTTGGAGATGTGAAGTACGTATGCTCAACATCAACATCTTTTGAAACTGGCCCTGCATAGCTTGAGTAGTCGGTGGGGTCGGCGCGTCGTTCTTGTAGAGTCGCATCAACTGGCATCACGTTATGTGTAGAAATGAAGTCGAGATATGCCCGAGTCTGTGAATGCATGCTCATACTTAATTCTAACTAAGCTCGCTGGCCTCGTTCAAATTGATGTGGCCACGTGATTTTCACGCCTAGTTTTTCGGCGGCAGTTAATGCCCAACGTGGATTACGTATCATTTCCCGCGCTAGAAATACCGCATCGGCCTGACCGCTTTGGATAATCTGCTGGGCTTGTTCGGCCTCGGTGATTAAACCAACGGCAGCTGTTGGAATACCAGAGTGTTCGCGAATTGCCGCAGCAAAAGGTGTTTGAAAACCCGGCGTGGCCTTTATTGGAGCGTTATGAAGATTTCCACCCGTCGAGACATCGATTAAGTCCACCCCCACGGCTTTGAGGCGAGTTGAGAGTTCAATCGAATCCTGCAGAACCCAACCATCCTCCACCCAATCCGTCGCCGAGATTCGAACAAATAAAGGTGTACCTGCTGGAATTGCTGCCCGTATTGCCACCGCCGTTTCAAGTAAGCACCGGGTTCGGTTCTCGAAGCTGCCACCGTATTCATCGATACGTGAATTAGCCAATGGTGAATAAAACTGATGGAGCAAATATCCATGTGCGGCGTGAATTTCGATAACATCGAAGCCAACGGAAACGGCGCGCACGGCGGCGGCGGCAAAATCAGAAGTGAGTTGATGAATCTCATCGATGGTTAGTTCATGCGGTTCTGGATAGCCATGAAAAGCGATCGGCGAAGGTGACACGCTCTCCCACCCACCCTCTTCGAGGGTCGCCATTCGGTGATCGTCCCAAGGGCGCATCGTCGAAGCTTTGCGGCCAGCGTGCGCAAGTTGGATTCCGATTTTTACACTCTGCGAATGAGCGAAATCAATCATCGGCTTAAATGCATCGGCATGAGCTTGATCATCTATCGATGGGCAGGCAATAGAGATACGGCCCTTGGGCACAACGGCAGTGGCCTCAACCATAATCAAGCCCGTTGCTCCTGTTGCAAATGCATTTAAATGCGCACGGTGCCACTCGCCAACAAAGCCATCATTGGCCGAGTACTGACACATTGGCGAGACCCAGACACGGTTTTGAAAAGTTACGGATCCGATTGTTAAAGGATCAAATAATGAGTTCATTTATGAGAGTCTAGTGAACAAATGTGAAATCGTAAATGAATACTTAAAAAACACTGTGAAATAACTATATTTTTAGCGTGAAGTAATGAATTTGAGTGAGCAGTTGCACTTTCAATTCGAGGCTTCCAGAGAGCAGACTCTGCACTCTTAAGCGATAATTCACTTCCATGTATTTTATTTGAAAGGTTTTTATGAAAAAATTAGTAACCGCAGCTCTCCTCTCAGGCCTTATGGTCGCGGGAGTAACAAATGCACCAGCTGCAATGGTCTCAAAAAATATCGTTAAGCTCTCAGTTTCTGCAACGGGTGCAAATGTATCAATGGCATCAAATATGAAGGTCGGCGGAAGCAAGGTTGGATCAGCTACCGGTACTTTCCAGATCGATACCAAGAAAAATACCCTCTGCTACAACGTCAAGACCGTTGGATTAGCAAATGTTCTTGAGGCCCATATCCATGTTGGCGCAGCGGGTGCCGATGGTGCAGATATTGTTCCTTTCAATGTAGCTAAGTTTAACAAGGCTGGACTTACATGCATTAAGTCAACTGCAAAGATCCTTGGTGGAATCACAATGGATCCAGCAAACTACTATTTCAACGTACACACTAAGGCATATGCCGATGGCGCCGTTCGTGGACAGTTGGCTTTAACTAAGTAATATTTTTTGATAACAAGAAAGGGAGTGGGCTTAAGCGCACTCCCTTTCTTGCTTTAAGAAACTCAGTCATAGAGCCATTTTTTCAAGCAGAGAAATAATTCGAACTCTGGGAGTATTGGGTATGCGCACAATAAAGATTCTATTAGTGGCTTTACTGGCCTGGCCACTGTCCTCATCACCTGCCCAGGCGGCCACAACAGTATCCTGGAGTTCAACAACTCGACTGCAGGGTTTAATCACTATTCCAGTTGGTCAAGTGGTAACCGTTGCACCCAACACATTAATTAACGTAGCGTCAGGTTCAAAGTTAATCGTTGCTGGGACGTTACTCGCCCCTTCAGGCTTCCAACTGGTTGGCAAGAACTGGGATGGTTTAGTAATAACTGGCACGGCAAAGTTGGCCAAATTCGTAGAAACGGGTGCGCAGACCCCTTTTCGTATTACGGCGACGGGGAGATTAATAATTCACGGTGGAAAAATCTCAGCTGTTAATGGTGCCAGCCTCGTTGAAGGAACTCTCATCGCCGATCACTTGAGTTATGACAAGGGAAGCGGCGCTGGAATCGACTCGGTGGGTGGAGGTGGAGTTATTTCTATCGATCAATCTACCCTGAAAGGCTCTGGGCGAGATAGCGGTGATTTCTTTGGAATCTCAGCGCTAAAGTCGATTTCATTAACGAACTCTCAGATGAGTGGGGCACATTGTGCATTTCATGTCACAGGTGTGAACACTATGGTCTTAGCTAACGATTATATTTTTGATAACGCTTATGGATTTATGATGTATGGATCTTCAGAGGCGGG
>JBBAMX010000001.1:171311-173739 GCA_040402335.1 Candidatus Planktophila sp.
TCTGTGACCTTGGCCTTGAAAAAGAGTTACTTGGGGTAACTTTTGAATGCTCTTGGCCAGCTGAAGTTAAATCGGGTAGAGAGATAGTTGTGAACACATTCATAGACTCATCTCTGACTCCAGGTGAGATTAGTTCATTCGTCAGCGAGCGATTTAAACAGGGCTTGAGTCTCTATAAAATTGAGGACTCTGCGCTGCAAAAATGCGATCCTGATTTGATTTTGAGCCAAGATATCTGTGGCGTTTGTGCCGTCCCAGTCGGCGACATCGATGCTGCAGTTACACGGCTGAACTGCCATGCAGAAATCCTACAAATCGATCCTCACACACTCGATGATGTCATCGCATCTATCGGAACCATAGCCCGCGCAGCTGGTGTACCAGAGCGTGGCGATGCATTGATGTCGAAGCTGCATAGTCGTTTAAGTGAAGTTCAGGGAAAAGTCGAAGGCCTTATAGCTCCCTCGGTCTTTGTTTTAGAGTGGATAGAGCCCGCATTTAGTTCAGGACACTGGGTCCCCGATATTATTGTCGCCGCCGGTGGGCGACCACTGCTCGCTAACTCGGGTTCGGACTCAGTGGTAGTTACTTGGGATGCAATTTGTGAGGCCGCTCCTGATTTTATTCTCGTTGCTCCATGTGGCTATGGCCTGGATGAATCAGTGGAGCAAGCTAAAAGTATTTTAGATAAGTTACCCAACTGCCAAGTCTGGGCCATCGATGCCGATGCCGTTATTGTTCGTCCTGGTCCACGTCTTGTAGATGGAGTAGAGGCTATTGCCGCAGCACTACATGGAATCGGAGCAGTCCCCTCAAAGATAATTCGTCGCGTTCGTTGATTGTTAAGTCAACGAGTTCTTATTTAGAGTCAAGTTTTTTGCCACGGCGTAACTCAAAAAGCAGAGTGATCGCCGCAAAGAGTGTGAGCGCAAGAATTACTCCGATAACTATGAGGTAGACCTCCCTCGGCGCATGGCGGGCCGAAACTAAAATATAAATCTGCGGGGTAACAAACGAGATTCCTGCAGCCAGCGCCCATTTGCGGGTGTTTTTCCAGTCTTTTGCAATAATTCGCATTACTAGTCGCGCACTAGAGATCCCATAAATCCAAGAAGTGCTGGCATCGATAATGAAGAAAATAACTGGATTCACGCCATACTGCCGCAAAGCCTTCCAGACTATGAATGTGGCAGCGACCGAGTACAAAAGGACAGAGCTGGCCCATAAGCGCTCCCAAAGGCGCGCCCGCTGGCTCAAAACCCCTGCTTTCATGTATTAAGAATAGGGGGAGGAGCCGGGAGCAGTTTCAAATTGTACTTAGTTGAAGTTTCAATTATAATTTGAAACCATTAATAATTTAGAAGTTAAGGGGCTCAACTCATGGCAGCATGTGGATGCGGATATACAACAGATCCAGAAAAGAACTGTAACGGAACACATAAAGTTGTACAGGCAGTTAAATCAGATATTTCAGATCAGTTAACGGCAAATGGATTTTCAGATGCTGCTGAGCACTTAAAGGGTGCAAAGTAATTTAGAGATGAGATTGATGAAGGGCTGGGGTTAACTACCTCAGCCTCTTTTATTTTTCTTCTTCGAGTTTTTGCAAGCCCTTTGCTCCTGTCCATCTAAATCAGGCCTACCTTAATCAAGCCTTTTTATATAATCTATCTTCATGGATTTTGTTACAGACCGTCTATTTCGACACCTCGCCTGGGCTAATGCATATCTCTTTGACAGAGTTGCCGAGCAACCAGATTCACTCTTGAAGTTATGTGCAGCCAATGACACATGGAGCGTTGGTGAGATACTTGAGCACTTGACCGGCGGGGGTTATGCCAACATTCTTGATGGTAAGGGCGAGACCCCCACTCAGATACCCACAAATAGGGCTGAAGTTCTTGCCCTAAAAGAGCTCAATTCAGCCTTTGATATCAGGCTTCGCCAAGCCGCCCAAGAGCCAGCAGGCTTTGTTGAGTTTCATCGGGGAGAAAAGTTAATCAAGAGAAATCGCGAGACAATCTTGAGTCAATCGATTCATCATGCAACCGAACATCGCGCGCAGATTGCTGGAATTTTTGCTAACCATGGTTTGAAACCGATTGATTTGGATGCGATCGACTTGTGGAAGTTTGCAAACCATGAGGGAGTTGGCGACTAAGAGTTCAAAGCTAGATTGCGAGGGATTGAATCCCTAAAGGGGCTACCTAACTCACATGGTCCACAAATTGATCTATGTGATCATGTAGGAGAGTGTCAACCATCAGCCGAATACACTGTCAAGAATCAGGCGAATAGATGTAAAGGATCAGGCGGTGCTAATTCGTCAAGCATCTGCCGAAGTAACACAGTTTTCGGTGGGTTGTGAGGGATTCGAACCCCCGACCCAGGCATTAAGAGTGCCTTGCTCTACCAACTGAGCTAACAA
>JBBAMX010000002.1:0-54069 GCA_040402335.1 Candidatus Planktophila sp.
AGCACGCCGCCAGCGTTCGTCCTGAGCCAGGATCAAACTCTCCATAGAAAGTTTTATCTGGCGTACAGACAAACAAACTAACGTTTATTTTGTCTTATTACCAAAGGAAATCAACGGGTATAACTTTTAACGGTCATACCTCATTGAAGTATTTATTTTGCCGTGGGTATTATCCAAAAGTAAGTGTAAAACACCCACTTTGCGCTATTTAAAGCATGTCAAATAGAGCCACTTGATGGCATATATTGCATTGACTTATGGCACGCTGTTGAGTTCTCAAGGTACGGATGCGCACTGGTCTTAGGATTTCTCCTATTTTCAGGGCAGACTGCCAAACATAGTCCATACACGCGGGCACGGTCAAACCGGTCCTAAACGATGAACTGCGATGGAAATCGCTGCTGTTCGGCCTTATTCGTCCGTTTCACAGCAAGACTCTAACTATAACCCGCGAGTCCATAAGGGTCAAATCGTCTAACCGGAAGTTAATCTGCGTATGAATTTATGAAAAAAACGTTAGCCGGTGTGGGTTTGCGCGTAAGGTTAGAGGAGTTTAAACGAGTTCAACGGCCGCCAATTCTCGCTTGCCTTTACGTAAAATCGCATATTTACTGCATAAAAACGATGATTTTGTTAAAACAAAATCCTCTGATGTTACTTTTTCATTATTGAGATAAGCGCCACCATCTCTTACGACGCGTCGTGCAGCTGATTTCGTCGCTACGACCCCGGTTGATGCTAAGAGATCTACCCAGCTTGGTAACTCATCCTCATGCGAAATTATTACGCGAGGAAGTTCGGCAAGAGCGCTTGCCAGAGTGAATTCATCAAGATCGGCTAAATCACCTTGACCAAAGAGTGCGCGTGCTGCCAATTCGACACGTGTTGCAACCTCTGCACCGTGAACGAGAATGGTTAGCTCGCGTGCAAGCTCTCGGTGAGCAACGCGAAGTCCGGGATTTTCAGAGTGAGATGTTTCCAAAAGCACAATCTCTTCATGAGATTTAAAAGAAAAAACTTTAATAAAATTAATAACGTCTTTGTCCTGCGTATTCAACCAGAATTGAAAAAATGCGTATGGTGAAGTCATATCTGGATCTAACCAAATACTTCCAGTTGCAGACTTGCCAAATTTTGAACCATCTGCTTTTGCTAGCAATGGAACTGTTAAGGCATGCCCACTCCCCGATTCAACTCGGCGAATCAGATCTAATCCGGCAACGATATTCCCCCATTGATCGGAACCACCAAGTTGTAGGGTGCAGTTATGGCGGCGAAATAACTCAAGGAAATCGAAAGATTGTAAAACTTGGTATGAGAATTCAGTGTATGAAATACCTCCCGATGCAAGGCGGGATGAGACGGAGTCTTTGGCCAACATCTGATTGACTGAAAAATGTTTTCCTATATCTCTTAAGAATTCAATAGCACTAAGGGGTGATGTCCAATCTAAATTATTGACAACCAGTGCTGGATTTATATCGTTATTGAACTCTAAAAAGGCTGAGACCTGCTTTCGTATCCCGTTTACCCAGCCCTCAACTACCTCATTACTATTAAGAGTTCTTTCATCATTTCGGCCACTTGGATCTCCTACAAGTCCAGTGGCACCACCAACAAGGGCGATGGGATTGTGCCCCGCTAATTGAAAACGTCGCAGAACGAGAAGTACTACAAGGTTTCCGACATGGAGCGAAGGTGCAGTTGGATCAAAACCGATGTACAGAGTCATCGGTTTCTTTAACGCCTCATTAAGGGCTTTTTCATCGGTAGATTGCGCAATAAGACCACGCCAACGAAGATCTTCAATAAGGTTCATGCGCTCATCATCTCTGAAAACCGTTCATGTCTGCTCGTAATTTCTGCAAGAGTTTGGGCATTTAATTCCTGGGCATCACTGATCTGCCTTGCAACAAGAATGGGGGCTGTACCCCCGTGGGTCGTTCGGGAGTTCAAGGCTCCCAGCACGGTAAGAACATCTCGCACTCCAGCATCCAGCAGTGAGTGTATTTTCAAATACTCTTCATCGCTTAATTCGTGAAGTTGACGGCCAGAAGACTCGCAGAGTGCGACACACTTTCCTGCGGCTTCGTGTGCTTGTGCAAATGGAATCTGTTTATTAGCTAAATAATCTGCGATCTCAGTAGCAAGTGAAAAGCCAGTTGGGGCGCCCGCCGCCATCACTTCACGATCAAACTCAGTTGTTGTGACCATACCCGTCACTGCCGGCAAGATTAAAAGAAGCGTATCGATGCTATCGAAGAGAGGCTCTTTGTCCTCTTGCAAATCTCGATTATAGGCAAACGGTAGACCTTTGAGCATTGTCAGAACCGAAACCAGGTTTCCAATTAAGCGCCCGGACTTGCCTCTAGCAAGTTCGGCAACATCGGGGTTTTTCTTCTGCGGCATTATGGAGGAGCCTGTTGAGTATGCATCGGCAACTTTTGCCCAAGCAAACTCAGTAGATGACCAGAGCGTCCACTCTTCACCAATACGCGAGAGATGATTACCAATCATTGCAAAGATAAAGAGCGCCTCGGCAACATAATCTCGATCACTTACTGCATCGATGCTATTTGCAAAAACGCTCTCAAAACCTAAGTTTGTCGCAGTAAATTTCGGCTCCAACGCTAATGATGAGCCCGCCAAGGCACCGGCACCGAGCGGACTAACCGAACTGCGAATTAACCAATCTTTTATGCGATCTAGATCGCGCGCAAATGCATGTGCATGTTTTGCTAGTTCATGACCAAATGAAACCGGCTGGGCATGTTGCAGATGTGTGAAACCTGGAGCCGGATCGTTAATGTACTCAGCGGCCTTGTTCAAAATCGCTTCTTGAAGCTGGGTTAAAAGCGTTGCGATAGCCAACATGTGATCGATCGCAAATAAGCGAAGATCGGTTGTTACTTGATCGTTGCGTGAACGACCAGCGCGCAAGGCTCCCCCAATCTCGCCCAACTTTTCACTTAACCCACGTTCGAGGGCGCTGTGTACATCCTCATCTCCTGCTTGTGGTAAAAATCCACCTGTTTTGACCTCATCGCTTAATTCATAAAGGGCCGAGGATATGGCGATAGCTGAAGTTGGAGCGATTAATCCGCTCTTCTCTAAAATGGCAAGGTGCGCCCTAGAGGCACGAAGATCGTATGGCGCTAGCCGCCAATCAAAGTGCAGACTTCTTGAGAGAGCAAAGACAGAGTCCTGCGGCCCCTGTGCAAAACGTCCGCCCCAAAGCGCCATTACTTCCTCTTTCCTTCTCCTCTAGCGTATGCCAGCAATTCTTTCGCTAAATACGCACCACCCGTTGCTTTCTTAGACACGAGAATAATCGTGTCGTCTCCGGCTATCGTGCCAATAACACCTGTTAAATCTGCGTGATCGAGGGAGCTTGCTAGAAACTGGGCCGCACCTGGCGGAGTGTGAATCACTGCCAAGTTTGCACTGTGATCGACCGATAAAATTAACTTTGATGGAATGGGAGCGCTGCGAACAATCGCCCCTTCGGAGCTCTCTGAAATCTGATAAATGGATTCACCATTACTACTCCGAGTGCGGAAGGCGCCAATCTCTTCAAGATCTCGGCTAGCCGTGGCCTGCGTAACCTTATAACCAGATTTATCGAGCTGAGACACTAAATCCGACTGCGAGTGGATCGAGCCCGATTGTATGAGGGAGATCGCCTTAGCTCTTCGAGCCGATACTGATTGAACGCTAACTGGCATCACTTACCACCTTTCGAAAGATCGATATGAATCGCTTAATTTGAGCATCGGTAACAATAAGTGCCGGTGCAATACGAATCGTCGTTGGAGTCGCAGCGTTGGCCAGGACACCATTGATTCGTAACGCAAGTACTACATCGGAGGCTTTAAGGCTTTCAAGCTCTACTCCGAGCAACAAACCGGCACCACGCACCTCTTTTACTCCCGGTATTAGCGCAAGCTCCTGAATCAGATAATGGCCTTGGCGTGTGACTTTATTTAGGATCCCATTACTCTCAATAAACTTTATCGCTGCTAGACCCGCTGCGCTCGTAACGGGATTTCCACCAAATGTTGAGCCGTGATCGCCAGGCTCAAATAGATCGGCGGCCTTACCAATCGCCAACATTGCCGCCAATGGTAGGCCTCCTCCTAAACCCTTGGCCAGAGTGATGATGTCGGGTTTGATCCCTGAGTACTCGTACCCAAACCAATCTCCAGTTCGACCCATCCCCGTTTGAACGGCATCGATTACCAGTAGGACACCCTTTTCATCGCACTGTGCACGGAGTTCGTAGAGATAGTTTGGTGGCGGAAGAATTATGCCGGCCTCGCCCATAATAGGTTCGATAATTACCATCGCGGTTTTTCTACTCACCGCTCTATCCATGGCCGCGATATCACCAAAGGGAACATGTTTTATGCCTTTAATGAGCGGTAAAAATGGTTCACGCTTGGCTGGTTGCCCGGTTAATGAAAGAGCTCCCATTGTGCGACCATGAAATGCACCTTGAGTTGCAACAACTCTGGTTCTACCGGTTTTACGCGAAAGCTTGAGCGCTGCCTCGTTAGCTTCGGCTCCAGATTGAGCGAAGAAAACTTTCACATTTTTCTCACCCGTCATCTCTGCTAATTTTTCAGCAAGTTCTATCGCATTCGGATGCGCATAGAAATTACTGACATGGCCGAGCAATCCCATTTGCTTGTTCACTGCCTTAACAATTACGGGATGTGCGTGGCCGAGGATATTTGTGGCTATCCCAGAAAGAAAATCCAGATAGCGATTACCATCGGCATCCTCAACCACAACTCCTTTTCCCTTTACAAGTGCAATGGATGGTTGACCGTAATTATTTTGAACTACCGAGCCCCAGCGCTCTACGTAGTTTTTATTTGTCATTGATACACCAACGTTCCACCATCGCCATTTAAGGCTGCCAGAAAACTATCTGGATCTGTTCCATCGATCACTCGAACTGCCCGTGCACCTTGGGTAATTGCATCGAGAGCGCCTTGAACCTTTGGTGCCATGCCCTGTGAAAAAGTTGATTTCAAGGAGGCAAGTTTGGAAGCGCTTATGGAATGTATAAGCGTCGATTTATCTGGCCAATTTTGAAAGATACCTTGAACATCGGTCATAACGATTAATACGGAGGCTTGCAACGCTCCCGCGACGCTGGCCGCTGCTAGATCGGCGTTGACATTAAGCCCTTCGCCTGAATCGATATCGGCCGAGATAGGTGAGAGAAGGGGAAGGATATTTTTCTCAATCAAATCCATAATCTCTCCCGTATTTACCGATAAAACCTCGCCTACTTGTCCTAAATCAACCGGCGTGCCATCTACAAGGCTCGTTCTCCGCTTTGAAATAAGCGTGGGTAGGGATCTACCTGAAAATGAGTGTGCCTTGATGCCGAAGTTACCTAAAGTGCGTTCCAGTTGCGGGCCTACTTCAAGGGTTAAGACCCTTTCAACTACGGCAAAGATCTCTGGTGTAGTCACTCTAAATCCGCCTAAGAATTCACTTGTGACTCCAGCAATGGCGAGAGCTCGATCTATCTGTGGCCCGCCACCATGGACAACAACGAGATCTTCGCCGCTGCTTTTGGCAGCTGCCATAGCCTTTGTAAAACTACCATTCTCATCTTTCATGGCGTGCCCACCGAATTTAACGACGATCATGAAGAGTATTCCGAGTTCTCCTTGACGTAGTCATATGACAGGTCATTAGTTAAAATCTCGGCACTAAATCCTCCATGGTTTAAATCAATCTCGATCTCTACTAATCTTTGAGAAAAATCCACTAAGGTTTTCGGGGCATCAGGGGCGCTATTTCTACATACTTGGATACCATTCAATTTTACATCTATAGATATTGGATTCATCGCGGCGTCGGCAGTACCAACTGCTGCAAGAACGCGCCCCCAGTTTGGATCGCCCCCAAATATTGCAGCCTTCAATAAGTTATTTCGGGCACATGCTCTCGCCACTTGCACGGCATCTTTCTCGCTCACGGCATTTATCACCTTTATTGAGATAGTTTTGGTTGAACCCTCTGCATCGGCTATTAGTTGGGATGCTAAATCGATGCAAACTTGCATGAGCAGCTCTTCTAACTGTGCGTCATTAATTAAAATTTTCGAAGCACCCGATGCCATGAAAACTACCGTGTCATTGGTAGAAGTACATCCGTCAGAATCTATTCGGTTGTAGGTACGATCTACTGCACGCATGAAGATCTCCTGCGCATTTTTTGAGACTTGCGCATCAGTCATTACAACAGACAACATGGTCGCTAACGCTGGTGCGAGCATTCCAGCTCCTTTAGCAATTCCAGACATCTCCACGCCGTACTTGGCAGCCGTTGCTATCTTAGCTACCGAGTCGGTTGTCATAATCGCTTGTGCTGCCAGATCAAGAGTATTCACACCCATATTTGCAGTGGCTTTTCTAACTCCACTTGTAATTTTCTCCATCGGCAACAACTCACCGATTAATCCTGTTGAGCAAACAATCACTTCCCCCGAAGAAATCGCTAAAAGCTCGCCAACAAGTTCAGCCATAACATGTGTATCCATAAAGCCTTGTGGACCAGTACAAGCATTTGCACCCCCCGAATTCAAAACTACCGCGCGCACTAGGCCGCCTTTAGCCACCTCTTTCGACCACATAACCGGGGCGGCAATTACCTTATTAGTTGTAAATACAGCGGCGGCATCAAAGCATGGTCCTTTATTTTCAATAACGGTCAGGTCAAGTGCCCCAGTGCTCTTTAAACCTGCCGCTACTGCGCCTGCTCGGAAGCCCTGTGGCAGCTTCATGCGCCGATACCATCATGAGCAATTCCAGTCTTTTCATCCAGCCCGCAGATCAAATTTGCATTTTGAATCGCCTGTCCCGCCGCCCCTTTTCCGAGATTATCAATGGCAACTGAGACAATTAGACGATCTGTGTGTTCATCGATGGCAACTTGTATCTGCATTTTATTACTACCAATCAGAGCGTTCGTTTTTGGCATCTGACCTAGGGGTAAAACATCGATGAAATAGGAATCGTTATAGGCATTAACAAAGATTTCATGAACTAATTTAGTTGACGATGGTTTCAATAGCGTCGCCGTGATCGTTGACAGAATTCCGCGGGGCATTGGCGCAAGAATCGGAGTGAAGGAGATTTTTGCGGGTTTTTGAGCAAGGGTGGAGAGCGCCTGCTCGATTTCGGGAATGTGTTGATGTACCCCTCCAAACTTATAAGAGCTCAAGGAGTTCATAACTTCACTACCAATAAGATTAACTTGTGCGCTTCGCCCAGCGCCGGTCGTGCCCGAAGCGGCCACTACAACAATGTCCTGTGAGTTAATGAGATTTAACGCTGGTGCAATACCCAATGCGATCGAAGTCGCATAACATCCTGGGTTTGCAACCCGTGACGCAGAGGCGATAGCATCACGTTGGTTCTGACACAGCTCTGGTAATCCGTACACCCATGCGCCTGCATGTTTGCCCCCGTAATACTTGTGCCACGCTTCGGCGCTCTCTAACCGAAAATCAGCGCCAAGATCAACAATTTTTACCGTCTCTGGAATACTGGAAATAAGTGCTGAGGATTCTCCGTGAGGCAATGCTATGAAAACGAGATCCAAATCCAAAAAATTAATTGACGCAGCCGTGTCAAATGATCGACCACTATAACTTTGAAGTTGCGGATGCACTGACGTAACCAGCTCACCGGCATGTGAATGAGCACTAGCTTTGACAACTTCAAAATTTGGGTGTCCCGATAACATCCGAAGAAGCTCTCCCCCGGCATAGCCACTTGCCCCAATAACCGCTGTTCTCATTGGGTTAGATTAATCGAAAACCGATAATTATGCAATATTATGCATATTTATGCGGTACGCAACACCGCACCACATTTAGCGGATGCGACGGCAGTTGCCGCCTCTCGCATGGCCGACACCTCTTCGCCCGTGAGGGTTCGATCAGGGGCACGGAAGGTCAATGTGAAGGCTAGCGAAATCTTCCCATCCCCAATCTTGTCGTAGCGATCAAAGCAGGTAATCGATTCAAGTAAGGCTCCCGCACCTTCGCGAAGTGCGGCCTCAACAGATAGGGCGCTCACCGTTGCATCCACGATAAGGGCGACATCCTGCAGCGCTGCCGGCATTGTCCCAACCGTAGTTGGATGCACTAACTGCGACTGCGGCAAAGCGCTCAGGGCTACTGCAAAAGCAACTGAACGCTCAGGTAGGCCATAGGCTGCCAGAATACGCGGATGAAGTTCGCCGGCATGGGCAACTGCCTTGCCATCGATAATCAGTTCGGCGCAGCGACCGGGATGCCAAGGTGCGAAATGCGAGCGTGCCACACTCCACTTTAAATTACACAACTCTAAAATATCCTCAGCGCAAGCAACTGCATCTGCCCAGCTGTAATCTCGCGACTTACCCTGCCAATCTTCGTTCTCAACTTTTCCGACCAGTAATCCTGCAACGTGGTAGGCCTGTGGCGGTACACTCGCAAAAATCTCTTCAATCAGGTATTGCTCTGGTCGTTGTAAAAGTGGTGGAGCGATGGCGGGAACTAACTTTTTGGAACTTCGAAAGATTGACCCCATCTCAAAGATTGCAAAATCTCTGGAGCCACGGCTGATATTGCGCTGCGCAACTTCAATAAGTCCGGGAACTAAGTGAACCCGCATAAGTGGAAACTCTTCGGACATTGGATTGGCGAGGCGATAAGTAGCCGCACGCTCACCGAGAAAGCCCATCGAATCAATCGTTGCTTGATTAGTGAATGGAAAACTCTGCACTTCAGCTAAACCTCGGCCTGCGAGCATCGCCGCTATCGCTCTTCGACGTTTCTGATCCCGAGTCAATGTTGCATGCAATGGACGCGGCGGCAACAGCGACGGAATCTTGTCATAACCAATCATTCGGGCAACTTCTTCGGCAAAATCCGAAGTTGTGAGTAGATCAGTGCGCCACGACGGCGGATCAACCGAGAAACTCTCTTCATTTACATCACAACCGATCACACGTAAGGTTTCAGCTACCTTTTTAGCTGATATTTCAAAGCCAAGAATCGTCGAGATTTTCGCTGGATCTATAACCACTACCGGGGCGTAACGCGCCTGCCCATCGACGACCGTTGCTACATGCTGGGCCGAACTGTGTGCGCTCAGAAGTTGCACAAATCTAGCGGATGCAAACTCGGCCAGCGATGGGTCGACACTTCGCTCAAAGCGACGAGATGCCTCAGATGAAATCTTGTGACGACGGGAACTCTTGGCAATCGATGTTGGATCGAAACGAACAGCTTCAAGTGCAATATCGATAGTAGTTTCAGAGATTTCAGAAAACACCCCACCCATAACGCCCGCAATGGCTAATGGTTTTTCATCATCACTAACCATTAAATCATCGGGATCTAACTGGCGTACCTGACCATCCAAGGTTGTGAAGGCCTGCAAGGTTCCGGCACGTTTAATTGTCAAGCCGCCTTTGATCTTTGATCTATCGAATGCGTGTAAGGGTTGACCGAGTTCAAGCATGACGTAGTTTGTAACATCGACCACTAAGGAGATTGAGCGCATCCCCATTTTTTCAATTCGTCGCCGCATCCAAAGCGGCGTGGTCGCCTTGGGATCAAAGTTAGTAAGAGTTCGCAGATAAAAAACCGATGCCGTAGCAGGATCAGCGATTTTTGCTCTCACGCCCTCACCGCTCTCCACAAACTTAAGGTTGCGAAGTGCATCAACTGGATCAATAAATTTAAGTCCGAGTGCGCCGGCAACCTCACGGGCCATGCCTCGAATACTGAGAGCGTAACCACGATCCGGGTTGATGGCGATATCGAAAATTACATCGCTAATCTGTAAATCTAAAATTGCATTTGCGCCAATTTCAACATCGTTCGAATTTAAAACCATAATCCCAGTGTGATCATCACCGATTCCTAATTCACGGGCAGAACAGATCATTCCATTTGAGGTTTTGCCGTAAGTTTCGCGTGCTCCTATCTTGAAATCACCAGGTAAAACCGCCCCAGGCAGAGCCGCTACTACCAAATCTCCAACAACAAAGTTCGTTGCACCACAGATCACGAAACGCGTTTCCTCTTCGCCACAATCGATTCCGACGTAACGTATCGGTTTTTTAAACTCTGTGATCTCTTCAAAGGAGAGAACCTTTGCAAATACGAGTGGTCCAGTCAGATCCGCGCCTTTTTCAATAATCTCCTCGACTTCAAAGCCCACCCGAATAAGCGCATCGGATATCTCCGCTGCAGTTATTGAGGCAGGAATATCAACAAACTCTTTAATCCACGACAAAGGTGTCAGCATTACAGCCCAACTCCAAACTGGC
This sequence comes from Candidatus Planktophila sp., assembly GCA_040402335.1. GTDB lineage: Bacteria > Actinomycetota > Actinomycetes > Nanopelagicales > Nanopelagicaceae > Planktophila. Next base: position 10,351 of record JBBAMX010000002.1, read on the forward strand.
GGGTGAAGCGAAGATCGCCTTCGACGATATCGTGCATATCGGTAATGCCATGCCGAACCATAAGTGTTCGCTCTAAGCCCATTCCGAAAGCAAAACCACTGTATACATCGGTATCAATTCCACAGGTAGCAAGAACTCTCGGGTTCACCATTCCGCAACCACCCCACTCAATCCAGCGGTTGTTAAAGAAGACATCTACTTCAGCACTTGGTTCGGTAAATGGGAAAAATGAAGGGCGAAGTCGAGTTCTAACTCCTGGGCCAAACATGTGGCTTGCAAAGTTATCAAGCGTTCCTTTTAGGTGCGCCATAGTGATGCCCTTATCGATCACTAAGCCCTCAACCTGGTGAAAAACTGGACTGTGTGTGGCATCAAGCTCATCGGCTCGGAAGGTTCGGCCAGGGCATATGACGTAAATAGGTGGCGACTGAGTAAGCATCGTGCGAATTTGTACCGGTGACGTATGCGTGCGTAGCACCATGCCAGATTCAATGGGTTCAATAAAAAATGTATCTTGCATCGTTCGCGCTGGATGATCCGCTGGAATATTTAGGGCATCAAAGTTAAGCCACCCTGATTCAAGCTCCGGACCCTCTTGCACGGCATAGCCCTGTTCAATGAAGAAATCTGAGACTTCGTTTTTGATAATTGAAATAGGGTGCAGCCCTCCGCGATGAGCACGATTGACCGGCAAAGTTATATCAACTACCTCATCTAGCAATACTTTTCTATCCCGCTCTGCTTCTAAGAGTGTTGTCGCAGACAATAAAGCGAGGGCGATATCGGCCTTGGCTTCACCAATCAACTTGCCGAAACTGGCCTTATCCGCAGGTGACATTGACCCCAAAGCTCTAGAGGCTAGAGCGATCGGTGACTTATCACCTGCATGATTTAATCGAGCGGTTTTGAGTCCCTCTAAATCAGCGGCGTTGTTGAAGGAATTACGAGCATCGCCAACCCATGTACGTATCTCGTCCTCGCGCATAGGCCTAACTCTATCTGGTCGAACTTTATAAGACGTGCATATTTGCTAAGTGGTACATGAGAATCGATGCCGCTGCCGAAAGATTAAGACTCTCAGCCGATCCCGGCATAGGGATATGTAATGATTCTATATCTCTCAATAACTGCTCACTTGCTAAGCCGCGTGCTTCATTTCCAAAAATGGCGACACAATCTCCGGTGCTAATAAATGACGAGAGAGGTTTAGATCCTCCAGAGCCCAAAGTGATTGCTTGCAAAGCCTTTAGCGAGAGCAAATCCTGCAGCTCAATCGATTCAAAAACTGGAATATGCCAAAGAGAGCCGGCAGTGCTTCGAACTACTTTTGGTGAATACATATCTACGCTACCTGGAGATGTAATAACAGCATCCATTCCAAAGGCATCTGCCGAACGCAATATTGTTCCAGCATTACCAGGATCTTGAACCTCGGATAGATAGATGAATTTTCTGGTGCCGTTGAGTTTAATTGAATCAAGGGAAATCCTCGGGATGGTGCAAATCGCAAGAATTCCTTGTGGGGTGATCGTCTCGGACATTGCACGCATGACATCATCGGAAACATCGAATATGTCAATCAAAGACAGATCGGTAAATTCATTTAACTTCACTCGGGCACTGGCGGTTAAATACAACGTAGATATGCGAGGGCCTTGATTTGAACTTATGGCCTCGCGAAAACACTGCAACCCTTCGGCAACAAAAGCACCAGTAGCACGGCGCTCGCGCGAACCCTTGGAACCAGTAAGAGCCTTAACCCGCCCAACATGCGGCGAATTAAGGCTCTCAATCATTGATCGGAAGTTTCAGAGTTTGGTTTAAGCTGAAATGAGGCTCTTGCGAGCAACATCTACAAGGGTCTTAAACGTTGCTGGATCATTTGTTGCAAGATCAGATAAAACGCGTCGATCTACTTCAACACCTGCAGCCTTAAGGCCTTGGATAAAACGGTTGTACGTCAAACCATGTGCACGGCAACCCGCATTGATGCGCTGAATCCATAGACGACGGAAATCGCCCTTTTTATCTTTACGGTCATTGAAGGCATAGACCATAGAGTGAGTAACTTGCTCTTTTGCCTTGGTGAAAAGACGTGAACGTTGCCCACGATAACCGCTGGCCCGCTCAAGCGTTGTACGACGCTTCTTGGCTGCGTGAACTCCACGTTTTACTCTCATTTAATCCACGTTCCTTACTTCAAGCCAAGCATGCGCTTGGCTGTCATTGTGACGGTTGGCTTAGCTGACTGCTCGGTTGAGAGACGGCGAGTAACGCGAGAAGACTTACGCTCGAGCAAGTGTCGCTTTCCAGCGCGCTCGTGCATAATCTTTCCAGTACCAGTAACGCGGAAGGTTTTCTTAGCTCCGCTGTGGGTTTTCATTTTTGGCATCTTTAAGCTCCATCCATTGTCTCTGCCGCTGCCTCTTCTTTGGCCTTACGTGCCGCCTTAGCCTCTGCAACTGCTTCCGTTTTCTTCTTCGTAGGTCCAATTACCATTGTCATATTTCGTCCCTCTTGCTTTGGGGCGAACTCAATGAATCCAAACTCGGCAATATCTGAAGCCAGACGTTGCAGCATTTTGTATCCAAGCTCTGGACGCGTTTGCTCACGACCACGGAACTTCATCGTCACCTTAACTTTGTCGCCACCTTTAAGAAATTTCTCTACTTGATTACGCTTTGTCTCGTAATCATGAGTTTCAATCTTTGGTGTCAACCGCACCTCCTTCACCACAATGTGGGTCTGGTTCTGCCGCGCCTCCCGTGCCTTTTGTGCAACTTCGTACTTATATTTTCCGAAGTCCATAATCTTGCAAACGGGTGGATTGGCCTCTGCTGCGATCTCGACTAAATCAAGACCTACCTCATCTGCCATCTTTAACGCGGTATCGATATCGACAACTCCAACTTGTTCACCGGTGTGTCCGATTAAACGGATTTGGGGCGTACGAATTCGATCGTTAATGCGTGGTTCAGTGCTGACTGTGTGCTCCTTCGCTTTGATAAACGCTTATGGTGTGACAGCGCTACAAAAGAAAACCGCAAGGAGATCGGGAGTAATCCCTAAATCCGACTAACCATTTCGAACTAAGCCGAAGTAGGTGGGAGCGGTAACTCCTCTTGCAGTGAGCTGCTTAGCCACTGGTCTGGGAGAAGGCTACCCGAGAGGGCGAGAAGATGGAAATCAGTGGGTTTAGGCGCCCACCGCGTGCAGGCCACCATCGACGTGGATTATCTCCCCGGTAGTTTTAGGAAACCAGTCAGATAACAGGGCGATGGCGCCTTGAGCTGCGGGGACTGGATCACCAACATCCCACGATAACGGTGAGCGCTCACTCCATACTTTTTCAAACTCATCGAAGCCTGGGATAGATTTAGCTGCCATGGTGCGTATCGGGCCGGCGGCGATTAAGTTCACACGGATATTTTCACCGCCCAAATCACGCGCCAGATAGCGCGAAGTCGACTCAAGAGCGGCCTTAGCCACACCCATCCAATCGTATTTTGGCCAGGCGACGCTGGCATCGAAATCTAAGGCCACAACCGATCCGCCCCCATTAAATAATGGCCGCGCAGCCATAGTCAACGCCTTTAAGGAGTAGGCCGAAACGTGGAGCGCGGTTGAAACATCTTCCCAGGATGTATTGAGAAAGTTTCCACCAAGTGCGGCAGGTGGTGCAAAGCCAATTGAGTGCACAACACCATCCAAGCCATCTGGAAAATGTTTGCGCACTCGGGATTCCAAGCTCTGAAGATCTTCTTCATTGGTGACATCTAACTCAACAATGGGTGCTGGCTTTGGTAGCCGGCCAGCTATCCGAGTTGTTAATGAGAGTACGCGACCGTAAGAGGAGAGAATTACATCTGCCCCTTGTTCTTGGGCAAGGCGAGCGATATGAAAAGCGATCGATGCATCGGTTAAAACTCCGGTAACGAGTATTTTTTTTCCTTCAAGAATTCCCATTTAATGTCCCATTCCTAATCCCCCATCGACAGGGATAATCGCCCCGGTGATATAGCTTGCCTGTGGTGATGCAATGAATGCTACAACGTCGGCAATCTCCTGTGCACTAGAAAATCGCCCTAGAGGAACCGAGGCGGCGATCTCATTTCGACGTTTTTCATCTAACTGTGAGGTCATGTCGGTCTCAACAAAGCCAGGTGCGATCACATTTGAAGTGATTCCTCGGCTCCCGATCTCTCGGGCAAAAGATCGTGCCATGCCCACAAGTCCAGCCTTGCTTGATGAATAGTTAACTTGCCCGGCCGAGCCCGATGCGCCCACTACTGAGCCGACGAATATTAAGCGGCCGCGCTTTAATTTGAGTAGTCCGCGAGTAGCGCGCCGAGCTACTCGAAAAGCACCAGTTAAGTTGGCATTTACTACATCTTCAAAATCGGAGTCACTCATGCGCATCACTAGCGTATCTTTTGTAACTCCCGCATTGGCGACGATTACTTCTGGAACGCCCCACTGGGCTTCAATCTGATCAAAGGCCGAGTCAACGCTCGCCGTTGAGGTGACATCCATAACAACGGATTTAAACTCAGTCGGAGCGGTTCCAGATCGATAAGTGACTACTACATCATGGCCGCCCGCTGTGAGTGCCCGCGCTATCGCTAGGCCGATTCCTCGATTGCCACCGGTTACAAGGGCCAAAGAACTCATGTGTATTAATCTAGTGGCTACTGCGAGGTAATCAAAAGATGCAGCGGTAGATCACTGGTAATAGGCTTTGCGCTATGGCCGCTGAAAAAGAAGTTTTTGACATAACCAGTGCTCCGAAGGCGTTGAGTAGTGATCAATCATCGCGGCAAAAAAGATATTTTATCTCAATGATGATCCGAACACTCTGCTTCATATTGACCGTGATTTTACCGAGCCCCTTTCGCTGGTTTGCACTTGCTGGAGCCGTGGCTCTGCCGTATTTCGCCGTAGTTATCGCAAATGCCGGACGCGAAACTTTGATCCCTGGAGCAAATGTGCGTAAGGAGATTCGCCGCTCTCTCAACTAAAGTATGGCTATGCAACGCGAGCCTTGGGCGATTATAAAATCACTAATCGCACTGCTACTTATTGTTCTCTGTCTTTGGGCGGCTCAATGGCAGTATCACCGTGGCGTTGCTCGACACGCTCGAAACACTTTGATTGTAAATCACATTGCACTAGCCCCGACTCCCCTTGCGCAGGTGAACGCTCCACTAGCAGGCTTTGAGTGGCAGAGCGTGATTGCGCAAGGAGCATTTGATTCCTCGAAACAGATTTTGCTTCGCAACCGTTATTCGCAAGGAGTCTATGGATTTGAAGTCCTCACATTATTTAACTCGACCGAAGGACAAAAGTTTTGGGTAGACCGCGGTTGGATTAAGGCAGGAGTAACGGCAAATACCCCCCCTCTTATTGTTAAGGCGCCAATCGGAGTAGTTCAGATTACCGGACGGCTCCGATTGGATTCATCTCTTCCCCGCGGATCTTTTTTTGCACTTCCAGTTAGTGGAACTGGATTAATCTCCGAACTGAATGCACAATCACGTCTAAATACGGCGAGCTTCTATATCGATCTCCTAAGTGGTTCGCAGCCCTCCCTCACGCCTGAAGTTAGCGCCGAACTTCCAGAGCTTAGCGATGGGCCGCACATGGCCTATGCCTTACAGTGGTTATTTTTCGCTGGCTTAGTTGTTTACGGAAGGTTCTTGATCCGGCGAAGCCGTTAAATCTTGGCGACGGTAAAGATCGGCGTAAAGCCCACCCAAAGCTACAAGATCATCGTGTTTTCCACGTTCAACTATTGAACCGTTCTCTAAAACTAAAATCTGATCGGCTTCACGAACCGTACTCAAACGATGTGCAATAACGATACTCGTTCGCCCTTTGAGTGCGTTATCGAGCGCTGCATGAACCAGCGCTTCGTTCTCCGAATCCAAGTGGGCCGTTGCCTCATCGAGAATCACAATCGATGGAGACTTAAGAAGTAGCCGTGCTATTGCGAGCCGTTGTTTCTCTCCACCGGATAAGCGATGACCCCGCTCACCTACCATGGTATCTAGACCATTTGGTAGTGATTTGATAAGTCGCCAAATTTGAGCCGACTCACATGCAGACTGCATCTCTATCTCGGTTGCATCAAATTTTGCGTATCGCAGATTTTCAGCGATCGTCTCATGAAAAAGATGAGCATCCTGCATAACAACGCCGATCGAGTTTCGAAGAGATTGCAGAGTCAGATCTCTAATATCATGTTCATCAATCAAGATCGCCCCTGACGTTACATCATATAAACGGGGAATCAAGGCACTAATCGTTGTCTTGCCAGCTCCAGAGGGTCCAACAACTGCCGTTAATGTTCCTGGCTTTGCAATGAAGGAGAGGCTCTTTAAAACTACACCGCTATCTACCGTTTCGGGCCGTGCCGCAGATTCAAGGGATGCTAGCGATATTTCACTGGCAAGAGGATACGAAAAACTAACCTCTTTGAACTCAATGCGAGGATTTTTACCGGTATATGAAACTGCATCGCTATGGTCGGCGACCATGGGCTCTAAATCTAAGACTTCAAAGACTCGCTCAAAGGAGACAAGAGAGGTCATCACATCTACTCGCACGTTCGAGAGTGCGGTCAGGGGTCCATAGAGACGGGCTAATAGAGCGGTGATTGCCAATAATGTCCCAACAGTAACTGAGCCAGTAATAGCTAAGTGCCCACCGATTCCATAGGCAAATGCAGTTGCAATCGCGGCAACACTGGTTAATGCGATGAAGAAGATTCGATTGAGCATTGCACTCTTTATTCCAATATCGGCGACTTGTCGCGCACGGACACGGAAATAATCACTCTCACGAGCTGGCTCGCCATAGAGCGCAACCAACATTGCTCCCGAAACATTAAAGCGCTCGGTCATAGTGCTCGACATCTGTGCATTTACATTGAAAGATTCACGGGTTAATGATTGCAGTCTACGCCCAATCCATTTGGTTGGAAATAGAAATAGCGGAAGTAGGAGGAGTGAGAAAACTGTTATCTGCCAGGAGAGGATCATCATTGTGATGCCAACTAAAGTCAATGAGACAACATTGCTCACCAGTCCTGATAACGTGGCAGTAAATGCCTGCTGTGCTCCCATGACATCCGAGTTAATCCGTGAAATAAGCGCGCCAGTCTGAGTGCGTGTGAAGAAGGCAGTGGATTGGCGTTGAACATGGGTGTAAACCAAAGTACGGAGATCGTAAATTAATCCTTCACCAATTCGTGATGAAAAATATCGGCCTAACATGCTCATTCCCGCATCCGCGATAGCCAAAAGACCGACATAGATTGCAAGCCGTGTTATCAGTGGGCCATTCTTTGGAATGACCCCTTTATCGATCAGGCGCAGAAGCAAAAGTGGAGTTGTAACAACGAATCCGGCATCGATTACTACTGTGCCTAAAAAAATCAAAATACTGCGGCGGTAAGGTTTAGCGAAGGCGAAGATTCGGCGCACTGTCCCTGGCTTTAACTTTTGCGCTTTGACCGATGAATCGGCCGTCATTGAGCGATGTGTCATCCAGATTGCCTGCATTGACATAGTTGTAGCCTAAACAATCACCACTTAAACCGTAAATCCAAGGGCGCGAAGTTGGTCACGGCCATCATCTGAGATTTTATCCGGACCCCAGGGTGGCATCCAGACCCAATTAATCTTTACATCACTAGTCATGCCGGCTAACGCCTGACGCGTCTGATCCTCGATAACATCTTGGAGGGGGCAGGCCGCCGATGTGAGCGTCATATTCAGGATTGCGATATTCGCATCATCGACCATCACGTCATAAATCAATCCGAGATCGACAACGTTAATGCCTAACTCTGGATCGACAACATCTTTCATCGCCTCAGTTACATCATCCACACTCGTTGTCATTGCTCTCCCTTTGGTAACGGTTAACTCTAATTGGCCTGTGCTTGAATCGCTACATCTTTAAATGCCATCCAGCCAAGAAGCGAGCATTTAATCCGACCTGGAAACTTTGAAACACCTGCAAATACGACTGCATCCTCAAGGATTAATTCATCACCGGCTGAAGTTCCTTTACTGGCCATGAGTTCAGAGAAGCTCTTAACAATAACCCCTGCCTGCCCAAGAGTCTTACCAGTCAAGAGATCGGTCATCATTGAAACGCTGGCCTGTGAGATTGAGCAACCTTGACCATCCCATGTCAGAGAAGAGATAAGTTCGCCCTCTAACTCTATATTTAAAGTGATTTCATCACCACAACTAGAGTTAACGTGGGTCACTTGGGCGCAAAACTGTGCGCTTAACCCTTTGTGTTGTGGGTGCTTGTAATGATCCAGGATCACCTCCTGGTAGAGCGAGTCGAGCTCCATTTAAAACCTACCAAAGTATTTCTGGGCGCCTAAAATCCCATCGATGAGTGCGTCGCAATCACTCTCATCGTTGTATAGATAGAGCGATGCACGAGTTGATGCAGGAACGCCCATACTTTTCGCCAATGGCCAAGCGCAGTGATGGCCGGTACGAACGGCGACGCCTTGGCTATCCAAGTACTGACCTAAATCATGTGGGTGAATATCGGCGACGGTAAATGAGAGTGCAGCTCCACGAGCATCATTATCAGTTGGCCCCACTATTCGAAGCCCGGCAATCTCACTCATCTTTGTCAGAAGATATCCAGTGAGCGCTTTTTCATGCGCCTCAACATTCTCCATCCCAATGTGAGTTAAGTAGTCTAGAGCTGCCCCAAGTCCAACTGCTTGGGCCATATTTGGAACCCCGGCCTCGAATTTCTGGGGCACAGGCGCCCATGTCGCGCCGGTCATAGTCACCATCTCAATCATTGAGCCACCGTAAAGAAAGGGCGGTAAATCATCTAAAAGATGCATGTGCCCCCATAAAATACCGATACCTGTTGGTCCAAGAGCTTTGTGCCCTGAGAACGTAAAAAAATCGACCCCAAGGGCTTGAACATCGATCGCCATATGTGGGGCAGATTGACAGGCATCAAGTACAACGACGGCACCAACTTCGTGAGCTCTTGCAACGATTGCAGCAAGTGGATTAATGGTGCCTAATACATTTGATTGATGAGTAAGCGCCACGACTTTGGTGTTAGCGGTTATCACATCGTTTATTGCCGACAGATCCAAGCGCCCATCTGGAGTGACATTAAACCAAGCGAGCTGGGCACCCGTGCGTGCAGCTAACTGCTGCCAGGGAATTAGGTTGGCGTGATGCTCCATCTCAGTAACGACTATGCGATCACCAGAATTGAGTGCAAAGCGATTACCGGCAGAAGCGTTACCCATTGCATATGCGAGCAGATTAAGTGACTCGGTTGCACCTTTGGTAAAGATAATCTCACTTGCTCCACCTGGGGAGGCGATAAAGGCCGCGGTTTTTTCACGAGCCGTCTCGTACGCCTCCGTCGCCTCTTCAGCTAATTGATGCGCACCTCGATGCGCTGCAGCGTTGTGTAGCTTATAAAAACTACCCTCGGCCTCTATGACTGATAGCGGCTTTTGGCTCGTAGCACCACTGTCTAAATAGATTAATTTTTTCCCATCGCGCACGGTACGTTCAAAGATTGGAAAATCTTTACGTATCGTTGCAACAGAAAGTGACATGGTCCCCTATTTACTCACATATTCGGCGTAACCATTGGCCTCTAACTTATCTGCCAGATCTGATCCACCCTCTTCAACGATATGACCGTTAGCAAATACATGAACAAAGTCAGGCTTGATGTACTTTAGGATTCGTGTGTAGTGGGTGATCAAAAGTACCCCAAGGTTGTTGCTCTCTTTGGCGCGATTTACACCCTCAGATACGATCCGCAACGCATCGACATCTAGACCAGAATCAGTCTCATCGAGAATAGCAATCTTTGGTCTCAATAACTCCAACTGCATGATTTCATGGCGCTTTTTTTCCCCGCCAGAAAAACCCTCATTAACATTACGAGCTGCGAAGGCGGGATCCATATTCAACGCCTCCATTGCATCCTTCACCTCGGCGACCCAAGTACGAAGTTTCGGTGCCTCTCCCCGAAGCGCCGTTGCTGCGGTGCGCAAAAAGTTAGAGACCGAAACACCTGGAACCTCAACTGGATACTGCATCGCTAAAAACAAGCCAGCTCGGGCGCGCTCATCGACGGTCATGTCTAAAACATTGGCACCATCTAAAGTGACGGTTCCGCCCACGATTGTGTACTTTGGATGACCAGCGATCGAATATGCCAGCGTCGATTTACCGGAGCCATTTGGCCCCATGATTGCATGTGTCTCGCCAGAGTTGATCGTTAAATCAACGCCTTTAAGAATATCAACTGCACCGGCATCGGTATTTACAGAGACCGCAAGGTTGCGAATTTCTAATGTACTCATATTTTTCCCTTTTCTCTTACATCTCTATCGTGACGGAGTTAGCTTCAATTTTTACTGGGTACGTGCTCAGTGCGATATTTGCCGGCAAAGTGAGCGCCTCACCGGTTCGAAGATCAAACTCGGCGCCATGTAGCCAGCACTCTATTTTGAAATCACTAACATCCCCATCTGAAAGTGAGGCCTCGGAGTGAGTGCATGTGTCATCGATAGCAAATACTTCATCGCCTATACGTGTGACACAGATTGATTTTCCATTTTTTTCAAACTTTACTGGAACGGCCTCTTTGAGTTGATCTAGTTGAAGGTCAGACATCTATGCACCTGCTCGATCAAGTTCGCCATCGATGCGATCCATCAATCGATGTGAGATCGCTTCGATGTCAATCTGCGCCAGAATCTCATTAAAAAAGCCCCGCACAACCAATCGACGCGCGCTCTCCATATTGATTCCTCGAGACATCAGGTAGAAAAGCTGTTCGTCATCAAAGCGGCCAGTTGTACTTGCATGGCCAGCCCCAATAATTTCACCGGTTTCAATCTCTAAGTTAGGCACTGAGTCGGCACGCGCTCCATCGCTCAGAAGTAAGTTGCGATTGAGCTCATAAGTATCCGTACCCTCTGCAGCAGCCCGAATAAGAACATCACCAATCCAGACCGTATGCGCATCTCTGCCAGCTAGGGCGCCTTTAAAGTTAACTCTAGATTTAGCATGAGGAACTGCATGATCAACATGCATTCGATGCTCAAAAAACTGCCCAGCCGTTGCAAAGTAAAGCCCAAGGAGCTCGACCGAGCCGCCTGGTGCGATAAATTCAACGGTTGGGAGAATTCGAACAACATCTCCGCCAACTGTCACCGTAATAGATTTAAACTGCGCATCCTTATCGATGACAGCGTGATGACGCGCTGTATAAACGCTCTTGGAATCGAACTCTTGGAGAGTTACAAACTTCAATGAAGCACCAGGCGCCAATGAAATCTCTAAATCCTCGGCTAAGACCGTATCCCCAGTATTTTCTAGAACGACGGTCGCTACCGCATGTGCACCTAGTGAGATTCGTACTCGAGAGAGCTCCGCCGAATCTATCGATCCAAGGCTTCGACCGAGAAAGATAACCTCTTGTACTTCGGTATCTGCCGCAATCGAAAGATGGGATACGTTAAGTGACGCACCACGGATACGCTCGATAATAATGTCATCACTATGAGCCAATGGTTCGAGCTCTTCTCTAGTAAAGAGAACGCCCTTCGGAAGTTCACTCTTTGTGATCAGAGATGAGCGATCGCCAATTGTGGCGCCACCATCGTGTAGTCCGCGTAGACGTTTAAGGGGCGTGAATCGCCAAGCCTCTTCCCGACCAGTTGGAGTTAAGTAGTTACTTGTTAAAAGCGACATTAACCAACGGCGCCTTCCATTTGGAGTTCGATGAGGCGATTGAGCTCTAGAGCGTACTCCATAGGAAGTTCACGGGCGATTGGTTCGATAAAGCCTCTCACGATCATGGCCATCGCCTCATCTTCAGTGAGTCCGCGTGACATCAAATAAAATAGTTGATCATCGCTAATCTTCGAGACTGTTGCCTCGTGACCCATTGATACATCGTCTTCACGAATATCAACATAAGGATAAGTATCAGAGCGCGAAATTGTGTCTACCAAAAGCGCATCGCATTTAACCGTGCTCTTTGAGTGGTGGGCACCCTCTTGAACCTGAACCAATCCGCGGTATGAGGTGCGGCCACCATTTCGAGCCACCGATTTTGAGATGACAGATGAAGATGTATATGGGGCGGCGTGAACCATCTTGGCGCCAGAGTCTTGATGTTGGCCCTCCCCCGCAAAAGCTAACGAGAGCGTCTCGCCCTTTGCATGCGGACCCATTAAGAAGATTGCTGGATACTTCATTGTTACTTTGGAGCCGATATTTCCATCGACCCACTCCATTGTTGCACCTTCAGCACATGTGGCCCGCTTGGTAACTAAGTTGTAAACATTGTTCGACCAGTTTTGAATGGTGGTGTAACGAACTCGCGCACCCTTTTTAACAATGATCTCAACAACGGCCGAGTGCAATGAATCTGATTTATAGATTGGAGCAGTACAGCCCTCAACGTAATGAATGTAAGAGTCTTCATCGGCGATGATTAATGTGCGCTCGAACTGTCCCATGTTCTCAGTATTAATACGGAAGTAAGCTTGAAGTGGAATATCGACGTGAACGCCCTTTGGTACATAGATAAAAGAGCCACCTGACCAGACCGAAGTGTTCAGCGCTGCAAATTTATTATCTCCTACTGGGATTACCGTCGCAAAATACTCTTTGAACAGCTCTGGATGCTCTTTCAAAGCGGTATCGGTGTCCAGGAAGATGACGCCCTGCGCCGCTAAATCCTCTCGGATGGAGTGGTAAACGACCTCTGATTCATACTGTGCGGCAACACCTGAAACTAAGCGCTGCTTTTCAGCCTCAGGGATACCCAGGCGATCGTAAGTATTTTTGATCTCTTCTGGCAGATCATCCCAAGTTGTCGCCTTCTTTTCAGTTGAGCGCACGAAATATTTAATCGTATCAAAGAAGATTCCCGAGAGATCAGAGCCCCAGTTGGGCATCGGCTTCTTCTCAAAAAGTGCCAGACCCTTTAAGCGAAGATCAAGCATCCACTGTGGTTCAGATTTTTTTTGCGAAATATCGCGAACAACATCTTCATTAATACCACGTCGCGCATTCGTTCCGACGTCACTTTTATCCGACCAGCCGTATTCGTAGTTTCCGAGGCCGTCGAGTTCTGGATGCGCGATTGTCATGTACGTGCCTTTCTGTTGGTGGTACTTGGTTGAGGATTAGGGATAAATGTCGTACACACGCCATCGCCATGTGCGATAGTTGCAAGACGCTGAACATGCGTTCCGAGTAAACGCGAAATCGCTTCGGTTTCAGCTTCGCATAGCTGGGGGAACTCAGATGCCACATGCGCGATTGGACAGTGGTGTTGGCATAGCTCTTGTCCCATTGGACGGGAGTGGATGCTGGCGGCATATCCCTGTTCGGTTAAAAACTCGGCCAGGGCCGGTGCCTTAAGATTCTTTTTCGATATCGCTACTCGAGCTTTGCGCTCAATCTCATCTGCGCGGCTCTCGGCAAAGGCCGAGACTAAGTGCGCACCCATCTGCGCCGACATAAATTTAAGCGCCGAAACCGCTAAGTCATCGTAAGAGTGTTCAAATTTTTCGCGCCCATTATCTGACATCAGAAATGTCTTAGATGGACGACCTCGCCCACGAGCAAGGGCGGGATGTGGCTCGCGCGCTTCCAGGACGCCATCGGCGACTAGAAGATCTAAGTGGCGGCGGATTCCAGCTGAAGTTAGCCCCAAACGAGTGGCCAAAACGGCGGCCGTAGATGGTCCATTCTCCAGAATTGAACGGGCCACGAGATCGCGAGTCCGCGGATCATCGGCTTTTACCGGATGGGCCGTGGCGGTTAATTTCACAACAGTATTGTGTCTTAATTCGCTCACAATCGCCACTTGTACGCCTCACGCCGCCTTGGCAATAAGGTTAGGCCATGCGCTCATCTGCCCCGATATCACAGCGGATACTTAGCCCCACAACTGCGCTACTGCTATTTTTGCAGGCGGCCGTTGTGGTCACAGGCGGCGGGGTGCGCCTAACCGTCTCAGGTCTGGGCTGCCCGACCTGGCCCCGATGTACTCCGGGCTCCTTCATCCCGGTACCTGGTCAGGCAGAGGGCCAGCTTCACGCCTGGATCGAGTTTGCCAATCGCTTATTAACGATCGTTCTCATCCTGAGCGCTTTAATCGCCCTTGTTGCCGTAATCAAAGCTGGCCGAAGAGACATCCTCCTGCTGGCCGCGGGTCAGTTTCTGGGAATCTTTGGCCAGGGCATTTTAGGCGGGGTTACGGTACTGACGCATCTGAACCCAATCGCAGTTGCTAGTCACTATCTCCTCTCAACGGTTTTAATCGCCGCGGCGACTTCGCTTTACTCTCGTCGTCGTCACCCATTCAAAAGAAAAATCGCTCCGCAAAAAATAAATATCTTCTCTCGAACCCACGTGACATTGACAGCCTTCGTCGTCATTCTTGGAACGGTGGTTACAGGCACTGGTCCGCATGCGGGCGATATTAATTCACCACGTCTTCACCTTGACATACAGCTCACTGCCATTGTTCATGGATGTGCAGTCGCGATTTTATTAGCGCTAACAATCATTTTCTTCTTTACAAAAGATTTAAACCACGTTACAAAATCGAGATTGTTGATATTTTTTATTATCTCTCTAGCGCAAGGCGCTCTCGGAGTAATTCAATATCTGCAAGGCGTTCCTCAGTTGATGGTCGCCGCTCACTTAGCAGGCTCTACTTTAGTCTGGATCGGTGCTTGGAGAGTTTGGTTATCGGTGCACCAAGAAGAGATGGAGAACGTGAAATGAATAATCTTACCAACTGGAGCGTACTTGATGACCGCGCTATCGCGCATGCACGTGCGATCGCCGCCGATGCCGTCCAAAATGTTGGAAATGGTCATCCCGGCACAGCAATGTCCCTGGCCCCTGTGGCCTACTTGCTTTTTCAGCGCCACTTGATTCACGATCCTGCAGATCCAACGTGGTTAGGACGTGATCGATTTATTCTCTCGTGTGGCCACTCATCATTAACGCTCTACACACAACTCTTTTACAGTGGCTATGGGTTAGAGATGGAGGATTTAAAACGATTTAGGAGTTGGGGATCAAAGACGCCTGGTCATCCAGAGTTTAGACATACCGCCGGTGTTGAGATGACGACGGGGCCACTAGGTCAAGGTGTGGCAACTGCGGTAGGAATGGCCATGGCGGCGCGATTTGAGCGTGGACTATTGGATTCAGAGGCCGCACTTGAAAGCTCAATATTTGATCACCGTATCTGGGTTATTGCATCCGATGGTGATTTTCAGGAGGGCGTGAGTGCGGAGGCGTCATCGCTAGCTGGAACTCAGCAACTTGGTAATCTAAATATTATTTATGATGATAATCGAATCTCTATCGAGGGCGATACTCATAATGCATTTACCGAAGATGTATCTATGCGCTATCGCGCCTATGGCTGGCATGTAATCGATGTTGCAGCCGCGCCCGATGGCAGTGTCGATATATCCGCACTTGATGCGGCGATGAGTTTGGCTAAGGCCGAAATTGATCGGCCAACGTTAATCCGTTTAAAAACAGTGATCGCTTGGCCTGCGCCAACACTTCGAGGTACTGGAAAATCACATGGCTCTGCCCTAGGCGCCGATGAAGTGGCGGCAACGAAATCACTTCTTGGCTTAGATAGCGCACAGAGTTTTGCAATGCCCGATGAAGTTCTGGCGCACGTGCGTTTAGTCAAAGAACGTGGCGCATATTTACACAGCCAGTGGGATTTAAAATTTGCCGAGTGGGAGTTGGACAACTCCGATTCCTCCCAACTTCTAAAGCGGTTGCGTGAACGCACACTCCCGTTAGGTTGGGAGAACACGCTCCCCGTCTTTGTACCTGGTAAGGCGATCGCTACTCGAGCAGCTTCAGGAGATGTTATTAACTCCCTTTCTCGGGTACTGCCTGAGTTTTGGGGCGGCTCTGCAGATTTAGCTGGCTCGAATAATACGAGTATCGATGGTGGTGGCTCCTTTTTGCCAAGCACGAGTGAGATCAAAGATGCCCACCCATACGGTCGAATTATTCACTTTGGAGTTCGTGAGCATGCAATGGGAGCAGTCCTAAACGGCATCGCACTCCATGGATTGACTCGCGCCTTTGGTGGAACTTTCGCAGTCTTCAGTGATTACATGCGGCCGGCCGTTCGATTGGCCGCACTCATGCAGTTGCCTACTACCTTTGTCTGGACGCATGACTCAATCGGTGTGGGAGAAGATGGACCGACCCACCAGCCGATTGAGCACTTTGCAGCGCTGCGCGCCATACCAGGCTTAGATGTCATCAGGCCTGGCGATGCCAACGAGGTGGTAGAGGCATGGAAAGAGATAATTGTCAGAAATCGTCCAGCTGGAATTCTCTTATCTCGCCAGAACCTACCGGTATTTGATCGCAGCATCTGCGCGGCGGCAAGTGGCACAGCTAAAGGTGCCTATGTTTTATTAGATGCACCGAATCCCGCAGCAGTTCTTATTGCAACAGGATCAGAGGTCTCTCTTGCCCTAGAAGTAGCTGAGATTTTAGCTGCCCAAGGAGTAAATGTTCGGGTAGTGAGTGCTCCATGTCTGGAGTGGTTTGCCGAACAGGATCAGTCATATAAAGAGTCAGTTCTCCCTTCATCTATAAAATTGAAAGTCAGCATTGAAGTGGGAATCGCTCAAGGCTGGCGTGAACTCATTGGAGATTCGGGAGTTGCGATATCACTCGAACATTTTGGTGCATCGGCCGATGCTGTTCGACTATTTAATGAATTTGGATTTTCACCCCAAAGTATTGTCGAGCGAATTAAAACGGCCTTGAAATGAGCCTCATCGAGATTGAACAAGGCGGTACATCCATCTGGCTCGATGATCTATCACGAGCCAAAATCACGGGAAGCGATGCACACTCCCTTCCAGCTCGAATCGAAAAAAGTGGAGTGGTCGGTGTTACAACCAATCCAAGTATTTTTGCTGCGGCCATAGTTGGCGCCGATGAATACGCCACTGATATCAAATCGCTAACGGAGCTCTCGGTTGAAGAGTGTGTAAAGCGCCTTACAACCGATGATGTAAGGGATGCCTGTGACTTATTCAAAGATATCTACTCATCGAGCAAGGGCGTTGATGGTCGAGTCAGTATTGAAGTAGATCCTCGGCTAGCCGGTGATACCGCCGGCACAATCGCTGCCGGCAAAGAGCTATGGGAGATAGTGAATCGGCCCAATCTCATGATTAAAGTACCTGCAACACTTGCCGGCCTACCTGCAATAACCGCGCTTGTTGCCGCTGGAATCTCGGTCAACGTCACTTTAATATTTTCGATCAAACGATATGGCGCAGTGATCGATGCCTATATGACGGGTATAGAAGCTGCGACAAATCCATCACATGTCCACTCCGTCGCCTCATTCTTCGTGAGCCGCATTGACACTGCCGTCGATGAGTTATTAAGAATCAACGCAAGCCCCGAAGCTATACAACTTCTTGGCAAGGCGGCTATTGCAAATGCACATCTTGCCTACCAACTATTTGAAGAGAAGTTTGTATCGCCTCGCTGGTTAATCCAGAGCGAGCGTGGGGCACATAAGCAACGACCTCTTTGGGCATCCACGGGAGTGAAGGATCCCGCTTATGAAGATACGCGCTACGTTGTCGAACTCATCGCACCCGATACGGTTAACACGATGCCGCAAAGTACATTGGATGCCGTAATAGATCATGGGGTTATCCGTGGCGATACCATCACTGGAAATTACGGCGCAGCCGTTGATATTTTCAACGCACTTTCAGCTCTTAATATTTCACTCAATAGCGTTACTGCTCAGTTGGAGATTGACGGGGTTAAGAAATTTTCCCAAGCTTGGCAGGAGTTACTCACTCAGGTAGAGGCGGCACAAAAGCGATGACACAACTTCGAGGAAGCGCACTGGCTAAGATCGATCGAAATGATCCACGGTATTTATCGTTAAAGGGCCTCCATGAGAGGTTAGTAAAAAAAGATATAAATATCTGGGGTACCCAAGCGGCAGTTGAAGCAAGCACCCGCCTGAACTGGATAGATCTACCTGAGAGCTCGCGGGATTTACTACCCGCACTAGATGCTCTTTGTGCGCGCCATCGCGATAAGCGGCAGATTATTTTGTGTGGGATGGGCGGCTCTTCACTTGGACCAGAGGTTATTGCCCAGAGCTTTCATCGTGAACTCTTTGTTCTGGATTCAACCGATCCCAACTATATTTCTCATGCTCCACTTGCTGAACTATCTTCGACGCTCATTATCGTTAGCTCTAAATCAGGATCCACAATTGAAACGGCATCACAACGAGCCTTCTTTGAGAAGGCGCTCATCGACGCCGATCTCTTACCCACTGAACATATAGTTATCGTTACCGATCCAGGCTCGCCTCTTGATATCAAAGCACGTGCAGATGGATATACGGTCATCAACGCCGATCCACATGTGGGTGGTCGCTTTAGCGTATTGAGCGCCTTTGGCTTAGTTCCTGCCGCGCTCATTGGGGTCGATGTTTCAGTGCTTCTAGATAATGCAAGTGCAACTAAAGCGCAGTTCATCTACGACTCAACTTCAGTTGTAGATATGGCCTATGCAATTACTTATATCGCGGAACAGTATATTTCCTTCTGCGATGAGGGATCAGGAATGCCAGGGCTCAGTGATTGGGCAGAGCAGCTAATTGCCGAGTCAACGGGTAAGAATGAAGTGGGACGACTCCCGATCGTTATTGAAAGGCAGATCCACGATGATGTTTTTTCAATTGCCTACAATGGCGAGGCCGATTTAGTTCTTGAAGCCGATTTAGCATCTCAATTTATTACGTGGGAGTGGGTCACTGCCCTAGTTGGAGCGGCCCTTGCGATCGATCCATTTAATCAACCAAATGTTACCGAAGCAAAAGAGGCGACTTCAGCTCTGCTCGATCAGTGGAATGGAGTGTTGCCACGTTTTTCCCCTGATTCTAAGGATGGGGCGGTCGAGATATTTGGCGCTGGCGACACACTAACTTCTGCACTCGGTGAGTTTATTCAAAGCCTGCCAGCAGATGGCTACATAGCAATCATGGCCTATTTGGATCGTCGCGACGACGTTAAGATTTTAGAGTTACGCGAACTACTCAGTGAAAAAACTAGCCGCCCTGTCACATTTGGTTGGGGGCCACGCTTTTTACACTCGACCGGGCAGTTTCATAAGGGAGGCCAGCGCAACGGCGCCTTTCTTCAAATCACTGCAGAGGTTGAGAGGGATATTGAAATTCCTGGCCAAGTATTTGGTTTTAAAACCCTCATCACCGCTCAGGCGTTAGGTGATGGCAATGCACTTGTCTCAAGAAAATACCCACTCCTTCGATTTAATCTACTTAATCGAAGTGTGGGTATTCAAGAGATTCTCAACGCCGTGAAGGCGATTTAATCCTCATCACCACGAAGTTTGCGCAGAGCTTCATCGAGTAAACGCTCGCCCTCAGCATCGGTACGTCGCTCTTTTACGTATGCTAAATGCGTCTTATACGGCTCATTCTTAATTGGGCTAGGCGGATTAGCGCGATCTCGGCCAGCTGGATATCCACACTTTGGGCAGTCCCACTCCGGCGGAATCACGACCGTTTCTTCTACTGCAAATGAGGGACGAACTTCATGACCGTTAGCGCAGAAATATGAGACGTAGGCGCGAGCAATCGAGTCACCACGCTCTGCTTCACCCATTGGGCCGGCGCCGACTCGGCTTCCGCGAATTGCACTTGCCATTTATTACTCCCTAGTCATTTCAAAAAACGAGATTATTTATTTAAGTACAAGGCTAAGCGCTACAACGAAGGCGAACCAAAGTCCACCCACAACGATAGTGATGCGATCTAGATTGCGCTCAACGACCGAAGAGCCACCGTAGTTAGAGGATATTCCGCCGCCGAAGAGATCGGAGAGCCCGCTTCCCTTACCTTTATGCAAGAGAACGAGAAGAATCATAAGAATACTCGTTGTAATCAGAGCGATTGAGAGTGCTATTTTCACGGATCGTTAACTCCTTCTTCGTAGAGGGAAAGGATACCTGCAAATTAGGTGTAGGCCTTACTCATCCCTGCGCGTAAAACTTCACAATCTTGGCAAACTCCTCAGGATCTAGGCTCGCTCCCCCGATTAATGCGCCATCTACATCGGCCTTAGCCATAATCTCTGCGATATTGGAGGATTTTACCGAGCCTCCATAGAGAATGCGCATTGCATCGGCGATCTCTGGCGAGCCGATACTCTCGATTTCTTCGCGGATTGCAGCGCAGACTTCCTGAGCATCTTCTGGTGTTGCAACTTTGCCGGTACCGATCGCCCACACTGGCTCATAAGCAATGACAATACGCTTCATCTCTGGCTTAGTAATGTCTGCCAAGCCGCTTCGAATCTGGCGGATAACGTGGCTGACATGGCTGCCTGATTCGCGGACTGGAAGCTCTTCGCCCACACAGAAAATTGGCGATATCTCATGAGCTAACGCCGCCTTCATTTTGCGATTAATAAGAGCATCATCTTCACCATGAATGGATCGGCGTTCAGAGTGTCCAACTAAGACATAAGTACATCCGAGTTTGTGCAACATAGAGCCGGCGATATCACCGGTAAATGCCCCACTTGCTTCAGGCGAGAGATCTTGGGCACCAAAGCTCAGGCGAAGTCGATCACCATCGATAAGTGTTTGAATCGAGCGAATATCGGTAAAGGGCGGAATGATTGCGACATCAACGGCGTCGTAATCTTTATCATCAAGTGAGTAAACAAGTTTCTGTGCCACAGCAATCGCCTCTAGGTGATTGAGATTCATTTTCCAGTTTCCTGCCATCAAAGCTTTACGCATTACTCTCCTCTAAATTCCTAAAACAGTCAGGCCAGGTAGTTCCTTGCCCTCGAGATATTCAAGTGATGCGCCTCCGCCGGTTGAGATGTATCCAAAATCAGAGTCGACAAAGCCTAAGGCACGAACCGCCGCAGCTGAATCGCCTCCCCCAACAACGCAGAAACCAGAGAGATCTCTCAACGCAGTTGCAATGACCTTGGTGCCATGAGAAAAACTTTCAAACTCAAAAACTCCCATAGGTCCGTTCCAAAAGAGCGTTGCGCATCGTTGAATCTCATCGGCAAATGCCGCCGCAGAGACCGGCCCGATATCTAATCCCATCTGATCGGCTGGTATCGCATCGGCTAAGACTAAAGTCGGTGTTGCATCGGCGCTAAAGCTTGGTGCAACAACTATGTCAGTTGGCAAGACAAGCTTTACACCCATCGCTTGCGCCTTTTGAATTAGTGATTTAACGACCTCAATCATCTCAACTTCGACCAATGAGCTGCCGATCTCTTTTCCCGCCGCGGCAAGGAATGTGAAGACCATTCCTCCTCCGATGGCTAAGACGTCGACCTTCCCCAATAGATTTTCAATTACTCCCAGCTTGTCAGAGATTTTTGCTCCACCTAAAACTACGCCATATGGGCGAACCGGGCTGTTCGTTAATCTCTTTAAGACCTCTACCTCGGCAGCGACAAGAAGGCCTGGCGCATGGGGTAGAAGCTTTGGTAAGTCAAAGACCGAGGCGTGCATGCGGTGGACTGCGCCAAAGCCATCGCCAATATATATATCGGCCAGCTCTGAAAGCTCCTGTGCGAACGCCTCGCGCTCTGAAATATCTTTACTGGTTTCAGCGCTGCTAAAGCGGATATTTTCAAGGAGCATGACTTGACCGCCCGCGAGTGCTTGAGCTTGAGTACGCACCACATCCATATCGAGCGTTGGAGAAAAGGAGACCTCCTGCCCTAATAACTCCGTGAGTCGTTTGGCAACAGGGGCCAATGAAAGTTCAGGTACGACGACGCCCTTTGGCCGACCCAAGTGAGCGGCGATTACAATCGATGCGCCTTTTTCAAGCAATAGAGAAATCGTTGGAAGCGAGGCTTTGATTCGACCATCATCTGAAATCACACCATTTTTAATTGGGACATTCAGATCACAGCGAAGAAAGACCCGCTTTCCAGCGAATTCCAGCTCTTCAATACTCGGCATTAAAGCGTCTTACCAACATAACTGATCAAGTCGACGAGCCGATTTGAGTAACCCCACTCGTTGTCATACCAACCAACGATCTTCACTTGATTGCCAATAACCTTAGTTAGGCCCGAATCGAAGATACATGAAGATGGATCGGTGACAATATCCGATGAAACGATTGGATCTTCGGTGTAAGAGAGGAAGCCTTTGAGCGCACCTTGGGATGCCGCCTTCATCGCTGCATTTATCTCTTCAACGCTCGCCTCTTTGGAGAGTTCAACGGTTAAATCCGTTGCAGATCCCGTTGGAATAGGAACACGCATCGCATAGCCATCTAACTTACCTTTGAGCTCGGGCAGAACTAAGGAGATAGCCTTTGCAGCTCCGGTCGATGATGGAATTATATTAATTGCCGCTGCACGTCCACGTCGAAGATCGGCGTGAGGGAAATCTAAGATGACCTGATCATTTGTATATGCGTGAATCGTTGTCATAAAGCCCTTAACGATTCCCCAGTTGTCATTTAATACTTTGGCCATTGGCGCAAGACAGTTAGTGGTACATGATGCATTTGAAATTATGTGGTGGAGCGCTGGATCGTATTTCTCATGGTTTACGCCCATAACGATAGTGATGTCTTCATCACTAGCTGGAGCGGAGATAATGACCTTTTTAGCGCCCGCGGTAATGTGCTTTCCGGCATCGGCCGCCTTTGTAAAGTGTCCCGTCGACTCGATCACGACATCGGCGTTGATTGAGCCCCACGGAAGATTGGCGGGATCGCGCTCTGAGAAGACCTGTATCGTCTTTCCATCGACGGTAATTGAGTCATCGGTGAAGACTACTTCTAAGCCCAATCGGCCCAAGATGGAGTCGTATTTAAGAAGGTGCGCCAGGGTCTTATTAGGGGTGAGATCGTTGATACCAACGATATTAATCTCTGGATGAGAGAGTGAGGCGCGAAAGAAGTTACGACCGATTCGGCCAAAGCCATTGATTCCAACATTTATCATCTGATAGGTCCTTGCTGCTAATGGGGCCCGTCTGAGAAAAAGCCCAACAATTGAAAAACACATGAAAACTGCCACAACGTTGGGGGCTTGGCTGAAATACTATCAGTGGCCGGTGCCTGCACTAAATTGCCGTTACTCATCAGTATCGGCGCGATAGGTATTTAACTCAGTAGATCGTTGCTGAGCCCGCTCTCGGTATCTGGTACTCCAAGTTCGCCAGCCCGCTTATCTGCCATCGCTAATAACCTTCGGATTCGACCAGCGATTGCATCCTTTGTCATAGGTGGAACCGCTAATGAGCCAAGCTCTTCAAGGGATGCTTGACCGTGGGTAATGCGCAGCTCCCCCGCCTCTTTCAGATGATCGGGAATAGTAGCGCCAAGGATTTCGATTGCTCGAGCAACTCGCGCCGATGCGGCAACGGCGGCGCGGGCCGAGCGACGAAGATTTGCATCATCAAAGTTAGCTAAGCGGTTTGCAGTTGCACGGACTTCACGTCGCATGCGCCGCTCCTCCCACGCTAAAACCGATTCGTGGGCACCGAGACGTGTAAGTAGAACACCAATTGCATCTCCGTCACGGATAACTACTCGATCGACTCCACGTACTTCACGCGCTTTAGCAACGATCCCCATGCGACGTGCTGCACCTACTAAGGCCAACGCCGCCTCAGGACCTGGGCATGTAATCTCAAGTGAAGATGAACGACCGGGTTCGGTGAGTGAGCCATGTGCAATAAATGCTCCTCGCCAAGCGGCCTCAGAGTCACAGACCGCCGCTGAAACAACTTGTGGTGGTAATCCGCGAACAGGCCGCCCGTGTGAATCTACCAGACCAGTCTGGCGAGCAAGTGCATCACCTGCTTCGATTACGCGAACAACATATCGTGAAGCCTTTCGTAAACCACCAGAGGAGAGAACGGCTAAATCCGATCCATGTCCGTAAATATCGGCGATATCTTTGCGAAGTCGGCGTGCACTCTGCGAAGTATCTAACTCGACCTCGATCAGAATCTTTCCGGCCGCGATGTGTAATCCACCGGCAAAGCGTAAAAGTGATGAGACTTCGGCCTTACGGCAGCACGGCTTTGTGACCGATACGCGACTGAGTTCATCTTTGAGTCCTGCCGTCATTGCCATGGCTCTATCCAACCAAACTTTGACGCATAATGTGGCACAAATGCTGGGCTAATTGTGTGACATCGTGATGAACGCTGCCTGGGGCTTTACGAATATCAACGGCAACGACCTGCCCCCCTAGTTTTCGGGCGATACTCGCAAGTGATTTTTCGTTGCGAACAACTGAGGTGTCGACGAGAAAATAATCAACCGCTAGCTCAGGTGCGTAGTGGGCAAAGAGTTCGAGGTGCTCTTCAGGGGTCGAGCCGGCAAACTCCTCCCCTGGGGTGTTGGCATGTGCATCTAAGTTTAGAATCAGAATTTTCTTTGCCTTAGTTCTATTTAGTGCATCTAGCTGCATCGGTATTAGTAAATGCGGCAGAACCGAAGAGAACCAAGAGCCTGGCCCCATGGTGATCCAATCTGCGACCCGGATAGCGGTAAGCGTCTCTGCCCTTGCCGAAGGGTTTGCAGGAATAACACGTAAGGACTCAATGCGCCCCTTCGCTGTGGCTACCTCCGTTTGACCCCGAACAACGATTCGACCGGTTGAAGTATTAAACGTCGCCTCAATATCGAGTGGCTCACCCGCCATAGGCAAAACGCGGCCAATCACTTTAAGTAATGAGCCAACTCTATCCAGACCAATGACTGGATCCTCATCATCACTCCAGAGTGATGCAAGAAGTAAATTACCCATCGCATGGCCATTGAGTGGACCATCGCTAACAAATCTATGTTGCATAATCGCAGCCCATGTACGTCCCCAGTCATCATCGGCGCACAGTGCAGCTAAGGCCATTCGCAGATCACCAGGGGGCAAAATTGGAAACTCTTGACGTAGTTGACCACTTGACCCACCGTTATCGGCAACGGTTACAACGGCGGTTATCTCCGTCGTAATCTCACGCAACGCTGATAAAACCGCCGCTAAGCCATGACCTCCACCGAGTGCAACGACTTTATTCACCGTTATTCGCGTCCTACATCACGGTGAGTTGGATTTGCTGAGATAGCTGAGCCAGTTGAGTTAAGTAGCCTTGCCAACTCTTGAGTGATAGCAACACTGCGATGTTTTCCACCCGTACACCCTACGGAGATCGTCAGATATTTCTTGCCCTCTTGCATATAACCAGGAACCATTGACAAAACGAGCTCGACATATCTGAGTACGAAATCATTAACACCGACATTGCCTAGAACCTTTTCGCTCACTTGTGAAGTTAAACCAGTTAGCGGGCGGAGCTCTGGAATCCAATGTGGATTAGGTATAAATCGACAGTCCAAAACTAAATCAGAGTCAACTGGGATTCCATATTTATATCCAAAAGATAAGACATTCACTCGGATGCCTTGAACTTTTCCACCGCCGAAGATCTCTCCGATACGTTTTTCTAACTGGTGAACATTTAAATTCGTTGTATCTATCGCAATATCGCATGCAGATCGAACCTCATCCAACTTCACCCGTTCACGAGCGATCCCATCAACAATACGATCCTTACCTTGAAGCGGATGAGGCCGTCGGGTAGATTCGAAACGCTGAACAAGAGCCTGATCAGTTGCATCTAAAAAGAGGAGTCGATAGGGCGAACCAGTTGATTTCAACTCAGCTAATCCCTGCATGAGTTCATCAAAGAAGTGGCCGCCACGAACATCAACTACAACGGCATACTCTTTGCCCGCTTCTCCTGTGCCCTTACTGACGAGTTGCGGCAAAAGAGCAGGTGGCAGATTATCAACGACATACCAGCCTAAATCCTCTAGGGCGTGGGCGACCGTTGATCGCCCGGCTCCCGACATTCCGGTCACAATTAGTATTTCCGAACTACTCACCTGTCAATCCTCTTACACCTGTCAAGCACCCTTTATTCATCTGTGATTTCACCGGTCTGAGTATTTACCTTCTGCCTCCCAATGGTTTCAAGGTGGCTCCAAATCACATCGGCTATCTTTACTCCAATTCCAGGTGTGGCCGCTATATCTTCGCAGCTGGCCTTTCGAATAGCGGCGACCGAGCCAAAGCGCTCTAGGAGTGCGCTGCGTCGAACCTGTCCAAGCTGGGGTACTTCATCCAGGATCGACTCCAACATTATCTTTGAACGTCGGGAGCGATGAAATGTAATTGCAAAGCGGTGTGCCTCATCACGGATGCGCTGAAGCAGGTACATACCCTCGCTTGATCGGGGCAGAATGAGCGGATCGGGTGATCCAGGAATCCAAACCTCTTCTAAACGTTTGGCTAGGCCACAAAGGGCGATATTTTCAATACCAAGTTCGCGCAATGCCCGCGCCGCTGCACTCACTTGAGGTGCACCACCATCGACAACAATGAGTTGAGGTGGATAAGAAAACTTACTTAATTTCCCGCCCAACTCGGCCACCTCGGCGGCATCGACATTACGATCATCGATGAGACGCTTTAACCTGCGAGTAATTACCTGATGCATAGCCCGGGTGTCATCAAAACCCTCCTCGGTATTTATGATGAAGCGCCGATATTCACTTTTTTTAGCAAGACCATCCTCAAAGACAACCATAGATGCGACGACCGAAGTACCAGAGATATTTGAGATATCGAAGCACTCGATGCGCAGTGGCGTTCGCTCTAGATCTAAAGCCTCTTCAATCTCAATTAACGCCTTACCACTCACAGCCGCATCGGTTGACCGCTTACTGAGAAATTGAATAAGCGAGTACTGTGCATTGCGTTTGACGGTAGCTAATAGTTCAACCTTCTCACCGCGTTGCGGCGTCTTTAAAAGCACGGGTGCACCTCTCAGTCCCGATAGCCACGCCTCTAAGGCAGGTGCATCAAAGGGTCGCTCATTGATCAAGATTTCGGCGGGAATCTCACTTGGATCACTCTGACTGTAAATCGAAAAAAACAGCGCCCCCATCTCATCATCTCCTTCGAGAGATTTACTCTGATCCACTATCCATGACCTCGAGCCTCGAATTGCCCCAGAGCGGACGATAAATATTGAACCCGCAGCGTGAGCGCCATCGCGATGGATAGCCACAATATCGGCCGTTAAATTATCAGGAAGGGCTGCATCTTTAGACTCTGCCGCACGCGTCAGCGCAGTGATCGAGTCGCGAATCTTTGTTGCCCGCTCATACTCTTCATGTGAGGAGGCCAACTCCATCTCGGTGCGAAGCGTCGGAATAATATCTGCATTGCCGCTTGCCATAAATGCGACTAAACGGTTTGAAAGATCTTTGTGATCCTCCTTGCTGATCCAGTTGACACACGGGGCTGCACATTTTCCGATATCACCCAGCAGGCACTGCCTTTTTCTACGTTGCGCATGTTCGAAATTACTCGTTGAGCAGGAGCGGATTGGAAATACTTTAAGAATTACATCAAATGTACTTCTTAAAGCCCACGTGTGAGTAAATGGACCAAAGTAAGTAATTCCAGGGCGCTTAGATTTTCTAGTGATAAAGATTCTTGGGTAAGGCTCATTGTTTGTTACGGCAAGATATGGATAGGTTTTATCATCACGAAATTGGACGTTGTACATGGGCATGTACTGCTTGATCCAGGAGAACTCCAGCTGGAGCGCCTCAACTTCGGTATCTACAATTGTCCAATCAACACGTACGGCCTGATGCACCATTCGATAAGTCTTTTCTGGCAGATTGGCTTGGAAATAATTACTCAGCCGATTCTTTAAGTTAATCGCCTTACCTACATATATAACGGTCTCCGTGGCGTCATAAAATCGATAGACACCAGGCAGTTTTGGGATATCAGTCGGCCGATATGAGGCGGGATCTGCCATGGCTTTACTTCTCGCTCACTGCTTTTCGATTAGTTGCCAGCATCGGTGCTAGGTATTGGCCGGTGTAACTCGCCTTGACTTGAGCGACATCCTCGGGAGTTCCCTGCGCAACGACTAATCCACCACGAAATCCACCCTCTGGCCCCATATCTATCACCCAGTCTGAAGATTTGATCACATCTAGATTGTGTTCAATAACAATAACTGTGTTGCCAGTATCGACTAATCGGTTAAGCACAATCAGCAGCTTACTCACGTCCTCGAAATGCAGACCGGTGGTGGGCTCATCTAAAACATAGATTGTGCGACCCGTTGATCGACGCTGTAATTCCGTTGCAAGCTTTACCCGTTGCGCCTCACCACCAGAGAGAGTGGGCGCTGATTGGCCCAATCGCACATAACCCAGTCCGACATCATTAAGCGTCTTTAAGAAACGCGCGATAGTAGGGACTGATTCAAAAAAGCTATTTGCCTCTTCAATGGGCATGTTCAGGACATCGGCGATTGTCTTTCCCTTGTAGTGAACCTCTAAAGTTTCACGGTTATATCTCGCACCATGACATACCTCGCAAGGAACATAGACATCAGGTAAGAAGTTCATCTCAATCGTAATAGTTCCATCTCCCGAACAGTTCTCACACCGCCCACCCTTAACGTTAAAAGAGAATCGACCTTGCTGATACCCGCGAATCTTTGCCTCGGTTGTCTCAGAAAAGAGCGCTCGGACCTTATCAAAGAGCCCGGTATAGGTGGCAGGGTTGGATCTCGGAGTGCGTCCAATCGGTGACTGATCGACGTGAACAACTTTATCTAGTTGATCGATACCAGAGATACTTCGATGACGGCCTGGAACAAGTCGTGCACCATTGAGTTTATTTGCAAGAACGGTATATAAAATATCGTTCACAAGAGTGGACTTACCGGATCCACTCACGCCGGTAACGGAGACGAATACTCCAAGCGGTACTTCAACATCGATATCTTGAAGATTATTCTCCTTCGCACCTTTTATTGTTAGCTTCCGCTTTGGATCGACAGGCCGCCGTGTGGATGGGATTGCAATGGAGCGCCGACCAGATAAGTATGCCCCGGTTATCGACTCTTCGGATGCGATTAACTCCTCATAACTACCGGAGACAACCACATGACCGCCATGCTCACCGGCACCAGGTCCGATATCTACAATCCAATCTGCGGTGCGAATCGTCTCTTCATCATGCTCGACAACTATGAGGGTGTTTCCAAGGTCACGTAAATGTGTCAAAGTCTCTATCAAACGGCGATTATCGCGTTGATGTAAACCGATGCTGGGCTCATCCAAAACATAGAGGACGCCAACTAGGCCACTTCCGATCTGGGTGGCCAGGCGAATTCTCTGGGCCTCCCCCCCTGACAAGGTAGCGGCCGGCCTTGATAGTGATAAGTAATCTAGACCGACATCGAGTAAGAAACCCAGCCGGGCGTGAACTTCTTTCATAACTCGCTCAGCGATTTGTGCTTCGCGCTTGGTGAGTTTTATATTTTTTAAGAATTGAGCACACTCGGCGATTGATAGTTCGGTTATCTCCGAGATATTTTTCTGACCTAACGTGACCGCGAGTACCTCGGGCTTCAACCGGGCACCTGCGCAAACTGGACAGGGAATCTGTCGCATATACGCCTCATATTTATCACGACTGTAATCACTATCGGTTTCAGAGTGGCGCCGATGTATAAATGGGATTACCCCTTCAAAGCCGGTCGTATAGTTTTTAGTACCGTAGCGCCCCTTATATTTCATCTTTATTTCATACTCATAGCCATTCATGATGGCATCGCGGGATTTTGCCGAAATTTTCTTCCACGGTATGTCCAGAGAAAATGGCATATCTTTCGCCAGCGCTTCAAGCAGGCGAATGAAATAATCGGCGGATTGCCCGCCCGACCATGGTGCGATAGCTCCCTCATTAATGGAGATGGAGTCATCTGGGATCATGAGCTCTTCATCAACTTCTAACTTTGTACCAATTCCTGAACACTCTGGACAGGCACCAAATGGAGAGTTAAATGAAAAAGAGCGGGGCTCCAACTCTTCAAAAGATAGGTTGCACTCGTGACAAGCCAGATGCTCACTGAAGGTCCGCTCTTTGTCCTCACTCTTAGAATCGACAAAGTCGAGAATCACAATTCCCGATGCTAAACGCAGCGCCGTCTCAATAGAATCTGTCAATCTTGTCTTGCTCTCTACCTTTGCTGTAAGTCGATCTACGACTACCTCAATCGTATGTTTCTCCTGTTTTTTTAACTTAGGTACCTCGGTGAGTGCAACCACCTCTCCATCAACTCGAGCGCGCGAATATCCGGCGGTAATTAACTCGGTAAAGAGGTCGACAAACTCACCTTTTCGAGCGCGCACAACGGGAGCAAGGACCTGGAACTTAGTCGAGGCTGGCATCGCCAGGATCTGATCGACTATCTGTTGTGGCGATTGGCGCGAAACAGCGCGAGAACACTGTGGACAGTGAGGACGACCTGCGCGCGCAAAGAGCAGGCGGAGATAGTCGTAGACCTCGGTAATTGTTCCAACAGTTGAGCGGGGATTTCGATTAGTAGATTTTTGATCGATTGAGACGGCTGGCGATAGGCCTTCGATAAAATCTACATCGGGTTTATCCATCTGACCCAAGAACTGTCGGGCATATGCCGATAGCGACTCAACATAGCGGCGCTGACCCTCAGCAAATATTGTGTCAAAGGCAAGAGATGATTTTCCAGAGCCAGATAAACCAGTAAAGACGATGAGTGCATTACGGGGAAGTTCGATTGAGACGTCTTTGAGGTTATGTTCTCTCGCACCTCGAACAACTAACTTGTCTATGCTCATTAGACCCCTGCCTCTTCCATTGAACGCAACTCCCGTTTGAGAATCTTTACTTCATCACGTAGGCGCGCAGCAACTTCGAACTGTAACTCAGCCGCGGAATTTTTCATCTGATCAGTGAGTGAGCTAATCAATGCCATCAACTCTTGACGTGGAAGTGTTGCCGATGATTTCGTATACAGTCCACTCGAAGTCGCGCTCTTTTGATTGGCTTTCTTGCTTATGGCAAGTAACTCTTGCGTATCTTCAGACTCTCGATTAATTAAATCAGTAATGTCAGCTATCTTTTTGCGCAGCGGCTGTGGATCGACGCCACGCTCAAGATTATAGGCAACTTGCTTCGCACGGCGGCGATTTGTCTCATCGATAGCTTTAGCCATCGAATCGGTTATCTTGTCGGCATACATGTGGACCTCACCAGAAACATTTCGAGCAGCTCGACCAATAGTTTGAATGAGCGAAGTTGAAGAGCGTAAAAATCCCTCTTTATCGGCATCTAAGATTGCGACAAGAGATACCTCGGGTAGGTCAAGGCCCTCTCGCAGTAGGTTAATACCGATTAGTACGTCGTAATCGCCCAAGCGAAGTTCACGCAAGAGTTCAACTCGTCGCAACGTATCGACCTCAGAGTGCAGATAGCGGACACGAACGCCCTTTTCCTGAAAGTACTCAGTCAAATCCTCCGACATTTTCTTGGTTAAAGTCGTCACAAGAACCCGTTCATTTTTCTCGGCTCGAATATTTATCTCATGTAAGAGATCATCGATCTGGCCCTTGAGGGGCTTTATAACAATCTGCGGATCGACTAATCCCGTGGGCCGAATAACCTGTTCTACGACATCACCATCGACTTTTGCCATCTCATACTTACCCGGAGTTGCCGAAAGATATAACTTCTGACCGGTACGCTCTAAAAACTCAGGAAACTTAAGCGGGCGATTATCCAACGCACTAGGAAGTCTAAATCCATGCTCAACTAAGGTGCGCTTTCTAGATGCATCACCTTCGTACATCGCCCCTAACTGCGGCACGGTCACGTGGCTTTCATCGATGACTACCAGAAAATCCTCTGGAAAATAATCAAGGAGGCAGTTAGGCGCAGATCCCGAGCCCCGACCATCGAGATGGCGCGAGTAGTTCTCTATTCCACTGCAGAAACCTATCTGCTCCATCATCTCAACATCAAAGGTAGTACGCATTCGGAGGCGCTGAGCCTCTAATAACTTGCCCTGTTTTTCAAAGAGGTTGAGTTGAATCTGAAGTTCGTCTTCAATTTCACCAATTGCCCGCTTGATCGTCTCGGGACCAGCGGCATAGTGTGTGGCTGGAAAAATGTGGGTCTCAACTTCATCGCGGATAATCTCACCTGTTAATGGATGCAAAGTGGTAATTTTTTCAATCTCATCGCCAAACATCTCTATGCGAATCGCCAATTCTTCATACATTGGGATTATCTCAATCGTGTCTCCGCGAACTCTAAAAGTACCGCGCTCAAAGGCGACATCATTTCGTTTATATTGAACATCGACGAAACGGCGAAGGAGAGCGTTTCTTTCAATTTCATCGCCTACCCGCAGAACCACCATACGGTCGACATACTCCTGAGGGGTGCCTAAACCGTAGATACATGAGACGGTTGCTACCACGATCACATCGCGCCGAGTCAAAAGTGAGTTAGTAGCCGAATGTCGCAGACGCTCTACCTCATCATTGACACTTGAATCCTTCTCAATAAAAGTATCGGTCTGAGGAACATATGCCTCTGGTTGGTAGTAATCGTAATAAGAGACAAAGTACTCAACGGCATTATTAGGAAGAAGTTCCCGGAACTCATTTGCGAGTTGCGCCGCTAGAGTTTTATTCGGTGCTAAAACAAGTGTTGGTCGCTGAAGTTTCTCTATCAACCAGGCCGTTGTCGCCGATTTTCCAGTACCGGTGGCGCCAAGTAAGACCACATCCTGTTCACCAGCGGCTAATCTTCGTGCTATTTCAATTATCGCCTCGGGCTGATCCCCCGCCGGAATGTAATCACTAATAACCTGGAACGGCTCAACCCGACGCTGTAAATCCGAGATCGGTCGCATCGTCTAATTCTAGTTAAAAGTAGTGGTTAAACCATCCCAAACTCTCTCGACTTGTCGCAGTAGGTCATCGGCGCTGCCGTTATTTTCAATAACGATATGAGCGATCGATATCCGCTCTTCACGCGAGGCCTGGGCGCTCATCCGCGCCTCTATCTCCCCCATATCTAAACCTCTGGCGAGTAAGCGCTCAATGCGCAGCTGCATCTTGGCCTCGACCGTAATCACCGTATCAAAACGTTCGGCGCTACCGGTCTCAAATAAAAGAGGTATCTCATAGATCAAAGTTTGAGTACCGGTCATTCTTGCCACCGCTGATTCAAACTCACTTCGAATCCATGGATGGATAATAGACTCCAACTTTTTCTTAAGAACTGCATCTCTAAAAATTATTGCGCCCAGCGCCTTGCGATCTATTTCACCATCTTCTAAAATTGACCCACCAAATATCGCAACTACCTGATCAAAGCCTAGGGATCCACGCTCAATTGCTTGGCGCGCCAACTTGTCGGAGTCTAAAACGAAGGCGCCAAGTCCGGCGAAGTATTGGGCGGCAAGCGACTTTCCACTTCCGATTCCACCTGTCAAGGCAATAACTCGCATGTGTTAAGGATAGCGCCCACTTATTTTGATATTTTCAATGGACTCCCGTGAAAATGAAAAAGGCCCGGCAACGATGCCGAGCCTTCTCCCCGACTAATTTATTCGGAAGGTACGACCTCTGCGACGGCCTCTTCTGTGCCATCTTCAGGATGAGCGGCGGCATCGGCAGCTTTAGCCTCAGCCTTTTGCTTCTTATGGGCCATGAAACGCTCTTGTGCTTGGGCGTACTGAAGCTCCCACTCTTCACGTTGTGCCTCATGTCCTGGCTTCCACTCCTGAGCTTGTGCGTCAAAGCCTTCGGGGTAGATAAAGTTTCCTTCTGCATCATAGCGAGCAGCCATTCCATACTGAGTTGGATCAAATGCCTCAATCTCAATCTCATGACCCTCATTGGCCTGCTTTAATGAAAGCGAAATACGTCGACGCTCTAGATCAATGTCGATAATCTTCACAAAGAGTTCGTCATCGACGGCCACGACCTGCTCAGGAATCTCAACATGGCGCTCGGCTAGTTCCGAGATATGCACGAGACCTTCGATGCCTTCGTGTACGCGGATAAATGCGCCGAATGGAACAAGCTTAGTAACCACACCTGGAACAACTTGATGGATTGTATGAGTGCGAGCAAATGCTTGCCATGGATCCTCTTGTGTTGCTTTGAGAGAGAGCGAGACGCGCTCGCGCTCGAAATCAACTTCGAGAACTTCAACGGTTACTTCATCGCCAACTTCAACAACTTCACCTGGGTGATCGATGTGCTTCCATGAGAGCTCAGAGACGTGAACGAGTCCATCAACTCCACCTAAGTCTACGAAAGCACCGAAGTTAACGATCGATGAGACAACACCGGTACGGACTTGACCCTTTTGAAGTTGATTTAAGAATGTCGTGCGTGACTCTGATTGAGTCTGCTCCAAGAATGCGCGACGTGAAAGAACTACGTTATTACGGTTCTTATCTAATTCAATGATGCGCGCTTCGACCTGCTTGCCGATATATGGCGTGAGATCCCGGACGCGGCGCATTTCGACAAGGGATGCTGGCAAGAAGCCACGAAGTCCGATATCAACGATTAAACCACCCTTAACAACTTCAATAACAGTTCCAATTACAACTTCATCGCGCTCTTTCTTTCCTTCAATATCTCCCCATGCGCGTTCGTACTGTGCGCGCTTCTTAGAGAGAATTAAACGACCTTCTTTATCCTCTTTCTGAAGGACAAGGGCCTCAATACTTTCTCCGACCTTAACAATCTCATGAGGATCGACATCGTGGCGTATTGAAAGTTCGCGGGATGGGATTACACCCTCGGTCTTGTATCCAATATCAACGAGTACTTCTTCACGACCAACTTGAACGATAGTTCCGATGACCAAGTCACCATCGTTAAAGTTTCTAATTGTTCCTTCGATTGCGGCTAAAAAATCAGCGGCAGATCCAATGTCATTTACTGCAATTACTGGTGTTGTTGTAGACAAGTGAGCTCCGTAGGGATAAATGAATAGTAGTGTCCGCAACTGCGGCTGGAGGGCAAGGGTACGGTTTGGGCATAGTTAAGGGCAAATCGAGGTTTTTTTATCTCCCCAAAAGATTAGACTCGTGGGTACTATGAATCGCTATCGTGAATTATTCAAAATGCCTCACGTATGGACCCTGGTGTTGGCTGCTTTCCCAGCGCGAGTGGCCTACGGCATGGTGGGCTTGGCTCTCTTTTTTAAGGCGCAACAAGAGACCGGCTCTATCGCATTAGCGGGTCTGGTCATCGGTGCTAACTCACTTGCTGGATCATTTACCGCCGGCATCCGTGGTTCGATAATCGACAAGTATGGTCAAAAATGGCCACTACGAATCCTTGTCCCGGGCTATGCCGCGATGATGATTATGGTCAATATCTCGCACTCCGGCCGCTTTATAGTTGTAATGGCAACGATCATGGGATTGACTGCACCGCCAATTAACTTATCGGTCCGCCCACTCTGGAAAACTATCGTCACTGGCGATTTCCTACGCACCGCATATGCCATCGATTCATCGGTTATGAATACCGCTGGAGTTATTGGTCCGGTAATCGCGACGACACTTGCACTCTCGTCACATCCAGGTAGTGCATTAATTATGGCGGCGGTTTTAATGAGTGCCGGAGGTGGGGCCCTTGCCATCGCTCCGGTGTCTAGGGATTGGCGGCCTGAGAAAAAAGAGAGTGGTGCGCGATCGCTCTGGCAAAGCCCTGCGTTGCGATTAATGATGCTTGAGGGCTCTTTTATCGGCTTTGGTTGGGGCTTATTCGACGTCGCCGTCCCAGCCTTTGCGACGATAGAAAAGCTTCAACATCGCACAGCCTGGGTCTTCGCAGCTATGGGTATAGCCAGCATTCTCGGAGGATTGGCCGCAGGTTTAATCTCCAGACGAACATCCTCGCTCGCCGCACTTCGAAAAACTTATTTAATCTGGTTTCTAGTCTCCCTACCTATGGTCTTCACCTATCCAGGTTGGTCGATGGCGATCGCCGGAGCGTTTTTGGGTTTTGTTGGTGGTGCAATTCAGGTTTTTTATTGGGAGGTCATGGAGGCGGTTCGACCAAAGGGTTCGGCCGTCTCGTACATGGCCTGGCTCTGGACGGTTGAAGGAAGTGTCATGTCGCTTGGCGCAGCACTGGGTGGACTCTTAAGTGAAAAATACTCTCCGCAGTTTTGTTTAGCGCTCACTGCACTCTCGATCGGCCTTGGCAATCTCATTCTCACCGTTGGAAAAAAACGCCTCATTGCCGCCAATCGAATTCCAACCGATGAAGAGGATTTAAAAGCGCTAGCGGATAATCTGCCCGCTAATACTTAATGTGCAGCTTCGTGCCACGTAAGACCCAATCCCGCATTGACATCAAGTGGTGCTCGTAACGGATAAGCAGCTCCCATCTCCCGCTTAACTAAATCAGTCATCGCCGTTTCTTCCCCTTTGACGACTTCGATGATGAGCTCATCATGAATCTGTAACAAGAGTCGAGATCGACGCTTTTCCTTTTCAATTGCGCTTGAGACCCTCAACATCGCCAACTTAATAATATCTGCGGCAGATCCTTGTATCGGTGAGTTCAATGCCATCCGCTCTGCGACCTCTCGACGCTGTCGGTTATCACTCATTAAATCAGGCAGATATCGGCGTCGACCCATAATCGTTTCGGTGTAACCAGTCTCTCTTGCATCCTCAACCACCGTCTTTAGGTAGTCACGGATTCCTCCAAATCGTTGAAAATATGTATCCATTAAACCCTGCGCCTCGGGCGGAGTAATGTCTAACTGGGCCGATAAACCATAAGAAGACAGACCGTAGGCAAGTCCATATGACATAGCTTTTATCTTCCTGCGCATCTCTGAATCTACGTCGATTGCTTTGACGCCGAAGATAACTGCAGCGATCGTCGCATGCAGATCCTCCCCACTTTCAAAGGCTCCTAAGAGTTTTTCATCATCGGAGAGATGGGCCATAATCCTCATTTCAATCTGGCTGTAATCGGCAGTCAGTAGACCGACATAATCCTTACCCGCAATAAAAGCATTCCTAATCGTTCGGCCCTCTTGCGTACGTACCGGAATGTTCTGAAGATTCGGGCCAATTGATGACAGTCGACCCGTGGCTGTTACGGTCTGTCCGAAGTGTGTATGGATACGCCCATCAGGTGCGATCTCGGCTATTAATCCGGCAACTGTTGTAGATAATTTCTTGGTCTCGCGGATTCGCAAAAGATGTGTAAGTAAGGGGTGCCCGGTTTTTTGGTGAAGCCACTCTAAACTCTCAGCATCGGTGGTGAATCCAGTTTTGATTTTTTTCGTCTTTGGAAGTTTTAACTCGTCAAAGAGAACGACCTGCAGCTGCTTTGGCGAAGCCACGTTAAACTCTCGACCAACGCAGCCGTGCGCGTCCTTTGTCTCACGCTCCACCTCCCCTTCAAAGAAGGTGTAGAGCTTTTCTAACTCTTTTCTATCAACGGCTATTCCAGTATTTTCCATCTGCGCCAACAACACTGCTATGGGAAGCTCCATGGCCGTAAATAGTTCGTAAAGCCCGCGTTCATTTAACTCATCTGTAAGGCTCTTCTCAAGTCCAAAGAGGGCTCTGGCCGAAGTCAATAATCTCGCTTCGGGGCTTGAACTATTAATCTCAAAACCATCACCCCAACGCTCCTGCAGATCGCTGAGCTCTTGGGCCCGTACGCCAGGATTAATTAGGTAAGCAGCCAGCGATGTATCAAAAACAACGCCACTAATAGGAGTGTTCCTAGCCAAAGACTTTGCATCATGTGCGATTTTTTTGACATCTTTATTATTCGACCAAAGCCCCATAGTTGAGGAGTTGACCAAAAAGACATCATCTGCCGAAAACGCCACGGCGTAACGACGAACTCTCTCCTCTTCGAGTTCAAATGAAAGGGCTATTGTCCCGATATGTCTTGCTATCTTGGCATCAATTTCTTGAGGAGTAACTACATAGTCAGAGAGTTCATCGGAAAAGTTTAATAACTCCGATGACTGAATTTTTATTGAGTTACTTTTTAGGAGGATTGGCTTTAAGCGCTCTTTGAGTGATTTAAATTCAAAAGCTTCAAAGAGTGGGTCTATTTTCGAGCCATCAACTCCCTCCCATGACAGATCCGCAATTCGAAAATCTATGGGGACATCTGCAACCAATTGCGTGAGCTGACTATTTAAAATTACATCATTAATTGAATCTCGCAGAGATTGTCCAACTTTTCCACTCAGCTTATCAAGGTTGGCTATCAGCCCTTTAAGTGATCCGTACTCAATAATCCATTTAGCCGCGGTCTTTTCTCCAACCCCTGGGACCGATGGAAGGTTATCGCTTGGATCCCCTCGCAATGCCGCAAAGTCGGGATACTGCGCCGGTGTCATGCCATATTTTTCTTCAATGGCTTCCGGCGTCATTCGCGCTAGTTCACTTACTCCTCGTTTTGGATAAAGGACAGTTGTCCTTTGATTTATCAACTGAAACGAGTCGCGATCACCCGTACAAATTAATACCTCGGCGCCCTCACTCTCGGCCCGCTTGGCAATCGTTGCCAAGATGTCATCGGCCTCATAGCCGTCAATCTCAAAACTGGTGATTCCAAAGGCGGTAACTAGCTCATGTAGATAGCCCATCTGAGAACGAAACTCGTCGGGAGTTTTGGCTCGGTTTGCTTTGTATGCTGGGAAGATCTCAGATCTGAAGGTCTTGCGTGAGACATCAAATGCAACGGCAACATGAGTTGGTTTTTCACTTACCAGCAGGCCGAGCAGCATCGTTGCAAATCCATAAATGGCATTTGTATGTTGACCGCCGGCCGTTGTGAAGTTTTCAGCCGGGAGTGCAAAGTAGGCGCGATATGCCAATGAGTGGCCGTCAATGAGCAGTAATCGTTTCTCCATGTCTTCATTGTAGATTGCCCAGTAGAATAAGGTTTATGGAGAAAGCAGATTTATTAGAGATTTATAGAGAGCGGGGCACAGGCGCACTCGATAAGAAGATGGGTATTAATCTCACCGAAGCCCGGCCTGGATACCTGGTTGCAACAATGCCGGTAGAGGGTAACACCCAGCCAATGGGTTTATTGCATGGTGGCGCAAATGTTGTACTGGCTGAAAGTTTGGGTTCAATCGGAACCTCCCTGCATGCTGGTCCAGATCGAAAAATCGTGGGTATTGATATTAATGCGACGCACCACAAATCGGCCACGAGTGGATTAGTCACAGGTGTTGCAACGGCAATCTCACTTGGAAAAACCCTTTGTACGTGGGAGATCGTCATCACGAATGATAAAGGCGAACGTACTTGTACGGCGAGAATAACTTGCTTAATTTTAGCCGAGCGCTAATTAATTACGAATTCGCCCCAGTGCCAAGATATGCCTCACGGACCGCTGGATCATTCAAGAGCTCTGATGCCACCGCCTCTTTTACTACATTTCCAGTTTCAAGGATGTAGGCACGGTGCGCCCGTGCTAACGCCTGAGCAGCGTTCTGCTCAACGAGTAAGATTGTCACTCCACTTTTATTAATCTCGGTGATTATCCGAAAAATATTTGCAATCATCTGGGGCGCAAGACCCATCGATGGCTCATCTAGCAGTAAGACCTTAGGCCGTGCCATTAGCGCGCGACCAATGGCTAACATCTGCTGTTCTCCTCCAGATAGAGTGCCACCGGCCTGTGAAGTACGCTCCTTTAAACGTGGAAAAAGCGCGTAAACCCGCTCTAAATCCTGCACCATTTCGATTTTGCGGCTCTTGCGATGAAACTTTCCCATCTCTAAGTTTTCTAGAACGCTCATTCCAGGAAAAATACCTCGGCCCTCTGGTGCCTGCGAAATTCCTAGCTCCACTCTCTCGTGAGCGGGAACTTTGGAGATATCTTGGCCATCAAATAAAATCGAACCACTAGATACTTTGCGAAGTCCGGAGATTGTCTTAAGAGTAGTTGTCTTTCCAGCTCCATTGGCTCCAATTAAGGTAACGATCTCACCCTCATTAACAACGACTGAAATTCCCTTGATTGCTTCGATTTTGCCGTAGTGAACGTGCAGATCCTTTATTTCAAGACGCATCGGCGGGGACTCCTAAATAGGCCTCAATGACCTTGGGATCTTTCTGAACCTTACTTGGTAGATCATCGGCAATCTTGATACCAAAATCTAAGACCGCTACCCGATCTGAAATACCCATAATCAAGGACATGTCATGCTCAATCAGAAGAACGGTATAGCCAGCATCGCGAATCTTCTTGATTAATGTAGCAAGCTCTACTTTTTCTGCTGGGTTAAAGCCGGCTGCCGGCTCATCAAGGAGCAGAAGGCGTGGCTCGGTTCCCATGGCACGTGCAATCTCTAAGCGGCGCTGATCTCCGTAGGGAAGATTCTTACCCAACTGATCGGCGCGATGACCAATGCCCATGAAATCCAAAAGCTCCTGTGCACGAATGCGATCTCGTTTCTCTTCTTTTCGAGAGCGTGGCAGAGCAAACAATGCACCAGGCAGTCCCGAGCGCTTATGGACATCGGTCGCGGTAATAACATTTTCTAACGCCGTCATCTCCCCCCACAAGCGAACGTTCTGGAAGGTACGTGCCATGCCAGCCTTTGTTATATGGTGACGCTTCATACCTAATATATTCTTACCTTCAAAGACAATCTCACCGGCAGTAGCTTGATAGACACCGGTGATGACATTAAAGACAGTGGTCTTGCCCGCACCATTGGGGCCAATCAGCGCGCAGATTTCACCCTTATAAACATCGAGGTTTACGGAGTCGAGGGCGGTCACGCCGCCGAATCGCATTGTTAGCGCTTTGAGTTCTAATATCTTTTCACTCACTTACTTGACCACCTTATGCTTAATCTTTTCGCGTTTCTTGCGGGGCAGTAAGCCGTCGGGACGGACGTTCATAATAACTAGCAAAACTAATCCAAAGACAAGTTGACGTGAGTTGCTAATGAATCGGATTCGCTCAGGAAGGTAACCCAGTATCGATGCGCCGAGGATAACTCCCCACATGTTTCCCATACCGCCAAATACAACACAGGCAAGAATGAGAACCGAGACGTTAAAGGTAAACATATCGGGTGCAATAAACATTACCTTTGAAGCATAAATGACTCCGGCGGCCCCACCGATCGCCGCCCCGATACTAAAGGACCAGAGTTTATAGACAAGGAGATTTACGCCCATGAGTGCTGCGACATCCTCATCTTGACGAATCGCCTCCCAAGCACGGCCGGGACGACGAACGGTAAATCGCCGCACCATCCAGATGACGAGTAAAATCATGGTAAAAATTATCCAGAAATATCCAGCATGATCATTGAGTTCAAATTTTTGACTTAAAATTGGGGGCGGATTAGGAATTCCTACGACTCCATTTGGTCCACCCGTCTGGGTCAAGTTCAATGCGATAATTCTTACGATCTCACCGAAGCCCAGAGTAACAATCGCTAAATAATCTCCGCGCAAGCGCAGGGCGGGAAGACCCAAGATTAAGCCGGCTAGCATTGCAAAGCCGATACCAAAGGGGAGAATCTCCCAGGTATTTAGATGCGTAACCGTTCCCATTATGCCCATGGTGTAGGCGCCGATTGCGAAAAATGCAACATAGCCGAGATCGAGTAAGCCAGATTTACCAACAACGATATTTAACCCCAACGCCATCAAGACAAAGATAGCTATCGGGTAAACCAGAACCGCTTGATAAGAGGTAATCGGAGTGTTGAGGAAGTTGGTGAGCGGGAAAGTGCCGGCAAAGGGCAAGAGCGCTACTAAAACCATAGTAAGTAGCACAAAGGCCACCCGCTTAGGGCGATTCCAGTTTTCCCAGACCGCGGCACCTTTATCTCGAAGATTTATCATTAAGTCCTCGTCTGCTGAACGGCTTCA
The DNA here is from genome assembly GCA_040402335.1 of Candidatus Planktophila sp. GTDB lineage: Bacteria > Actinomycetota > Actinomycetes > Nanopelagicales > Nanopelagicaceae > Planktophila. The sequence goes on from JBBAMX010000002.1 coordinate 52,332, forward strand.
CCGAAGATGCCACTTGGTTTGATGAGTAAAACTAAAACTAGCACCAGAAAGACTGTGACCGATTTCCACTGAGAGCCAAGGATTGCCGAGGAGAACTGCTCTAGGACACCTAGGAAGATTCCACCGTAAAAAGCGCCGCGCAAGTTACCGATTCCACCTAGCACCGCGGCGGTAAACGCCGCCAGACCTAAGTTAAAGCCAACATTGAACTGTGTTATTTCGTATACGGTCGTGTAGAAGAAAGCTGCAGCCCCGGTTGTGAGACCACCGATAAAAAATGTCAGTGAAATTACACGGTTGAGGTTGATACCCATCAACTTAGAGTTCTCTTCGCTCATAGAGACGGCACGGATAGCCTTACCTAATCGTGATCGATTGACGAATCGATCAAGGGCAAAGAAGATTACAAATCCCGCGACGATAATAAGGACGGTATCGATGCGAAAGTTTGCACCTGCTACTTCACCGAAGCTCCATTTTGCCAGTAAGCGGGGTGAGGTCACGGGTGCTGAATGCGAATAAATACGAAAGGCCTCGGATAAAACTATCGACACAGCAATCGCTGAGATTAAACTCGCGAGACGGTTTGTGCCTAGGGCTCGCAATCGACGGTAGGCCACGATCTCAACTAGTACACCCAGTAGGCCGCAGATGAGCGCCGAGAAAAGCAGTGCAAATACAAGGGTGTAGATAAGTCTAAATCCATGCAGAGGTTCGGAGCCTGCGGCGTTTTTCAAGATGGTTACTTACGCAAAAACAGTGGCAAATGTTCCAACCATCATTACTTCAGAGTTTGCAAAATTGATAAGACGTAAAACACCGTAGACCATTGTGTAACCTAGTGAGATTAACACGTAAATAAATCCTAGGGCTACGCCTTGTAGGCACAACGACCAAAATTGACTCGACAAAACTTGAAAATTCATGTGTTCCAATTCTTAATAGTGACCGCAGCCACCCTCTGATATCTCGATCTGAGGGTGGCTGCGGTTATTTTAACTATCCTAATTTAACCTGTCGTTATTTAAGCAACTGCTACGAAGACAATCTTTCCTGCCTTGAATGTGTAGGCGCCAACCGGTGCTCCACCGATAACGTCGCCGTATCGATCGAACTTAATTGTTCCTCCGCTAATATCCTTGAATGAGCCGTTTGTAACACAGTTCTGCATTCCTGGACGTGAAGAAACGCCCTGCTTAATGCATGAGAGATACACGTTTGTTGCATTGTAGGTCTCGGTTACATAGGTTCCTGGAGTCTTATTTCCACTTATCTTGGTGTAGATAGCCATCTGTGCAGCTGTTGCTACACCTTCGAAAGGAACGGCTGCAGCCGTTACGCGTGCACCCTCTGCAGCAGAGTTACCAGCGTTAACTGAGAAAGTCTCCTTGAGCGTGCCATCACCTGATGCAAAGACGCCTGTGTATCCACCATCGCGAAGTGACTTTACGAACTTGGCAGCATCTGGTGCATATCCATAGTAGATCACAACATTGGCCGCTGATGCCTTTACCTTTGCAACTACTGATGTGTAGTCACTCGTGTTTGCAGGTACTGAGTCTTTGCCAGCAAGCATGGATGCAGTAATCGATTTACTTGCGACATCGCGCAGACCTACTCCGTATGCGCTCACATCATCGACTGCATAAATCTTTGGTGATGCGATGCCCTTAATCGCATAACGCACTAGCGCAGGAGCCTGGTACCTATCGTTTGCCACCACGCGCTTAAAGATTGG
>JBBAMX010000002.1:54169-64372 GCA_040402335.1 Candidatus Planktophila sp.
AGAAGGCTGGCACGGGAGTGAGTTTCAGGTGAGGCAGTTTCTTTGGAGCCTCTATCCCCCTAAATACGCCTTTGTAACCGCCTCGTCCTTGGCTAAATCAGAGGCCTTTCCACTCATAGTGATAAGGCCAGACTCAAGCACGTATGCACGATCGGCAACATCTAATGCAGCTGCGGCGTTTTGTTCAATCAGCAGAATTGTGATGCCCTGCTCACGAATTTTTAGAATAGTCTCAAAAATCATGTCTACAAGAACTGGAGCTAGGCCCATTGATGGTTCATCTAACATCAAAAGCTTTGGCGCCCCCATTAACGCACGGCTTACCGCGAGCATCTGCTGTTCGCCTCCTGACATTGTGCCAGCACGTTGTGTAATGCGCTCACGTAATCGCGGGAATAGATCAAGAACGTATTCGCGATCTCTCTCTACTGCCGTCTTATCGTTACGTAAAAATGCACCTAAATCTAAGTTTTCACTAACTGTCATACGCGGAAAGATTCGACGACCTTCTGGAGAGTGGCAAAGGCCAAGCTTTACAACTTCATGGCCCTCCTTGCCATCTATTCGTTGGCCATCAAAATGGATTTCGCCCTCTTTTGGTTTCAAAAGCCCTGAAATAGTCTTAAGCGTGGTGGATTTTCCGGCTCCATTTGAACCAACGAGTGTCACTATCTCACCCTCATTAACGGTGATTGAAATATCCTTTACGGCGATAATTTTGCCATAACCAACTTTTAAGTTCTTTACCTCTAGGAGCGCACTCATTTCTTCTCTCCTTTGGCTTTACCCAAATAAGCCTCGATGACTCGTTGGTTGGATTTAATTTCGGCAGGTGTTCCTTCTGCAATTTTCTCGCCTTGATCAAGCACGGTAACTCGTTCTGAAACACTCATTACAACTTTCATATCGTGTTCAATCAACAAGATAGCAACATCTCTCTCTGACCGGACTTTATATACAAAATCAATGAAGATTTGGGATTCTTGTGGGTTCATGCCAGCAGTTGGTTCATCAAGAAGGAGAACTTTAGGATTTAGGGCAAGGGCGCGAGCAACCTCTAAACGACGTTGATCACCGTATGAGAGATTTCTGGCATAGTCACTTGCCCATTTGCCGATACCCACGAAATCTAAAATCTCCCGTGCTCTCTGCAACGCCTCTTTCTCCTCTTTTCGTTGTCGCGGGGTACCGAAGATCGTTGCAACGATCCCGGATTTAAGGTGTGAATGCATCGCAACTAAGAGATTTTCTTCGGCTGTCATCAATCCAAAGAGGCGAATATTCTGGAAAGTGCGTGCCATGCCGAGGGCAGCAATTTTATGAGGTGGAAGATCCGTGGTGTCAGTGCCGTCGTAAGAAACAGTGCCATCCGATGGCTTATAGAGCCCAGTTAAGACATTAAAAAACGTAGTCTTGCCTGCACCGTTTGGACCAATCAATGAAACAACTGATTTTTCTGGGATTTCAAATGTCACATTATTGACGGCCAATAAGCCGCCAAATGCAACGCTGATATTTGAGGCCACTAGCACATTGTTAGAAGAGAGCGTCATAACTATCTCTCCTTCCGCTTCTTCTTCTTAGAAGTTGAATCTTCTTCAGGATCACCTTCGTGGAGAATTAATCGTAGGCGCGATTCAGGAACTAAACCCTCACGTTTAAATAACATCATAAAAATCAAGACCAGTCCGAATAGCAAAAAAGTAAAGGATGGGAAGTTCACTTGAGTTCCAAATTTGTCATTGAAGGTTTGACCAAATGCCGGTAGGCCAGTCGAGTTTACCCAAGAGAGAATTAAAGCTCCAAGTATCACACCCCAGACATTTCCCATTCCACCAAGGACTACCATGGCTAATAAGAATATTGAGATTGAAAAATTAAATCGCTCTGCATAAACGCCATCAACATGTGTAGCAAAGGCCACCCCACCCAAACCACCAGCAAAGGCACCTACTGCATAGGCTGCAAGTTTAGTTCGCATCAACGGCACGCCCATCATGCTGGCTGCCAATTCATCTTCTCTAATCGCAAGCCAAGCTCTTCCTAATCGGCCCTTTCTTAGGCGCAGTGAGATAAATACCATTAAGACGGCAAGAAATACAAAGATTATAAACTTCAAACCAAAATCAAATGGTCCAATATTTTTAACACCAGTCGGAATTGGATCTAGAATTGTAATTCCCTTGGTGCCGTTAGATAGATTAAAACCAGCAATATTGTCACCGTTGAAGAAAATCTGCGGAATAATTTCACCGAAACCAAGAGTCACAATTGCCAGATAGTCGCTCTTTAAACGCAGAGTCGGTCCACCAATTAAAATTCCGAAGAGGGCACACATGAGACCTCCAATAAGCAGGACGCCCCAGAAGTTAATGTGAATTCCAGGTGCTGCTGCCTTTGCCGAACCAAAAAAATGTACGTTTACCTGGTAAAAGAACTCGGACATGAACCAGCCGGCACAGTAACCGCCAATCGCCCAGAACGCGACGTACCCTAAGTCGAGAAGGCCGGCGTAGCCCACAACAATATTTAGACCAAGCGCACAAATAACATAGACCAAAGATTCATTTACGGCAGAGGGAGGCAGCCAAAGTCGCAAGAAATCATAGATTCCCGACGGTAGGCCATCCCAAGTAAAGAGGAACTGGTAGGTAATAAAAATTAATACTACTGCGATTAAATATCCCGTAATCCATTTACGTTGCGCAGTTACCAAAGCCATCATCACACCTTTTCCGTAGTTACTTTACCGAGAAGGCCAGCTGGCCTTAAAACTAAAATCAAGATTAAGATAGTGAAAACTACGGTTTGAGACCATTTTTGGCCAAGCGCAAATGGTAACCCGTCATTTAAGCCTTGAACGATTCCAATTAATAACGCACCGAGAACGGCGCCGTTGAGATTTCCTATTCCCCCTAACACTGCAGAGGTAAAGGCAATCAATCCCAGTTGAAAACCAAGGTTATAGCTGGTCGTTCCAATTGATTGCTCATAAAGCAGACCTGCGGCTCCAGCTAGCGCGCCACCAATTGCAAATGTGAAGGAGATTGTCTTATTCACGTTAATCCCCATTAATCGCGCTGCATCTTGATCTTGGGCAGTAGCGCGCATCGCCTTACCTCTTTTAGTCTTATTAACTATGAACGAAAGGAGGAGGAGCAGTGGTGCGGCAACTAAAATTAAAATTATAGTTACGTGGCTAATAATTACTCCAAAAATGACACTCTCCCCATGCGGTATGACGGTTGGCCACTGATGTGGAGTGGAACCGTTCCATTTAATACCGACAAATTGCAATAGGAAGGAGACTCCTACTGCTGTGATCAAAGGCGCGAGTTTAGGGGCGCGGCGAAGTCTGCGATAGGCAAAACGTTCAATTAAAACATTTATCGTGCCACAGAAGAGCATCGCTGCAATTAGGCATAGTAAAAAGACCATCCAACCGGCAAGGTTTGAAGTTTTTTGTTTAAACCAAACTGTAATGAAATATGAGGAAAAAAGTGCACCAAGCATAAACAAATCACCATGAGCAAAATTAATTAACTCAATAATTCCGTAAACTAGAGTGTATCCAAGTGCAATCAGCGCGTATAAAAGCCCATTGCGTAAGCCCAAAACAGTTACCTGTGCAAACTGTGTTGGCGCTTTTATAAAATTAACACCAAGCCAGAGAAGCAAAAGAACTCCAATAATAACCGCACCGGATGTTTCAATTCTTTTCCGTCTAATTTGACCGCTTGTTCCAGCAAATTTCTTAGTTTTAGACACGGTTCTCAAATCTCTCACCTTTTTTTTGGGGGTAGTTTCCTACTCGATGGTGGGTGGCTTTGGATAACTCCAAAGCCACCCATTTCAAACGATATTACTTAACGGTCAACTTCTTTAGGGTTGTCTCTGTATTATTTTTCACGACAAGAATTGTGATGTCGTGATAGATAGTATCGCCAGCATCATCGAATTGAATCGAAGTTCCAACAACCGACTTGGCAGCTGGAATATTCACAGACTTCATCTTAAGGAAAATATCCTTTCGAGTTCCGTTTGAACGTGAGATCGCATCGAGAATTGCCTGTACTGCTGCGCCGCCATAAACGGAGAACGAGCTAGTAGGAGGCTTTCCGTACTCTTTCAAGTAAGCCTTCTGGAATTTTTCAGCTAATCCACCTTTAGGGAATAGATCAATTGAGAGACCAGTGAATGAAAGGTATGCGCCATCAGCCTCTGGAAGGGCCAAGAAATCTGGGTATCCAGTAAATCCATCTGGTGCCATCAAAAGAACCTTCTTATTGTCGCCAAGAACTTTTACTTTGTCCTTAACAAGTTGGCCACCATTGAGATCGAAGATTCCTCCGATGTAGACCATACCTGGATTAAGCGCCTTGATCTTAGTGAAAAGAGCTTCGTAGTTAGGTTGCTTAGCATCCCAACCCTCTCCAGATGGACCATCAGATAGCACCTTTAAACCGATTTTTTTAGCTTCAGTCGTGAAAGCTTGTGCAACACCTTGACCATAAGTCTGCGTGTCATTCAGTACATAAACTGAGGTTACGCCTTGGCTCTTCGCGAAGTTAGCAGCAGCTGAACCTTGGAAATCGTCAGTTGTTACCACACGGAAGTAGTTACGGAAACCTGTTGGATAGTACTTAGTTGGCTCTCCTGGATTCCAAGCCTTGGTTAGACCAGGGTTTGTATTCGCATTTGAAACCATAACCATTGGGCCCTTTGGATCCTGGTTAAGTACTGGAACGATAATTTTTGCGCAACCTGAGTTGTATGTACCCATTACTGCAACTTCAGATCTGTTGGCAACGTGTGCTTGTGCATTAGCTGCGCACTGTGCATCGTCCCATGAACCCTTTGCTGCCGTTGAATCATCATATGTCTTGAACTTGATTGCGTACTTGCCAGCCTTGTAACCAGCTTGCTTGAGAAGCAACTTGATAACGTTATTTGTTGACTCACTCTGATCAGCTGAGCCACCCTGCAGAGGCAGGTCAGATGAAATGGTTAAAGTAACTGGAGCCGATGAGGCTACAGTTGAACCAGCTACGCTCATTGCCAAAGTTACGACAGCAAGCGCTGCTAACGCCTTGTTGTTTATTTTCATGTAACTGTTTTTCCCTTCATTCGAATGTAAGAAGACCGGGGTGGGTGCTTCTCGGGTATGGGAATTATGCCCGATTGCAGATTTTTAGTCACCTGTTTTCGAGAATATTTATCACGTTCAGATAACTCTTTACCGCTATTTTTCACCTGAACTGCTATCTCTCTGGCGCCGCTTCCGGGCTAATTACCGCTTCAGCGACTGATTTCATAGATATCCGTCGATCCATCGCCGCCCGCTGAATCCATGAAAATGCCTCAGGTTCGGAGAGATGCAGGACCTTCATTAAAATCCCCTTCGCCCGATCGATCAACTTACGCGTCTCTAATCGATCGTGAAGATCGGCAACTTCACTTGCTAGTGCACTCATCTGATGATGCCTACTCATTGCGATCTCGATGGCTGGAACCAAATCCGAGATAGTGAATGGCTTTACAACATAGGCCATGACTCCGGCGTCACGGGCTCGATCAACGAGCTCCTTCTGGGAAAAGGCGGTCAGCATTAAGACTGGAGCGAGATTGATAATTTTCTCGGCCGCCGATATTCCATCCATAACCGGCATCTTCACATCTAAGATAACGAGATCCGGCTTATGCATTAACGCTAAATCAACGGCCTCTTGTCCATTTGTTGCCTGCGCGATGACTTCATATCCAGCCTCTTGCAACATCTCTACAAGATCCATGCGGATGAGAGCTTCGTCCTCGGCGACGAGAATGCGAACACTCATCTTCAGCTCATCCCCCCAGAATTTTGATCTAACTGGTGTGCCCCGAGTCGGATTCGAACCGACACTATGCAGTGTTTGAGACTGCCCTCTCTACCGTTGGAGTACCGAGGCGTTACTCAGCAATCTTAGCGGTAGGCAGGAGCGGCGCCACCAACGGCATCGCCCACACGGTGAACGCGCATCGCATTCGTTGAGCCGGGAATTCCCGGTGGCGAGCCGGCGACGATCATGACGTTATCACCTATCTGCGCACGGGCCGATTCGATGAGAACGCTATCGACAAGCTTTACCATCTCATCTGTTGCGCCAACAACGGGCGTGAGCATCGATTCGACACCCCATGAGAGAGCTAACCGATTAAAAGTTCCAAGCTCAGGAGTCATAGCTAAAATCGGAATCGGTGAACGAAGCCTGGACATCCGCCGTGCCGAGTCGCCGCTCTGCGTAAATGCGACTAAATACTTAGCTCCAACGATTGCACCGACTTCAGTAGCTGCCTTGGTGATCGCCCCACCCTTTGTTCGTGGCGAATTTTTCAGTGGACGGATTCGGTCTAAGCCACCCTCTTCAGTCTTTTGAATAATGCGGGCCATAGTCGCCACTGCTTCTATTGGAAAATCACCGACGCTTGTCTCACCCGAGAGCATTAAGGCATCGGCGCCATCTAAAACCGCATTTGCACAATCGGTGGCTTCGGCGCGAGTTGGGCGCGAATTAGTAATCATTGAATCTAACATCTGTGTTGCGACGATAACCGGCTTCGCCGAATCACGCGAGAGTTCAACGCATAGTTTCTGCACAAGCGGTACATCTTCAATCGGAAGTTCAACGCCTAAATCCCCGCGGGCCACCATAATTCCATCAAATGCTTGGATTATCTCAACAATATTTTCAACCGCCTGAGGTTTTTCAATCTTTGCAATAACTGGGACGCGAATACCCATCTCATCCATCACCTTATGAACATCTTTGAGGTCGGCGGCGCTTCTAACAAAAGAGAGCGCAATGAAATCCGCTCCAGCGGCAAGTCCCCACCGAAGATCGGCAATATCCTTCTCCGACATCGCCGGTACTGAAACTGCCACCCCAGGTAAATTAATGCCCTTGTTATTACTCACCGCTCCCGGCTCGATCACTTTCGTGATGACATCATTGCCCTTAACTTCAATCACCTGCACAGTAACTTTTCCATCATCGATCAAAATTCGATCACCCGCTTTGCAATCCCCAGGCAGCCCTTTATAAGTGGTACCAACGCGATCCTTTGTGCCATCTACCTCATCGGTTGTTATCGTGAAAATATCACCGCGGGCTAAGTCATGCGGACCGGCTAAGAATCGAGCGAGGCGAATCTTGGGCCCCTGTAAATCTACAAGAATTGCAACGGGCCGTCCCGACTCTTTCGCCGCAGTACGGACTTGGTCCAATCGCCCTTGATGCTCTTCATAAGAGCCATGAGAGAGGTTCAATCGCGCCATGTTCATTCCCGCATCGATGAGCGCCTTTACTTTTTCAGCTGTATCAACGGCGGGACCCATCGTGCACACTATCTTCGCTCTACGCATTAGAAAACTCTAAACCATCAATTGGCGGGTAGTTGTCTCTATCGGCGATGGAAGCTGCGTATCGCCGGTGAGATATCTATCAACTGCCGATGCCGCACTTCGCCCTTCAGCGATCGCCCATACGATAAGGGATTGGCCGCGGCCAGCATCGCCTGCGACAAAGACGCCATCTTCATTTGCCGCAAAGTTTGCATCCCGTTTAATATTTCCGCGCTCATCGACTTGAACTTCAAGTTGATCTAGTAAAGGTGATCGCTCTGGACCTGTAAAACCAAGTGCAAGAAATACAAAGTCGGCTTTAATTTCGCGCTCCGTTCCAGGAATAGATTGAAACTTACCCTCAATGAACTCGGTCTCCACGATTTTTATAGCACGTAGATTTCCATCTTCATCGCCTAAGAACTCTTCGGTACTCACTGAAAATATTCGATTATCTTGCTCTTCATGAGCACTTGAGACTCGATAAATCATCGGATAAGTTGGCCAAGGCTGCGAGTCGGGCCGCTCATCACTTGGTCGAGGCATGATCTCAAGTTGAGTGATACTGGCAGCACCTTGTCGAATCGATGTACCTAGACAGTCGGCGCCCGTATCGCCGCCACCCAAAATAACGACATCTTTATCTTTAACGTTTATCGGTGGATTTTCTATCTCACCCAAGGCCTGCTTATTGCCCCATGGTAAAAACTCCATCGCCTGATAAACGCCCTTTAGGTCACGACCTGGCAGCGCCAGGTCACGCCAATTTGTCGAACCTATTGCTAAGACAATTGCATCGTATTTTTTACGAAGGGCAAATCCAGTGAGCTCTCCCCCGACGTCAACGCCCGGGCGAAATCGAGTTCCCTCTTTTTCCATCTGATCTAGGCGGCGATCTAAAATATGTTTCTCCATTTTAAACTCTGGAATTCCATAACGAAGCAGCCCGCCTATTTTTTCGGCCCTCTCATAAACCGCGACCGTGTGACCGGCACGAGTTAACTGTTGAGCGGCTGCTAGACCCGCAGGTCCCGAACCAATAACCGCGATGGTTTTTCCGCTGATGCGATCTGGTGCAAGTGGCTTCACCTCACCAGTTGCAAATGCCTCTTCAATCGTACGAAGCTCCACCTGCTTAATAGTTACCGCTTCTCGATTAATTCCAATGACACAGGCCGTCTCGCACGGCGCCGGACACAGACGCCCGGTGAACTCGGGAAAGTTATTAGTTGCATGTAGGCGATTGATCGCCTCATGTGTATCTCCACGAAAAATTAAGTCATTCCACTCTGGGATGAGATTGCCTAGCGGGCATCCCGAGTGACAAAAAGGAATACCACAATCCATACAGCGGCCAGCCTGCCTTTGTAGTTGTTCAAAGCTCTGCGGTTCATATACTTCGCGCCAGTCTTGAATTCGCACATCGACTGGACGACGCTCGGGTGTGAGCCGCTCGGTAGTCATAAAGCCCTTTGGATCAGCCATTTGCTGCTACCTCCATCACAAGTGCATCCACGGGAAGGCCCTCACGAGTTGCGCGCGCCATAGCCTCTAACACGCGGGCATAGTCTCGGGGCATTATTAATGAGATGCGATTGATCGATGTCTCCCAATCAAGTAAGAGTTGTTGGGCAGTTTTAGATTCGGTGTGACGTGCAAAGTTAGTAATGATTGCCTTTAAGATTTCACGTTGGTCATCTGGCACCGCCAAAATATCGACCATATCGGTATTAACGTTTGCGGCCTCGATATCTAAAACAAATGCACGTCCACCGGACATTCCCGCCGCAAAATTTCGTCCTGTTTTACCCAGCACAACGACTGTGCCACCTGTCATGTATTCGCAACCGTGGTCACCGATTCCTTCAGCCACCGCAGTTGCTCCCGAATTGCGAACACAAAAACGCTCGCCAACTATTCCACGGATCATAATCTCACCTGAGGTTGCGCCATAACCGATCACATTTCCAGCGATTACATTTTCATGTGATTCGAAAGTAGAGGAAGAGTCAGGCCGCACAATTACCCGTCCACCTGAAATGCCTTTACCAACGTAGTCGTTAGAGTCACCAAACAATCGAAGTGTTAAACCTGCCGGAATAAAAGCCCCTAATGATTGGCCGGCCGAACCGCGCAAAGTAATATCTATCGTTGAATCGGCTAAACCTTGACCACCGTAGGCACGAGTTATCTCCGCCCCCAACATGGTGCCAACTGTGCGATTGACGTTTCGTATTGGTAAATCAATTCGTACTAGCTCTGCATTGAGCAGGGCAGGTTGCGATAGTGCAATCAGCTGATTATCTAAAGCGGCATCTAATCCATGATCTTGTTGAGATGTATTGTGAAGGGCGCTCTCAACATCAGGGCGCAATAGCAGCGGTGAGAGATCAAGGCCGCTTGCCTTCCAATGATCTACCGCCGCTCGAGTCTCCAAATATTCAACGTGGCCAATCGCATCTAGCAGGCTCTTAAATCCGAGGGCAGCTAGTATTTCGCGGACCTCTTCGGCGATGTACTCAAAGAAGGTCTCAACGAACTCAGGTTTACCGGTAAAACGTGCGCGCAGCTCTGGGTTCTGGGTGGCAACACCTACCGGGCAAGTATCTAAGTGACACACACGCATCATGATGCAGCCCGAGACAACTAGTGGCGCGGTAGCAAATCCATACTCTTCAGCACCCAATAGTGCGGCTATCACAACATCGCGACCTGTTTTGAGTTGACCATCGGCCTGTACCACAATTCGATCGCGTAGATTGTTCAGGAGCAAAGTCTGTTGTGTCTCGGCTAATCCCAGCTCCCACGGTGCACCCGCATGC
>JBBAMX010000002.1:64472-91294 GCA_040402335.1 Candidatus Planktophila sp.
GAGCAAAGTCTGTTGTGTCTCGGCTAATCCCAGCTCCCACGGTGCACCCGCATGCTTAAGTGATGTCAGCGGCGATGCTCCGGTTCCGCCATCGTGACCTGAGATTAAAACAACATCGGCATGTGCCTTGCTTACACCAGCGGCAACGGTTCCAACACCAACCTCGGCCACAAGTTTTACATGCACTCGCGCATTCTTATTTGCATTTTTTAAATCGTGAATCAACTGAGCTAAATCCTCAATCGAGTAAATATCATGGTGCGGAGGTGGTGAAATTAATCCGACACCCGGTGTTGAGTATCGAACTTTCGCAATCCAGGGATAGACCTTATTTCCGGGTAACTGCCCGCCCTCGCCCGGCTTTGCGCCTTGTGCGATCTTAATTTGAATATCGTCGGCATTAACCAGGTATTCACTTGTTACACCGAAGCGACCCGATGCTACCTGCTTAATCGCCGAACGCTTCGAATCACCGTTCTCCATGGCAACATAGCGCGAAGGATCTTCACCACCTTCACCCGTATTTGATTTAGCGCCTAGACGATTCATTGCAATCGCTAAAGTTTCATGGGCCTCTTGGGACACTGAACCATATGACATCGCTCCCGTTGAGAAACGCTTGATAATTGAGCTTGCCGATTCGACATCATCGATTGAAATCGGGCTTTGGGCTTTAAATTCGAAGAGACCCCGAAGCGTCATTAACCGTGTGCTCTGGTCGTTAACGCGATCGGTGTATCGCTTAAAGATGTCATAGCGTTTGGTGCGCGTTGAATGCTGAAGCGCGAAAACAGTCTCTGGATCAAATAAATGTGGCTCACCTTCGCGGCGCCACTGATACTCGCCACCGATTGGAAGACGCTTTGTACCCGGAACCTCTCCCCCGGGTGGATATGCGATGTGATGGCGAGCGATAGTTTCGGCAGCGATCACATCAAGTGAGACACCGCCCAGGCGGGAAGTTGTTCCAACAAAAAACTCATCGACCACTTCGGCGCTTAGGCCAATGGCTTCAAATACTTGGGCGCCGGTGTAAGAGGCGATAGTGCTAATTCCCATCTTCGACATTACTTTGAGAACGCCTTTACCAAGTGATTTAATTAAATTTCGAACGGCTTTTTCAGGAGTAATTCCAGTGATAACACCCTGCAAAACTAAATCTTCAGCGCTCTCCATCGCTAAATATGGATTGATTGCGGCAGCGCCATACCCGATAAGAAGAGCAACGTGGTGCACTTCGCGAACATCGCCGGCTTCGACAACCAAGCCGACCTTAGTACGTGTTTTTTCACGGATTAAATGATGATGTACTGCCGATGTGAGTAAGAGTGATGGGATCGGAGCCTCTTCGGTATCTCCATCGCGGTCGGATAGCACGATTATGTGGGCGCCATCTTTTATAGCTTGGGAAACCTCTGCTCTAATCTCATCTAAACGCGCACGCAGCGAGGTTCCGCCGCCGGCAACAAAGAAAAGTCCACGAATAACATGCGCGCTAAGACCTGGATAGTCACCGTCGGCATTAACGTGAATAATCTTTGCGAGTTCATCGTTATCGATGACAGGAAAGGCTAGAGAAATCTGCCGACATGAGGCCGGTCCAGGATCGAGCAGATTATGCTCCGGGCCCATCGCCGTTCCTAGGCTCGTGACCAACTCTTCTCTAATTGCATCGAGTGGAGGGTTAGTCACTTGAGCAAAGAGTTGAGAGAAATAATCAAAGATTAAACGCGGCTTACTTGAAAGTGCGGCGATGGGGGTATCGGTTCCCATCGAACCCAATGCCTCCATTCCATTTTGCGCCATAGGAGTTACTAAGATTCGAAGCTCTTCTTCGGTGTATCCGAAGGCCCGCTGGCGGCGTACAACCGATGAGTGCGGATAGACAATATGTTCACGCGATGGCAGATCACTTAACTTAACCATTCCGGCATGTAGCCAGTCGCCATAGGGCGCTGCCGTTGCTAGTGAATCTTTAATTTCTTCATCTTCAATGATTCGGCCAGCCTCGATATCAACTAAAAACATTTTGCCTGGTTGCAGGCGACCTTTACGCATAATCTCTTCCGGGGCTATATCCAAAACGCCTACCTCGGAGGCAAGGACAACTAAACCATCTTTAGTGACCCAAAAGCGCGAAGGGCGCAGGCCGTTGCGATCTAAAACCGCACCAACAAAATCGCCATCGGTGAAGGTGACACAGGCCGGTCCATCCCATGGCTCCATTAAAGATGCATGGAAGGCGTAAAAATCACGACGTTCATCGCTCATAGATGTGTGATTTTCCCAAGCCTCCGGAATCATCATCAGAACTGAGTGCGGTAGGGATCGCCCGCCCAAATACAAAAGCTCTAAGACTTCATCGAAAGATGCTGAATCACTGCCAGACATTTCAACGATAGGAAAAATCCGCTTGAGATCTCCAGGAATTAAATCGGATTTAAGAAGTGACTCTCTTGCCCGCATCCAGTTGCGATTGCCTTTTACGGTATTGATTTCACCGTTATGAGCAATGTATCGATATGGGTGGGCCAATGGCCATGATGGGAAAGTATTCGTTGAAAAACGTGAGTGTACTAATGCCAATGGCGAGAGAACCCGCTCATCGCTTAAATCAGGAAAAAACTCTTCCAGCTGACCGGTTGTAAGCATTCCCTTATAGACAATTGTCTTGGAAGAAAGTGATGGGAAGTAAACTGGCAGCGCATGCTCTATGCGTTTGCGCAGACAAAAAGCCATACGCTCGAGAGTTAGACCATCTTCACTCTTTAATCCACTTACGAAAAGCTGTTGAAAATCTGGCATAACCGAGAGCGCAGTCTTTCCCAATGAACTCGAATTAATTGGGAGGGGGCGCCAACCTAAGACTTTTAGCCCCTCTTCTAGAGCTATTTTTACTATCTCTGCATTGACATCGGCGCCCTGTTCAATAAATGCAACTCCCGTTGCATAACTTCCGGCGATGGGTAAATCAAAACCTGTTACCTCTTGAAAAAAGAGATCTGGAATTCGAATCAAGATGCCAGCGCCATCGCCACTATCCGGTTCGGCACCAGATGCTCCACGGTGCTCTAAATTACGAAGCGCGGTCAGCGCTTTTTCTACGATCTCATGTGTTGCAACTCTATTTAAAGTCGCAACCATTGCCACGCCACATGCATCGTGTTCCTGGGCAGGGTTATAAAGGCCCTGTGCTTGTGGATAGTTTGAAGGCAACGCCATATTCTTTAAGCTCCGATTGTCTACAAGTGATGCGGGACAACCCTGGCCCTATGAGTTACATGCGAACTGCTAGCGCAAAGAGTAGCGGTAAAACCCCGCCCGCTCGAGTTTAAAGTCCGGCGACGTGTGCGATCTGACCGATCCCTGCGGTGATGAGCATTCCCAGAGAGCCGCCGATTATTACTCGAAGCGTAGTCGTTGACATCTTCGAGCCAGCGGTGCGGGCGCTAATAACGCCAGTGATTGCAAGGCCAATAAGGGCGAAACCAACAATGCCCCAAGCTTTGCCACCAGAGATCGGAAGAAAGGCACCGGCAAATGGAATCAAGCCACCAGCTGTAAATGAGATCGCCGATGCGATAGCGGCTTGGGTGGGATTGGCCTTGGTATGTGGATGTTGGCCAAGCTCATCACGCAGGTGAGCTGCGAGTGGATTTTTCGCATGCATCGCCGTTGCAACTTCAAGGGCCAACTCTGGAGTCAATCCGCGGTCGATATAAATATGTTGAAGCTCGATTAACTCGCCATCGGGATCTACCGCTAGGTGTTCTATCTCCATTCTGCGATCCGACTCTTCGATATCGTTTTGGGAGCGTACTGAGACGTACTCGCCTACCGCCATGGACATCGCACCTGCACTTACACCAGCCAGACCCGCAGTCACAAGAAAATCATGTTTACCAGCTGCTACTACACCAATCATCAGCGATGCTACTGAGACCAATCCATCGTTGGCACCAAGAACTGCTGCGCGCAACCAACCCGCGCGATTACTTCGGTGGTGCAGGTTTCTCTCATATACATCGCTTAAAGTCATGACGTCATTCTACCCGAATATTATTGTGATGCTGATTGTGGAAGATGAACTTTAAAAGTGCACCAGTACCTACAAATAACGCGACAAAAACGTTGAGCCGAAGTCCAAAGAAGTGATGTGCCTCATCGATTCTTAGCGATTCGATTCCTGCTCGGCCAAGACAGTAACCAAAGATATACAGCGAAAAAACCCTTCCACTGTCTAGCTTTTTGCCGAAGATAATGAGAACCGTTGCAAGAAGAGTGCACCAGATCGCTTCATATAAAAAAGTAGGATGAAAGCTTTCAAACTGGCTGAATCCCGCTGGGCGATTACTCACCGGAACCGAGAGCGCCCAAGGCGCATGCAGAGGGCGCCCAAAGAGTTCGATATTAAACCAGTTTCCAAAACGTCCTATGGCTTGTGCAAATAAAACCGCTGGGGCTAGGGCATCCATGAAATAAGAAAAAGCTGGAAGTTGAATCCGGCGGGCTAATTGTCGGTATCGCAGCCAGGCAGCAAAACTACCAAGGCCAATCGCTCCCCAAATTCCTAGACCGCCTTGCCAGATTTTCAATGCATCTAAAGCTGCTCCGCCATTACCAAAGTAGGCATCGGGAGATGTTATGACATGGTAAATCCGTCCGCCGATTACTCCAATAGGAACGGCTACTATCGCAACTTCAGCAACAATCGATGAGCCGTTGGGAGCAACGGCACGAAAGCGCCTATCTCCTAACCAAATGGCAACGGCAACCCCGACAATAATGCAGAGTGCATACATATGAATTGTAAGCGGACCGATTCTTATCGCTGAAAGAGTTGGCGATGGAATCGAATGCAACAATTTTTAGCCAGCCGCTACGGCAAGGCGAAATTCGCCTAGATCAAATCCGCTCGCTTTGCGTTGCCAAAGTCTGTTATTTATGAAGACTGTCGGAGTGCCGGTGACCTTGTAAGAAGGCATTGAATCTTCATGAGTTTTAACTAAATTCAGCTTTGAGCCCTTAGTGATGCAGTCGATAAAACTCTTATCTTTGAGTCCGATGCTGTCACCTATTTTAATTAAATTCGCATTGGAATAAAATCCTGAGTTCTCAAGTGAGGGTTGCACTAAATACACGCTCTTATGGAAATCTAAGTAATGCCCTTGATCACTTGCGCACATCATTGCATTTGCGGCGCGAATTGAGTCGGCTCCAAGAAATGAAAGGACGTGATAAACGACAGTGGCTTTCTTTGTTCGCACTAAGCCATCTAGATATCCACCGATTGACTGTTCAAAGAGATTACATACTGGACACTGTGGATCTTCCCAGAGATCTATGCGCACGGGAGCACCAGGATTTAATACGAGTCCTGAGCCAACTGCCGTATCCAGAGTTGCAGAGACAGGTGCCCCTAATGTGAATCCCTTGAGCGCTGAAAATGATTGATTAGCCTTTGTTGACGAGCTCATCATTGAGAAAACTACGCCAGTAATCACAACCAGTGCCACCATTGAAATCACTAGCCAACGGGTGAAGTTGTCTCCACCCTTAGTGGCCTTTGCTTGCTTGGACATTTAGCTCTCCTTGTTTTGGGTGGCCGATTTCTCGAGTGAAAATAATCCGTAGGGAAAAAAGTATAGATACAGGGCACTCAATGCCAAAGCCAGATCACGCATAATCTCTATGAAATACGTCCGATGGACGAGCGCGGACTTCGCCGGATCGACTGCGCCTCCGCCGCCAAAGCAGCCACAGTCGATGAGCAGCCCCCGAGCCCAGACCGAGGCGATTGATGCGATAAAAACCAACATGAGTAGCCCGCTCACCACCGAGGCCATCCTGATAGAGAGACCAATAATGAGGAGGGCACCGATAGCGATTTCAAACCACGGCAGGCCATAACCGACAAGGTGGGCGATTTTTGTGGGGAGAATTTTATAGGCGGCAACGGCGCTGGCCGCTTTTGCTGGAACAAAGGCCTTTAATCCCCCGGCGGCGATCAAAACACCTCCAAGGCCCAACCTCGCAATCAAGGTAAGAACTCCTTGATATTTAGCGTTAAAAGCTATCACCGCCCCTCACGAACTCCAGCCGCTAAATCTTTTGCTAAGGCAGATATTTCGCGAAGCCCGCTTTCCTCATCTGGCGCATTGAGTAAGAGCTTGATGAAGGCCGAGCCGACAATTACTCCGTCGGCATAGGCTGCAACGGATTTAGCTTGATCACGGGTAGAGACTCCAAGTCCTACTGCTACTGGCAGAGATGTAGTCGCTCGAATGCGGCGCACAAGCTCTCTTGCATCGGGTGGAGCCTGCGTACGAGCACCGGTAACCCCCATGACGCTCGCGGCGTAAACAAAGCCACCGGTCTTCGCAGTTACTTGAGCAAGACGCCCATCATCGGTACTTGGTGCAACAACATAGATTGGATTTATCTGCTGCGCCGATGTTGCCTTCAACCAACTGGCCGACTCTTCAATTGTTAAATCAGGGGTAATCACTCCCGATCCACCATTGTCGGCAACTGCTTGCACAAAGTTTTCTACGCCATACTTTTCAATCGGACTCCAGTAAGTCATAACAAGAGATGCAACTCCAGATTGCGATGCGATGTTAAGCGCTGAAAATACGTCGGCCGCGCCCGTTCCACCCTTAATCGAAATTTCGGCCGCTTCTTGGATGACTGGACCATCCATGATTGGATCGCTATATGGAAATCCAATCTCAATCGCATCAACGCCAGCTGCAGCTAATGCTTGGATAGCCTTTTCGCAGCCCTGCTGCGAAGGAAAACCCGCTGGAATATAGGCAATCAAAGCTGCGCGATTCTGCTGGCGAACTTTTACAAAGAGCTCATCTAAGGGCGTACTCACAGTGCAATTCCGAAGTAGTTTGCGGCGGTTTGTACATCCTTATCGCCTCGACCGGAGAGATTGATTAAAATCGTTGCATCGGATCCAAGCTCATTGCCAATTATTAAGGCACCCGCTAAGGCATGAGCGGTTTCAATCGCTGGGATTATGCCCTCGGTTTTACATAACAGCGCAAAGGCGTTCATCGCTTGATCGTCATTGATGGCTCGATACTCAGCTCGACCGACATCATGAAGATATGCATGCTCAGGACCGACCCCTGGATAATCTAAACCGGCAGAGATTGAGTGTGACTCTACGGTCTGCCCATTAGCATCCTGTAAAACATATGAACGTGTGCCGTGAAGTACCCCAGGTGATCCACCAGTAATAGTTGCAGCATGTCGACCGGTTTCAACGCCATCGCCACCGGCTTCAAAGCCAATCAAGCGCACTGCAGTGTCGGGGATAAATGCGTGGAAGATTCCAATTGCATTTGATCCCCCACCAATGCAGGCAAGAACGGCGTCGGGAAGTTTCCCGGTCAGGGCGATGACTTGTACGCGCGCCTCTATCCCAATAATCTTGTGAAAATCACGGACCATCGTTGGAAATGGATGCGGCCCAGCAACGGTGCCTAACATGTAATGAGTATCGGCGACATTGGTGACCCAGTCACGCATCGCTTCATTGATCGCATCTTTTAACGTCCGTGATCCAGCTGTGACAGGAACTACTTCGGCGCCGAGTAGTTTCATGCGCGCAACGTTTAAAGATTGCCGGCGGGTATCTTCCTCACCCATGTAAACAACACACTCTAACCCCATGAGTGCTGCGGCCGTTGCAGCCGCGACACCGTGTTGGCCCGCCCCGGTTTCGGCGATAATGCGTTTTTTACCCATGCGTTGGGTGAGCAGGGCCTGTCCTAAAACATTATTAATCTTGTGACTACCGGTGTGGTTGAGATCCTCACGCTTGAGCAGAATTCGCGCACCGCCGGCATGTTGGCCAAAGCGGGCGGCCTCGGTGATGATGCTGGGGCGCCCGGTGTAGGTACGATGAAGTTCGGTGAGTTCGGCTAAGAAATCTGGATCGCGCTGAGCCGAGTTGTGAGCGGCCTCCAACTCATTTAATGCACCGATTAAGGCTTCCGGTACAAAACGTCCGCCATATTGGCCAAAGTGTCCGCTCGCTTGATCTATCTCAACGCTCATGACTCAACTCTACCCAGAGCAAGGAGTTCACGCATGGCAGCAACTGGATCCCCGGCGCGCACGAGCGCTTCTCCTACAAGAATTGCAGTTGCACCACACTCTTGGGCAAAGATGACCTCACTACGAGTTGAGATACCAGATTCGGCAACACGGACTAACTCTTTGGGCACCCTAGGAAGTAACTCTGCGAAGGCGGCCGAATCTACATCGAGAGTTTTTAAGTTACGTGAGTTGATCCCGATTATCTGCGGTGAGATATCTAATGCGCTCTCAAGTTCATCATTGGTATGAACCTCAACGAGTACTCGCATTCCAAGTTCAACGGCTAGTTGATGATAATCCCGCAGTTGATTGTGCCCAAGTGCTGCAACAATTAAAAGTACAAGATCGGCGCCATGTGCTCGCGCTTCAAAAAATTGATACTCATCAATCATGAAATCTTTTCGCAAAATTGGAATATCTACTCGCGAACGCACCGCATCTAAATCATCGAGCGAGCCCCCGAATCGACGGCGTTCGGTGAGCACACTAATAATCGTTGCACCCGCCAAAACATACTGTTCGGCTAGCCCGGCTGGATCGGTGATTGGGGCAAGTGCACCCTTGCTCGGTGAGGATCGCTTCACTTCAGCGATCACGCTAAGTTCTGCAGAGAGCAGAGTTTGAAATGGATCACGTACTGGTGCTGCTCGATCGATAGCTTCGGCGATCTCGGCCATTGATAATCGTCGCGCGGCGAGATCTTCGCGAACTCCCGAAATTATGGAGTCCAGCACGCTCATTGTGGAGCCTGCTCACTCGGATCAATCCCTTTATCAAGGGCGCTCCATGAGTTCAGCGTCTTGGGCGTGCGCTCATACCGACTGGAGAGATGAAATCTGCGCCCTAGTAGTAACACCAAGGCAAAGATAAAAACTGCACTTATAGCGATTGCAAGATTATTTTTCATCTAGGGTCTACGCAATCTGTTGGCGGCATCAACGGCCATTAAAACCGCGGCCGCTTTGTTATAGCACTCTTGATTTTCAGATATCGGATCAGAGTCGGCAACAACTCCGGCGCCGGCTTGAACATAGGCGATGGAATCGTGGATGAGGGCGGTGCGGATTGCAATGCAGGTATCTATATTTCCTGTGAAATCGATGTAGCCGACGATTCCACCATATAAGGCCCGCCGAGTTGGCTCTAACGCCTCAATAATCTCCATCGCACGTGGCTTAGGTGCACCCGATAAAGTCCCAGCGGGAAAAACTGAGAAAAGAGCATCGATAGCCGAAGCGGCTTCAGATAGCTCCCCCGTTACCGTCGAGACTATATGCATTACATGGGAGTACCGCTCGATATGCATGAAATCGATTACTTCAACGCTGCCAGGCCGGCATACTCGCCCCAAATCATTTCGCCCTAAATCCACAAGCATTAAATGCTCGGCCCGCTCTTTCGGATCGGCAAGGAGCTCTTCGCCCAGGCGATGATCCTCTTCAGGTAGGTGAGAGCGTTTTCGTGTTCCAGCGATTGGATGAATCATGACATCGCGTGCATTGACTTTAACCAACGCCTCGGGACTTGACCCGACAACTTCGAAGCCATCGGTAAAGCGAAATAAATACATATATGGGCTGGGATTATTTAAGCGGAGCATCCGATAGACATCTAAGGCATCGGCCGAACACTCTAAAGAAAAACGTTGGGAGAGGACGATTTGAAATGCCTCACCGGAATGTATCTCCTCTTTAGCGCTCAGAACCATCGCCTCGTACTCCTTCGGAGTAATCGATGATTTAAAAATTGGAGATTCATGGCTATCGATAAGTGCAATATCTCCCGAAAGTGGAGATGAGAGATCAAACTGCATTCGATCTAATCTCGCATTGCAGTCGGCATAAGCCTCATCGATTCGTTCATCACTTCCATCCCAGTTAATGGCGTTAGCAATCAATGTAACCGTTCCATCACTGTGATCAAGAACCGCCAAATCACTTGTTAACATGAAACTTAATTCGGGCAAGGGAAGATCCTTCTTTGAGAGATTTGGAATTCGCTCCAGTCGGCGCACGACGTCGTATCCCATAAATCCCACGAGCCCACCGGTCAATGGCGGCAATCCATCGATCTTCGGAGACACCAGATGTGCGGCAGTTAGTCGCAACGCCTCTAATGGATCGATTCCAGTGGGAGCACCAGAGGGTGCAACCCCCTGCCAATATGCCAGTCCATTGGCCTCACTTAATGTTGCCTCGCTGCGTACGCCGATAAATGAGAAGCGCGACCATGCTCCCCCGTGTTCGGCAGATTCGAGGAGAAAAGTATTTTCAGCATTCTTTGCTAACTTTCTATAAATACCAATTGGGGTCTCACCATCGGCTAATAATCGACGGGAAACGGGAATCACATTGGAAGTTTTAGCGTATGCACGAAACTCATCTAGGTTCATTGACAAATGATTTCGATTGGAGTGAAGAAACAGGTTTCGTTTCCGGTATGACAGGCAACCCCTATCTGCGTTACTTCAATGAGGATCGCATCACCATCACAGTCCAGTGCGATTGTATGAACCTCTTGAAAGTTGCCAGAGGTAGCCCCTTTAATCCAAATCTCACCCCTGCTGCGACTCCAGTAGGTCGCCCGCCCACTTTCGATGCTCAGGGCTAAAGATTCGAGATTCATATAGGCGAGCATGAGAACCTGCTTACTTGTGAAATCCTGAACAATGGCCGGAATAAGGGAGGCAGAGTCCTTGAGCAGGGATTTGATCGCGGGATCTAAAGTAGCCATGGCGTAATTCTGCCCTATCTGCTCACGGCGTTGCGTACCGGATAGTTGTGTGAGCTCAGAAATGACTTCACATCCCCGATTCGATGTGTTCCAAAGTGAAAAACACTTGCCGCAAGCAGAGCATCTGCGCCCGCATCTAAAGCCGCGGCAAAATCATTCAGTGCACCGGCGCCCCCGCTTGCGATTAATGGAACCTTTGAAACTGCACGCACCGCAGTAATCATTCCAATGTCATATCCGGCGCGCGTGCCATCGGCATCCATTGAGTTAAGCAGAATCTCTCCTACCCCAAGCGCACAGGCCTTCTCGACCCAGGCCAGTGCATCAAGATCTGCGCCTTGACGACCTCCATGCGTAGTTACTTCAAAGCCAGATTCGGTGCGGGCTCTGCGCGCATCTACGGATAGAACTAAAACTTGAGATCCAAATCGATCGGCAATCTCTGCAATTAACTCTGGTCGCTTAATCGCCGATGTATTAATTGAGATCTTATCGGCACCTGCCCTCAGCAATCGATCTACATCATCGACCGAGCTAATGCCACCGCCAACGGTCAGCGGAATGAAGAGCTGTTCGGCGGTTCGGCGAACAATATCCAGAGTGGTCTCTCGACCCGAACTGCTTGCCGAAATGTCGAGAAAAGTTAGCTCGTCTGCGCCCTCTGCCCCATAAACCTTCGCCATTTCAACTGGATCACCGGCGTCGATGAGATTAGTGAAGTTAACTCCCTTGACCACTCGTCCATCGGTGACATCCAAACATGGAATTATCCGAACGCACAGGCTCATCGATTTGCAACTTCCAGCGCCTGTTGCACGGTGAAGGCACCGGCATAAAGCGCCTTACCTACGATCGCGCCTTCTACTCCAACTGAAGTAAGGAGGCGAAGGGCTGCGATGTCATCTAGATTTGAAACTCCACCACTTGCGATCACTGGACGTTTAGTTGCAGCACAGACCGATTTCAATAGCTCAATATTCGGTCCAGTTAGAGTTCCATCTTTGACGACATCGGTCACTACATATCGAGTGCAGCCATCTCGATCTAATCGCTCAATCGTTTCAAAGAGCTCTCCGCCTTCACTTGTCCATCCTCGGGCAGCCAGAGTATGTCCACGTACATCCAAGCCCACGGCTATTAAATCTCCGTGTTCTCCCAGTACGCGGGCGGTCCACTCTGGATTTTCTAAAGCGGCGGTCCCTAAGTTAATTCTTGCGCAGCCGGTAGCGATAGCACGAGCTAACGACTCATCATCTCGAATGCCACCCGATAACTCGACTTTAATATCTAAGGCAGCGACTACCTGCGCAAGTAACAGTGCATTATCCCCACGCCCAAAGGCTGCATCCAAATCAACTAAGTGAATCCACTGGGCTCCTGCGCTTTGAAACTCAAGAGCGACTTCAAGTGGATCACCGAAGATGCTCTCACGTGCTAACTCACCTTGTACTAAACGAACAGCACGCCCATCTTTAACATCAACGGCAGGTAAAAGCTCTAACTTCTTCATAACGTTCTCGTCCAATTCTTTATTAATGCAAGTCCCGCATCTCCTGATTTCTCTGGGTGAAACTGGGTTGCACTCAGATACTCATCTTCAACGGCCGACAAAAATCTCTCACCATAAGTAGTCCATGTTTGAACCGCGCCCACCGCCTCTTTGGCGGCAAATGAGTGGACAAAGTAAAAAACCTCATCCTCCACCCCAGCAAAGAGTTTTGATTGTGGTGATGGTGACACGGTATTCCAACCCATGTGCGGCAAAATCTCGGCATCGATTCGAGTGATCTCTGATTGCCATATTCCAACTCCCTGATGTGGTTGATCAACGGCATGCTCTGCGCCCAGAGAAAAGAGAATCTGCATTCCGATACAAATTCCAAGGACAGGGCGTTGATCTGCTAAGCGGCGGCGAATAATGCCGGCCCCATCAATTGAATTTAGGCCTCGCATGCAAGCGGCAAAGGCGCCAACACCTGGGACAACCAAGCCATCTGCCTCATAAGCGAGCTGTGGATTATTAGTAACAACGACCTCTAAGCCAGTTGTCGCAAAGGCTCGCTCGGCCGAACGCAGATTACCTGAGCCATAGTCGAGAATTGCGATCAAAGAGAGCCTCGAGGTGAAAATTCACCCAGACAAGTGAAAAGGCAAATCTTAAAGCGTAATCCGTCGATCATTTCTTCCTAATTCTCCTAAGTTTGCCAACCATGGTCCCATTATGCCCACAAATTCACCCTGCAGGACGATCATTTTCCCTTCGAAAAATTCAGCGTTTTAGCTATCGATTTCTCTGACTGCGTGAGCGTAGGGTTTAAGGATAGTGCCTCCGGTATCTCTTGCCCGACCCGCCTCACTAAGCACTCCAGAGTTAGAGACTACTCATGGTGAGATTTTCACAGTTTTTTGTCACTAATCTACATCCACAGATGACTAATCAAGGAGAAGTAACACCACTGTCAAAAATCATACTTCCGACATGCCAAATTTTCCAACAATGAAGGCAGATGAATTATTAGGAATTCTTTTAAGAAATCCGCTAAATTATAGGATTATGAGAACACGAGGATCGCATCGGACACTTATTTCAAATGGGCGGCCAAAAATCTTGTTTGCCTTTCACGGAGCTGAAGAGTTGTCGGGATTTAAGGTCAAAAAGATTTTAGTAAACGGAGTCGGTCTAAGCGAAAGTGAAGCATTGGAGATTTTGAAATGACGCGTTATACATTAGAAATCGAACAAGATATCACTGGCTCTTGGATAGGCACATCTGATTTATATTTAGAAGAAGGAAAGACCGCCTATATTGTAATTGGAGAGAGCTTAGAAGAGTTGCGAAAGCAGGTCCAAGAGGGAGTCAATGGGGATCTCGGTATAAATGAAATTTCATTCGAAGAGATCTTCCTTACTCACTCCGAAGTTAATGGCAGAAGTCGGGGAAACTAGAAGGAATTAGAAACGTACGGCAGAGCAGTTCTCAAAGAGAGCCCTTAGTCGATGGGATCCCTGCAACACGGCCATCAAGTGAGACCGCATCACGAAGTGCGCGGGCAACGGCCTTGAACTGCGCTTCGAATACATGGTGGGCGTTGCGTCCCTCTAAGACTCTAATATGAAGTGCGATGTGCGCTTCAGCGACAATCGACTCCCAAATATGTTTTCCAAGGGTGGTATCGAAAGTACCGATTAATTCGACTATCTCAGGTTGGCGATGAACAAGATAAGGACGTCCCGATAAATCAACTGCCGCTTGAACTAAGACTTCATCGAGTGGGACCATCGAATCTCCAAAGCGGCGAATGCCAGCCTTATCACCCAATGCTTGGCGAAGGGCCGCTCCAAAGGCGAGAGATGTATCTTCAACGCTATGGTGTGAATCAACATCAATATCTCCCGTTGTCTTAACGGTCAGATCAAAGCCAGAGTGCTTACCTAACTGGGACATCATGTGGTCAAAAAATGGAACACCTGTCGAAACGTCGATAACACCCTGACCGTCTAAATTGAGTTCAATTAAAACTCGCGACTCTTTCGTCTCCCGCTCGATTCGTGCAGTTCTCATAGTCTTCTCACTTTCTACAGCAGTTCGGTTAGTGCGCTGATAAATAAAAGATTTTCTTCATCCGTACCCACGCTCACGCGAAGATATCCCGGCAGACCAACATCTCGAATGAGTACGCCCTTATCGAGTAACTGCTGCCAGAGCACGCCGGCGCTGGAGGTGAAGCCTGTAAAGAGAATGAAGTTGGAGCTAGTGGGTAGGCTCGCAAGACCTAACGCATTAAGGGATTTTATAAGGCCCGCTCTCGCTTGGATCAGACGTGAGACATTTCCTAACAACTCGTCGCGAAAGGCTAGGGCAGCAATCGCTGCCGCCTGAGTGATTGCACTGAGATGGTAGGGCAATCTAACTAGTTTCATCGCATCAACGACCACCGAATCTGCTACCAAATATCCAACGCGGGCGCCAGCAAATGCAAATGCCTTACTCATGGTTCGAATAACCACCACGTGAGGATTCTCGCCTATCAGCGACGTCGCACTAAAGTTAATAGAGAACTCCGCATAGGCCTCGTCTACAACGAGTACTCCCCCGTGGAGAGCTACGGTTTTGGCAAGCGTTGCTATCTCTGCAAGTTGAACTTCATCACCCGTTGGATTATTTGGCGAAGTTATAAATGTTAGTGCCGGTTTGCTTGAGATAATACTTTCTAATGCGTTCGCTAAATTAAATGATAAATCCGTATTACGTTTACCATCAATCCAATGCGTGCCGACAACTTTGGCAATCAATGGGTGCATTGAGTACGAAGGTGTAAAACCGACTGCATTTGCACCTCCAAATGCCAAGAAAAGCGATTGGATAATCTCATTGCTTCCATTGGCCGCCCAGATGTTATTGATGGTAAATCCAGTTTTATCTCGCTCATTGATGTATCCGGCCAAAGATGTTCGTAGCTGCTCGGCATCGCGATCTGGATAGCGGTTGAGAGTGGCCGAGGCGGTTAAAACCGCCTGCGCAATCGCACTCTGCAATTCGGGTGATGGTGGATATGGATTCTCATTTGTATTGAGCGAAGCTTGGGCCGGGAGTTGAGGTGCTCCATATGGCGTGAGCGGGGCGAGCTCTGCGCGTAATGGAAGCCAGGTAGGCCAACTCATGCCGGGCTCTCTAATCGAACCGACATTGCGGCACCATGTGCTGGGAGATCTTCAGCCGTTGCTAAGGTGATAACCGTTGGAAGAATCTCTAAGAAAGCGCTCTCTCCATACTCAATAAAGTGCAGACCTCTCAAGAAACTTGCAACCGATAATCCACTGGAGTGACATGCACATCCACCAGTTGGCAAAACATGGTTGGAGCCTGCCGAATAATCTCCTAGTGAGACGGGAGAAAAACGTCCAATAAAAACGGCGCCGGCATTTCGAATACTTTCACTATCTAGCCGTGGGTTGACCGTTTGAATCTCTAAATGCTCGGCGGCGTAGGCGTTAACGATATCGATTCCATGTGCGATTGAATCTACGAGAACTATCGCCGATTGAACTCCGCCCAATGCCTCGCGAATGCGCTCTGAGTGCTTTGTTGCCGCAACTCGTACAAGGAGCTCTTGTTTCACTGATTCGGCCAGTTCTAGAGAATCGGTAACAAGAATCGCAGCTGCAATGACGTCATGTTCTGCCTGACTAATTAAATCCGCTGCTACATCGGCCGGTACCGCACTGTCATCGGCCAAGATCGCAATCTCGGTTGGACCTGCCTCTGAATCGATGCCAATCAAGCCTCGAAGTGCTCGCTTTGCAGCCGCAACATAGATATTGCCGGGTCCGGTTACGACATCACATTTTTCGCACAAGCCCTCCATGCCATAGGCGAAGAGTGCGATCGCTTGGGCTCCCCCAACGGCATAGACCTCGGTAACTCCAAGAAGAGCGCAGGTAGCCAAGATCGTTGGATGTGGAAGCCCGTTGAACTCTTTTTGTGGTGGCGAAGCAACTGCGATCGATGAGACTTTGGCTATCTGGGCCGGGATCACATTCATCATGACACTACTGGGATAAACCGCTCGACCACCCGGCACATAAAGGCCAACTCGATCTACCGGAATCCACTTCTCGGTAACTGTTGCGCCATCGGCAAGAGTAGTTGTCTTCTCACTTCGAACTTGGTCGTAATGGACTTTTCTAATTCGCTCGATAGATAGTTCGAGTGCAGCTCTCACGGCCGGATCCAACTGATCAAGGGCACGAGTAAGCGCGGCTTGCGGTACTGCGATGCTCGGTGGCGTAGTTCCATCAAACTCTTGCGCAAGTGCGATTAAATCCGATTCATTACCGTTTTTGACTCGGTTGAGGATTGGTTCAATAAGCAGAACCGCTTGCGCGACATCTAAGGGCGCTCGCGGAAGAAGGCGCTGATATGCGGCTTTGGAAAGAGCTTGTCCGCGAAGATCGAGTGTGCGAATCATTACCAAATTATATCCCAACGCACCACCGGCCTGGAGCATGAATATTTAAACGGCCTTAGACCAGACAGTGAGGACCTAAAATCGATTTCAAATCAGCGCTCAGACTAGGTGAGCTGGTAACAAGAGCATCAATCTTCATAACCGTGTTGGATCCATTGTCATTGAGTTGAAGGTGAACTTCGCGCTTACCTGGATGTGTACGCAGAATCTCCTTTATTCGATCCACGATTGGTGGAGTGCATTGAGAAAGGGGCAGGGATATTACAAGCGGGCCAGTGGGACCCATAGATATATCGGGAATCGACATCTCCATCGCAGTAAAACGCAGCGCATCCTCCCTGCGATCTACTCGACCTCGCACCGTCACGATTCGATCCTCCGTCAGTGACATGGAGTACTGATTGTAGGTATTTGCAAAGAAGAGAACTTCTAACGCGCCCTCAAGATCTTCAATAGTGACAACGGCCCACGATGCACCCTGCCGTGAAACCTTTCGAGTGACATTCGTTATTAAGCCACCAATGGTCACGATCGATTCACTCTGTGCACCATCATCTACAAGCTCGCTGATCGACATATCGGTGTTAGCTCTTAAAACATGCTCCACACCTAAAAGTGGATGATCAGAGACGTAAAGTCCAAGCATTTCTCGCTCATAACTCAAGAGGATTGCCTTCTCCCACTCACCAGTAGGAATATCGAGATCTAATGAGGAGGTTTGGCTCAAAGACTCTCCACCAAATAAATCAAATTGACCGATCGCCTCGGCTCGCTTTGTTTCAATAACAGAGTCGATGGCTTCAAGATATATCGCCATTAAACCTTTGCGGGTGACACCCATTGAGCCAAATGCCCCGGCCTTAATGAGCGATTCAATAGTTTTTTTATTACATACTTGCGCATCGACCTTAGCTAAAAAATCACCAAAAGATGTAAATCGATTTTTAGACTCACGGACGGCTTTTATCGATCCAACAACACCCTCACCAACATTTCTTATTGCGGCAAGACCAAAACGAATATCAACACCACGCGGTGTGTACTCTGCATCAGATTCATTAATATCGGGTTCTAGGACTTTGATTCCCATACGACGACACTCGCTTAAGTACAGCGCAGATTTATCTTTATCATCACGGACGCTCGTTAAAAGTGCAGCCATATATTCAGTTGGATAATTGGCCTTGAGATAGCCGGTCCAGTAAGAGACAACCCCATAGCCTGCCGAGTGCGCACGGTTAAATGCATAATCCGAGAATGGAATCAGGACGTCCCAAAGCCGCTTGATTGCCGCATCTGAATATAAGTTTGCCCGCATGCCGGCTTCGAAGGGGACGTACTCTTTATCTAGAATTTTTTTATCTTTTTTACCCATTGCTTTGCGAAGTAGATCGGCGCGACCTAGCGAGAAACCGGCAACTTTCTGGGCTATTGCCATCACCTGCTCCTGATATACGATCAACCCGTAAGTATCGCCCAAAATCTCCTTTAATGCTTCGACTAACTCTGGATGAATCGCTTCAACAGGCTTGCGGCCATTCTTGCGATCGGCGTAGTTGTTATGTGCATTTTCACCCATCGGCCCAGGACGGTAGAGGGCAATTACAGCTGAAATATCTTGAAATGAATCGGGTGAGAGTGAGCGCAGAAGGGCACGCATCGGGCCACCATCTAATTGAAAAACACCCAAAGTATCTCCGCGAGAGAGAAGCTCATATGTTTTCTTATCATCGAGCGTTAAATCCTCGAGTACTACATCGATACCTTGATTAGCTTTTATATTAAGTAATGCATCATCTAGCACCGAGAGGTTTCGAAGCCCGAGGAAATCCATCTTCAGAAGTCCCGTGGCCTCGCATGCACCCATGTCGAACTGGGTAATAATTGCACCATCGGCTTCGCGTCGATGAATCGGGATCACGTCAAGGAGCGGTTCACGCGAGAGAATAACTCCTGCAGCGTGAACTCCCCACTGTCGCTTGAGACCTTCTAACCCTCGAGCCGTATCAATCACTCGCCTAGAATCGGGATCAGACTCATAGAGAGAGCGAAACTCTCCGGCCTCTCCATAACGATCATCTTTGGGATTAAATACCCCGCTGAGTGAAATATCTTTACCCATAACCGAGGGTGGAAGTGCTTTAGTAAGTTTTTCACCTACAACGTATGGATAGCCAAGGACTCGCGTTGAGTCCTTTATCGCTTGCTTCGATTTAATCGTTCCATATGTAATTATTTGTGCAACTCGATCTTCACCATAAGTATTTGTTGCATAACGAATCATTTCGCTACGTCGACGCTCATCAAAGTCTAAATCTATGTCGGGCATAGAGATTCGCTCTGGATTAAGAAATCGCTCAAAAAGTAGACCGTGCTCAAGTGGATCCAAACCAGTAATGCCAAGGGCGTAAGCAACCAGAGAGCCTGCGGCCGAACCTCGCCCCGGTCCTACTCGAATTCCAACCTTCTTGGCATGTGCAACGAGATCGGCGACGACAAGAAAGTAACCAGGAAATCCCATTGTCTGCATAACATCGAGTTCATAAGCCAACCGGGCGGCGTGTTCAGGTGTTGCACGCTCACCCATCCGGGAAATCAAGCCACGCTGAGCCTCTTTCTTGAGCCATGAATCCTCAGTTTCACCTGCTGGGACGGTGAAGGCCGGCAGCAGATTCTCGCCCTCGCGAAGAGTGACATTGCACCGTTCGGCGATCAATAGGGTGTTATCGCAACTCTCTGGAATCTCCTTAAAAAGCTCGCGCATCTGAGCCGAACTTTTTACATAAAAACTATCGTTATCAAATTTAAAGCGCTTTGGGTCAGCCAAGGTCGAGCCCGATTGAACGCAGAGCAGGGCCTCATGCGCACTTGCATCTTCTTGCAACGTGTAATGAAGATCATTCGTTGCCAGCAGCGGCAATCCTAAATCCTTGGCCAGCTTTAATAAATCAGATTTGACTCGTGCTTCAATCTCAATCCCGTGATCCATAATCTCTACAAAAAAACTTTGAGCCCCAAAAATATCTCGATAATCACTTGCGGCTTTTAGCGCCTCTTTATAAGCCCCCATGCGAAGCCGAGTTTGAACCTCTCCACCCGGACAGCCAGTTGTTGCAATTAAACCAGTCGAATATTTAGCTAAAATTTCGCGATCCATCCGTGGTTTGTAGTAATAGCCTTCTAGGGAGGCAAGGGAGGAAAGTCGAAATAAATTACCGAGCCCAATATTATTTTCAGCCAATATGGTCATGTGGGTATATGCACCGCCACCTGAGACGTCATCTTGTCCACCATCGGCCCACTTGACCCGTTTTTTTTCATGCCGTGACTCTGGAGCAACGTAGGCTTCAATACCTATAATTGGTTTCACGCCAGATTTGATCGCGCCTTTATAAAAATCAAAAGCTCCAAATACGTTTCCATGATCGGTCATTGCAACTGCCGGCATGCCTTGTCGTGAAACCTCTGCCATTAAATCCCCAACGCGGGTGGCACCATCGAGCATTGAGTACTCAGTGTGAACGTGGAGGTGAACGAAGTTATCAGATGACATGGTTGGTTAAGGCTATTGCTTAAGGCAGCACGGCATCTGAAAGCAACGCCAAGGATCGTGTGAGATCGGCTGGATACGGTGCGACAAAGTTAAGGTGCGCACCTGTAATAGGATGGTCAAAGCTCAACTCTTTCGCGTGCAGCCAAGGCCGTGCCATCGCTAAACTCTTCGCCAAAACTGGATCTGCCCCATACGTTGTATCACCAACCAATGGGTGGTTTAAGGCCGAGAAGTGAACCCGGATTTGGTGAGTGCGCCCAGTCTCTAACTCCACTTTGACAAGTGAGACTGCGCGATAGAACTCGATCACTTCATAATGTGTGATCGATTCTTTCCCAGTTCCAACTACGGCGAAGCGATGGTCCTCTTTCGGATGGCGATCAATCGGCGCATCGATTGTTCCAGTTGTTGGATCCATATGGCCCTGTATGAGTGCGTGATAAATCTTTTCTACGCTACGTGTTCGAAAGGCATCTTTTAATACAGTAAATGCGCGATCACTCTTTGCCACAATCATGAGTCCGCTCGTGCCTACATCCAATCGGTGAACAATTCCAGCTCGCTCGGCGGCGCCACTAGTGGAGATAACGAAGCCTGCCGCGCTCAAGGCACCGACAACGGTTGGGCCGTTCCATCCAGGGCTTGGGTGTGCTGCGCAACCGACGGGTTTATTGATCACGACGACATCGCTATCTTCAAAGACAATCTCTAAGCCATCAAGGGGCGTAAGTGGAATCGCAACGCTATTGATAGGTGCTGGTAAAAGCACTTCAATAATCTGTCCCGCACTTACGCGTTCGGATTTGAGCATCGCCAACCCCGATGTGGTGATGTCACCATCTTCAAGAAGTTTTACAACCGCGGTTCGCGAAAGTCCCAAGACGCGGGTAAGTGCGCTATCGATGCGTTCACCCGCCACGCCTTCGGGTACAGCCAAGGTTCGCAACTCTCGAATAGTCATAGCCGGACCGCCTTTTTATCGATTGGTGCAATATTGCGCATCGTAAGAATGAGCGAGAGTACGGCAGCGGAAACTATCGCTGCATCTGCAATATTAAATACTGGCCAGTGCGGTAGCTGCATCCAATCGATTACCTGTCCGCGAAAAAAAGCCGGCTCGCGAAAAATTCGATCCATCAGATTACCCAAGCAGCCACCCATAACCAAGCCCAGGACAATCGACCACCCTTTAGAGGTTATCTTGGGCGCAAAATATGAGATACCGATAAGTACTGTCACGGCAAAGAACGAGAGAAAAAGCGTTGAATTTGTTGCAAATGAAAAGGCTGCGCCTGAATTTCTGACGAAGGTAAGTTGGAAAAAACTACCTAAGACCCTTACCGGTTCATGATGTGCAAGTTGACTTACTGCCCAGGCCTTGGAGGCTAAATCGAGGATCCAGATAAACCAGGCAACACTTAAGAGTGTGCGCCACCTTTGCACTGCTAGCGCCGTTCTTCCTTCTGCTTGCATAGCATGCAGAGAGTTGCCCGAGAGAAAACCTGAAGTCTCGCCTTACCAATCGGATTTGCGCACTCTTCACAGTTTCCATAACGCTTTGAATCGATACGATCAAGTGCGCGTTCGGTCTGCAAAACCATATCGCGGGCATTAATAACCAGTGACATCTCATGCTCACGCTCAAAGGTCTTCGTACCCGCATCGGCCTGATCATCGCCGGCGCCTTCACCCGACTCCTGAATAAGCGAGTCCATCTCTAACTCAACGATCGAAAGTTCATGACGTAAACGAGCGAGCTCTTTTACAATATTTGTGCGAACAGTTTTTAACTCTGCTGGTGAAAAAGGCGCCTCTGACTCACTAACAACAATTGGCGTAGGGGCGGTTTTGATGGCCTTTAGTGGAGCAGTTTTTTTCCCACTCTTGACTGGGCGCGCCGGTGGTGGCATCACTAAGCGACGCTGCTCAACCACTGGAGCAATGACTGCAGTACTAACGGTGGAGACCGATACGGTCTGGGATTTTTCATCGACCGTCAGCGTGGTCTTTGTGGAGCTGGCTTTAGATCCGGCTTTTTTAACGGGAATACTCTTGAGGGCGCTCGGCTTTGCAGCCGCCTTTTTAACGGGCGGTTTTTGCGCTGGTGCCTTCTTGACTGCCGCAGCTTTTTTAGCTGGCAGAGCCTTAACATCCTTTTTTGGCGCAGCCGTTGCCTTAACCGTCTTCTTCAACATGACGCGAACCTTATTGCCAATGCAGGTGAGATACCAACTGCGCCACGTGCAGGATTTGAGCTTTTGATGGCCTAGAGTATGGCCACTAGTTAAAATGAGCATAGACGGGGCCATCACCTCACGAGCTTGCCGGAAGAAGTGGGTTAGATCCCATCTAGAACTGGCTCGACTGGTAGTCAAAGTGGCGCAGAAGCTGCGCAAGGCGGGTGGTACCGCGAGCTCTGTATCGGCAGAGATCGTCCCTCCAGATTTTTCTCGTGGAGGTTTTAAATGCCATTTCGTGCCATTCCTGCATCGGTCGATCTTCCAGCTCTCGAACATGGAGTTTTATCCTTCTGGAAAGAGAACGATATCTTTCATAAGAGCGTCGCTGCCAGATCAGCGGCCCAGCCTTGGAGCTTTTATGAGGGCCCGCCCACTGCCAATGGAATGCCAGGAACACACCACATCGAGGCCCGCGTATTTAAGGATGTATTTCCACGCTTTCAAACCATGAAGGGTCGTTATGTAACCCGCAAAGCGGGATGGGACTGCCATGGCCTTCCAGTTGAGATTGCAGTTGAAAAAGAGTTGGGCTTTACCAGTAAGGCAGATATTGAGAGCTTTGGTGTTGCCCAGTTCAACGATAAGTGCAGAAGTTCGGTCACGCGCCACGTCAGCGCCTTTAGTGAGATGACCGATCGAATGGGATTTTGGGTCGATTTTGAAGAGGCTTACTGGACTATGTCTCCGGCATACGTTGAGAGTGTCTGGTGGTCACTCAAGCAGATCTGGAAGAAGGGCCTTCTTGTTCAAGATCACCGTGTCGCTCCGTACTGTCCTCGCTGTGGAACGGGATTATCCGATCACGAACTCGCACAGGGATATGAAACCGTTACCGATCCATCGGTCTTCGTGCGCTTTCCAGTCACTTC
The DNA here is from genome assembly GCA_040402335.1 of Candidatus Planktophila sp. Classification (GTDB taxonomy): domain Bacteria; phylum Actinomycetota; class Actinomycetes; order Nanopelagicales; family Nanopelagicaceae; genus Planktophila. Next base: position 87,952 of record JBBAMX010000002.1, read on the forward strand.
AGGCGAGTTTGCTGATCTTGAAGCCTCACTACTTGTTTGGACTACTACTCCGTGGACCCTTGTCGCCAATACCGCGATTGCGGTTCATCCCGAAGTTGATTATGTGGTTGTTGAAGTTACCCTCGATGATAAACGTGAAGTTTTAATTGTGGCCGATGCACTCATTGATTGCATCAAGGGCGAGAAAACAATAATCAAGAGAGTTATTGGAAAAGATCTCGAGCTTGTAACTTATACGCGCCCCTTTGATTACGTCGAAATTCCCGATGCGCATTACGTTGTGCTTGCAACTTATGTGACAACTACCGATGGCACTGGGCTGGTTCATCAATCCCCAGCATTTGGCGCCGACGATTTAGCCGTCTGTCGTACATACGGACTTCCAGTTGTAAATCCAATCACCCCTGATGGTCGATTCCTGCCCGAACTAGATCTAGTTGGTGGAGTATTTTTTAAAGATGCCGATAAACTTTTAGTAAAAGCTTTGAAGTTAAGCGGAGCGCTTTATAGACATCAGCCATATGAGCATTCATATCCTCACTGCTGGCGTTGTCATACGGCGTTGATGTACTACGCACAGCCATCCTGGTACATTCGAACAACGGCGATAAAAGATGCCTTACTGCGTGAAAATGCCGCGACCGATTGGCATCCAGAGACCATTAAAGATGGCCGATACGGTGATTGGCTTAACAATAATATCGATTGGGCGCTCTCTCGCAATAGATATTGGGGAACTCCACTTCCAATTTGGCGATGTGAAAATATGCATGAGATATGCGTGGAATCCCTTGCTGAGTTAGGCGCACTCGCCGGCCAAGAGTTATCTAACCTTGATCCGCACCGTCCCTTTGTCGATGATGTCACCTTTGCATGTGCCCAGTGTCCATCGACAATGATTCGAACTCCCGAAGTAATCGACTGTTGGTATGACTCGGGCGCTATGCCTTTTGCGCAGTGGGGCTATCCGCATGCCGAAGGATCAGTTGAGCGATTTAAAGCCGCTTATCCCGCCGATTTTATCGCTGAAGCTATTGATCAGACACGGGGTTGGTTTTATACACTCATGACAATTGGAACATTGGTCTTTGATCAATCTGCCTATAAAAGCGTTTTATGCCTAGGCCATATCCTCGATAAAGATGGACGCAAGATGAGTAAGCATGTTGGAAATGTTTTAGAGCCGATGGCACTGATGGATCAACATGGCGCCGACGCTGTGCGGTGGTACATGTTGGCTGCAGGATCCCCTTGGGCGGCTCGACGCGTAGGCCATGATGCGATTAATGAAGTTGTTCGTAAAACCTTATTGACGTATTGGAACACACTCTCATTTCATACACTCTATGCGCAGGCATCAAATTTCGATCTCTCCAAATCCCCTGCCCTTTCAGAGCGATCACTTATGGATCGATGGATAATCTCTGAACTAAATCTATTAATCGCCGAAGTCGATACTGCATTAACCGAGTTTGACTCTCAGAGCGCAGGTCGAGTACTTAGCCGCTTCATCGATGATCTTTCCAACTGGTATGTCCGACGTTCGCGCCGCAGGTTTTGGGAGGGTGATGTTGCGGCAATGGCAACGTTGCACGAGTGCCTCCTCACTCTCACGCAACTCCTTGCTCCCTTAGTTCCATTTATCACCGAACAGGTGTGGCAAGAGCTGGTGCGCCCGAGTGATATCAACGCTGTGATCTCAGTCCACTTAACCGACTTTCCAACGCTCAATCCTGCGGCGATCGATCTAGAGCTAGCATCTCAAGTTGCACTCACGCGCCGGATAGTTGAACTCGGCCGAGCAGCTCGCGCCGAATCTGGCGTTAAAATTCGTCAACCACTTGGCCGAGCCCTGATTGCCGCCAGTGCGTGGGCATCGCTTCCAACGGCTATGCGCGATCAAATCTCCGATGAGTTAAATGTCATCATCTTGCAAGATATCGCCGAGGCCGATGGAGATTTAGTTAAAATCTCGGTCAAGGCAAACTTTAAAACGCTGGGAGCTAAATTCGGTGGCGCCGTCCAAGAGATTGCCAAGGTAATTGCCGCAAGTGATGCAGCTGCCTTAGTTAGGCAACTTCGAAGTTCGGGAGAGGCAACCCTAGGCACATGGGAAATCACGCTAGATGATCTCGTCATTACCGAAGTCCCTATCTCTGGTTGGACCGTTGCCTCTCACGATGGTGAGAGTGTTGCACTTGATTTAACCCTGACTCCCGCCCTGATCATGGCTGGCAATGCCCGAGAAGTTGTTCGCTTCATCCAAGAGCGACGAAAGAGTGATGGGCTAGAGATATCGGATCGAATTAATATCACTTGGAATGGCACTAAAGAGATTGCCGATGCGATTGAAAGTGATCACCAACATATTCAAGATGAAGTCCTTGCGCACTCTATGGTCAGGGAGCTATCGATGAGTACTAGTACCGGCGAGATCGGTTTAACGGTAACTCTAACTAAAGCCCTCTAACAAAGCCCATCAGAAGTTGGATACCAAAAAAAAGTACGATAAAACTCATATCTAAACTGACTGCACCGATTCGAAGTGGGGGAATAAATCGTCCGACAAAGCGCATAGGTTGATCTGTGATTGCATACACGGCTTCAACAAGATAGAGCGAGATGCCGGAGGGTCTCCAGTTGCGAGCAAACATACGAATATAATCGAGAATTAATCGACCCAAAAGGGCGAAGAGGAATAGCTGCAGAACGCCTGCCAGAAGAGAGCCAATGCGCACGTTACTCAGCTCTGATTAAAAAAACTTGCTTGCGCTGCAGCTGATTTATCTTCACTGCTCACCTGAAGATTAGCGGGCGAGATTAAAAATACTTTTTTTGTCACTCGCTCAATAGTTCCATGTAATCCAAATGCAAGTCCGCTGGCGAAATCAACGAGGCGCTTATGCTCGGACTCATCCATATCGGTTAAATTAATAATGACTGGATTACCCATTCGAAAATGTTCACCGATAATTCGCGCCTCATTATAGAAACGTGGGTGCAGCGTAATAATCCGATCCAAAACCGGGAGATCTAACTGAGGTGCTTCATGCGGTGAAGAGGTTGAAATCGACGTGACCGCCCTTGGAGCTCTCGCCTTAATGCGAACATCGTTTGAGAGAGACGGGGCGATTTGATGCTGGGCTACTGGTTTATCGAACTCAGGTTCATCCATTAATCCTAAGAAGTTTGCGACACGTTTCATTGCATTAGCCATGAGACAACGCTACCCGCCGTTATGCCTTGAGCCTAGGATTTGGCTTCCAATGCGAAGATGTGTCGCACCTAAGGCGATTGCATCTTCAAAATCCCCACTCATTCCCGCAGAGAGAGATTTCGCCTC
>JBBAMX010000002.1:91394-114617 GCA_040402335.1 Candidatus Planktophila sp.
GCATCACCATCGCGATTCTCTCCGAAATTTTCTAACCCTAAGGATTTTAGAATCTCCACATCACTTGTGGGAAAACCTTTGGTTACGGCGATTAAAGTAATCTCATCCACCTCACGCCCGGCCTTCATGGCGGCGACAGCGATACGTGATTGCACCTGCTGAAGATTTTTCTCAATCTCAAGTAAACGGCTCATAACCATATTATCCCTGCATTGCGGCCAGTCACGCCTTCTCGGCGAAACGAGAAATAATCTAAATCTTCAAGCGTGCAGATAGGCGATGCCTCATAAGTCGCTCCCTCAGCCTTCAAATTCGCGATGAGCGCACGAGGAAGATCTAAAGATGGAGTTGCTTGACGCGTAAATGCGTGAGCATTCGGGTGCAGAGCTACTACTGCATCGGCCATTTCCTGTGGCACTTCATAACAGGCTCCACAGATTGATGGACCTAGCTGGGCATGGATTGTAGTTGCGCCCATGGTGTACATCTGTTGAATCACCTTTGACGTTATTCCATTGACTAAACCTTTACGCCCGACATGAACCGCGGCAACGACGGTAGAAGAGGCGAGTAAAAGCGGAATGCAGTCGGCGGTTAAAACAGCTATCGCTAAACCGACGACCTCAGTGATAAGCGCATCGGCCTCTGGATCGATATCGCTGATAACGTCAACGATTGTAAAACTATCTCCGTGGCTCTGGTTCATAAACTGAATCGATCTACCTAAAGCGAGGCGATTATCTCGCACGAAGGCTTCTTCATCGCCAACATGTAGCGCTAAATTTCGTGATGAGTAAGGCGAAAGGCTTCGCCCCCCATGTCTATTACTAAAAAATGAAGGCAAGGTTCCTTACTTCATGAAGTCAGGGACGTCGATCTCATCCTCTTCGACCAACTCCTCGAAGGTTACGCGCCTGCGCGGCGTCACATCACTGCCGAGTTCGAGAGCCACCGAGATTGGATCATTAGCTGCGATTGGATCTGCCTGACCGCTCAACGTTGACGCATCGATGACTGGCGTTGAGACACGCTTTGGCTCGCCACCTTCGAAGCCAGCTGCCACGACGGTTATTCGAATCTCATCTCCTAATGCATCATCGATCGTTGTTCCAAAAATAAACTTTGCATTTGGATGCACAACGGACTGTACGAGTTCACATGCCTCATTAACTTCAAAGAGACCGAGATCAGAGCCACCAGAGATTGAAAGTAATACTCCCATAGCGCCATCGATCGAGGCCTCTAGAAGTGGCGATGAGATTGCAAGTTCAGCGGCGCGAAGTGCACGATTTTCACCGCGGGCGGAGCCGATACCCATCAACGCCGAGCCCGCTCCTGACATCACTGCTTGAACATCGGCGAAGTCAAGGTTGATCAGGCCAGGCTGAGTAATGATCTCGGTGATCCCTTGTACACCCGAGAGCAGAACCTGATCAGCACTTTTAAATGCATCGGCCAAAGTAATTGTTCTATCTGAGATCGCAAGTAATCGATCATTGGGGATTACGATTAACGTATCGACCTCATTACGAAGTGCTTCAATTCCAGCATCGGCCTGAGTTGCTCGTAACTTCGCTTCAAATGAAAATGGTCGGGTTACCACTCCGATAGTCAGTGCACCTAAGTCGCGTGCGATCTTCGCCACAATCGGGGCAGCGCCTGTTCCAGTTCCACCACCCTCTCCTGCAGTTACGAAGACCATATCTGCGCCGCGCAAAATCTCTTCAATATCATCTGCGTGATCTAAAGCTGCAGCACGACCCTTTTCAGGATCCATTCCTGCGCCAAGTCCCCTGGTAGTGTTTCGACCAATATCTAACTTCACATCGGCATCACTCATTAACAGATGCTGTGCATCGGTATTGATTGCGATAAATTCAACGCCCTTTAATCCAACGTCGATCATTCGATTGATGGCATTAACGCCACCACCACCTATTCCAACGACTTTAATAACAGCTAAATAGTTCTGTGGTGAAGCCACGTTTCTCCTCCTGGTGAACTATAAACCTCAACTTGAGCCTTATTATTCAACGATTTTCAATGAGGTGAACGTAAAGTGCGCACGCTTGTTAAGCAAACACCTAGAAAAATTATTTAATCGTGTCGAGTTGCTTATTTAACAATCGGCGAATGTGGTGCTGATAGATCGATCACCTTCACCAATGAGTTCTCTGGAAGTTGAATTAAAGCCCTATAAACTTGGATTTTAAGCGGAGTTTCACTGGCTTGTCCCCACCGAATCTCTATAACACGTGCACCTTGTTGTAACTCCAGAATATAGGTTTCAGTATCTGATGCCTTCAATAAAACTATCGCTTGAGCAAACTCCTTCGGCAACGTATTGAAAAACGCCGTGGCTTTAATAGCAAACTCAACAGTTGAGGCGAGGATGCGCGGTAGTGATCGAACGTCATAAGTACCAGGTGCGAAATCGACGCCATCAATATCGATAGCACGAGAGTTATAGATTGCGATCGGAATGCGCTTCGTGATTGTGATAACTACCTTCCCACTCATCCAACCTCTCGATACATCGGCGCGTTTAACCCAGTCCAATGCTTCGAACTCTTTGGCAATGGCCCGTGTCTCAATCCGTGCCAATCTCTGTCCGGGGTAGACCATCGAACTTTTTAGAGTTGTTGCACCCTTTATTTCTACAGATTTAACCGTAAGCAGATTTGACCAGCCTAAAATGTAGGCAGCGACTGCGAAAAATATAAAAAAGAGAGATAAAAACAAAATACGTTTTTTCATTTATGTAAAACGCCGTGTAAGGCCATCGAGAATGATTGCTGCTAGCGAGCTCACATCTCCCGCGCCTAGCGTAATAATCACATCCCCCGGCTGCGAATGTTCAACGACGCTATCGCAGACATCAATAAAGTTCGGGATGTACTCTCCATTACTCATTAAATCGGTAATCAGCGTTGCGCTCACTCCTGGTATCGATTTTTCACTTGCTGCATAAATCTCGAGCAGAATTGCACGATCGGCCAGTGCGAGGGATTGCGCAAATCCATCGGCAAAAGCCACGGTGCGTGAGAAACGATGAGGCTGAAAAATTACTATGACCCGTCCATCCCCAGCAAATCTTCGAGCCGCCTTTAGGGTCGCGTCGATTTCAGTTGGGTGGTGGCCGTAATCATCGATAACTCGGACTCCGGCAACCATCCCCTTAATCTCAAAGCGCCGACCTGTGCCTCGAAAGATGGCTAAACCCTGTAATAAGTCGGCTGCACTAAATCCAAGTTGTAATCCCGTGGCAAGTGCGGCTCCCGAATTAAGTAAATTGTGATGTCCTGGAACTTGAAGTTCGATAACTCCAACATTCTTTCCATGCCAGAGAGCGCGTGCCCTGGAACCCAGGGATAAAAGTTCAATATTATCCAACGTTAAATCACTCCCTTTGCCCACTCCATATGAACAGAGCGAGAGTGCACCAACATCGGCCGCTAGGGTCGTTGCACCGAGGTCATCAGCGCAATATGTCAAAAAACCATTGCGATTTATAGTTGCGGCAAATGCCCGAAAGGCGGATGCTACATCGTCGGCAGTTGCGAAAAAATCAACGTGGTCGTGCTCAATATTTGTCACAATAGCTGCAAAGGGATGATATTCAATAAAGGAGCCGTCGGATTCGTCGGCTTCGGCAACAAATATTTCACCGGTTCCGCGGTGAGCATTTGACCCAGATGCCGTTATGGTGCCACCGATTGCAAAGGATGGGTCGGCACCACATGATTGCAGGGCAACGGCCAACATTGAAGATGTCGTTGTTTTACCGTGTGTGCCGGCGACTGCGATGCTCTTGGAATCAGACATTAATATCGAAAGTGCGCTAGCTCTGGTAAGGATAATTAAATCTAATTCACGTGCCCGAAGTAGTTCGGGATTATTTATTGAGATCGCATTTGAGTAAACAACCACATCGGCGCCCGTTACATTTTCGGGGGAATGAGATGTTGTGATCCCTGCACCGAGTGCAATAAGGGCTTTCACTACTGATGAGTCTCGGGTGTCTGAACCTGTAACCTTAATTGAGTGAGAGAGAGCGATTCGAGCAAGTCCACTCATGCCGGCGCCCGCAATACCTATAAAGTGAATATGCTTTCCTTTTAGTAGGTCGAGAGTAATTTTCATCGCTTTGACATCGCAAATCGACCAAGCGAGACAATCTTCTCGGCGGCATGTAAGTCGATATCTGATCCATTAGTAGGTGCCCCTGCTGAGCGTTTCAATAGGGCCTCTATATGTTCCAGTAAGTAAGTAGCATCAAAATCGATCTGATCTACGATTTGCGCTCTACCCTCATCGGCTAAAGTGCGAGCGTTATAAAACTGCTCACCATTGCCAACTGGAAGGGGTATAAATAGTGCGTATCGTCCAAGTGCTCGAAACTCACTGCACGTGACCGCTCCACTGCGAGTAATAATGAGATCACTCGCTAAATAGGCATCGGCCATCTGATCTAAATAAGCTACGGGATGGTAATTCTCGGTTGCCGCTGGCAATGAGTTTGAACGGCCGACTGAGTGCAAAATCGAAACTCCGAGTGCGAGAATATCTGGTAACGCCTGCCCAATCGCCCTGTTAATCCAGGTGGAGCCTTGTGAGCCCCCCATGATAAAGATTAATGGGGCGCTGTTGTTAAAACCTAACCGCCGTTTTGCTTCAACACGTGCCGTAGAAAAATCTCCCTGTGAATCTTCAAAAGCGAGTGCAACATCCTGACGCAGAGGCAGGCCAGTTATTAACGCGCTTTGGAACGCCCCCGAATGGACGCCTTGGGCAACGCATAAATAAGGGCTCAATATCGAACCCAATCGATTTGCCCATCCTGGCTTTGCATTTGCCTCGTGAATCACCATGGGAACTCTACTGATGCGGGCTGCGATATATGCCGGACCACTTACATATCCGCCGAAACCAATTAATAGATCGGCGCCCTTTACAATGGATCTCGAACTGTGAACCGCATTAATTAATTGAAAAATGGCTTTGAGCCATGAGAGTGATGGCCGACGGGTAATCGAGAGTTTTGGAATATGCGAAAGTGCAAATCCTGCGGCTGGAACTAAGAAGTTTTCCAAACCAGCTGCAGTTCCAATGAATGTGATGCGATCTCCCGGACTCGCTATCGCCCACTCACGAGCAACGGCCAAAGCCGGCTCAATATGGCCGGCAGTCCCACCCCCTGCCAAAACTATCGAAGCCATTTCAGCTCACTCTTTTTTAACGCTTCATAAATCTGAGGATCTCGTCGGGCTGCACCGATTATGAAGCCAATCCCCATATAGGTAGCAACTAGCGATGAACCACCATAGGAGACCAGAGGTAGTGTCACTCCAACTACTGGTAAAACATTAAGCGCAGAGCCGATATTGAGAATCGATTGAACGGCGATCCAACAACCGATACCGACACAGACGTAGCGAACCATCGGATCTCGTGCGCGAAGTGCGATTCTAAAAATCGAGAAAAGCAAGACACAGAGTAAGCCAAGGGTAATCATTGTGCCAAAGAGACCTAACTCTTCACCGATAACTGAAAAGATAAAGTCAGTATGTGCCTCGGGGAGATTTCCCCATTTCTGCCGACTTGCTCCAAGACCCACTCCAAAAAAACCCCCACTTGCAAAGCCTAACAAGCTATGTGCCGGCTGCCACCCCGCGCTCTTGTAATGTCCAGGTGAGAATGGATTGAGCAAAACTGTAATACGCGCCATTCGATAAGGAACGGCGACTATTAGAGCTGCAATCCCAGCTATTCCAATGCTCAATAAGCCCGTAAAGACACCGAGGCGAACACCGCAGACCCATAGAAGTCCGGCAAGAACGAAGGCAAAGACCGAGGCACTGCCTAAATCGCCACCGATCAAGATGAGCGTTATGCAAAGCAGAAATGCCGGAGTAATTAAAATCATTACATTGGTTCTTAACGTACTTCCGGCTTCGCGTTTGGCCAGAATGAAGCCAGCCCAAAGAATCATAAGAAATTTTGTAATCTCACTTGGCTGCACATCGAATACTCCGAGGCTGATCCAGTTGTGATTTCCATTCACAGTTTTACCAATCACCTGAACTAAAGCTAAAAGCAGTACCGAAAGAATGACTCCCGTCTTTGCCAAGGCTTTCCACTTTGACAATGAAAGCCTTGAGAGAATCCAACACATTGGAAGTGAGATGGTTAAGAAAATAAACTGCCGAAGGACGATTGAATATGCCGAGCCACTTATTTCTAACGAGTGAATGGATGAGGCCGAGAAGACCATGACTAATCCGAGCGCACTTAACGATAATGTGCTACCCACTAATATGTAATAAAGATTTACAGGTTTACTTAAAAATCTCTGCTTTTGACTACTTTGCATGCGGCACCAGTTTCTTGACGGCCGATGCAAATCGCTCGCCACGATCGGCGTAAGAGATGAACTGATCCATCGAAGCACAGGCCGGAGCTAATAAAACAGTATCTCCTTGGCTGGCATAGAGTTTTGCGGCCTCGACGACGCGCTCCATGAGTGTGTTAGAGGCTTCGCCTTTCCCGCTGCGGCTATCGATTTTTATAATCGGAGTTGCGGGTGAATGTTTGGCCATTGCCGCCGCTATGAGTTCGCGATCGGCCCCGATTAAAATTACCGCCTTCATGCGCTTATGTGTGCGACGAATGAGTGCATCCATATCTGCACCCTTGGCCAATCCCCCTGCGATCCAAATAACCGATAAGTGAGACATTATCGATGCGGCGGCGGCATGTGGATTCGTCGCCTTTGAGTCATCGATCCACACAATCCCATCACAGCTCAAGATGGTTTCGATGCGGTGGTGGCCAGGGTGAAAATCTTTGAGCGCGCCTTGAATATCTTCGTATGCGACGTTCACACTGCGCGCCAGGGCAGTAGCGGCAAGGGCGTTAAGAACGCTGTGCGGAAGGCTTGGCTGTATGTCATCGATCGATGCAATAACGGCCGCTTCACTAGCATCAATCACAAAGGCACGGTCTACTAAAATATCCTCAACGATCCCGAGCTCCCCTGGTGCCGGCGTTTGGAGAGAGAAAAATACTTTTCGGCCCTTGAAATACTCTGCCCGTTCAACTACCTCTAAATCCTGAGCATTTAAAATTGCAATATCAGTACGGTTTAGAATCGAGAACTTGGCCGCGGCATAGGCTTCAAAGCCACCATGCCAGTCCAGATGGTCATCGGCGATATTAAGAATCGCAGCACTTGTAAACCGAGCTTTGCGCATCCAATGCAGTTGAAATGATGAGAGTTCGAGGATCAAATAGTCATATGGATCGTGGTGTGTGACTGCATCGATGACGGTCTCCCCCACGTTGCCGCAGGCGAGGGCCTTTAACCCAGCTCGCGTCAACATCGCCGCAGCCATTTCAACGGTTGTAGTTTTTCCATTTGTACCCGTGAGCGCCAACCACTTTTGCGCAGGCGAAATCTCCTGTGCAATAGTGAATGCAATATCAATCTCATTTAAAATATCTAAGCCAAGTTCGATCGCCGTATTAATCAAGGGGTGATCTCTTGGCCAACCAGGTGAAACGATAATGGAAGAAAACGCCGAAATATCAATCGACTCGGGAGAATAAATTGGAAAAGCGCTCTGAGCTTTTGGGTCATCATCAATTAGAACGACATCTGCCCCGCGCTCGGCTAGGACTCGAGCAACTGAGTTTCCAGTTACCCCCGCACCCAAGATGGCGAGCTCTTTACCCTGAAAATTCACTATATCTACTTGACTACCCATTGGGCATAGAACAGACCTAAACCAAGTGCGACGCAGAGACCGGCAATTATCCAGAATCTAATAACAATCGTCACTTCTCCCCAACCGGATAATTCGAAGTGATGTTGCAACGGTGCCATTTTAAATACTCGTTTTCCCCCACTGAACTTAAAGTAAAGCGTTTGAATAACAACCGACATAGTAATAATGACAAAAAGTCCACCCAATGGAATGAGTAAAAGCTCAACTCGAAGAGTTGTTGCAAGGCCTGCTAAGGCACCGCCAAGTGCTAAAGATCCGGTGTCGCCCATAAAAATCTTTGCCGGAGATGCATTCCACCATAGAAAACCTGTACACGATCCGGCAAATGCGGCGGCAAGAACCGCTAAATCAAGTGGGTCTCGAACTTGATAGCAGCCAGGAATTAATTCAATTGCACACCCCTGGCCAAACTCCCAGACTCCAATGAGTATAAAGGCAAGAAATACCATAACGGCTGCGCCAGTTGCTAAGCCATCCAAGCCATCTGCAAGGTTCACACCATTACTAGCTGACATCACCATCAGAACGACCCACACTACGGCGATAATTGGACCTAGATATAAAGCGCTTTCACGCACACCCGATAAGTAAAGTGAAATCGGTGAGAGGGAAGTTAAATCTGCGAACCTCACTCCCAATACGGCAAAGACCGCTGCAACTGCGGCCTGTCCCAATAATTTTTGTCTCCCAGTCAGGCCAAGGGATTTCTGGCGCGAAACTTTTAGCCAATCATCGATAAAGCCAAGGGCTCCAAGGGCCATAACTAAGCCAAGAACTAAGATGGCCGACATCGTCAATGGATTTGCAGTCAGTGCATGTGCGATCAAATATCCACTAATGGTTGCAGCGATAAGAATAATCCCACCCATGGTTGGAGTTCCACGCTTTGTATGGTGACTACTCGGACCATCATTTCGAATAATCTGCCCATAACCTTTATTGGTTAAGGCTTTTATGAGCGTCCTGGTTCCAAATAATGATAATAAAAGTGCGAACCCTGCGGCAATCAAAATTTGAATCATTGATCGCCCCGCTCTCGGTCCATCCAACGTATTTTTATCTCATCTGCCAAAAGTTCAAAGCTCTCGGCGCGCGATGCCTTCACCAGAACTACATCACCTGGCGCAAAATATTTGGTGAAGAGAGCAGCCTCGGCAATACTTGCCACATGGTGAAGCTTCATTGGGCCAACCTCTGCTCCATACTCAGGGGTGCTAACGCAGATTAAATGATCGATTCCTATCTGCGCGGCAAGTCTGCCAATATCGGCGCACGCTTGGGCCTCTGACTCGCCGAGTTCATGCATTTTTCCTAAAAAAGCCCAGGATTGACCGCCGCGCTCTTGGGCAAAAAAAGCCAAACTGTGAATTGCAGCGGCCATTGAAGCGGGATTGGCATTATATGAATCATTGATAACCAATAGCTCTGCTAACTCAACGAGCTCCATACGCCACTTACTGCTTAACTGCGCCGTTGAGAGTGAGCTTGCAATAAGCTCAAGTGGAACTCCAACCGCACTACCAACAGCGGCTGCGGCCAATGCATTTGAAACTTGATGCGCACCGATCAAGCTCATTCCAACTGCATCGCGTCCAAGTCTTGTCACGACATCAAAATGTGGCCGACCCTCGCGAATAACTACATCTGCTCCCCGCACATCGACCCCACTCTTTTCACCAAAAGTAATAACTCGACCACTATGTAGCTTGGCCATAGCCGGTGTGAACTCATCGTAAGTGCCAAGAATGGCTACTCCTGTTTTATCGAGGGACTGGATAAGTTCGCTTTTAGTCTGGGCAATTGCCACCTGAGAACCAAATTCACCCAAATGCGCGGTACCAACTCCGAGTACTACACCAATATTTGGCTGGGCGATTTTACAGAGCGCTGCAATATCTCCTTGATGGCGTGCGCCCATCTCTAAAATACAAAAACGGGTTTTCTCATCGCATTCAAGAAGTGTTATCGGTAGCCCAAGCTGATTGTTAAAAGATCCAATCGGGGAGACAGTGGGTCCAACAGCTGACAACATATGCGCAAGAAGATCCTTGGTACTTGTCTTTCCCTGCGAGCCAGTAATTGCAATAACCGTCAAATTCTTTAACCGACTTCTGATAAAAGTAGCGAGCGTAGATAACGCCAAAAGAACATCTTTGACCACGATGCATGGACCATCTACGACGTGAGTCGTGAGTGAGAAGATAGATCCTTGACGGTAAGCATCGGCAACAAACCCATGGCCATCACTATGTTCGCCTTTTAATGCTAAGAAAAAACCGCCCGTTGTGGCTAATCTTGAATCAAAGACCGGTGCCTTAGAGATGAGTAAATCGCGATCACAGTGGAGTTCGCCTCCCAATAGAAGAGCAATCTCTCCTGCAGTCAGCGTAATCACGGTTTAGCCTCAATCGCTCGGGCTAACTCAATTCGGTCATCGAAAGTATGCATGATGCCTGCAATCTCCTGACCCTTTTCATGACCCTTGCCTAAGATTATTACAACATCGCCGGATTTTGCATGGCCAATCGCTCGCTTAATTGCACTTGCTCTATCAATGATGACCTCATTGGGTGGCGCTAAATCTAGATCTGAAAGCATCTGATTCAAAATATCTTCAGGCCGTTCACTTCTTGGATTATCACTTGTATAAATCGCAATATCTGCTCCATCGGCAACGGCTCTACCCATTAAAGGGCGCTTACTTGAGTCTCGGTCTCCACCACATCCTAAAACAGCGATGACGCTTCCTTTAGTCAGTTCCCGCACAGTTTCTAAGACTCGCATTACTGCATCAGGTGAGTGCGCATAATCGACTAGAGCTATAAAGTCTTGACCAAGAAGGACAGGATCTAATCGCCCAGGTGCGCTAACAAGCATCGGAAGGATTCTTGCGACATCTATTGGGTCAATCCCACTTTCTACGGCAATTGCGATAGCCATAAGTAAATTATCGAAATTAAATCCACCGAAGAGTGAGCTCTTGCCTTCGATAAGAACTCCACCACTGCCTCTAATTGCAATCGATGCTCCTTCGGCTTTACTCATAATTGAGACGTAGTGCCACTGAGCGGATTTATTGAATCGGGATAAAGTAATAACCGGAAGTTGGGTGAGCTTGGCTAGACGTGAACCATGCAAATTATCGATATTGATAACGGCTAAATCTGCGTATTCAAATGTAAATAAACTCGCCTTTGCTAAAAAATAATCTTCGATTGTGAGATGAAAATCCAAATGATCTTGAGACAGATTCGTAAACCCAACTATGTCAAAGTGGCTACCGCGGACTCGCTCCAGAGTTATTGCATGACTTGATACTTCCATCACAAGGTTACGCATATGGCGCTCACGCATTACGGCAGATAATGCCTGTAACTCACTGGCTTCCGGGGTTGTCCGTTTACTACTAATGATTTCGGTTGCGATACGGGTTTCAACGGTTCCAATTAATCCACTCTCACGATTGGCAGCGCTCAAAATCTGGTGCAAGAGCGTAGTCACAGTAGTTTTTCCATTTGTCCCGGTGACACCGATGCTATAAAGATCGCGCATAGGCTCGCTGTAAAGCCAGGCACTGACTATTCCAGCTGCCCGGCGGGGATTATCACTAACAATCACTACCGCATCTGAAATCATCGCTGCACCTTGGATGTCGGTAAGTACCGCAACGGCTCCCCGATCAATAGCCTGCGAGGCAAATTGAGCGCCATGGTGTTTTTGTCCGGGTAGTGCAATAAACAGGTCACCGGATACGACATCATCACTACTAGAAGTAACGCCCGTTACTTTAATTTGAGACAAGTTTTCATCACTGAGAATAGATGTCGCACTGATTAATGCGCGGATGGCATGAAGTGACTTAATAGGACTAGTGAGTGGTCTTAACATCTACTGCCTTCTTTGCTAGTAAATCTTTTTCAGTGAGCGCAACAGGCACGACAGTAGTTCCCGTAGGCGGAATGTGTTTACTCTGAAGAACAAATGACATGACTTTTTTAAATACCGGTCCCCCCAATGCTCCTCCCCAATGTAGGCCTTTGGGATCTTGAATCGTCACACTAATAACGTATGCAGGTTTATCTGCAGGCGCAAAACCAATAAAAGATGCGGTGTACCCTCGATAGCAGCCACACTTACTATCGACTCGCATTGCAGTTCCAGTTTTTCCTGCAACCCGGTAGCCGTTTATCGCAGCCGTTGGGGCAGTACCTGCCGCCGACACAACACTCTCCATCATTATTCGCAAAGCTTTTGCCGTCGCAACACTTATTACACGCTCACTAGTTCGAGTTAGCGAAGGCGTGTAATTGCCACTGGCATCACTGGTCCCCGCAACAACGGTTGGAGTTACTCGAAAACCATCATTTGCAATCGTTGCAAAGATACTCGTCGCCTGCATCGCCGTTACCGAGTATCCCTGACCAAAGGCGACAGTTGGCGCAGTAGTACCCGACCAATCGGCCACATTAGAAAAAATGCCTTTAGATTCACCGGGCAGTCCAGAACCCGTCATTTTGCCGATTCCAAACTTAGAAAGGTAATCATGAAGCGTTTGATTAGATAAAAGTTCGCCGATTTGAATCGTCCCCGTGTTACTTGATACCGCCAAAATCCCCGAGGAAGTCAGACGCTCAGTCAGATGCTTCTCGTGATCTTTAAAAGTTTTATTGGCACGTTGCAAAGAGTATGGAACTGTAAAAACCGTCTCGGGAGTGATCTTCTTCTCTTCCAGGGCTGCCGCAATAGTCATGACCTTACCCGTTGAACCTGGCTCATAAACATCTTGGACCGATGGATTGCGCATTGCGGCAAGCGGGATTTTTGAGGTGTTATTAGGGTCGAAAGTAGGAACGGTTGCATGGGCCAAGATTTCACCCGTCTTTGGATCCATAACGATGACTGTTCCACTAATCGCACCCGATGCTTTTACCGCTTGAGAGATTGCATCGGCGGCTACCCACTGAATATCGCGATCGATCGTCAATCGGATTGAGGTTCCTGTCTGGGTTGGCGTGATCTCCGACTGTGATCCTGGAATCTCGGTGCCATATCCATTGGCATAAGAGTATTTACCATCCACGCCTGCAATCGATGTGTTGAGGGAGAATTCAAGACCTGTTGCGCCTTTTCCATCGTGATTAACAAAGCCGACTAAAGAGGCGATAAGTGAGCCAGATGGATATTCGCGAACATAGCTGCGCTCTGGGAAAAAACCGATAATTCTCTCAGGGCTCATGGCACGAAACTGTGAATTAAATCTGTCGAGCGCAGTCCTTAACTTTAGCCAGGTCGCTGGCTGCGCATTTTGATAGACCATGCTCCACTTATGTTTTCCTGTGATGCTCGTGGCGACCCCTGCAACGCTTAGACCCAGAATTGGAGCAACGAAGGCTGCAACTCTCGATGGATCTGTTATCTGCGTCTGGTCAACCACGATACTGGTCGCTATCACGCTCTGCGCAAAGGCGATGCCGTTAATATCGGTAATAGATCCACGGGGCGCGGGAAGTGAACGTGTATTCTCCATCTCATTGAGCGCACGTAACCGATAATCACTTGCCTGCACGGCCTGAACTTGAATTAGGCGCAGTGAAAAACCCACCATGACAAGGGCGATTATTAGCACAAGTGCGCGGATTCGATGATGCGCAATAGCAAAATTACCCATGCTTAACGCTTCCTTGCACCGCGGATATCACCAAGTTTGGAGTCGCTACAACCAGTTTATTTATATCTAAAAACGTTGGTGACTCTGAAGCTTTCATTCCGAGTGCAATTGCAGCTTGTGCAAGGGCTATCGGTGATGATTGCTGATCTATCGCTCGATCAATAGCCTCACGTTGATCACTCACTAATTTTGCCTGATATTTTAAATGGCTTAATTCAAAGGCGTCCTGGGCAAGTAAGGTATTTATTATTAGTAGCGATAAAAGAGCAATGACTCCAACTATCGAGACGAAGGTAGCAAAGAATTTACGGTTGGCGGTAACTTCTGTTGCGCTCTCCGGAACCAACTTGAAAGCGACTTTCGTAGTTTTTTGCACCAAGAGTTCTCGAGATCGAGATATCGCTGGAGTGATCGCCATCATTGCCATTAGGCTGCGATCCTTTCGATGGCACGCAATCGGACCGAGGCAGAGCGTGAGTTTGCCGCTAGCTCACTTGAATCAGGTTTTTGGCTTCCACGAATCACAAGTGAAAACTTTGCCGCGAATTCCGGTAACTCAAAGGGAAGATCTCTTGGAGTTCCTGATGTGGTTGATGCAAGAAAAATCTCTTTTACGATGCGGTCTTCTAGGGATTGAAATGACATGACTACCAACCGACCACCAATAGCTAAGCTCTTGAGTGCAACAGGAAGTGCTCGAGTGATGGTGCCTAACTCATCATTAGTTTCAATTCGCAGAGCTTGGAAAGTGCGCTTAGCGGGGTTGCCGCCCGTTCGACGAGTCGCGGCTGGGATCGCATTTTTGACTAGGTTTGCCAGCTCAATAGTTGAGTCAAGCGGGGCGATTGCACGGGCTTTAACAATAGATTCAACTACTCGAGTGGCAAATTTCTCTTCACCATAAGTACGCAGAATTCGTACTAACTGGCCCGGCTCATAGGTATTGACAATTTCGGCGGCGGTCAATGATTGAGTACGATCCATACGCATATCAAGCGGTGCGTCCTGGGAGTATGAAAAGCCGCGATGGCTTTGATCTAACTGCATCGATGAGACACCTAAATCAAATAGTGCACCAGAAATCTCGGAGTAGCCAAGTGATTCAATGACTGTGCCAATAAAGTCAAACGTTGTATGCGTTGTTGTTAGTCGATTAACAAATGGTGCCAGCCGCTTTGTTGCTAGTTCAATCGCATCAAGATCTCGATCTATTCCAATTATTTTTACAGTTGGGAATCGCGAAAGTAAGGCTTCGCTATGGCCACCCAGGCCAAGGGTTGCATCAACAATTACTGGATTTTCAGCGCCTTCAATTGCGGGGGTTAAAAGCGCAACGCATCGATCTCGCAATACTGAAATGTGCATATTCTCATCAATCATTGCCTCCCCCTCTCGTTTCCAATCTGTAACTTCGGTAACTTTTTTAACTTTGAACTATTTTTTACAAAACTTATGTTTATCACTCTCACCTCTGGTCACCGCCGGCCAACGGATCTTTTAGTAACGGCGCCGGGGAAGGGGCGCCGTTACGTTCGAAAGGTCGGCGGTGGCCACAAATGAGAGTCACGTTAAAACAATCCTGGAAATACCTCCTCTGATACATCGGCAAAGCTCTGCTCGCGATCGGTTAAATACTCGTTCCAAGAAACTGCATTCCAGATTTCAACGCGAGTGTTGGCGCCAATGACGACGCAATCCTTTTCAAGTCCTGCATACGTACGTAAATTTTGTGGAATCGTGATGCGTCCTTGGCGATCAGGAATCTCATCATGCGCACCTGCAAACATCACTCGGCTATAGTCACGGGCGGATTTTGCAGTAACAGGTGCCTGTTTTAACGTCTGAGTAATTACCTCAAACTCGCTGGCTGGAAAAACATAGAGGCAATGCTCCTGACCCTTTGTGATCACTAGGCCAGAGGAGAGTTCATCGCGAAACTTGGCTGGAAGAATCAAGCGGCCCTTTTCATCTAGGCGCGGCTCGTGGGTGCCAA
This sequence comes from Candidatus Planktophila sp., assembly GCA_040402335.1. Taxonomy (GTDB): domain Bacteria; phylum Actinomycetota; class Actinomycetes; order Nanopelagicales; family Nanopelagicaceae; genus Planktophila. The sequence goes on from JBBAMX010000002.1 coordinate 106,843, forward strand.
GAAACATATGCTCTGCACCCCTTCCCTGGGCTCCACCGATCGTCCACTAATCGGCTGACTTCCCCACTTTACTCCCTTTCACTCCTTTTTGCACCACTTTTGTCCACGACTCTCCCTATCTCTCCCAAAAAGCCGAGTAAAAATCCATGAAAAAAGGCCCCCAATTGGAGGCCTTTGATATCGAGAAGAGCTCAGGACTTACTTGTTGTTGCGCTCATCCCAACGGGCTTCAAGCTTTGAACCAAGGCGTTTTCCTTTGCGAGCGCCCTTACCACGAGTGGATTTAGCCCCAATGGATGAGAGGATGACAACGAGGCCGGCCAGGGCGATAACGAAGCCAAGCAGACCGACGGGTGTAATTTTGGCGATTAGTCCACCAAAAAGCGTGACTACACCCAGAAGTAGGAGTCCGATTCCAATCAAGGTGCTACGAGATCGAAGCGGCTTCGAGCCGGCCGAGAGCGCAGAGAAAAGCCGTGGATCCTCGGTTAAAAGGGCGGCCTCCATCTCTTGGAGCATCCGCTTCTCATGATCTGATAAAGGCATGGTTGAACAATAGAACAGAAATCTGCGCCATGCCACTTATTCACTGGGGTCACTTGTAGGCTCGATTAAGCGGGCCGGGCGCACACTCCCACTGCCAAAGCGAGCCCTTGCCCGGTCTATAGCGCCATCGGCCTGGCGCCAACCACTCGCCCTAGCGCCTAAAACTAGCTGTTCGGGCGCCCCACTGCTTAGATTTTCAAGGCTCACTCCGACTAAACGTACGCGTGCACGGGTTAAATTCAACGCTTCATACAAAGTTCGCGCCACCTCATATATCTCGCGGCTCCCATCGATAGGCAGGGGAAGAGTTTTAGATCGAGTGATAGTTGAAAAATCGGCAAAGCGCACCTTAATCGTGATCGTCTTTGCAAATAAATCCATATCTCGAACGCGCTGTGATACTCGCTCGGTCAGACGCAAGAACTCGGTCAAGATTTCGGCCGGATCATCTAAATCCTGTGCAAAGGTTTCAGCTGCACTAATACTCTTTGTCGCATCGTGTGGAGTTACATCTCGATAGTCCCGGCCCCATGCCAGCTCATAGAGTGATGCCCCGGCCGCCTGTCCAAGTGCGCGAATTAAAGTTGCACGTGGAAGCTCGGCGATATCTTGTATCGTGCGAAGTCCCAAGCGCTCAAGAGTTTGCGCCGTCTTAGGGCCTACTCCCCACATCGCTTGAATTGGAAGCGGGTGTAAGAAATCTAAGATGCCTTCGCTGGTTACCTCTAAGACTGCATCTGGTTTGCATTGCGCAGATGCCAGCTTTGCGATGAACTTCGATGGCGCGATACCAACAGAGCAGGTAATGCCCTCTTGTGCCTCTACTTTTGCGCGAATCATAGATGCGATTTTTCGTGGTGAGCCTATTAAACGCTCTACCCCACTCACATCTAGAAAAGCCTCATCCAATGAGATGGGCTCTATCCATGGCGTAAAACTTTCAAAGATCTCCATAATATGTGATGAGACCTCTTGATAGCGTGGCATATCTACCGGCAAAAAGACTGCATGAGGTGCCAATCTTCGGGCCCGCCCAACTGGCATAGCTGAATGTATTCCAAATTTACGTGCTTCATAGTTTGCCGCCGAAACAACGCCGCGCGCGCCCATTCCTATTACTATCGCTTTACCTTTTAACTCAGGGTTGTCGTGTTCGGCTACTGAGGCATAAAACGCATCCATATCTACATGCAGAATGGAGGCCGTGCTCATATTGCAAGCCTACTTTCTTTCGCTCGCCAGTTTTCATATGCGGTACGTAAATCCCACGCGCCCGTACCGTTAATTGAGATTCCGCGGGCACCGGTTCGACGAGTAAGGCCACGCACTAATAGCAGTGATGATGAATAAAGGGTGCCGGCATAATCTGCCTGTGCGTCGGTGAAAAAAGCCGTGTCACTACAGCCATAGCCATCATCGAGCGTTAAAAAGATAACACGTTTACCCGAGCGTACTGGTGGAGTCTGCAGTGCGACTTTAACTCCAGCCACTAGAACACTAGAGCGCGATCGTGCCTCTAATAACTGCGAAGATCGCACCGCACCAATTGCATTAAGAAACTCACTATAAAACTCTATTAAGTGATGTGACATATCGATACCTAGACGCTCGACTTCATGGCGCACGCTTTCAGCCGCACTCATATTAGGCAAGCCACTACTAATAATCGCCGGGGGTGTAAAGGCTAGGTTCATCTGTGCGCCTGAGATAGTTTTATTAGGTGATCGCGCCAAATCAGATAGGTGCAGTAAGAGGTCGCGGCGATTAACCTCCGGGTGTAATCGATCGAAGGCACCAGTCAGGACTGCGCTTTCAGTAACTGGAGAGCTACTGCCAGATCGATATACAAAATCAGCTAGATCGGTATAAGGGCGCCCGGCAATAATCGATGCGATTTCACCATCACTAATCTTTGCAATAGTCGATAGTGCGATACGGATTGCGTGACCTTTCTCTTCAACACGATAGAGCGAATCCGATTCATTAACATCTAGCGGTGCAATCGTGATTGACATCTGACGTGCCTCATCAACGATTAATCGCTTGGGATACATACCCGGGTCATGCGTAAGAACACCGGCTAAAAAAGCTGCAGGGTAGTGTGTTTTAAGCCAGGCCGATTGATATGTGGGCAAGGCAAAGGCTGCGGCATGTGCCTTACAAAAACCAAAGGATGCAAAGGCGCGCAAAAGCTTCCAAATTTCATCAATGATTGTTAGATCGTATCCCCGAAGCGTTGCGGCAGGAAAAAACCAGTCACAGACTTCTTGTTGGCCAGTCTTATCCCCTAGCGCGCGGCGTTTTTCATCGGCACTTGCCAGAGATACACCAGTCATCGTTGCAATGATTTGGATTACCTGTTCGTGAAAGACAACTACACCTTCGGTATCACGCAAGATCTCATAGAGATCGGGGTGGATAATCTGCGCTTTACTCCATCCGTGGCGTGCCTTTAAAAACGGCGTAATCATGTCGCCTTTAACCGGCCCTGGACGAAATAATGAGATATCGATAATTAAGTCGGTGAACGTCTTTGGCTCCAGTTTGCCGACTAGTTCACGCTGGCCTGGACTCTCTACTTGGAAAATACCTAGGGTGCGCGTTGATTGAATCAACTGATACGTCTGCCCATCGTCTAGTGGTACTGAATCGATATCAATCTTGGCTTCCTGTACTCTTTCAATTTCAGTCAGGGCATATGAAATCGCCGACTGCATACGTACTCCCAGTACATCGAGTTTTAATAGACCGATCGCTTCGACATCATCTTTATCAAAGATAACCATCGGATAGCCGCTAGCGCTGCGCATTAGTGGTACGCGATTTAACAAACCACCATCAGATAAAACTATTGCACATGGATGCATCGCTAAATGTCTTGGCAGGCCATCAAGGCGTTCGGCAAGCGCGATTGTCATGGCCGTTAAAGGTGCGGAGATATTGAGTGATTTGAGCTCTGGTAAGTTTTCCAGAACGCTAGATATATTACGCGCCCGAACATGGGGCATTGATTTAGCTAACATATCGATCTCCATCGCAGGTAGACCAAGGGCGGCGCCAGCATCGCGAATTGCATGCCTGGCACGATATGTATCGACCATTGCAACGGTTGCACACCGTGATTGGTTATTGGGTACGTTCCAATCAGTATTGCCATAACGCTTAAAAACCATGTCATAGATTTCTAGGCGACGATGTGATTCAACATCGATATCAATATCGGGTAAGGCTCTACGAAGCGGTGAGCAAAAGCGCTCCATTAACAATCCATGAGCCATAGGTTCGACCCCAGAGATTCCGAGTAAGTGGCAGATTAATGAGCCAGCGCCACTTCCTCGTGCAGCTACACGGATACCGGCCATACGTGCCATGTCACAGATATCGGCAACGGTTAAAAAATAGGATTCAAAACCCAGCGTTGCAACCGTTGATAGCTCATCATCAAGGCGGGTACGTGCTTTTTTAATCGCGCCACTATCGCTATAGCGCCAGTTGATTCCAGCTTCACTGCGTGTGCGCAAAAGTACTCGCATTTCATGTGCTGAACCCGCCCCAACGACATGTGGCTCGGGCAGGTGGGCTCCCCCGAGACCAATATCGCGAGCAGGTGATAATAAAGAGCGCTCGGCCCAAGCCCGAGTTGTTGCAAGAAGTTGGCGTGGAGTTCGCTCGCCAGCTGCACGTGCAATTTCTGCAGCCAGTGAAATCATTTCATCACCCGATTTTAAAAAACCTTCTGCATTGCGGCGCTCTACATGGCGTGGATGTAGAGGTACTAGTTGACGTGCGCAATCTAAGACATCTGCAACTGGCCCATCACTGCGATTTTGCATCCGTACGGCGTTTGTAATAACGGCATCGATATCGTGATCACGGGCGAAAATCAATGACCTAGCGGCGTGCGATGTTGAGCGCGGACCTTTTCCTGCAACTAGATGTGAAACGCATTCAATAGCATTACCGGCAAATAAATCACGCGTTCTATTAAATGCGCTAAAAGCGGCATCGCTACGGTTATCTGTCAGTAACGCGCCCACGGGTGATTCTGGACCATGAAGTGCGTAGAGATTTGAACTGTAGTGATTAAAGCGTTGCAGGAGTTCAAGAGTAAGAACGGGGCTGCGGTGATCGGTGACCATGGCTAGCGAAGTTAATAATCGACAGAGCGCTTGCCAGCCACCATCACTATGCGCAAGTAGTGTGATGCGATTTTTTGCACCCTCTAAATCGATGCCTATATTCACTCCGATGATTGGTGCGATGCCATGCTCAACACAGCTTTGTGCAAAGCGCACCGCCCCTGCTAGGCCATCACGATCGGTCAGTGCTAATGCCGGCATCTCAAACTCGGCTGCGCGCGCAACTAAATCCCTTGGCTGGGTTGTTCCATATTTAAGCGAGTAAGCACTTGCTACATTGAGGTGAATAAAACTCATATCGATCTAATAATCCACTGGCCGCTGAGTTCATCGCGTTCGAGTTCAAAGCTTGTTAGCGTTCCAATAGGTGCCGCCTCAACCCGCCATACGGCACGGGCGGCATCATCGGGGCGATACTTGCCATCGCTAATGCGGTTCCACCAACCTCCGGCTTCGCACCATCTCGATAAAACTGCATGGATACGAAAGCGCTTACCTTGAAATGTAAATTCAATGGGTGTAGTTGTGCCATCGATTGTCACGTCGTGGGCGGGATTAATCTGTGGGGCTGACATAGCTAGCTGGGGCTCCTTGAGGCTGTGGATATTCGAACAGATGTTCGAAAACTAGCCCCTTGGACTGACAGTTAGCAAGCGGTAGGGCGTGTCGGGTAGGTTTAGTAGTTGAAGTTTCAACTACTATTATTGATGTACGTCACATAAGTGATTAACATGTAAATAACCAACTGCTTTAAGGAGCGCCATGAATGCAGTACTTATTATCGGCCGAGTCCTCTTTTCCCTCATCTTCATCAACTCAGGAGTAATGCACCTCACCAAACTAGAGACGATGACTGGCTATGCCACTTACAAGAAGATTCCGGCGGCAAAGCTGGCCGTTATCGCTTCAGGCATCATGATCCTCATTGGTGGCCTCTACGTCGCATTAGGGATTTATGCAGATTTAGGCGCTCTACTCATTGCCCTCTTCCTGATTCCAGCAGCGATTTTAATGCATGCATTTTGGAAAGAGAGCGATCCAACAGCAAAGCAGAATGAAACAATCGGATTTTTCAAAGATCTCTCACTTGCCGGTGCAGCTCTAATTATCTTTGCCGTAGTTGGTGCCGGTGGTAATTTTGGACCAAGTATTACAAGCGCATTCTTTAATTTTTAATTTATATTAAAAACTCCCCGCAGATTTATCTGCGGGGAGTTTTTAACGCAATTTATTTCTTTATAATATGGGATTGATACCCGGCAAAGATCAGCATAAGTATCGGATAACTCATCGCAACTGGCAGCGTCGTCAACTGTGCTAACGCTCCCGTGATTGAGGGGCCGATGAAATAACCAGCGATTCCAATTACGCCCACCCGCGCAATTGCAACCGATGAAGCGATGCCAGGTATATCAGATGCTGCCAAGATATATGCCGGAAACATCGGACCAATTCCAAGTCCAGCAAAGGCAAAACCGATATTAACAATTATTAATGCCGCAGTTGGATGTGCGTGTGAGAGTGGGACACCTAAAGCGATACCTACTCCAAGTCCCAACCCTCCTAAATAACCCCCAAGTAATACTGTTTTTCGAGGACCAAAATAATCAAGGGCTCGATCTCCGAGAAAACGTGAAGTAATCATGGCCAGTGCAAAAACGGCAAAGGCGCTGGCATTAACTCCTTTACCAAAGCCCATATTATCGCGAAGCAATATCGCACCCCAGTCACTTGCCGAGCCCTCTGCAATGAGACCCCCTAATAAACCGACGCCCATCCCCCATAAAGGTAAAACACTTTTACCAAAAAGTGGAATCTTTGCCTGGGTCTCTTCTTCGCCACCACTATGTTCATCAAGTGCTGGAGGTAACAAAAAAGATACGGCGGGAATAAAAAGGAAGAAACATGCGATGCCGATTCCAACTAAATTATCTCGAGGTGTGACATGTTTAGAGATCACGCCCCCTAGAACCGTAGTTACAAAGGCTCCACTACTCCAGAGCGCATGGAAAGAGGACATAACTCGCTTACCTAAAAGCTTTTCAATTGCAACGGCTTGAGTATTAGATGCGATATCCATGCTTGAATATCCAAGGCCCATTACAAAGAGGCCGGCGATTAATGTAATTGGTGATCTCGCGAGCCCCATAGCAATTAGCCCCAGCGGCATAATGATCATGGCAACACTAATAACTGGCTTAGTTCCAAATGAGTGAATAAGCCGACCCGCCAATTGCGCCCCAATGACCGCACCGATAGTGCTCGATAAAAGGATCAGGCCCAGCTGTGCATTATTTAACCCGTTGGCATCTCGAATCTCTGGGATTCGCGCCACCCAGGCCATCGAGACAACTCCCATAAAGAAAAACGTGGCCCAAAGGCCATTTCTGGCACGAATAGTGGTCTTCATTAATTCATGCTTCATGAGGGTGCTAACGGTAACTGAAGATAGATCTTAAATCTGCCAGCATTCAAGGATATTCCCACAGCTATTGGCCAGATAGAATTCCAACATCGATTTAATGGCCATCACAGAGATAAAGGTGTACGCGTGGAAAATGTAATCGCATTTAATAATCATCTCCCCGTTAAAGTTCGATTTGGCGAAGGTATCGCGCAGACACTTCCTGCAGTTATCACCGAGATCGGCGCTAGTAAGCTTTTTTTGATGGTCGATAAAGATATTGAAAAATTTAACCCCGCCGCTAAACAGCTCATCACGCTTCTCCAAGAAAATAAGCAGTTAGCAATTACCGTATTTGAAAAGCCGGCCGGCGAGCCAACGATTCAAATGGTGGACGATGCCACGGCGGCTTTAAAATCGGCCGGCTCTGATGTTCTCGTCGCCCTTGGCGGTGGATCAGTGATTGATACTGCTAAGGCGGCACGTTTATGTGCCCAGCTCAACTGTACTTTCGCTGAGTTCCAATCTAAGCCCCCAGTTTATCCCGCACCAACACTGCCGCTCATAGCGCTACCAACTTCGGCAGGCACGGGATCAGAGGTCTCGGGGGGTTCGGTAATTTCAGATCCCGACGCAGGACGTAAAGCTGGCATCGCCAATGGCAATCTACGGGCGCAGTTTGCACT
>JBBAMX010000003.1:0-13834 GCA_040402335.1 Candidatus Planktophila sp.
TTAATCGAGGCGAACAACACCGTTTGGTGTATTAAGGTGCACGGCAACGATTCCATTATCACCATCGTTATCGGCCGGGCTTAGCCACTCTACTTCAACGTTATCTCCCAAAGCTTGCGCAGTATCGGATCCAAGATAGTTTGAGATCGTCGCTTCATCGCCAGCGATCTCTACCTTAACGATTGTGGCAACGGCTTTACCATCGGTAGATGGGTGGTGATTTTCAATCCACTCGATAAAGAATGGGAGTTGGCGATCCTCTAACGTACCAAGAACACCGATCTGCTTCCAACGAATATCGGTACCGTCTGGCTTTGTGCGATGGCCATCAACGGCTGGACGCCCAAGGCGGCTCTCAATCGCTGCAACGTTATCAACTGCAACGACCCAGGTAAGCCATCCGCCACCTTCGGCCGCTCGACGTGATACGGCTTTACCAAAAGGCGATGCATCAGATGCTGGGTGATCGAGTGGACATACAACTTCGATGTAGTGACCGTTTTGTAACGGCAGTGTGAAGTTACGTGTACCAAAGCGGGGGTGTACTCCGCCATCGACGAAGGTCGAGCCCAGGCGTGAACCTAAGCGCTGAACGGTGTCGGCTAATTGATCGTGAGAGGTTACGTATGAGACGTGGTCTAAGCGCATAGGGAAATCTTGCCCTATGGCAAGGGGTACTTCTTACCATTAGGCGGCTTTTAGGAGCGTGAATACGGCTTGAGGAGCTACCAACTACGCGGGAAATAGGGGTTGGGGATATCAAGCTTTTCCGTCAGTTGTGGCTTACAGAGTCCGAGTAATTCAGCTAGGTATTACTGCTTACATATGAGGTTTTGGGCTGGGATTGCTCCCGTTACCAGGTAAGTATCGACGGCATCATCGATGCATGCCGATCCTCTGGCATATCCAGTGTGGCCCTCACCCTGCAAAGTCACTAAACGCGAACCGATGAAGTAGGTCGAGAGGGCTTTTGCCCACGCATATGGAGTAGCTGGATCATGCGTTGTTCCGATAATTATTACCGGCGTTGCAGTATTGAGTACGAGTTTATTGTTTTTAGGATCGGGATAATGAATCGATTTTTTAAGAAAGTTACAGGTGATGGCGCTGTAGGCAACGTAGGGGCCAAATACCGGGGCTTCTTTTGCAAAATGAATGGCGTCTGCGCGGATTACATCGTTGCTCAGTTTATTTTGCCAGTCTAAGCAGTCGATGACAATGTTTGCATCATTTTGATTATCGCTATAAGTTCCATCGCTATTTCGGCCGTTGTAACTATCGGCCAGCTTTGCAAATCCGCTTCCATCCCCCGATAAGCCTTGGGTAATTGCCCGACGCAATAGCGGCCAACCCGAGACATCATCATAGAGCGCCGATGCCGTACCTGTGACGACGAGGCCTTCGGTTATCTCTCTTTTGCTTTGATCAACGGATTGATCACTTAATCGCTTGGCGAGCTTGTAGCTAGTTTGTTGTACTAATTGACTCGTTTGGACTATTAACGGTTTCTTGGCAACTCGCTTAAAGAAGTTTATGAAGAATGCTGACGTTGCATTTTCAGGTAGGGGACAGTCGGAGTGTTTTGGACAGTCGGCGATAAAGTTCGCGAGCGCTTTATCAAATGCTACGGCTTGGAGTATCGACTGCTCCTCATTTGAGATCGCTGGATTAATCGCACCATCTAATACAAAGCGCCCAACGTTTTCTGGAAACTGCTCCGCGTACAAAGTGCCAAGATAAGTCCCATATGAAAATCCCAGGTAATTTAATTTTTTCTCCCCAAGGCCCAAGCGCAACAGCTCCATGTCATGGGCCGCCTCATAGGTTGAAAAATGGGCGAGATTGCGGGTCTTTGCGACACATTTGTCGACGAAGGACTGGCTATCTAGTAAGGATTGAGCAAATTGAGCTTGGTTATCGGGCTTTGGATCACTAGCCAAGAACCGATCCTGCTCAGCTGCGGTGAGGCAGTGAATCGGAGAAGATTCGGCAATTCCTCGCGGATCAAAGCCGACAATGTCATAGCGCTCAAGGGTTTTGGGATTAATGCTGTATTCGGCGTTGAGTGCATATTTAATTCCGCTAACTCCTGGCCCCCCTGGATTTACAACGAGTGCGCCGATTCGATTTTGCTGATTAGCTGCACGATAGCGCAGGATTGCAATATCAAACTGGCCAAGTGAAGGATTCAAGTAATCAATTGGAACTTTTAAAGTGGCGCATTGAAAACTACCGTGACAGCTTTTCCATTTAAGGGTTGAGTAATCATTGCTCGCAGTTGGAAATCCCTTAGCACTGCCAGTTGTGCAACCGCTCAAGAGTATCGCCGTTGCAAGCGTATAGAACGCTAGGAGTTTTATCGTTGAAAGTGAACGCTCTTTTTTATATTTAACGCGCAAGAATGCACATCAATGCTTCTAGAGTTAAAAGTGGTGCCGCGTTATGTCCCAGATTTGTGCGCGCAACCATGATGGCGCTAATTTTATTTACCGTCGTATGGGCGGCATTGGCAGCGGCATACGTTCTGATCGCAAGCTCTAACTCTTTATTTATTAGGCCATCGTTGGAGCCTGCCTGCACCAACATGACGTCGCGATAAAAACCTGCCATATCAAGAAGTGCAGCATCGAGACTATCGCGCACTGTTCGCGTGCTCCGAGTTTTCTGCTCTTTCTCTAAATCTTTAAGCGCCTTGCTCGCCCCGCTAGCCATTCCTCGGCCAGTGGCGCCCTTGCCGTAGGCCAGAGAGAGATTGTCTATCTCAATTTGATTGCGTTGCTCGAGTGATGCGTGGGCTTGGTTAGTTGCGAGCTCGATCAATGTTTGCGCCGCGGCAAAGGCCGATGAGATGCCTTTCATAGTTAGAGGCAGCTTCATAATTGTGGTTCGGGTATCTCGCACGTTTTCATTCGTAGCTAAATATCGTGCACGCCCAATGTGTCCTTGACTTACTCGGGCGGCAAAATCTGCCATTGGTGGCGCAATGCCATCGCGCTGCTGCAAAACCTGGGCCACGGCCTGCGTGGATGGAGTCACAAGTTGTAAATGTCGGCAGCGGCTGCGAATCGTGGGCAGCACATCGTGCAACGTAGGTGCACACAAGAGCCAGACGGTTCGAGTACCCGGCTCCTCTATCGCCTTAAGAAGAGCGTTTGCCGCGGCTTCGGTCAATCGATCGGCATCCTCCATCACAACGACCCGCCAGCCCCCCATTGATGGCGCCCAGGCAACGCGCGATAAGAGCTCGCGGATCTCATCGATCTTGATTGAAAGCCCCTCAGTAGCGATCACCTCAACGTCGGGATGGGCTCCGTTGGCCGCGCAAGCACATTGATTACATGTTCCGCAGCCATCATCTGGACATACCAAGGCCTGGGCAAATGCGATTGCAGCCGATGATCGGCCAGATCCGGGCGGGCCGGTAAAGAGCCAGGAGTGCGTCATGGCGTTATTGCTGCTGGCGCTAGCTGCGCTCTGCCTGGTTGCAGCAACGGCGAGCTTTAAAATCTCAACGATATGCCCTTGACCCACCAAGTCGGAGTAGACGCTGGCACTACTCATTTTTTTACGGCAGGTTTCTTAACCTTTGGGGCGGTTACTGTCTTGCTTAAGTTTTTTGCCGCCGATGTACGAACGACCTTTCCAACTGCGCGAATCGGGCGCAGCAGCAGCGCCCCTTTATCTTCACGGGCGTTGCGCTTAAGCGTTGAAATCTCGCTAACACGCGAGATAATCTGGGTGTGTGTTTGATCGATACTTTGATTTCCATCGACGACAAAATAACGCTCTGGATCAAGAAGGGCTAACTGCAAGAACTCTTGTCGCACTCGCTCATGGAAATCTATCGGTTGCGACTCTAAACGATCTTTAACTTGCAACCGTGCTAAACCGATTTCAGCAGGTAGATCGATAATAATTGTTAACGTTGGAAAAAGTGATTCGGTCGCCCAACGCGAAATTCTCGCAACCTCACCCGGCTCTAAGACTCGCCCCGCACCTTGGTATGCAATAGATGAGTCAAAGTAGCGATCGCTAATAACGACTTGGCCTGCGGCAAGTGCTGGCCGGATTACTGCAAAGACGTGGTTGGCGCGATCGGCGGCGTAAAGCAGCGCTTCGGCGCGTGGGCTAATCTCACCCGTTGAGTGTGAGAGAAGGATCTTTCGAATCTCAACTCCTAAATTGCTTCCACCAGGTTCACGTGAGAGCACAACTGATTCGCCCTCCTGCTCAAGCCAGGCCTTTAATAGTTTTGCTTGAGTAGTCTTTCCAATTCCCTCTCCGCCTTCAAAGACCAGAAAGAGACCCTTAGTGGGTGCGCCGGTAATACTTCCAAGCTCACCTTTGAGTGCATTGGAGATATCTGACCAGAGCGAAACATTTGGGCGATCTTTCATCTGATGATACGAAATGGCACCGATCAGTGCTGCAACTAATCCAGCGATAAGAATTGTTACTGCCGCGCCGTTATAACTGATCTGAGTGTTTTGAAATTTAAAAGTATGTTTACCGACGGCGGCAGCTATCAATGGTGCGATGGCAAGTACACCCACTAAAACCACGCGGATTAAGCTCTGCACGAAGGCAAAGGTGCGGCCACGCACATCGTCGGCGACCTCTAATCCCAACATGGTGAAGCCAGTAACCCAGGAGACTCCGCTAAATGCACCTAATGCAATCACGGTGAAGACGGCTAAAACTAAGTTAGGGATCGCTGCCAGCCCAACTAGAAAAAATCCCGCGATGGTAAGTGATGCGCCGAATAATCGCCGGCGAGAGAACTGAGCAAAGATCTTTGGACCAAGCGCAATTCCGCCAGCTAGGCCAGTAAAGACTGCGCCAAAGAGGACGCCATATGCCGCCTCTCCACCGCCGAGATCTCCTACAAAGGTTCGAGCTAATCCGATCACGGCGCCGGCTGCACCGAAGGCGCCAAGCATTCCGACTATCAGGCCACGGATAATCTTGGAGCGACTTACCGATCTCCAACCTTCCAGCAGGCTTTTTAAAATTCCAATCTCTGCAGCGTGTTTAGCGGCGGCGCCTTTAGGGATTTCATGTAGCCCCCAAATTGTGTACGCAGCAAATGCAAAGCTAGCGGCGTTTATATAAAGAGCGACATCAACGGCGCTTGCATTAAAACCTGGAATAACCGCTAGAAATGCGCTGCTAAAGAGTGAGAGAAAAGTAAAGAGCAGCGCCGCTAAAGGGGCTGTGCCATATGCCGCAAGGAGTGAGACTTGATTTGCCGACTCTAATTTTTCTCGCGGGACAAGGTTTGGAACCGATGCCTCTTTTGCTGGAGACCAGAAGAGTGTTACGCACTCTACTAAAATCGTCGCGGTATAGAGCCAGAAATAATTATGTGCGATTGGAATTGATATATAAAGCGCGGTGCGCAAAATGTCACACGTAACCATCAATTTACGGCGATCAAAGCGATCGGCGATTACACCTGCGATAGGACCTAAGAAAACCGCCGGTACTAAACGGGCGATAAATACACCGGCGATAGCAAAGTTGGCCGTTGTGTAATCTCCACCCGAAAGCTGCTGGGCCAGCGCCGTTGTTGCTAGTAATCCCAGCCAATCGCCAAGGGATGAGAAGACCATAGAGTTCCAGAGTTTGCGAAAGGGTCTAATCGCAAGGACGCCTCGGGTCTGATCCTGCGCAGGTGCGGCAGGGTTGGGCAGCGTTCTAGACATGGCGTGAGTCTATCGGGACGACTGCGGCCCCCAAAGAGTGGCTTGTAAGCAAGTTTTTAGTGGAGAGATTAGAAGTAGCACATTTATATGATTGTGCTACTTTTAACCATGACAACTGAGATTAAAAAAATAAAAAAAATAAGCGGCGCTGAAAAAAGCCCGGCTTCAACAATCACTGTGCAAACAGTTGGTGTGCGCGAACTCCGTCAAGCTGCCTCAAAAATATTAGATCGAGTCAAGGAAGGCGTTGTAATTGAAATCACCGAGCATGGCGTTCCGGTAGCTCGGTTGGTCCCGATCACTAAATCTCTATACGAGGAATACATCGCCGCCGGATTAATCATTCCTGCAGAAAATCCTGATTGGCGCTTCGAGATGCCAACTATTAAATTAAAAGGTAAGAAGACTTCCACGGAGGTTCTCATGGAGATGCGCGCAGAGGAACGATATTGAGCTGGTATCTTGATAGTTCTGCAATTTTAAAGCTGATCCTTAGTGAAACAGAATCCAAGGCACTGATTAATTTCCTGTCTGAAAAGACGATGACTTCAACTATCTCTAGAGTTGAAGTAGTCCACACACTCAATCGCATGTATCCACTTTCCGTCACAAAAGGTAAAGAAATTCTCTCTAAGTTTTTATTTACGCCCATGAACCCAGCAATCTTAAGTTCTGCGGAGAACTTTCCTGAATCTATTACGCTCAGATCACTTGATGCTATCCAGATCGCCACAGTGATTTTTTTAGATAAATCTGTTGAGGGTGTTGTAACTTACGATAAACAGATGATTAAAAATGCTAATGAGCTGGGGATTAAGGTTGTATCCCCAGGAATGAAGTAATTGTTTAAGCTTTTTTCTTAACTTTTCCAGTCGCTGCTTTCTTCGCAGCTTTTTTCGCACCGGCCTTCTTCACAACGTTCTTTGTAAGAGTTGGCGCGATCTCACCCTTCTTAGGCTTACTCGCGGCCTTCTTGCGCGCCTTCTTAGGTGATGGGCCGTTTTCGGCCTCCCAAGCACGCCGGCCGGCAAGAAGCTCAAGTCCACGCTCTAACGTCATACCTTCTGCGGTATCACCACGGCGAAGCGTTGCATTTGTTTCACCGTCGGTGACATACATCCCAAAGCGGCCATCTTTAATAATCAAGGGTTTTTCACTTGTGGGATCAAAACCAAGTTCTTTAACAGGTGGCTTTGCGACACCACGGCGACGCTCCTTTGGTTTTGAGTATATTTCCAACGCTTCATCGAGAGTGAGTGAAAATAACTGTTCCTCTGAGGTAAGAGTGCGGCTGTCCACTCCGGCTTTTAGGTAGGGACCATATCGACCATTTTGTACGGTAATCACATCGCCAGTTGAGTTTGTTCCAAGAGTTCTAGGAAGTGATAAGAGTTGCAGGGCATCTTCATACGTGACGGTATCTAACGTCATCGTTGAAAGAAGTGATGCCGTCTTAGCCTTTGGTGCATCGGCTTTTTTACGCTTCTTTTTTCCCGATGCCGTTAGTTCGGGCTCGATAACCGGTAGAACTTCGGTGATGTAAGGACCAAAGCGGCCACTCTTCGCAATTAGAGGAAAGCCAGTGATCGGATCGATACCTAAGTCACGCTCACCCGAGGGAGCTTCTAATAGTTCAATCGCTTTAGCCAGCGTTAGTTCATCGGGAGCAAGTGACTCTGGAATATTTGCTAACTTGCGCGCTTCATCGGGAAGATTTTGTTGCAGATAGGCTCCGAAGCGACCAACGCGGATTTCAATTTCTGGAGATAAGTTCATGGTGTTAGTTGCACGCGCATCGATGACACCAAGATCTGCCGATAGTTCATTTAAACCCGGCTGACCATCGACTCCATAAAAGAAGTCATGCAGCCAATCGACACGGGCGGCTTCACCGCTTGCTATCTTGTCTAAATCCTCTTCCATACTGGCGGTGAACTCATAGTCAACTAGCTTTGTGAAGTGCGTTTCAAGCAGCCCTGTCACTGAAAAAGCTAAGAAAGTCGGAACTAATGCACGTCCGCGCTTGTAAACATAGCCGCGATCTTGAATAGTCTGCATAATCGAGGCGAATGTGGAAGGGCGCCCAATTCCAAGCTCCTCTAACTTTTTCACCAGAGTCGGTTCGGTATATCGGGCCGGTGGTTTTGTCTCATGACCTTCACAGGTGTATTCATTTACCTTGACCGTTTGGCCAAGCACCATTGCAGGTAAGCGCTTATCTTCGCTCTCATCGCTGCTGTTCTCATCGCCAACAATCTCATCGTATGCAGCTAAAAATCCAGGAAAGGTAATCACCGAACCGTTAGCGCGAAAAATAACGGCATTTCCATCATTTGTTTGCGCATCAAAGTCCACGCGCATCTGTAACTTCTTGGCATCGGCCATTTGAGATGCAACGGTACGCTTCCAGATCAAGTCATAGAGCGCGAACTCATCACGCGATAACTCAGGTGCAAGCTCCCCGGGAGTTTTAAATGTCTCCCCCGCTGGACGAATCGCCTCATGTGCCTCTTGCGCGTTCTTGGTCTTACCCAGATATATGCGTGGGCTATCGGCAACATGATCGGCGCCGTATAAAGACTTTGCAGCTTTACGTGCCGCATCGATCGCCTGAGTTGAAAGATTGACACTGTCGGTACGCATATATGTGATGTACCCATTTTCATACAGGCGCTGTGCGATTCGCATCGTTATCTGCGCACCCCAACCAAGCTTGCTACCAGCATCTTGTTGCATCGTAGAGGTTGTGAATGGTGGCTTCGGTCTTTCGGTTCGTGGATTTTCCTCCATCGATTTAACCGTTAATGCCGATGATTGAAGTGAAGCCACTAAATGCTTAGCACCGACTTCATCGAGTAATAAAATATTAGTAAGGGATTTTTCTTTAACCGCGCCATCGGCGCCAAAATCACTTGTAGAGGCTACTTTTTTGCCCTCAACCTCTAACAACCGTGCATTAAAACCCAGGGCGGTGATGGCGGCTAAATCCCACCAACCGGAGGATATGAAGGCCATACGTTCGCGCTCTTTTTCAACAATTAAGCGAGTAGCAACCGATTGCACTCGCCCTGCCGAAATACGGGGCATAACTTTTTTCCATAAAACGGGTGAGAGTCGATAGCCAAAGAGCCGATCTAAAACGCGACGGGTCTCTTGTGCATCGATTAAGTGATAATCGAGATCGCGCGTATTTTCAACGGCGGCTTGTATTGCCTCTTTAGTAATTTCATTAAAGACCATCCGCTTGATGGGGACTTTTGGCTCTAAGACTTCTACCAAGTGCCAGGCTATCGCTTCGCCTTCACGATCCTCATCGGTTGCCAGAATTAACTCTGCTGCGTTCTTCATTAACTCTTTTAGCTCGGCTACCTTTGCACGTTTATCTGGATTGATAACATATAAAGGTGCAAAGCCGTTTTCAATATCAACGCCCTCTTTCGCCCAAGCGATCTTCTTGTACTCTTTTGGAATATCGGCGGCGCGTTGTGGAAGATCACGGATGTGACCGACGCTTGCCTCGACGACATATCCTTCGCCGAGGTAGGCGCCAATCTTTCGCGCTTTCGCGGGTGACTCAACAATCACCAACTTGATCAGGTCGCGCTTTGTTTTAGCCATTAATTCCTTAGTGGGGAAGTGCGAAGAAGGTTAAACGAGAATCGTCGTAGCTTGACGGCGATTACGAATTAATGCAGCGATGATGACAAGGGTTGCACCGACACCGATTAACGTGCTCGTAGTTGTGCTTCCACCGAGTGCGAGTGAGACGATTGCAGGGGTAATTAAGAGCCCAACCAAGTTCATTACCTTGATAAGTGGGTTAATCGCTGGGCCGGCCGTATCCTTAAATGGATCTCCGACAGTATCGCCGATAATCGTTGCCGCATGTGCATCCGAGTTCTTTCCACCATGGTGTCCATCTTCAACCATCTTTTTCGCGTTATCCCAGGCACCACCAGAGTTAGAGAGAAAGACGGCCATCAGGGTTCCAGTACCGATAGCACCGGCTAGATATGCACCTAGTGCGCCAACACCAAGGCCAAAGCCAACGGCGATTGGTGCCATTACGGCAAGTAAGCCAGGTGTAACAAGTTCGCGAAGTGAGTCGCGGGTACAGATATCTACGACACGACCATAGTCAGGCTTTTCTGTACCCTTCATGATTCCAGGGTGTTCGATGAACTGCTTACGAACCTCAACCACGACTGCGCCTGCCGCGCGAGAGACTGCGTTAACTGCAAGACCTGAGAATAAGAAGACGACGGCAGCGCCGATAATTAAACCAACTAAGTTGCGCGGATTAGCAACATCTAGAATGCCTTGATACTGAAGTGCAAGGCTGGCTGCACTCTTTCCGGCATCGAGCACGGCCTGCTTGATCGCATCGGTAAATGCTCCAAACAACGCTGTGGCTGCAAGGACCGCAGTAGCAATCGCGATTCCTTTTGTAATCGCCTTCGTAGTATTTCCTACTGCATCAAGACTTGTGAGAATCTTTGAGCCTTCACCTGTGACATCGCCCGACATTTCAGCGATGCCTTGTGCGTTATCTGAGATCGGACCAAATGTATCCATAGCAACAATCACACCAACGGTTGTAAGTAATCCTGTACCTGCAAGTGCGATTGCCAAGAGTGAGAGAACAATGCTTCCGCCACCCAAAAGAAATGCACCAAATACTGCCGATGCGATTAAGACTGCAGAGTAAACAGCTGATTCAAATCCGACTGAAATACCGGCCAAAATTACCGTAGCCGCACCTGTTTCAGATGAGGCTGCAACATCGTTGACTGGACGCTTACCTGTTTCAGTGAAGTAACCGGTGAGAACCTGAATTGCGGCGGCGAGTGCGATACCGATTAATACGGCGCCGATTGCTAAGACGCGTGGATTTGTATTACCTGCGGCCGTAACGGCCGCTGATGATAAACCAGTTAAGAGTTTAAAGTTAGATGGCAGGTAAGTAAATGTTGCTAGCGCAGTTAAACCTGCACTGATGATGGCTGAGATAAAAAATGAGCGGTTAATTGCCGTCATCGCCGACTTATCACTGCTGCGAAGCTTGGTTAAGAAGATTCCGATAACTGCCGTTACGGTACCGATTGCAGGGACGATCAATGGGTAGATTAATCCGGCATCACCAAAAGCGGCCTTGCCAAGAATCAGCGCGGCTACGAGAGTTACTGCATATGACTCAAATAGATCTGCCGCCATACCGGCGCAGTCTCCAACGTTATCGCCC
Organism: Candidatus Planktophila sp.; assembly: GCA_040402335.1. Classification (GTDB taxonomy): domain Bacteria; phylum Actinomycetota; class Actinomycetes; order Nanopelagicales; family Nanopelagicaceae; genus Planktophila. The sequence goes on from JBBAMX010000003.1 coordinate 10,948, forward strand.
ACGTTGTCGGCGATTGTCGCTGCGTTTCTCGGATCATCTTCTGGAATATTTTTTTCAACTTTACCAACTAAATCTGCACCAACATCGGCGGCCTTGGTAAAGATTCCGCCACCAACGCGCATAAACATTGCGAGCATCGCTGCGCCAAAACCAAAGCCTTCTAGGACCGAGGGTGCGTTTTCGCGATAGATAATTACAACCAGGGATGCACCAATAAGACCAAGACCAACGGTGGTCATACCGACAACGCCGCCGGTGCGAAAAGCGATCTGTACCGCTTTCTGGCCATCTTTATTGCGGGCAGCATCGGCGACCCGAACATTTGCGCGAACCGCAAGCCACATTCCGTTGTAACCGACTAGGGCCGAGAAGGCCGCGCCGACAAGGAAGAAGATCGATCGGCCGATGCGAATTTCAGCATCGCCGGGAAGGGCGAAGAGGAGGACAAAGACGATTGCTACGAAGTAAGAAAGGGTTCGGAACTGGCGGGATAAAAACGCCGCCGCTCCCTCTTGGACCGCTTCGGCGATTTCACGCATCTTATCGGTGCCATCACTTGCCGCTAAGACTTGGGCACGCAGGGCGTAGGCAACACCTAAGGCTCCAAGTGAAATCGCTAGGACGACGTAGACAAGGTTGAGATTTGATCCAGTTACTTGCACGAGTGATACGGTGCTTAAAGCACGCATAAGTTCTCCTCCATTGGAGTTTTAATGGCGCCTTGATTCTAAAGTCGGGCGCGCAGACTAGGGAAGTTTAGGCAGTAATGGGTGAAAAAGGAAAAACATACCTATCTATTAGCTCAACTACGCGCGATAGGCTCGCTAAGTGAGCTTTCCAAAGGGGTTTCTGTGGGGTGCAGCTACTTCCAGCTATCAGATTGAGGGGGCGGCCAATGAAGATGGTCGAGGCGCCTCGATCTGGGATACCTTCTCCAAAACCCCGGGCAAAGTAGCTCACGGCCACACCGGTGATGTAGCTAATGATCACTATCACCGATATTTAGCAGATATCGCGGTAATGAAAGAGTTGGGATTACAGGCATATCGCTTTTCATTTGCTTGGCCCCGCCTGTTTCCTAATGGTGATGGCGCCGGCGAAGAGCGAGGCTTTGCATTTTACGATCGATTGATCGATGGGATTTTAGCTGCCGGTATCGAACCACTTGCAACGCTGTATCACTGGGACTTACCTCAAGCGTTACAAGATAAAGGTGGATGGGTAAATCGTGACATTGTTAATCGCTTTGCCGACTACTCCAGCGCGATCGTTGAGCGATTTGGTGATCGTGTTAAGAAATTTACGCCGATTAATGAGCCCTGGGTAGTTGCTTGGCTAGGACATGGAGTTGGAATACACGCCCCAGGGTTGAAGAATCGGTCATCGGCATTTGCCGCCGCTCACCACACCGTTATGGCACATGCCGCTTCTACAAATGCCATGCGCGCTGTACGAAGCGATATTTTAACTGGCCCAGTTTTAAATCAAGCTAACTACGTTCCAGATAATGCTAACGATCCCTTTCAGGCGCGCACCGCCGATCTCTTGGATGCGGTACAGAATCGCTTTTGGATGGATGCATTTATGCATGGTACCTACCCTCAGATCCTTATGACAGAGTTTGGTGCCGAGCTCAACGCAGTTATTAAGGATGGCGATCTTTCCGCCGCCACTGTTAAAAATGATTTTATTGGGATCAACTTTTATTTTGACTCTCGTATCGGAGCCGCGATTGACGGATTAGATCAGTGGCATTCAATCTCATCGTTATTTGGCGTAGCCAGTGATGAAACCCCACGCGGGCCGCTGACGGATATGGGTTGGCCCCTCACACCAGATGGTTTAGAGCGTTTGCTAGTGCGCTGGCACAGCGAGTTTGGAGTGAGCCTTCCCGATCTTTACATCACAGAAAATGGCGCGGCATACGATGACGGCCCCGATGCTCATGGGGAAGTACATGATCTGCGCCGTATAGATTATTTACGGGAGCATTTAAAGGCTATCTCACGTGCGATAGATCAAGGCTCACCTGTAAAGGGCTATTACCAATGGTCGCTGATGGATAACTTTGAGTGGGCGCTGGGATATGACAAGCGCTTTGGAATTGTCCACGTCGATTTTGAAACGCAAAAGCGTACGATTAAAGATTCGGGATTTTGGTATCGGGATCAGATTAAAAACAATGGCAATAACCTCTAACCTCTAACCTCTAACCTCTAACCTCTAACTTAGGACTTGACTGAACCTGCAAGCAAACCACGCACGAAGTAGCGCTGCAGCGAGAAAAAGACAATCAGCGGAATAATAATTGAGACTAGGGCTGCCGGTGCGACGTTTTCCCAGTGAGAGCCCAGTGAGCCGCCAAGGTTTGCTAGGTGCAAAGTCAAAGGTGCAACGTCATCGGTTCCTCCCGCAAATACCAGCGCCACCAATAGATCGTTCCAGATCCATAAAAACTGGAAGATAGCGATCGATGCGATCGCCGGAAGTGAGAGTGGCAAGACAATGCGGCGAAAGACTTCAAAGTGGTTTGCACCATCAATACGTGCAGCTTCCAACAACTCCTTAGGAAGCGCCGATACAAAGTTGTGTAATAAATAGATAACGAGTGGCAGACCGAACATGGTGTGAGGAAGCCAGACTGCCGCTAACTTTCCCACAATGTGCAACTGCGGAAATATCGTGTGTCCAAATAACTGAACTCCAGAGGCAAAAAAAGTTAATAGCGGCAGGAGCGAAAGCTGAAGTGGTACACCTTGTAAGGCAAAAAGACCGTAAAAGACGTGGTCACTAAAGCGGAAAGGTATCCAGGCCAAGGCATAGGCGGCCATCAAACCAAAGCCGACCGATAAAACAACGGCGGGAATGGTTATCGCTAGCGAGTTAA
>JBBAMX010000003.1:13934-48737 GCA_040402335.1 Candidatus Planktophila sp.
GCCGTTGTGAGCACGACAATGATGGTTGTTCGCACCATTGGAACCGTGATTGTTCTAAATAGTTTAATTCCAGTTGCGCCATCTAACTGGGCAGCCTCTTCAATCTCAGTTGGGATACCTTTAATCGCCGCCGATAAAATCACCATCGCGAAACCTGTAAAGCCCCAAACATAGACAACCATTAAAAATAAGTTATTCCATGGCGACCACAGAAGTAGGTGTTTGACATCTAGATGTAACCAGACAAAAAACTGCCCTATTAGACCGGTCTGTGGCGCTTTTTGCTCTTGAAAAGAGTACATCAGGTTCCAGATTAAGGATCCGCCAACGAATGAGATCGCCATCGGCATAAATATTAAGGACTTTGCAACGGCTTCACGCTTCATCTTGTTGAGCATCGTTGCTAGCGAGATTCCAAGTGCTGTAACAATTACTGGACAGATAACAACCCAAGCGATTGTGTTCGCGAATGCCAAGCGAATATCAGGGTCTTTCACCGCGTTTTTATAGTTAAGGAGTCCGACCCATTTAGATGAGTTTGCGTTTTTAAAGGACTCCATAAAGGTTTGAATGGCAGGAATTCCGAGTCCCGTCATTACTAAAATCAACGCCGGTAGTAAAAAAAGTATGAGCGCTAACTTGTTTTGTTTCTTACCTTTGATTCGTGCGCCTGCTGCAAATGCAACATAGTAAAAAGCAAAGAAAATACTCAGAACGCTAAGAATTTGTGCGATCTTTGGCCATGAACTTGTGAACAAGGATGACCACGTAATCACGATTGCACACCCTTTTCTATATCTATCAATTTACTCTCTATTTCTTAGAATCTTAATATAAAAACCGAGGCCCACCAAGAGGTGGGCCTCGGTCTCTAACAGCTTCTAGCTAATGGTTATTTACCAGTTAGCGTCGATGGCCGCTGCAACATCCTTCATAGACTTACCTTCTGCATAGAACTTGGTCATTTCTTTCCAGAAAGCACCGTTTACTGCAGTTGGCATCAAGTCAGAGGCATCAAAGACGATTGAGCCCTTCTTTGATTGAAGTGACTCTGCTACAACCTTAAGTACTGGATCGCTATAGGCAGATAGTGGAATCCCATTATTTGCAGATGTCCATCCACCTAGCTTTGCGCGCTCAGTACCGTATGCAGGAGAAGAGAAGTAAGCCTGCACTACGCCAACTTCTGGACGCTTGCTAAAGGCAACTGGGAACTCAGCGCCACCTTCGATTGGCTTTCCAAACTTGGTATTTGTTGGTGGTAAGTAGAATGCGTTTGCATCTCCAGTTGCACCAAATGTTGTACCTGCTGGGAACATTGATGAGTAGAACGATGCTTGCTGCAACATTCCACATGTGCCATCTTTAAGTCCGGGTACGCCAGCATCTTGGAATCTACGTGTTGCTACTGACTGTAGATCTCCAACCTGACTCTTTGTACCAAGCCATGCCGCAACCTTGGCCATTACGCCCTGCATCTGCGGAGATGAGAATTTGAGCTTACCGGCCCACCACTGGTTATATAGATCTGGTCCTAGCTCGCGCAGTGCCATCTCTTCAATCCAGTCAGTTGCTGGCCAACCTGTTGCTGCACCTGATTCGATTCCAGCACACCAAGGGAGTTTTCCTGCGGCTACAAACTTGGCGCCGATAGCTTCCATCTCTGCCCATGTTGTTGGAATCTTTACACCAAGCTTTGTGAACTGTGCCGGTGAGTACCAGACAAGTGACTTAGATGAGGCACCAAATGGTGCGCCATAAACCTGGTCGCCAACAGTTGTAAATGTTTTCCAGGCTGGGTTGTAATACTTATTAATATTCTGCATTACTGCTGCAGTTACGGGTACAGCTTTACCAGTTGCAACCATTGTTGCAACAAGGCCTGGCTGAGGAATAATCGCGATATCGGGTGCGTTTCCACCCTTTACGCGTACAGGTAGAAGTGTTTCAAATTGATCGGTAGCTTCATAAGCGATCTTGATTCCTGTACATGCAGTGAAGTGTGCAAATACATTTGTCATCACTGTAGCTTCAGGATCACGAATACCTGCGAATACCTTAACTGTTACGTTCTTGAATGATCTAAACTGCTTAAAATCACTGCAGTTTACGGATGCTGCAGTTGCAGGTGTTGTAATAAGTGTTGTTGCTGCAAGAGCAAGAGCACCTAAAATAGCTGAGAGCTTTAAGGTTTTTTTCATGTCGCCTTTTCTTTCAGGGGGTCACTGGCCCGAAGTTCTAATGAACTCCGCGTACCATGGTGTGGGGCAAGTGTTATGACTTTCACGGGTAGTTTCAATGAAAACGCACTGCAAGTTGAGCGTAGAAGTACAACAATTTGATAACTACTTTTTTGCCCTATGTCGAAGTTGAGGTAGCCTGCGGGCAATGAACCTTTTCAACGCTCACTCGATCGTGGCCGATCTTGGATTATTTGGAGTCCTCGCCATAATCTTTGCCGAAACTGGACTTCTCTTAGGTCTAGCCTTCCCCGGTGACTCACTCCTGTTTATCGCCGGAGTAGCGGCCTCGGGCTCTGGGGCTGCAATCTTGGGCAATGCACACTTACCAGTGGCAGGGCTTTTCCTGCTAGCGCCGGTAGCTGCAATCCTGGGTGGGCTAGTGGGTTATTTATTTGGCGCAAAATATGGGCGCAAAATCTTTGAACGCTCCGAAGGCCGATTCTTTAACCATGAGAGAGTGCTAACTACTGAAAAATGGTTACGTAAATATGGAACTGGAAAAGCCCTAGTCCTGGCTCGTTTTGTGCCCTTCGTGCGTACATTAATAAATCCACTCGCTGGAGTTATTAATGTAGATTTTAAACTCTTTTTCTTTTACAACGCTCTTGGCGCAGTAATTTGGACCGAGTTAGTCATCGGCCTTGGTTTTATCCTCGGTGAAAAACTTAAAGGCTCGGTGGATCTCTATCTACTTCCGATTATCGGCCTGATAATCTTTATCAGTTTAGTTCCGGTTTTAATTGAAATCTTTCGCGAATGGCAGACTCGCAAGCATCATAAATAAAAAAATAACTGCACCGTAAAAACTTATTAAAGTCCCAAATCCGATAGCTGATATGCAGCACGATATTCATAGCCAGCGGCCTGTATCTTTGGGGCAGCACCGCGCTCGACGATGACGGCAACGCCGACAACTATCGCGCCAGCTTCAAGTAGCGCCTCAACGGCAGTTAATACCGACCCACCCGTTGTAGATGTATCTTCAACGGCTAAGACTCGTTTGCCTTTTACATCCGGGCCTTCGATGCGACGTTGAAGACCATGCGCTTTTTCGGCTTTTCGGACAACAAATGAATCGATCTTTCTGCCCTGTGCTATCGCCACATGCATCATGGCCGTGGCAACTGGATCGGCGCCAAGGGTTAAACCACCCACAGCCTCGTAATCTAAATCTTTTGTTAACTCCAACATAACTTCACCGATTAAAGGAGCGGCCTCGTGATCTAAAGTCACACGGCGCAGATCTACATAGTAATCGGCCTCTTTACCCGAAGAGAGGATGACCTTCCCGTGTACGACGGCTTTAGTAACGATCTGATTTTTTAACGCTTCGCGAGCACTCATGGAGATGAGCCTACTATCTAGACTCATGTGCCTCTTAAGCAATAACCTATGGCCCACCATGGCGATTAAGAAAAAGCTCGCGGCCAAGAAGCCCCAAAAGAAAACTGCGGCAACGGCGCGCGCAATCAATAAGACGATCGCAAGCCTTCGAAAAGAGGCTGAGATCCTTGAGGAGTTTGTCGCCACTTTAAATCTAGCCGATGAGGTACCTCTTGCCCGAAAGCGCAGCGTTGCCAAAGTTGCCAAGGTTGCCAAGGTCGCAAAGAAGCAGCCCGCGAAGAGGTAGGCCGTTATGGGTTCACGGAAATCGTGTGTGTTCGGTGTGGGTTCATTGTGGGTTCATTTAAAGTAGGTGCATTTACTGGGCTGTGGATTTAATATTTAACTATGAATGCAAAGCGGCTTGAGATCTCCCGCCTCTTTCATCGCTTTGGTTTTGGTCCACGGCCCGGTGAATATCTAGCGGCCGTTAAAAATGGGGTCGATGCAACTCGCTCTAGTTTTCTCACTGTTCCTGCATTAGATGCCGGTGCATCGATGGTCGTAGAGCCAGTCATTACAGATTTAGGAAAGCGACCAGCACCAAATACTCCAGAGGTTGTCGCATTTGCAATTGCGATGCGCTTTCAAACCCAGCAGATGATTACCTGGTGGTTAGATCGAATGGCCCTAAGTGATCACGGCTTGACCGAGCGGATGACCTGGTTCTGGCATGGGCATTGGGCGACTTCGATAGAGAAAATAAACTATCCCCAACCGATCTTTACCCAGAATAAAACCTTGCGTACAAATTCACTAGGTAACTTCACAACAATGGTTAAGGCGATGATTAACGACGGCGCCCTGCAGTTTTGGTTAGATGGTCAAGACAGCAGCTTCAAAGCCCCTAATGAAAACTTAGGGCGAGAGTTAATGGAGCTATTTGTCTTAGGTGTAAATCGATACTCTGAAGATGATGTCAAAGCTATTGCACGTGCATTGACCGGTTATCAAGTCGATCGAAGTAGTGGCCTTGTCACAATCAATCAAAATCGAAGAGATCAAAAACCAGTTACTTTATTGGGTAAGACCGCGGTTTTTACGGGTGATTCAATTGCAGAGTTTTTAACGGCCCGCGATGACTGTGCCACCTTTATCGCCGAACGCCTGTGGTTTCGCTTTATCTCTAGCGATGAAGTTATGCCATCAAGCTTTAGTGCAAAGGATGGATTTGCCCAACGCAGTATCGCCAGCGCACTTAATGCGATGGCAAGTGATGGATCGATGCGAGATGAGAGGTACTCAATGGTGAAATCCCCGGTGGAGTGGTTTATCTCGGCCGCTCGCGCCCTTGAGTTAACGCCATCAAAGCTACAGACTCCAAACCAGTTAATAAATTTCTTAGATAAGTTGGGCCAAACTCCATTCTCGCCACCTAACGTTGGTGGATGGCCCGCTGGCTCGGCCTGGCTCTCATCGGCGACCTTTCAATACCGCTTAGCCTTTGCCGATTGGTTGATAAAGCAGAGCGCTTTGAACGCACTCAATGCGATCCCCGAAAACTCTCGTGTACTAAAGTCCGCCGATTGGTTAGGTGTCCCGCAATGGAGCGCACGAACCGAAGGTGCGTTACGTACCTCCCTCGGTGATCCAGCCCAGTTTGCACTTCTTGCGCTATGCAGCCCTGAATACTTAGTGAACGCTTAGGAGAGCTAATGGATACATTAACCCGCCGCCGATTTCTTAAATTAACAACAGGAGCCGCCGCGGTCGGTGCAACATCCTCCTTTCTCTCGCTCGATCAAATCGCCGAAGCTGCGATTAATCGTCCTCTTGCAGCGAATACTCCGATACTCGTCGTAGTCACTCTCTATGGCGGCAACGATGGCTTAAACACGGTCATACCTTTTAAAGATCCGATTTATTTTTCATCGCGACCCGATATCTCATATAAGCCTGAAACTATGCTGCCATTAAACGCAGATCTAGCCTTAAATCCAAAGATGCTCGGCATCAAGGCGCTATGGGATCAACAAAAAGTAGCGATTGTGCGTGGAGTTGGTTATCCCAAACCTGATTACTCACACTTCTCATCCATGGCTAAGTGGCAAAGTGGATCACCTGAGCGCGCGGTTAGTAGCGGCTGGTTGGGCCGTTGGTTAGATTCACAGCCAGAGGATCCCATGCTCGCGATCTCATTGGGCTCGGTCCTACCGCCGATGCTAGTTGGCGCGAAGCTATCCGGTTCGGCGCTGCCTTTAGGTGGATTAGTTATTCCTAAAGGCACACTAGCAACACAGTGCATACAGCTTTCAAAGCCTTCGATAAATGACTCAAAGTTAATGGCCGCAGCTGCAACATCTATGCGTAATCTCTTTAACCTCTCCAGCAGTATTACTCCGGTTTTAAAATCTCCAGCACCGCTCGCCCCTGATCTGCCAACGGCCAACGGCGGAAACGCTGGCGGAGGTAGCAATCTCTCGCAACAGTTAGATGTAGTTGCCAAATTAATCGCCGCCGGCTCTCCCACAAAGATCTGGTCGGTCTCATTAGGTGGCTTCGATACTCACGCCAATGAGGCAAATGCCCAGGCCGAACTTTTGGGTGTCGTCTCATCATCATTGAGCCGTTTTATGAATCAGCTGAAATCAACTACGCGATTAAATGATGTAACGGTGATGGTCTTTAGCGAGTTCGGCCGCCGTGTGAAAGGAAATGCTTCGCAAGGTACCGATCATGGAACCTCTGCGCCCATGTTTTTAATCGGTGAAAAAGTAAAGGGCGGCTTCTATGGCGATCAGCCATCGCTTTCAAAGTTGGTAAATGGAGATTTAGCGGTAACAACCGACTTTAGAGATGTCTACTCCACTGTATTAGAGTCGATTTTGAAATCCCCGCCCGAACAGAGCCTTGGAAAATGGAGTGGGCGAACAAACTTTCTTGTGAACGCTTAATCACCCTCTTTGTAGAGAATTACTTCGCTGCGGCTACGTCGCATGAGTCCTTTTGGTGGATTGGCATCGACAAGTGCATCCACCTCAATGCGCAGACGAGCAACTTCAATGGCCATATTTGCCATCGCCGATTCAAGCTCAATAATCCGCTTTATCCCAGCGTGATTTATCCCTTCCCCAACTAATTTTTGAACGGCCCTCAAAAGTGCGATGTCGCGAAGTGAGTAACGGCGATTGCGCCCCTCGGTGCGATTGGGTGAGACCAATCCCAAACGATCGTACTGGCGCAGAGTTTGTGGATGTAATCCAGAGATCTCCGCAGCTACCGAGATTACATAGACTCCAGCATCATCGGCCGGTACTTCGCCCTTTAACTCTTTGCTCATACCTTCCTCATATCTTTGCCTTAACTATTAAATCGGCACGCACATCTTCCTGGGCAGTCTCCTGTGCAAAGGTTTTTAACGCCTCTAGCGCTTTTCCATCAACTCGTTGAGGGACTTGTACATCAACGGTTACAAGCAGATCACCTGTAGTAGCCCCCTTTGTAAATCCGCGTCCCTTTACTCGAAGAGTGCGACCATTAGATGTACCCGGTGCGATCCGAACCGTTACATCCTCACCGGTCATCGTCGGGACTTTAATATCGGCACCAAGGGCGGCTTCGACAAAAGTAACTGGAAGGGTCAACGTTAAATTCTCACCTTTGCGTGAAAAAACCGCGTGGGCTTTGACATGCAAGAGAATAAATAAATCGCCAGGGCCAGCCTCTCCAGCGGCCCCCTTGCCTTTTACGCGAATCTTCGCACCGTCAGTTACACCGGCAGGAACTCGTGCCGTAATATTTTGTGCAGCTCCACGATCTATCGATAAGCGAAGATCTAAATTAGTGCCAAGAAAAGACTCGCGAAAAGTAATCGCTGACTCGGTCTGCACATCCTGACCTTTGCGAGGTGCACGCCGGCCACCACCAAATAAGTTGGCAAAGAGATCCTGAGGGTTAGCGCCACCAAAGATGTCGTTGAAATCCCCGCCCGCTTGAGCGGCACGATAGCCGCCTCGTTCATAAAGCGCACGGGCTTGATCATATTCGGAGCGTTTTTGCTCATCCGATAAAATCTCATAGGCCTCTGATATGCCTTTGAACTTCTCTTCTTTTACCGAGTCGCCTTTATTTTTATCGGGATGAAGCTCACGGGCTAGGGCTCGATACTTCTTCTTAATCTCATCGGCACCGGCTTTTTTATCTACTCCAAGGACCTTATAAAAATCCTTCTCGTATAAGTCTTTGGCCGCCATTGCACATTACTCCCCAGCTGGATCGGTTACGGTTACACGGGCCGGACGTAATATCCGCTCTTTGTACTTATAGCCGGGCTGTAAAATCTTTGAAGCCGTTGCAACGGAAATCTCCGTCGAGGTCTCATGCAATAATGCTTCATGAATCTGTGGATCAAAGAGCTCACCAGCGGTCCCGTATTTCTCAAGTCCGATTCTCGATGTAATCGTACTGAGTTGATCGGCAACGGCTTTAAATCCTCCAACGAGTTCACCATGTTGTTCTGCGCGATCAACGTCATCGAGTAGGGCTAATAGTTCGGTCAGAACGGCGCCGATCGCCATTTCATGGGCAAGTGCACGATCGCGCTCGATGCGCTTTCGATAGTTTGCATACTCGGCCTGTAGCCGTTGTAAATCATTCGTGAGAGTAACGACCGGATCAATTACCTGATCCGGTGCTACCTCCTCAACTAGTTCGGTTATCGGATCGTCTAGACCAATTTCCTCACTCGGCATTTTTATGCCTCGCTCTCATCAATAACCTCAGCGTCTTGCACGCCATCCTCAGCCGGTGTCGCCTCTTCTTGAGCCGCATTTGCCGCAGCTGCCCCTGCATAAAGGGCGGCACCTAGGGCTTGACTTACGGTTGCAGCTTTTTCAGTTGCACTCTTTATCAATTCGAAGTTGGAGCCACCGAGTGCGCTTTGTAGTTCTGTTAGCGCAGCCTCAGTTTCAACTTTCTTTTCGAGTGCATCACCCTCAGAAAGCTTTTCCTCATTATCTTTAATAAACTTCTGTGTGGAGTAGAGAAGTGAGTCACCGGCGTTACGAATCTCGGCCTCTTCTTTGCGTTGACGATCTTCTTCGGCATGTGATTCGGCATCCTCCATCATGCGTGCGATGTCATCTTTGGAGAGGGCGGATCCGCCGGTGATGGTCATGCTCTGCTCTTTACCCGTTCCAAGATCTTTTGCCGAGACATGAACGATTCCATTTGCATCGATATCAAATGTCACTTCGATCTGTGGAATTCCACGTGGTGCTGGCGGAAGCCCGGTGAGCTCGAACATACCTAACTTCTTGTTGTAAGCGGCCATTTCGCGCTCACCCTGGTATGCCTGAATCTGCACCGCTGGCTGATTGTCATCGGCAGTTGTAAATACTTCACTTCGCTTGGTAGGAATCGTTGTGTTGCGCTCGATAAGACGTGTCATCACGCCACCCTTAGTTTCAATACCAAGTGATAATGGAGTTACATCAAGTAAGAGCACATCTTTAACCTCACCCTTTAATACACCAGCCTGCAGTGATGCACCAAGTGCAACTACTTCATCGGGGTTTACGCCCTTGTTTGGCTCTTTCCCACCAGTGAGCTCTTTAACTAAATCAACGACCGCTGGCATACGAGTAGAGCCACCAACGAGAACTACGCTTTGAATCTTATTGATTGGAATTCCAGCGTCTTTTAATACGGCTTGGAAAGGCTTCTTACACCGGTCAAGTAAAGAGCCGGTTAACTGTTGAAACTGTGCGCGCGTAATCGTCTCATCCATAAATAGTGGATTCTTTTCAGCATCTACTGTGATGTAAGGCAGGTTAATAGATGCCGACTGTGATGATGAGAGTTCGATCTTTGCCTTTTCTGCCGCTTCACGAATACGTTGCATCGCCATCTTGTCTTTTGTTAAATCGATTCCATTTTGTGAACCAAAGTTTTGAACTAAGAAATCGACGAGAGCTTGATCCCAGTCATCTCCACCTAAGTGGTTATCGCCATTGGTCGCCTTGACCTCAACGACACCGTCACCGATTTCAAGCAGGGATACGTCGAAAGTTCCGCCACCTAAATCAAATACAAGAATCGTCTGCTCTTGATCGGCCTTATCTAAACCATATGCGAGCGCAGCGGCAGTGGGCTCGTTGATGATGCGCAAAACGTTTAGGCCTGCGATCTCACCTGCCTCTTTTGTCGACTGGCGCTGTGCATCGTTAAAGTATGCAGGCACCGTAATTACTGCATCCGTTACCGTCTCACCAAGGTATGACTCGGCATCGCGCTTTAACTTTTGTAAAATACGCGCTGAGATCTCTTGCGATGTGTACTTCTTGCCATCGATATCGATTGACCAGTCGGTGCCCATATGACGCTTGACTGAGCGAATCGTGCGATCGACGTTGGTGATCGACTGGCGCTTGGCGACCTCACCGACTAAAACCTCACCCGTCTTTGTAAAGGCGACGATAGAGGGCGTCGTTCGAGCTCCCTCGGCGTTGGCGATAACCGTCGCCTCTCCACCCTCTAGGACCGATACGCAACTATTCGTGGTTCCAAGGTCGATTCCTACTGCTCTTGCCATTTTTACGCTCCTTTTTCTCGCACTCGAGCCTCGGTAGGGTCGAGTTTTCTTTAAACCTGAGCCAATAATACACACAAGGTTGAGTCGTAGCGACTCAAGTTCTTAATTATGTAAACCTAGACTGTGGGGAAGTTATTCCCACTGATGGATAAAGTTGCCGCCATGAACCTTCTCTTGGCTTTTATCTCGTATGCAATCACGCTCGTAGCCCTGGGCCTGATGGCGGTTCGAACCCGGCAGTTAATAGGTATCTACACCAAGGGTGCGCCCGACCCTACACGGAGTAATGACCGCGGTAAGCGCCTGCGTATGGCTGCGGGTGAAATCTTTGGCCATACCAAGATGTTTAACTTTACGATCGTAGGGTTTGCGCACTGGTTTGTCATGATCGGCTTTGGAGCGCTACTTGGAACATTAATTACTGCATACGGTCAATTAATAAATCCAGAGTTTGCACTACCGATCATTGGCCATCTTTGGCCATATGAGTATTTCACCGAGCTGATTGCATGGGCAACGGGTATTGGAATAGTTACGTTAATAGGCGTTCGACAGTTCACGCGTATTTTTAAAAAGGGGCGGACATCGCGCTTTTACGGATCGGGAATGCGCAAAGCTTATTACGTCGAGCTTACAATTCTAGTAATTGTTTTCTGTGTAATCGCACTGCGTGGTTTAGAGGGAGCTCTCTCCGATGAGACAAAGTGGAATCGCCATTATGTAACGACGTGGTTTATTGCGGCAATCTTTAAATCGTGGAGCTTAAGCGAGTTAACGTCAACGGTTCAATTAGTAGCGATGATTAAGATCGTTATCTCGATGACCTGGTTTATTGTGATTGCAAGTAATTTAACTATGGGAGTTGCGTGGCATAGATTTTTAGCGCCATTTAATATCTATTTCCGTCGCAACGCCGATGGTAAATCCTCACTCGGTCCACTGCCTGCCATGCTCTCACATGGTGAGGTTATAAACTTTGAAGATCCCAAAGATGATGATGTCTTTGGTCTTGGAACGCGCGCCGATATAACCTGGAAGGGTCTATTGGATATGTCTTCGTGTACCGAGTGTGGACGCTGCCAATCAGCGTGCCCCGCCTGGCACACCGATAAGCCGCTCTCCCCAAAGCTTTTAATCATGGCGATGCGTGATCATGCATTTGCAAAGACCGTGGAGAATGAGGCGATGTCCGGCGTTGGTGCGCCTATCTCACTCGATGTCTTATGGTCCTGCACGACATGCGGTGCATGCGTTAATGAATGCCCGATAGATATTGAGCATATCGATCACATTGTAAATATGCGGCGCTTCCAAGTTTTAGTTGAATCGAATTTTCCAAGTGAGCTCGGCGGAACTTTTCGAAATCTCGAACAGACAGGAAATCCTTGGGGCGCCAATAAGAACGATCGTGAAGCGTGGATCGCTGAATGTGATTTTCCGGTTCGTGTCGTTGATGGCGTCTTACCTGATGAGGTTGAGTATCTCTTCTGGGTTGGATGTGCTGGGGCTTACGATGAGCGTGCGAAGAAAACCACTAAAGCCGTCGCTGAGCTCTTATATATGGCTGGAGTTAACTTTGCCGTGCTTGGCAAAAAAGAGACGTGTACCGGAGATCCTGCACGGCGCTCAGGAAACGAGTTTCTCTATCAAATCTTAGCTGCTGAAAATATTGAAACATTTAAAGAGGTCTTTGCCGAACGCAGTAAAGGTACTAAGAAAGTCGTTGTAACCTGCCCACACTGCTTCACTACTATTGGCCGCGATTATGCACAGAGTGGTTTTGAGTTAGAGATGCTTCACCACACTCAATTACTTAATCAACTTCTGCGCGATAAGAAGTTGATCCCAATAAAAATGAGCCATACTGCAATGACGTATCACGATCCATGTTACTTAGGCCGTCACAATGAGATTTATCAACCACCACGCGAACTCCTTGAAGCTACCGGCGCCGAGATCTCGGAGATGCCCCGTAACAAGGAGCGCTCATTCTGCTGCGGTGCAGGTGGAGGGCGAATGTGGATGGAGGAAAAGTTGGGTACTCAGATCAACTTAAATCGAGTCGATGAGGCGATCTCTACGGGGGTCAAAGAGTTGGCCGTGGCCTGTCCTTTCTGCCGGGTGATGACCAGCGATGGGATGGTTGCCCGCCAATCCGATATTGAGGTTTTAGATGTCGCTCAAGTCCTCTTACGCTCACTCAAGGCTTAACTGCCCGTAAATACGGGCTAGATTCGCGGAAAAATCTCAGGAAACTCTCAGACTGTGAGAGCATTCTTGCGCCATGACCACAACCGCGCAAAATACCATGCAACGCATTCTCGTCGTCGATGATGAGTCGAGTATTAGTGAGCTCATTTCAACAAGTCTTCGCTTCGTTGGCTTCGATGTACGCACTGCCGCAAATGGTGCGCAGGCACTTGCGATGGCCGAAGATTTTAAACCCCATGCAATGGTCTTGGATGTGATGCTGCCGGATTTAGATGGCTTTGAAGTCTGTAAAGCGATTCGCAATGAGGGCGTAAATACCGGTGTTCTTTTCTTAACTGCCAAAGATGGAATGGAGGACAAGGTCAAGGGCCTGACTCTGGGCGGAGATGATTACATGGTTAAACCATTCTCCCTCGAAGAGCTTGTCGCTCGCCTGCGTGCGCTACTTCGACGTACGGGTGCAACGCAGATTGAACTCGACGATGAGAAGATGCGCTTTGCCGATTTAGAGTTAGATGAGGCGACACATGAGGTTCGTCGCGCAGGAGTTTTTCTTGATCTCTCACCAACCGAGTTTGCACTGATCCGCTATTTAATTATTAATGCCGATCGGGTGGTTTCGAAAGCTCAGATTTTGGATCACGTGTGGCAGTACGATTTTCGTGGAGATGCAGGAATTGTTGAAACATATATCTCTTACTTAAGAAAAAAAATCGATTCCTTTGATCCACCTCTTATTCACACCGTCCGCGGCGTTGGTTATCGACTACGGATACCGCCTAAGTAGAGATGAAATCTCCACTGGGTAACTGGTCATTACGTAACCGCTTAACGGTCGGCGTGCTACTGCTCTCCACCATCGGTTTTATCGGCGCCGGAGTCACCTCTCAGTATCTGCTTAAGGGCTATCTGATTGGGCAGATAGATAACCAACTCAATAGCGTTATCGGTGGAACAACAACCCGCGTTAACGCCGCCGGAATCACTAATGATGATGAGACAAATCCCCAAAGTAATGGAGGACAGAACCAGGCCCGCAAAGGTGGAGCTCTACCAATAACCCCCCTTAATCGAGTGCCATCCTCCATCTCGGTCACTGTTTTAGATCCATTTGGAAATCTCGTAGGCGGCATCGGAGGGGATTTAAACGTTAATAAGATTACCGACTTTGTCATGGGACTGGTGCCCAAACAAGTTGCCGCCTTCGGTGATGAACCATTTACACTTCACGCACCTGGTGCCGATTTTCGAATGGTCACCCGTGTTCTGCCATCGGAGATGGGCTCGGTCGTTGTTGCGCAATCGCTCTCAGATTTCGATAAGGCAACCCACCGCATTGGCCGGACCTTTCTCATTATTGGTTTTATAGTCCTGTTTCTCATAGGCATTCTGGCTCGACAGGTAATCAAACTCAGTATGAAGCCCCTTGAGAGAGTGGAGTTGACTGCGCAGAAAATCGCAGCGGGTGATTTATCGGCTCGTCTTGAAAACTTTGAACCCGCTACCGAAGTAGGACGTCTTAGTAGTTCATTAAATACAATGCTTGGACGGATTGAAGAGTCCTTTGCGATTCGAACAATGAGTGAAGATAAGCTGCGCCGATTTGTCGCCGATGCAAGTCACGAACTACGCACACCACTAACTGCTATTCGTGGCTTTGCCGAACTGCATAGACAGGGCGCCGTCCCTGAAGGGGAGAAGACACAAGAGTTAATCGCTCGAATAGAAAAAGAATCTATCCGTATGGGCACTTTGGTGGAAGATCTTTTATTACTAGCGCGCCTAGACCAGTCTCGCGAAATCGAACACACTCCGGTAGATCTAGTTCAAATAATCGAAGATGCAGTGGCCTCTGCCCTGGTGGCTGGACCGACTCATCCGATAAGCGTAAATCTGCCGAGCGAGCTTTATACATCTGGTAGTTCAGATCGAATCCACCAAGTGATTGCAAATTTATTAGCAAATGCCCGCGTGCATACCCCGGAGGGTACAAAGATAGAGATCACTGCCCGTGCCCAATCCGATGGTGCATACATAACAATCGCCGACAACGGCCCGGGGTTAAATGAAGAGGATCAAAAGCGGGTTTTTGAGCGATTTTTCCGGGCAGATCCATCTCGACAAAGGAGTGGCAAAGAGGGCAGCGGCTTGGGGCTTGCCATCGTCGATGCGGTAATGCTGGCCCACGGTGGGCGGGTAGGTGTTACATCAAAGCGCGGAGAGGGAGCTGCCTTCACACTCTTTTTCCCAAACACCGACGGTGATCAGCTTTAATTAACTTAACTGCTCCATCGCTTTTAATACTGCGATCCGCTCGGCGATAGGTGGATGGGTAGAAAATAACTTTGACGCAGATTTAGCATCTAGTGGTGATTCAATCCAGATGTGTGCAATGGAGTTAGATTTTTGGCGAACGACCGTTGAATCACGCTCTAAAACCTCTAACGCACTTCGCAGACCTGCCGGGTTTCGGGTAAAGGCTACGGCAGTTGCATCGGCTAAGGATTCGCGTTTTCTGGAGATGGCAGATCTTAAAAGCATTGCGGCAAGTGGTGCCAGGATTAAGATCAATAATGAGAATACAAGTGCAACCGGGTTGCCATTACTGTCACGGTTGCGATCACGCCCACCACCAAACCACATCATGCGTGTCAAAATATCGCTTAATATTGCAATTGCACCGGCAGTTGTCGCGGCAACGGCCGAAACTAAGGTATCGCGATTGGCGACGTGCGCCATCTCATGGGCGATTACTCCTTGAAGTTGATCGCGATCCATTACCTCTAATATCCCAGTAGTAAAAGCTATCAATGCGTGTTCGGGATTGCGTCCCGTTGCAAAGGCGTTAGGCGCATCATCGACGACTATCGCTACCTTGGGCATCGGGAGCCCACTCGCAATTGTTATCTCTTGAATTAAATTAAATAGCTTTGGATTATCTGACTCTTGAATTATCCGGGCACCCGTCATCGTTATAACTAACTTGTCGGCGCCATAAAAAGAGCCCCACACTGAAATTAGCGCAATGCCTACTGCGATAGGAATGATCCCTACCGTTGATCGACCAAAATAAGTGAGTGCGGCATATGCGAGTAGCCAAACAAGGATGGCCATACCAACGAGCAGAGCGATTGTTTTACGCTTGTTTGCCGCCTGTTGGGATCTAAAATCCATAGCGATTAAAAGGTGACCTTTGGTGCTTTGCGATCCTGTGGATCTTCAACCTCATAAAACTCCCGCTCACTCACCTTTGCAAGACCTGCAAAGAGATTAGTTGGGATTGTCTTAACGGCGCTATTGAGCGAGCGCACATTTTCATTATAAAACTGGCGGCTAAAGGCGACTTTATTCTCTGTCGTCGATAACTCATCTTGAAGAGATAAAAAGTTGGTAGATGCCTTTAAATCTGGATAAGCCTCGGCGACGGCTAATAGGCCGCGTAAGGCCTGGGTCAACATTCCATCGGCGGCGGCAACATCGGCGACCGTTGATGCAGTCGTCGCTTTGGCACGTGCAGCTACAACGGCTTCAAAGGTCGTCTTTTCATGTGCGGCATATCCCTTAACGCTTTCAACAAGGTTAGGAATTAAATCTGCGCGGCGCTTTAACTGGACCTCGATTTGGGACCAGGCCTCATTGACACTAATATTTAGACGTATTAAGCGGTTGTACTGCGCAACTAAAAAGATGATGATGAGTGCGATGACTCCAACTGCGATAAGTGTTTTCATAGTCTCTTAAACCCCTTTTTCGGTAGTTTCATTCCTTAGATTAAATGGGTTAGCGATTAATTAATAGCCGATCGGTGGAAGTTCAAATATGAACGGCTAGCCGTCGGTCCGCGCTGGCCTTGATATCTCGAGCCATACTTCGCACTTCCATATGGATGCTCGGCCGGGGAAGAGAGTCTGATTAAACAGAGTTGACCGATCTTCATCCCTGGAAATAACTTGACGGGCAGATTTGCAACGTTAGAGAGCTCCAGCGTTATGTGGCCACTAAAGCCAGGATCGATAAAGCCGGCGGTAGAGTGCGTGAGTAGGCCAAGGCGTCCGAGGGAGGATTTACCCTCTAACCGCCCTGCGATATCGTCAGGCAGGGTGATGACTTCATAAGTGCTCGCTAAAACAAACTCACCTGGATGCAGAATAAACGGCTCATCGCCCTCGGTAATCACCTCACGCGTTAAATCCGGCTGCTCGATAGATGGATCGATAACGCTGTACTTATGATTTTCAAAGACCCTAAAAAACTTATCTAAGCGCACGTCTACCGAGGAGGGTTGGATCATAGATTCGGTAAAGGGCTCGCAGCCGACACGACCGGCCGCGATTTCGGCGCGAATATCGCGATCACTTAGTAGCACGGCGCGAGTTTATAGCTTTTCAGGCTCAAGAAAGTGGATCGCTGGCCCAGAGCCAGATATTTCGATCCTTGGGCTCGCCCTCCATTAGTTCGAGGGCAGATGGACCGCCATTTTGCCGCTGCCAATCATTTGCCGCCAACAGACGCGAAAGGCCGGCTAAGGCGATAGGGCTGGCAAGCTCTTCGGGGCTTCCATTAAATGAGACCGGTCCGGCGTGATCAAAAACTACTGTGCCGATAGCGATTCTCCCATCGCCAGATTTTATAATCTCAATCACGCGCGATTGCTGAGGCCAGTCGATGTGTGAAGCTGTTCGAATCTCCCAAAAGCCGTGGCTGCCATCTGCCCGCTTACTCTGCGAGATTTTATGATCGTGAACGTGACCTGCGAACCAGAGAATAACGTTGGGATATTTTTCCAGCAGTGAACGTACTTCAGCTTCAATCGCCGGCGCTGCAGAGCCCTCCGGTGCAAAACCATTAACTAAATTCTCTAGTGGGTGATGAGAGGTCAAGACAACATATTTATCGCGAGACTCATCGAGAACGAGTTGTAACCAGTCAAACTGTTCGCGATCGATGCAGCCCTGCCAGCCCCCCGCTTTATTTACAGTATCTAAAGCGATCAACCGCAGCTTTGAATTAAAAGTGCGATACCAGTATGCAGTCCTTGACTGCTCCTTCTCGGGACCGTGATCGTGACCGCACTCGGTGTGGATCTCTACCCACTCTTCAAGGCTACTCAATTTGCGGCGCGGATCGGCGGTAACTTTATGCGTTAAGAAATGAGCAAAACTTGGATAAATCGCAGGACCAACTTCACTAAATCCCGTAAAGAGATCGGCCACATCGTGAATGTTCTTTAAACCCGATAATTTATCTCCGCCTTCAACGATGAAACTTAACGCTGGTGTTGCAGCTGCCGTTCCTTGAAGAAGTGCATCGTGATTGCCGTGAACTGCTAACCATTGATGCACTAAGCCTTGCGCATCAAATGCCCGCTCTGAGGCCGCTACTGTGCCTTTAAAATAAGGAAACTCATGGAGTAGATGCGGACGATCTCCAGGTAATCCAACTGGTGGGCCATCTGGGTGGTAATAGTGAACGTCATAAGAATCCGGATTTGAAGAGTGTGGTCCCTCCGAGATTTCAGAGCTACCACTCTTGGGGTCGACTCTGCCCCCATCTAGGATCGATTTATACCAGCTCAACTCATTGCTTTGAGCGTTATCGGCTACATCTCCAGTCACAACGACGGCATCGATAGGGGCTCCACTTAGCGGTGCTTTTTTTATTAAATTTGCCGATTGAACCATCGCCTCGAGTACTTGAGCCGTTAAAAACTCTTGGGCGCGATAAGTTCCAACATAGGGAACCATCGCCGAAAAAGGATTATCTGGATCGGCGATTCGATCTAGAAACTCCAGACGTGCTGGTGAGGATGCATCACAGATATGTAAATCGCTCATATGAATGAAGGCGGCAAGAACCTGAATATTGCGCGGCTCATCACCTAAAGGGTGTTCTCCCGAATCGAGTACCAACTCTTTCCAACTGCTCTTTGAACTACTAAGAGTGCGAACAATTCGGCTACTCACCGAGCTAGGCATTTGAGACCAGGACCTCTTTATTTAAAACTTCGAGCCAAACTGCAGCACCTGGATATAGCTCACCACTTTCACTGCTATTTGTTAATGATTGAATAATGGTTCCATCGGAGGTTGCACATGTTACGCGCGATGAGGCACCCAAGAAAGATCTGGTCAGAACTGTGGCGTTAGAACTCCCACTAAGTGATGTTACCGAGATACTCTCCGGTCTGATCAATGCAACTACGTCGCCGTTGTGATCACCGGTCTTTAGCACAGGGATTTTCTTACCGAAAATATCCACTACCCCATCGCTCAACTTTGTTGGGATTTTATTCATCGTCCCGACGAAGCTTGCAACGAAGGCCGTCGTCGGATGGTTGTAAAGTGTGTCAGGGGTATCGATCTGCTCTAACTTTCCCTGATTCATGACTCCCACACGATCAGAGATTGCCATAGCCTCTTCTTGATCGTGAGTAACAAATAAAGTCGTTGTTCCAAGGGAGAGTTGTAGTCGACGAATCTCTTCCCGAAGATTTGTGCGAACCTGGGCATCAAGTGCAGATAGTGGCTCATCAAGTAACAAGATCTCGGGCTCAACCGCAAGTGCTCGCGCTAGCGCCACCCGCTGTTGCTGCCCACCAGAGAGTTGATGCGGATAACGCTGACTGTGATGGTCTAGACCTACTAACTCCAGTAGTTCATCTGCTTTTTTTAACCGACTACTTCGACTCACTTTTCGCATTCTCAGACCAAAGGCAACGTTTTCGACGGCAGTTAAGTTGGGGAAAAGTGAGTACGACTGAAAGACCATGCCCATATTTCGTTGATGAGCTGGAACCTGGGTCACATCCTTGGATTGCAGGTGAATGGAGCCAGAGTCAGTGCGCTCTAAACCGGCCACTATTCGAAGTGCAGTAGTTTTCCCACATCCAGAGGGTCCAAGAAGTGCTACAAGCTCCCCTGCTCCAATTTCAACATAGAGATTATCTAAAGCTACGGTCTGGCCAAAACGGCGTGAGATCCCATTGATCAATAGTGTTCCAGTTTTCATTCCGCCTCTTCCGATTGTTTTCTTGCTCGAGATGTGAAAAATCCGATTGTAAGGAGAAGTGCAAATGCGGCAGCCAACGAAAATACTGAGAGCGCGATTGCGCCGATAATATTTTGCTGCGACACCGAAGTGACCCAGGTTGGGAAGGTATCCCAGTGTAAAAGTGAGGTCAAAGTAAACTCGCCTAGCGAGAGTGCGAAAGTTAAGAAGAAGGCCCCAGCAACTGCGCCACTAATTACTGGTGCAATTACATAGATAATTACCTTTGGCCAGTTTGCCCCAAGCCCACGTGCAGCTTCAGTTATTGTTTTAAGCGGAATAGCTTGCATTCCAATATCTAAAATTCGGAAACTAAATGGCATCGAGAGGATCACGTACATAAATGAGAGTTCGTACTCGGAGGATTGAAGCCAGCTTGGAAAAGCCGCTTGCGCACCGATTGAAAGTGCGACCACCGGAATTACTAATGGAAGGATTGTGAGAATCTCAATCAGGGGCCGCCAACTCTGTGCCTTCAAATGTAACCAAGCTACGGTCGGTACCATGAGAAGGAGAGTAATTAATACTGCAAAAGCGGCTAGTTTAAATGACAGGAGTAGATGGCTAAGAAACTCTGGCTGAGCCAAAATCCAGCGATAAGGCGAAAGTGAGTGGTGCATCTTTCCGTCATCAGAAAATGAACGAAATGAAAACTCTGTCGCAGAACCAAAGGGTAGAAAAACAAGGAGCCCCGCTAATGCAAGTGCTACCGGTAGAGTGATACTTTTTCGCTTGATTATTGCTGCCATTTGCGCGCTCTTTTTTGAATCATTAAGTACGGGACCATTGCCAACGCTGAGATGACGACCATTCCGATCGCTAAGGATTTGCCAACATTTGCCTGGTTTATTTGAACGTTGCCATCTACGAGCGTGCCGATAACCAGTGGGACTAAGGCGATGTTTCCTACGGTCATCGCTCTTGCAGTTGCATAGGCCGCAAATCCACTTGCAAAGAGAAGTAAAAATGAAGCGGCAAAGCTTGGGAAGAGCAGCGGTAGGGCTATCGCCCGCCAAAATTTTAGCGGGGTAGCACCGAGGTTTTTAGCTGCATCTCGCCATTCACGGCGAACACCGTGCACAGCGGGTGAAAAGACGATAACCATTAGTGGGATTTGAAAATACATGTAGACAACTACGATGCCACTAAATGAAAAAAGTGAGAAGCCCCCAGAATACAGATCTATACCAAGATGTTTCAATAAGACAATCGCCGAACCCTGTGCGCCAAAAGCTGCGATAAACATAAAGGCTAAGGGGACGCCCCCGGTGTTAGCGAGTACTCCGCTAAGTGAAGCGATAATCTTTTTTAACTTAGGCGAGCCGCGGAGTTCGATGACATAGGCAAATATCGCTCCTGGGATAGATGCCGTAAGGGCTGAGATTAAGCCTAGGGTGATGCTATTTCTAAAGGCGAGATTATATGGATTTCGAATAATCGTGGTGAAGTTTATGAGTGACCACTCTTTATTATTATTTTTAAATGACTCTAAAAGCACGACCAGCATGGGCCAAAAGAAAAAGATAGCAAGATAGGCAATCAGTGGAATCAGCGGCGCGGCAATTAATAGGTTACGACGAATAAAGGTGCCCCCTTGTCGGGGGACACCTTTATTCGATGCCTGAAATTGTGTCGTCATTATTGAATTACTGAAGGCCACATCGCTTTTACAACAACCTGTTGAGGGATCTGCTGATCAAGAGTTGGGCTTATAACCTTTACTCCGGCAGGAACTGCAAAGCCTGCTGGTGCTGGGATCAAACTACCTTTTTTAATCATGGCCGCTTCCGTAATCGGGTGGGCAGCGCCTGAGTTAAATATGTTCTGTCCACCCATGATTAGGGCAAACAGCTTTGAACCTGAAAGCTTGATATCTGCAGGAGTTAGATCCTTTGAGAACTTTCCTTTATTTTCCGAGTACAGGAACTCTTCCCATAAACGTGCATTGGCGCAGTGTGGAGCCTTCGCGTTAATCGCTTGGATGTATGGGCTTCCCTTGAGAACAACATCTGTAGGTGTTACATACTTAAGGGTCTTGCCAATTCCCTTGGCTGCCTGGATAAATCCTGGGCCGTTAAAGCTCCATGAAAGCGCAATCTTGAACGCTCCTGTTGCTAAGTTGGCTCCAGTTGCAGGTACGGTCACAAAGTTTCCCGATGCTTTCATCGCTCTAAAAAACTCAATTCCAGGCTTGATGTCATTGACACTTCCGCCATTGGCAACCGAGGCGGCGAAGACCGACATAAATGACTCGGTAGCAGCCGATGGGTCTCCACCCAGTGCGACCATACCTTTGTAGGCAGGGTTAGCCAGATCAGAGATCTTGGTTGGCGCTGGAGTAACTGATGCGTCGTAGGCGATATTGATGGTTCCTTGATAGTCGCCGTACCACAAGCCATTTGTATCTTTCCATACAGGAGTTATGTCGTTCCATGTTGCGACCTTGTAAGGTGCGAAAAGTGAGCGACCCAAAGTATCTGAAGCCTCGGCTCCAAGGTGAGTAGCACCGATATCGACAACATCTGGCTGCTTTGAAGCAGGAGCGGTTTTAATAGTCTGAAGCTCATAAGCTGAGGATCCATCTGGATTATCGTTCACAATCTTGATACCAAAAGCTTTTTTGTAAAGAGCGATCGCCTCGTCGTAATTTGCCCAACCCGATGCCAGGGTAATTACATTTAATTGACCCTCTTTTTTCGCTGCCGTGACAAGTGCATCCATTCCACCGGCTTCGGTGAGATTCTGAGCTTTGCAGTAATCGATCTTTGTGACCGCCTGAGAAGGTGTCGCCAAAACAACGGTAGTAGTTGCGATAAATATTGCAGCTGCGATAGCTGCTGCTGAACGCTTGATGCGCATAGATATTTCCCTTTCGTAGGAACGTGGCGCAATTGTGTGATTGAATATTAAACGCATCATTATGTAAGGGTTACGTTTATCTTTCTTAGAGATGAATTCTAAGAAATCTTTAAACGTTAAAGAGTTGAGATTAAATCTGCAACGGAGTGAAGTACTGATGTGGCTCCGGCTTCAATCAATACCTCGTGGGGGTGTACTCCTGTCAATACTCCGATTACTTGAGATGCACCAAAGGCGATACCGGCCTGCATATCTGCAGCCGTGTCACCAACGACGATGCTGTTAGCTGGAACAGAGAGCATCAACTTCTGTGCGGCGTGATTTAACATATCTGGATGAGGGCGTCCCTGTTTCACCTCACTTGGTGTGACTGAAATATCTATAAGTGCTCGCCAGTTTAGAATATCTAGTAGTACATCCAGTGTTGTGCGGCTAAAGCCACTTGTCAGCGCAACGGCTATCCCTCTTGACCTTAACTCTTTAAATAAATCTACGGCGCCAGGAATCGGTGTAGCACCGATTCGAGTTATCTCATCGATGTATGACTTCTCAAAGGCTTGACTGGCCCGCATGGCTTTTTCAGCATCGCCGAGAAGTTCGGTAAAAACATGAATCTTCGACTGCCCCATCGTTTCAATCGCATATCGTGTCCACTGTTCCCCATAAATTGGCCAGAGCTCGGGCTGAGTACTTTCAAATGCTTTTTTAAATGCGGCAATCACAGCCCCATCATCGTTAAGTGTTGTTCCCGCGACGTCAAAAGCCAGCATCTCTACACTCATCTAAAGCCCTCTCAGAGTCTCTTCTGCAATTGCTGGTGCTAAGGTATTTCCTCGGCCGCCAGGACCAGTTACTGAGATAATTTTTGAAGAGATTTTTTGTCGGTCACATACTGCGCCATCGATACGTTGGCTGTAAACACCATCCCAGCGATTTACTATGGGAGGGATTTTGCATCCAATTAAATCACTAGCTACATCATGGAGATATTGATACGGCTCTTCCTCTAATTTGAAATCGAAAGGTTCGTCATAATCATGGGTATCACCGATAGTCAATGTTCCATCTGCGCGCTGGACCAAGAGGAGTTGCATATGCTTTTCCTGTGCTATCGGGCTCTGTGGCGCAAGTTGGCCGGATTCAGGTAGCTCGTATGCGGGGTAATATCGCATCGAATCACCATCGGCTATCGAAGTAGTTAACTCCTGATTAAAAATGTCGGTGCTCATCATCTGTAACCTAACGCGACGAATCGGCGCAGATTCAAAGTGTGAATTAAAAAGTGATGAGTGGTCGGCCCCAGGACAGTGAATTAAATAGTCGGCCTCAAACTCTTCGCCGTTTCTTGCGATAGCCTTAACAACGTCGGCACGCTCCAATACATCTACGACATCGGTCTTACTTCGCCATGTGTAGTTTTCGTTTTTTAATAGATACTCCTTGATTGACAGGAGAATCTCTGACGGCTCTACCACCGCATCAAGCGGGCACCATAATCCGGCCAAGTAGTTACCCTTAAGCGCTGGATTAACTCTTTGCACTTCACCCCTGTCAAGAAGCTCCCACTTTCGGGAGTTCGCATCGGCTTTTTCAATTGATGCCTGCATAAGCGAAAGCTCGGCCTCATTCACGGCCAAGGTCATGGAGCCGTTAGGGCGAAAACTCAGTTCGGGGATCTCACTCGCCATCGCCCCCCAAAGCGCTCTAGCCCGTAGCCCCGCATCGAGTTCGGCCCCACTTCGACGCCCGCTCACCCAGATAAGTCCAAAGTTTCTAACCGATGCACCGCGTGCTACCCCGTCGCGCTCACAGTGGATAACCTGATGGCCGGCTTTTATCGCCGAATAAGCGTGCAAAGTCCCAATAATCCCACCACCCACGACAATCATCTTCACGCGCAGATAATCTCTTCCCGAATTGAACGCAGAACATACGTAGGGCAAAACTAAGGCGAACTCTCCATCCCCGGCTTGCATAAGTTACTGACCAGTAGCAAAATTGACGCTATGAGCCATTACACAGCCAACCTGCGCGATATTGAATTCTGCCTCTTCGATCTTCTAGGTCGGGAGAAAATCCTCGGTACCTCTGTCTATGCCGACATTGATCGTGACACTGCGATGGGGATGTTGGAGGAGATAAAACGTCTTGCTGAAAATGATTTAGCGCAGAGCTTCGTTGAAGGCGATCGTCTTGGAACAACATTTAACAAAGCAACCGGTGATGTGACCGTGCCAGACTCCTTTGCAAAGTCATATCGCGCCTGGATGGATAACGAGTGGTGGCGCATTGATGCACCCGTTGAACTCGGTGGGACAAAAATTCCACAGTCGATTCGTTGGGCAATCGCTGAAATGGTTTTGGGTTCTAACCCTGGTGTTCACTTATACGCCTCTGGAACGGCCTTTGCCCATGTTGCATATTATTTAGGAAATGCCGAGCAGAAAAAGATGGCGAAGTTAATGGTCGATAAAGAGTGGGGCGCGACCATGCAGTTAACTGAACCCGATGCCGGATCTGACGTTGGTGCTGGACGCAGCAAAGCCGTAGAGCAGGCCGATGGAACGTGGCACATTACTGGTACCAAACGATTTATTACCTCTGGAGATGCCGCAAATATCTACCCCAATGTGATGCACTTTGTTTTAGCGCGTCGTGAAGGGGGTGGACCGGGAACTAAAGGCTTATCACTATTTTTGATTCCAAAGTTTATGTTTGATTTAGAGACCGGCGAACTTGGAAAACGCAATGGTGTCTTTGTAACTAACGTTGAAAAGAAAATGGGCTTAAATATTTCAGCGACATGCGAGATTAATCTAGGTGAGCATGAGCCCGCGGTTGGATATTTATTAGGTGATGTCCATCAAGGGATTGCGCAGATGTTTAAAGTAATCGAGTTTGCTCGAATGATGGTGGGCACTAAAGCGATTGCGACTCTATCTGCCGGCTACCAACAAGCGCTCAGCTACGCCAAGCTTCGTGTGCAGGGCGGTGATATGAAGGTCATGAATGATAAAGCCAGTCCACGTGTGACGATTATTCATCACCCCGATGTCCGGCGATCATTAATGGTTCAAAAATCATACTCAGAAGGCATGCGGGCGCTCGTTCTTTACACCGCCTCGATTCAAGATGAGGTTGAGTTAGCCGAGCAGACCGGGGATAGCGATCACTTGGCCGACATGATCGCCCGTAATGATTTACTTCTTCCAGTTGTAAAGGGTTACGGCTCTGAAAAGTCCTGGACACTTCTTGGTACTGAGTCGCTTCAAACATTTGGTGGCTCGGGCTTCACACAGGATTGGCCGATTGAACAGTATGTTCGTGATGCAAAGATCGATACTTTGTATGAAGGTACAACTGCGATTCAAGGTCTAGATTTCTTCTTCCGTAAGATTGTTAAAGATGGTGGCCGAGCAATTGGTCTACTTGGAAAAGAGATTCAAAAGTTTGCCGAATCCGGTGGGGCAAATCCTCAGGAGAAAGCGGCACTCTTTACCGCCCTCGGCAATCTCAATGGAATCATCGCAACCCTTGTTACTCGAGCAATCGAGTCAGCGGATGAGCCGGCGAAGATTTATAACGTGGGTCTGCATACATCTCGTTGCTTAATGGCCGTTGGTGACATCATCACGGCTTGGCTATTAATCCGCCAGGCCGACATCGCTACCGAAAAACTTGCTAACGCCGATAAGGATGCCGATTTCTATACTGGCAAGATCGCATCGGCAAAGTTCTTCGTCACTAACTTCTTGCCACAGATCGCAGCAGATCGAGCGATCATTGAGGCTGGCGATGGCTCAATCATGAATATTCCAGAGGCCGCCTTCTAAACCACTACTCTTAAGCGATGTGGTCTAGGCGAAAAGGTGAGTTTTTAGCTTTAAGCGGTGCGGTCGGCTTTGGCCTTAACGGCGTCGTTGCCAAACTACTTTTAACGAGCGGACTCTCTTCCCTGCGCTTAACCCAGGTTCGATGCGGTGGTGCATTTGTTATTCTCGGCCTTTTCGTTTTCCTACGCTATCGGGGACGGCTTCGAACCACCAAGGCCGAGCTACCGTGGTTAATCGCATATGGCCTCGTTGGATTTTTAGCGGTTCAGGTTTTATATTTCGTTGCTATCACACGAATGCATGTGAGTATCGCCCTGATAATCGAGTTCACCGCACCGATTTGGATCGTTATCTGGTTGCGTTATGTTTTAAAGAGATACGTTCCACCTTTAATGTGGGTAGCGATCGCACTGGCATTTGGAGGCCTTCTACTTATTGCCCAAATCTGGAGAGGCCAGACTCTAGATTCAATCGGCCTAACTGCCGCCCTGATCGATGCGATCGCCTTGGCAGCTTATTTCTTACTCGGAGAGCAGTTAACGAAGAGCCGTGATTCAATCTCACTCTCGACCTTTGGCTTTGGTTTTGCCAGCTTAGGTTTAGCAGTGGCGATGCCGCTCTGGAGCTACCCAGTAGGGGTCTTTACGCAGTCGATAAATCTGCAGGGACGCTTTGCCGGCGCTAACGTACCGGGCTGGGTTTTGATCGCCTGGATAATCACGATGGGAACGATCGCCCCTTACTTGTTAGTCCTTAATGGAATCAAACTCTTATCGGCATCGACAAGTAGCGTGTTAGGAATGGCTGAGCCGATATTCGCCGGCATCTTTGCCTGGTGGTGGCTGGGTGAAAAATGGAGCGCTATCCAATTAATCGGAGGCTCGATTGTTATCTTAGGAATTATCATCGCCGATAAGGCGCGAACGGCCTCGCATTAATCGCTTTAACTAGGCGCCGAAGTTATTTTCTGGCACCTCACGAGGAGCGGTCCAGTCGCTGCCCGATCCTGGATTCTGTGGCATATCGTAAAAGCGTGCATAGTGAAGTTGGGCGGCGACGGTAATTGTCTTTGTTGGACCGTTACGGTGTTTAGCTACGATTAAATCGGCTTCACCGGTTCGATTTGCCTGATCATACATATCATCGCGGTGCAGGAGAATAACGACGTCGGCATCTTGTTCGATCGAACCAGACTCTCGAAGATCGGAGAGCATCGGTTTTTTATCACTGCGCTGCTCAGGAGAACGGTTGAGCTGAGAGATAGCG
The DNA here is from genome assembly GCA_040402335.1 of Candidatus Planktophila sp. Classification (GTDB taxonomy): domain Bacteria; phylum Actinomycetota; class Actinomycetes; order Nanopelagicales; family Nanopelagicaceae; genus Planktophila. The sequence continues at coordinate 41,309 of JBBAMX010000003.1, forward strand.
ATAACTGGAATATTTAACTCTTTGGCCATTAACTTTAAGTGGCGTGAAAACTCTGAGACCTCTTGTTGGCGATTTTCAACCTTCTTACCTGAGGACATCAGCTGTAAGTAGTCAATTACAATGAGTTTTAGATCGTGGCGCTGCTTTAAACGCCGCGCCTTTGCGCGGATCTCCATCATCGAAAGATTTGGCGAATCATCGATAAATAAAGGCGCCTCTGAGATCTCACCCATTCGCCGCGCCAGCCGCGACCACTCATCATCGGATAACGTTCCAGCGCGGATATTATTTAATCCAACGCGAGCTTCGGCCGACAACATACGCATTGTGATCTCTGACTTTGACATTTCAAGTGAGAAGATAACCGAGGTCAATCCATTGTGGATCGATGCATGGCGCGCGATATCTAAACCAAGCGTCGACTTACCCATCGCAGGACGCGCTGCAAGAATAATCATGTTTCCTGGATGAAAGCCATGTGTAAGTGCATCGAGATCTTTAAAGCCGGTCTTAACGCCTTCGACACCGATACCTTTGGAGATAGCTTCAATCTCATCTAAGGCCTGCGGCAACAACGTTGAGAGCTGTACGTAATCCTCTGATGAGCGCCGCTCCGTGACTGCATAGACCTCGGCCTGCGCCTGATCGACCATGTCATCGACTTCACCCTCAGATGTATATCCAAGCTGCACAATCTTTGTACCGGCTTCGACAAGGCGGCGCATAATCGCATGTTCGCGCACAATCTTTGCGTAATATCCAGCGTTAGCTGCCGTCGGTACCGAAGCGATTAATGTATGTAGATATGGCGCACCGCCGGCACGCGTAATATCTCCCCGCTTTGAAAGCTCGGCCGAGACCGTTACTGCATCGGCCGGTTCACCGCGACCATATAAATCAATTATCGCATCGTAAATTAACTCATGGGCTGGGCGATAGAAGTCGCGATCGCGAATAATCTCAATGACGTCGGCTATCGCATCTTTAGATAACAACATTCCACCGAGAACGGACTGCTCGGCGATTAAATCCTGTGGCGGGGTGCGCTCAAACTCGCTGCCGATCGATGCGATCTTGATGTCGCGTGGGGCTCGGTTGCTTGGAAGTTCGGCGATACTCACCTGCATAACCTCCCATTAACCGCTGACATTTTTTCTTACCCGCGAAAGATAGGTGCAAAGCGCTACCGCAGGCGAGCAGGCTCGATCCGTAATGGGGATAAGGTTGTGGATAAATAGGTGGATAAGCGGATTTTTCTGTGGATACAGCGGTGGATGGTCTGTGGATAAAACTGCGCGCGAAGCGGGTCTAAGGGCATAAGCCCAGTTCAGGGGCTATTTCTATACACACAGCGTTGGGGATAAAAGTAATTCGGCGAATCTTACGATTTGAGATTATGCGCCGATCCGCTTATTGCCCGGGTCAAAGAGTGGCTCTTCTTGAACTCTGCCACTGGCCCAACTGCCAAAGAGCTCAACCTCTATCGATGTGCCTGGCTCTGATTTATCAATGGGCAGATATGCATAGGCGATCGCTTTGCCGATCGTATAGCCCTGACCACCGCTCTTAATGCGGCCAACTATTGAGTTATTAACTCTTATCGGCTCACTACCAAAGGGCACAGTTGTGATGTCATCAAATGTAATTGCTACCAGTTTTCTGCTCTGACTCTCTTTAGCGGCCAGCGCTGCCGCCTTGCCATAAAACTCTTCCTTCTTAAGCGATACTGCAAAGCCCAAACCCGCCTCATATGGATTGGTCTCGGTATTTATTTCACTGGCCCATGCGCGGTAACCCTTTTCAAGTCGCAGCGATTCAATTGCGCGATAGCCACAAGGGATTAAACCTAAATCCTCTCCAGCCTCCATGATTTTTTCCCATAACGGTAAAGCATCGGTAACTGGTGCGTAAATCTCCCAACCAAGCTCTCCAACATATGTGATCCGGGTTGCTCGAACATTAATACCAGCCAACGTCATTTCGCGCGAGGTCATAAACGGAAATTCACTATGACTTAAATCGGTAACCGTTAATCTCTGCAAAATCGCCCGCGAGTTTGGCCCCATGATTCCAAAGCAGCTTAACTCCTGAGTGATATTTGTAATCTCTACTTCGTCAAAATTAAATTCACGACGTATTTTTTCAAGCCAACCAAAGTCATGCCGCGCAAATGCAGTACCTGTCACAATCATAAACTCGTTTTCACCTGTGCGTGTTACGGTGTAATCCGATTCAATACCAGCTTTACTATTTAGCGCCTGGGTATAAACAGTCTTTCCAATACTTCTTACAACGTTGTTGGAACAGGCAAAGTTTAAAAACTCGCCAGCACGCAATCCACTGACACGGGCTTTGGCAAAGGAGGACTCATCAAATAAACCCGCTGTAGTTCGTGTTGCTTGGTGCTCAATCTGCACCGCCGATGACCAGTATTTTCCGGGCCAATCTCTTGGGCGCAGGTTTTCATCGCCGATGTTGGTGGAGTAGTAGTTAACCCGCTCCCATGAGGCTTTTTCACCGAAAACCGCTCCATGCTCTTGGTGCCATTGATAAATCGGAGAGGTAAATTTAGGGCGGGCGCTTTTGCGCTCCTCTCCTGGATAGTGAATGTCGTAGTACGCCTCATAGTTCTCGGTAATGCGTTGCAGAGTAAAGTCGGGAGATTCATATGATGCGCCGAAGCGCTTTATATCCATGTGCCATAGATCCATGGTTGGTTCACCGGCAATAATCCATTCGGCGACGACCTTACCGATTCCTCCGGCTCCTGCAATCCCGTGAGCACAGAAGCCTGCCGCAACGAAAAAACCACCGACAGATGTTTCACCTAAACAAAACTCGTTATCGGGTGTGAAGCCTTCGGGGCCGTTGATAAAGTTTTTAATTCCAACCTCTGCCATCTTTGGTACACGTTTTTGTGATGCCTCAGCGATATCGTAAAAGCGATCCCAGTCATCGGGGAGTAACATAGAGTTAAAGTCTGCAGGAATATCATCGATATTTTTGTAATCGGCCGACCACGCCTTTGAGCTGCGCTCATATCCACCCATGAGTAATCCTGAGACTTCTTGGCGAAAGTAAATTAAATTATCGGGATCTCGTAGTGATGGTAAGAATGGCGCGTCAGGCTCTAAGAAATTATCGGTGATTAAATACTGGTGACTCATCGGAACAATCGGAATACGGAGATCGAGCATTCGCCCGATTTGTGGTGCGTACATTCCACCGCAGTTAACTACGATCTCACATTCAATCTCACCTTTATCGGTAACAACGCTGCTCACACGACCGTTCGTGGCTTTGATCTCTAATACACGAGTGTGTGTAAATATCTGTACGCCGTTTTTACGTGCTCCGGCCGCTAGCGCCATCGCCAACTGGGAGGGATCTACCTGCCCATCCGATGCCATGTAGGCCGCACCAACGACGCCATCTAACTCGATGAGCGGAAAGAGGTTTTGAGCCTCTTGGGGTGAAATCTCGTGTAAATCAAGGCCAAATGTCTTAGCCCAACCGATCTGGCGGCGAATCTCCTGCATCCGCTCCGGGGTGGAAGCCAGTTTGATGCTTCCGCACTCACGCCAGCTTGGTGGCATATCCGTTGCTTGAAGCTTTCTATATAGCTCCACCGAGTGCATATTCATTAAAGTTAACGTTGGATCTGCCCGTAACTGACCCACTAAGCCCGCGCTATGAAAAGTCGATCCGCTCGTTAACTCATTTCGATCGAGAAGAATGACATCTTTTTCACCCAGCTCGGCTAAGTGGTAGGCGACCGATGTTCCACCGACGCCGCCGCCGATGATCACGATTTTTGCGCGGCTTTGAACTACTGACACGGACACCCGTGAAATGTATCCTGAACGGGTGAGTGGTGCCAGTGCATTAGAGCGTGAGTTCGCTCAACTATTTAACAAACTCCCGCGTCTGCATACGCGCACATCGATCTCTGAACTCTCAGGGGGCTTAACTAATCGGAACTTTCTCATTCAAACCCCAGAGGCTCCTTATGTCGCTCGCATCTCGAGTAACTCTTCATCCCTGTTATCCATAGATCGTGGATCGGAGTTTATTAACTCAACTATCGCCGGAAAGGGTGGTGCTGGTGCACAGGTTTTGGATTATCTTCCGGGTGAAGGTTTACTACTTATCTCCTATATTCAGGGTAAGACCTATGCCGCCCAAGATGTCGGTATAAATTTAAGCCGCATAGCAACGAGTCTAAAATCCTTACACGCTCTCGATGCCTTTGATCACGAGTTCAATATGTTTACTACCCAAAAGAGCTACCAAAGTATTGTGCAAGAAGAGGGATTTAAATTACCTGAAGGCTATTTAGATTTTGCCGCCAAGGTCGCCACAATAAAAAACGCGTTTGAAGTTTTACCAACGGGGCTTGTGCCTTGTAACAATGATTTATTGCCTGGAAACTTTATCGATGATGGTAAAAAGATCTGGATAATCGACTATGAATACTCGGGCAATAACGATGCCTGCTTTGAGATCGGCAACGTTTGGGCAGAGGCGTTTTTGCCCTTTGAAGCTTTAGAAGATTTAGTAAACGCCTACTATGGAGGCTACCGAGCCGAGAAAGTAGCGCGGGCGTGGTTATGGGCGTTGATGGCCAAATATGGCTGGACGCTCTGGGCATCGATTCAATCTTCGGTATCAGAGCTTGATTTTGATTTTTGGGAATGGGGAATGGCTAAATACGATTTAGCACGCAGTGATTTTACAAGTGAATACTTCACAAAAGCCTTAGCCCAAGCCGCGGAGAAATAAAAAAACCCGCCGCATCAGCGACGGGTCTTTCTAACTTTGACTAGGAGAAGTCGTTATTGCGCGGCAACGTTAATCGTTGCAGTGGCAACAACGTTATGTCCAAGAGAGATCTTTACCGTATGGCTGCCGATCTTCTTGATATGGCCAGGAGTCTTAATCGCATGGCGATCAATATCCAATCCAATGGCTGCTTTAATCGCGGTTGCAACATCTTTATCGGTTACTGAGCCGAACAGGACGCCCTTTGCACCAACCTTTACCTTTGCAGTAATTGTTGCCGATTCAATCTTTGCCTTTATCTCTTTAGCGTGATCGATATCGCGAACTTCACGTGCAGAGCGAGCGCGACGGATGCTCTCGATCTGCTTTTCGCCACCTAGTGACCATGCAATTGCATTTCCACGTGGAACTAAGAAGTTTCGGGCAAAGCCATCTTTAACGGTTACAACATCTCCGGCAGCGCCAAGTCCTGCAACTTCACGGGTAAGGATGAGTTTCATAAGTAGCTCCCCCTTATTTCGCTGAAGATGTATAAGGAAGTAACGCTACTTCACGGCTATTTTTAACTGCAGTTGCGATCGAGCGTTGGTGCTGAGTGCATGCACCGGTAACGCGGCGAGCGCGGATTTTCCCGCGATCAGAGATGTACTTGCGAAGGGTCGCTATATCTTTGTAGTCGATGTAGGTGACCTTCTGCTGGCAGAAGCTGCAAGGCTTCTTTTTAAACTTTTTATTCAGGGCAGCGGCCTTTGCGCCCTTATTCTTTGGCTCGCGTAGAGCCTTGTTATTTCTTGCTCCCATTGTGGTGCTCCTTTTCGGGCCCTAGTTTTTTAAAGTTATTTTCTAATTAACTTAATTGACTAGGAATGGATGGATAGGTGGATTTAAAACGGAGGTTCGTCGGTTGTTGAGCTTCCCCAACCACCGCCGGCTGCCGATGTAGACGATGCTGCAGCCCATGGATCTTCGGTAAATGAATCGTTGGCAGCCGGGGCTGAAAATCCGCCACTTGCAGCGCCAGTGCGTTGGGCCTTAGTGACCTTAGCAGTTGCGTTACGAAGTGATGGTCCAACTTCATCTACTTCTACCTCAAAGACTGTGCGTTTTTCGCCCTCTTTAGTTTCATACGAACGTTGCTTGAGGCGACCTGAGAGGATCACGCGCATTCCCTTAGTCAGTGACTCGGCAACATTTTCAGCTGCTTGACGCCAAATCTGACACTGTAGAAAAAGACTTTCGCCATCTTTCCACTCATTGGTCTGCTTATCTAAATAGCGAGGTGTTGAGGCAACACGAAACTTTGCAACGGCCGCACCCGAGGGTGTGAAACGTAGCTCTGGATCGTCAACTAAGTTGCCAATCATTGTAATTGTTGTATCTCCTGCTGCCATTTTTATTCCAATCTCTTTCTCAGTTGTCTACTCGTGGAGTCCGTGCTTATTTTTCTGGGCGTATAACTTTGGTGCGCAGAATCGCTTCATTCAAATTGAGTTGGCGATCCAACTCTTTGATTGCAGCTGGTTCGCAGTTCATATCGATAACTGCGTAGATACCTTCGCCTTTTTTCATGATCTCAAATGACATACGGCGGCGGCCCCACAAGTCGAGCTTGTTGACGGTTCCACCGCTATCTTTAATGATCTTTAAGTATGTTTCAAGGCTTGGTGTGACTGTTCGTTCTTCTAGCTCTGGATCAAGAATGACCATAAGTTCGTAGTGACGCATGCGTTAACCCGACCTCCTCTGGACTAAGACGGCCACGGTATTTCCGTGACAGGAGGGTTAGTGCTCTCCTTCATCGGTATGAAATACCGGTTCAAGAGGGTAAAGGTTAAACCTTAGAGGCCACAAAGAGTAAATCGAAGGGGGATTCCTGTGGATTTTGAGCCTGAATCGCCCGTTTTGCTAGCTGGTAGGTTAGATAGAGGCTCGTCCCCAACCGTAAAACTATGGCCCAGGCATAAAAACCATCGGGTAGCCCAAAGTGGGCGCCGGTCACGAGCGCTAGATGCTGCCAAATCGCTACGTGATAAATAATCTCCCCGCCCTGCCAAATCCAAAAAGCTGGAAGATCTCGCTGCCCATTGAGTGCGACTATCGCCAACGGCGTTAACCACAAAACATACTGCGGTGAATAAACTTTGCTCGCCATCATGACCAGGGCCATCACAATAAAGGCGATCGATGCCAAGGTTGGTATGTATTTAATTTCAAAGAGAAGAATCACCACCGAGACCATACCGATTAATAAGGCGAGCAAGGCTAATAAGTTTAAATTATTGAGACTTACTCCTAATTTATTGAGTGCGAGCCACAACGAGCCCCAGTCGGCACCGCGTTCAATATTTAACTTATAAAAACGCCACCAACCAGTCGGCGTCGTAAGCGCGAAGGGAAGATTTATTGCGAGCCATACCGATAACGTTGTTGCTAAATATGTGAGCATTTTCTTGATGTAGTTTTGTCGCCAGAGAATAAAGGTGATGGGTAATAAAAGAAAGATTGGTAAAAACTTAGTCGAGATTGAAATCCCCAATGCGATTGCACTATAAAACTCTCGCTTTTGGTCGAACCAGTAAATCGCCAACATCATGGTGGCAATCGCCCACAAATCCCAGTTAATGTAAAGCGATGCGACCATCGCCGG
>JBBAMX010000003.1:48837-94934 GCA_040402335.1 Candidatus Planktophila sp.
TGGTGGCAATCGCCCACAAATCCCAGTTAATGTAAAGCGATGCGACCATCGCCGGAGCCACTGGCAGTAAATAGCCAAACTCTGGCTTCATTTTTCTAACTAAGAAGACGATTCCGATAAATATTATTGCTAATAGTAAAGCGTTGAGATTGAAGTATGCGATTGGAGAGTGCACTAGCGCTGCAGTTACAAAGCTTTCTAAGCCGATTAAAACTGGGTACTCAAGTGCATCTGTTTGGCTCGCATATGGCCATTGATTTTTATCTAATCCACGTGCGCTAAAAAGCGATGGTAGATCGCTATAACAGGCGTGAATATATTGATCGGGAGTTGCCCACGTTGTTCGCTCGCAGTGGGAGAATTTAGCAAAGGAGACAAGGGCTGCCAATATAGCCAACGCTAAAAGAGCCCTATTGCGAAGTAGCATTATGGTTTATGAGTTTGTATGCCGCCTGATGTCATGGTGGTGGGATCTAAACCTCCGATATTTGTTGGTGCGGGAAAATCTAATACCGGTTGGCCCTTTAGTGCTCCCTTCATAAAGGCCGTCCAGATTCTGGCTGGGAAAGTTCCACCGGTCACCGATGTAAGTCCTCCAATTCCATTTAATGACTGTGATGCGTTATCTCGAAAGAGTGCGACGGATGCGGCTAACTGTGGTGTGTAGGCGCTAAACCATGCCGATGCATTCGACTCTGATGTTCCAGTTTTACCCGCGGCAGGGCGTCCAAGTGCTAAAGCTGCAGTTCCTGTTCCATCGGTAACAACGGCTTTGAGTGCATATGTTAAATCCGCCATCACATCTTTGGAAAATACTTCCTGGGTTTCGGCTTTAGCTTGATACAGGACGCCTTTATTTGCTCCCAATACTTGTGCGACTAAATATGGTTTTGATTTAATACCTTGGGCGGCGAAGGTTGCATATGCGTTTGCAACATCGATGACATGTGGGCTTGCAACTCCTAATACAACCGACGGCGTCGGTACCATTGCAACCGAATCAGGAATTCCGGCCCTTCGTGCGACATCTACAACTGCATTAGGGCCAACTTTAATTCCAAGGGGAACATAGACCGTATTAACGGAGTGTTTAGTTGCATAGAGTAGATCGATCTGGCCCCAGCCCTCATTGTTGTAGTTTGAGACTGGGTAGGGTTTTCCGGCATCATCGAATACCTGCGGTGAATCACCGTTCCACATCGATGTGAGTGGTATCCCTTGTTCAAGGGCTGCAACCAGTGCAAAGGGTTTGAAGGTTGAACCTGCCAGAGCAATGGACTGTGTGGCATCGCTGAGCTGGCGCACTAAATAATCGGGGCCGCCATATAGCGCGACGATTTCACCGGTCCCTGGCCGGATAGCTACTAAGCCAATATGCAAGTTGGCTGGTGCCTTTGTTGGATAAAACTTATTTACTGCATCAACGGCCGACTGTTGGGCCGCTTCATCGAGCGTTGTTTTAATTACAAGCCCACCGACTAAGAGTTGATCTTGGCTAAATCCAAGTTTACTTAACTCTTTTTGCACCGCTTCGATGACATGGCCTTTAGGGCCACTGAACTGACCAGAGGTAGATCGAGGTGCTAACACGGGAAACTTCATCTTTGCCGCGGCCTTGGGATCGATCCAGCCTGCATCGATCATTCCTTTTTTTACATATTCAAATCGAGCTCGCAATCGCGCCTCATTGCCGGCTCTATAGGCCGGGTCATACAGACTTGGCGCACGTAAAACTGAGGCGATAACAGCGGCTTGCGCATTTGTTAATTGATCAACGTTACGGTTGAAATACTGTTGTGATGCTGTCATTACGCCGTAAGAGCCACGGCCAAAGTAGATGGTATTTAAATAGCTTTCAAAGATTTGATCTTTGGAGAGCTGGTTCTCTAACTTGATTGATATGACCAACTCTTTAATTTTACGTTGGATTGTTCGACTGGGTGTTAAAAACGCGGTCTTTGCATACTGTTGAGTTATTGTGGAGCCGCCTTGAAGTGAGCCACCCTCTAAATTATTGAAAAGCGCTCGAACGATTCCAGTGACGCTAAAGGCTTGATTAGAGTAAAAACCACGATCTTCGGCGGCTAAAACTGCGTGACGAATATTGAGTGGGATTCTTGCAAGCGGAATAATCTCGCGATTTTGGGTTCCTACACGGCCTATCTCTACGCCATTGGAGTATTGGATAATCGTCGACTGGCTATTGACGTATGCATTTGCATCCGGGATGCCCACGGTGAAGTAGGCCAAAGCAAAGAGGATGGCCGTAGCGATAAAACCAATGCCACCAACAAAGATGGCCGTTCTAATAATTAATTTGCGGAGCATTACTGAAGGCTACCGTGCTGCGTAATCTTCGTCCTCTAGGGTGCGCACCTTTCGGGGCGCCTTACGCTCTCGCCCATCACCTAAGACGTATGAGGCGCAGAGGTGGTTCCATAAACAGTCGCGACAGACTTCAACGATATAGACGCGAAATTCGCCAAACTCACTTTCCATCTCAGCGAGCTCTTTCGCCGATTTAATACGGCCTGAGTACTGTCCAAGTTGTTCACCAAATGTATAGCGAAGCTCCACTAACTGGGTTTTTTTACAGACTGGGCAGTTGCGGGAGGTTTTTTCACCGTGCCATTTAGCTGCACGAACAAGATAGGGATCGGCGTCACAGGCGTCGATGCTTCCTCGAAAAAGGCCTAGCAGTGTGGCTCGCTTATCGAGTGAATAATCGATGAATGAGCGTTGAGAGTTCATAGTTACATACAATAAAGCAGTTTCTGCGACTACGCTCATTCTTATGGATTTGATCGGCCTATTACGCCATCCAAGATTTTCTCGCTTGCTTGCGATTCGATGGAGTGGGCAGGCAACCGATGGCGTGTTTCAGAGCGCCCTTGCCTCTTTTATTCTCTTCTCGCCCAATCGCCAAGCAAATGCTTTGAGCGCCGCTTCTGCCTTTGCGGTCGTGCTTCTACCCTACTCAATTGTCGGACCATTCGTTGGAACCCTTCTCGATCGCACCTCAAGACAGCGTGCATTATTTTTCGCCAACCTCTTACGAAGTGCAAACTTATTAATAATCGCACTACTTATTTTTAACGGCACGACAGGGGGGTTGTTGACCGTTGCAGTTTTAATTGCATTTGGAATAAATCGTTTAATTCTCGCGGCGCTCTCGGCCGGGCTTGCCTTACTTGTGGATTCAAAATCTCTGGTAACAGCCAATGCGATATCGGTAACTGGTGGTTCAGCCCTTGTCGTTATCGGCGGCGGGGTCGGGGTGGCGCTTCGAGCCTTAGTGAACTCTACGGCCAGCGCCAATCACATAGATGCCCTTCTTGTTGTGATTGCCAGCTTTGGATACTTAACCTCGGCCCTGCTCAGTACGAGGGTTAACAAATCAGAGCTAGGTCCACAACAGCATGAGATTAGCGGTGCGAATTTTTCCGCCGGTTTAAAAGATATGCGTGAGGGCTTCACCTTTCTTGCAACCCATAGCGATGCTGCACGCGGGATTCTGGCCACCGCGGTGCAACGTGGCGGTCTAACTGCACTCACGTTGACTGCGCTACTGCTTGAGCGAAATACCTTTAACGACCCTAACTCGCCTCAAGGTGGTCTGCAAGGATTTGGAGTTGCACTCTCCTTTGCTGGGGCTGGACTCTTTCTCGGTGCCTTCCTTGCGCCATACGGAGTGGGCCGATTTGGCCGGCACTCCTGGATGCGAATCTCACTATTTCTAAGTGCGCTAGCTCCACTATCTCTGGCGCTGTCTCAAACACAGGTGAGTCTTGCTACTACCGCATTCTTAGTCTCTTTCTTTGGTCAAAATCTAAAGGTCACCAATGATGCTTTGGTGCAGTCCAAGATCGATGATTACTTCCGTGGCCGAACCTTCGCTCTTTATGATGTTTTGGTTAACTCTGCAATTGTGACCGGTGGCTTAATTGCTGCGGTGCTGCTGCCTCAATCTGGAATTTCAAAGTTAGTGCCGTTAATGGTGAGCGCAACTTACTTCCTGGTTGCCGTTCGCTTACTTCGTCGCTCTGTTTTTCCACCAGTTGAGTAGTTCGGCGGTAGCTTTTTCTTCACCGATTTCGCCTTGATCTAACCGCAACTCCATCAGGAAATTCATCGCTTCACCAACTTGACGTGATGGTTTTAAGTCGAGCAGAGCCATAACTTGTGCTCCATCTAAATCTGGACGGATCTTCAATAACTCCTCTTGCTCCATCAGTACTTCGATACGAGCCTCAAGTGAGTCATAAACCGCTGAAAGCCTATTAGCTTTAGCCTTATTTCGCGTCGTGCAATCCGCTCGAGTTAGAACATGTAGATGCGTTAATAGGTCACCGGCATCGCGCACATAACGGCGTACTGCAGAGTCGCTCCATTCACCATCACCATACCCGTGAAAACGCAGGTGTAGCGCGGTTAAACTCTCAACGGCGTCGATGGTCTGGCTATCAAAGCGCATCTCATGTAAGCGCTTCTTAGCTAGCCGAGCTCCAACAACTTCATGGTGGTGAAATGAAACACCGCCGCCTTCAATAAAACTTCTAGTTTTTGGTTTGCCGATGTCATGTAAAAGTGCTGCAAGACGGATTATGAGATTTGCTCCACCTAAACGTTTTTCTTGCTTGATTGCCTGCTCCAAAACGGTGATTGAGTGTTCATAAACATCTTTATGGTGATGATGCTCATCTATCTCTAATTGAAGTTTTGGAATCTCTGGGATAATAATCTCTGCTACCCCGGTATCCACCAAAATACTTATACCAGTACGCGGATCGGAGGACATTAATATTTTTATAAACTCGTCGCGTACTCGTTCAGCCGAAACTATTGTGATTCGATGTGCCAGCTTTTCCATCGCGCTTAGAACTTCTGGGGCTATTACAAAGTTCAGTTGGCTTGCAAATCGTGCTGCGCGCATAATTCGAAGTGGGTCGTCATTAAATGAATCCTCTGCTGAGCCTGGGGTGCGCAGAGTTTTATCTGCTAAATCTTGAAGTCCATTAAATGGATCTAAAAACTCCGGGGTTGTGCCGGTAAGTTCGAGCGCCATTGAGTTAACTGTAAAATCGCGCCGTGATAAGTCGCCGAGAATATCTTTACCAAACTCAACTTCCGGTTTACGTGAATCCTTATCGTAATATTCACTGCGGTATGTCGTTACTTCAACGGTAGTTTCGCCGCGCTTTCCAGCGATAGTTCCAAATGCGATGCCGGGCTCCCAAATATTATCGGCCCAAACTTGTAAAATCTTTTTCGACTCTTTTGGTGGGGCGTTAGTTGTGAAATCTAAATCATTTCCAAGCCGCCCTAAAATTGCATCGCGTACTGGACCGCCCACCAGGGCCAAGGTGTAGCCCTTGGCTTTAAATGCCTGTGCCAGCGAGCTCGCTAGTGGAGCCCGCTCAATTAATGAGCCGATAGCCAGCTCTCCCGCGGCCCCCAATACATTAGTCACAATAAGTAAGGTTAGAGCAGTAGCCTTGCTTCATGATCCCGGCACCTGGTGCGGGCAGCGACGGCATTAAAAAGAAGCGGAAGCGCAAGCGCCCCGCCAACCGCGGCCCCCAAACAACGACACCTTCGACCAATATTGCGGCCTCAAAGCCGGTGATAAAAAGGCCGAGCACGAAGCGATATGACGAAGTTAGCGCAGGTGGATTGGTAATCGATTCGACTGGTAGCAAAGGTCTACTTATTGGACGGATCGACCATAAAGACTCGAGTCGGACCCGCCTTCTCTGGTCGCTACCTAAAGGTCACATTGAAGAGGGTGAGAGTCCCGAGCAGGCTGCAATCCGTGAAGTGGCAGAGGAGACTGGAATAACGTCTGCGATCTCAAGGCCCTTGGGTATTATCGATTTTTGGTTTATGGCAGGCGGTAAACGAATCCACAAGACGGTTCATCACTTCCTCTTCTCTGAAGTAGGTGGTGAGTTGATGCCTCAAGTAAGTGAGGTTGATGAGGCGTGTTGGTTTCCGTTGACTGAGATTATTGACCGTCTTGCATACCCTGATGAAAAGAAACTTATCGCTCGAAGCGGTGAGTTGAAGATATGAGAAAACTAATAACTCTCATATTTCTTCCCGTTATTTTTTTTATATCCCTACCGATGGCTAACGCTCAAACTCAGATAACTACGATTACGAGTGGGTTACATCAAAACTTTACTGGTCAATTTATTGATAATGCATTAGCACAAGAGTTAACCCCTTCTGGAAGATTAGGTCAACTGGTTTTTACTCTCAAAGAGAGAGGGAAGGTTTGGATGATTGATCCAGCGCTCATAGATGAAGTTCTAGCGATGAGTAACGAGTACAAAGTAATCGATGAGGCGCCACCGGTTAGTAAAAACATCGCCACTTCTTGGTTGTTACAACTTAAAAAAATAACATCTGACAATGATGTCGTTGCACTAGCCTATGGAAATCCCGATATTGCTATGGCTGCGCGATTAGCTCCAAGTGAACTAAAACTTTATTACGCCTTTGGAAAATCACTGCTTGAAACCGAGTTAGGTCGGGTCGTCCGCAGTCAGGCCGGTTCTGGTTTAGCAGCTCCAAACTCACGCTTCAATGACCTTCAACTTCAAAACTACGGTGATGCCCGTAGGGAGCTAACGGCTTTATCCAAGGTGGTTGCCTCCGATGAGATTTATCGCTTAAGAATGCGCTTAGCTCGCTTGTTGTCACCTCAAATAAACTCGGAAAATCAGGAGTACTTTTTACGCAATCTCCGCTTAGCCGTTGACTTACAACTTAATCGCTTACGAGTAAATCCCGGTAAGTACCAGATCACCACCGAGAGGTCATCGCTTCCAGTAACTGTGATCAATGACTTCCCGGTCGCCGTTGTCGTGAATATTCAAATGGTGGCGATGAATGGAAGAGTCGTTGTCGATAGATTTACCGACATAAAACTCGCCCCAAATTCGAAGCTCCAGCTGGGGTTAAACGCCCACGTAATAGCCCCTGGTGAGACGACGGTCATCGCCCAGATAACCGATAAGGCTGGTGATGCCATTGTTCCGCCTGTAGTTCTTGCCCTCAACGCAACGGTGATTGACCCTCGGGTGACCTGGTTTACCACCGGAGCGGCCATACTTCTTTTATTGGCCGCTATCGCCCAAAGCGTGCGCCGAGTTCGAAGGGGGCGAGCGATTGAAAGCTAACGATCTCTTCCGTGCCTCAGGGATCATGGCGATTGGAACTATCATCTCTCGGATCACCGGCTTCTTCCGTGGAATATTAATCGTTGCAGTTCTTGGTACTGCACTGCTTGCAGACACTTACAACGTTGCTAACACTATGCCGAATATTCTCTACAACTTACTTGTTGGTGGCGCACTCACCGCGATTTTTATTCCACAAATCGTGCGCTCTTTTGAGCACGAAGATGGGGGCGATGGTTTTGCCTCACGTCTAATTTCAACAATCTCACTTATCTTATTAGTGCTCGTCCTCATCGGCGTTTACTTCGCTCCCGCGTTGGTGCGCTTATACGCTCCAGAGTTCTTTACCGCAGGCTTTGAAAGTGAAAAAGAGATTGCAATCGCTTTCACTCGTTACTGTCTACCGCAGATTTTTTTCTTAGGTTTATTTACGATGTTAGGTCAGGTCGCCAATGCCCGTGGCTCATTTGCTCCACTTATGTGGGCGCCAATCGCTAATAACATCGTTGGAATAGCGCTCTTTGGAGGCTTCCTTTTGTTTTCCCCGGGTGTTGCACTCTCTTCAATCTCTTCAACTCAGATTCAAATCCTTGGTTGGGGAACCACGTTAAGCGTTGTTGTCCAGTCGTTGGTATTAATCCCAGTCGTTAAGCGGCTTGGCATCAAACTACGCCCGACTTGGGGTTTATCTGGTCTAGGAAAATCCTTTGGTTTAGCTGGTTGGACCGTTCTCTACGTACTGATTGCACAGTTGGGATATTTAGTTACGGTTAATGTCGCAACGAGTGCAGCTGTGCGAAGTGCCCAGTCGGGTATAACTCGCGGCGTGGGTTTTACGCCGTATACCTATGCCTACTTCGTGATGTTGTTGCCGTATTCAATCGTGACGATCTCGATTATCACGGCGATCCTTCCCTATATTTCGCGCTTAGCCCTTGCCAATAATCGTGAAGAGGTGCGAACTCAGTTAATTCGAGCCATCAAATTAGTTGGTGTGATTACTATCCCAAGCTCGGTAGCGTTTCTATTCTTTGGACCACTTATTACACAGGTGATTTTCGTTGGAATTCCAGCGCAGGATTCACGCTACATCGGCTTCGTGTTATCGGCGATGGGTATCGGTCTCATCGCCTTTTCAATCAATTTAATTTTAATCCGTGGCTTCAACGCCTTTGAAGACACTCGAACCCAAACCATCTCGATTTTTCTCATTAACCTCGTCTCGGTTGGACTTTCATTTCTCTTCCTTCATATTTTGAGGAACCAGTGGGTCACTATCGGACTAGGTCTCGCTTTTTCAATTAGCTATATCGCCGGTCTACCAATCACGCTATATCTATTAAAAAAACACACTGGTCCAATTAAGTTGAGGGATTTCGCTGGTCAACACCTTCGGTTAATCGCTGCGGCTTTTGGTGTGATGGCCCCATTATTTGCGCTTACTCAATATATTTCGGCGGTAGGGGTCGTGCTAACACCTTTTACTCGTGCAGGCGAGCTCCTTATTATTATGGTTACAGCCTTTTTAGGTTACTTAATTGCGGCAAAGGCCGCCGGTGTCGATGAAATCGCGATGTTCACGCATTTACGTCGCTCTCTGGTTCGCCCTTCTCAAGATGAGGAATAAACTAAGCGCTCAAGCTGTTCCTAAGGAGTGAGTATGAACCAGATCCAAGATTTAGTAATTGTTGGCTCTGGGCCAGCTGGATATACGGCGGCGATTTACGCATCGCGTGCGCAGTTAAAACCCCTTATTTATGAAGGCTCAGTCACCGCCGGTGGCGCACTGATGAACACAACTGAAGTTGAAAACTTTCCAGGCTTTGTCGATGGCGTAATGGGTCCAGATCTTATGGATAATATGCGCAAACAGGCGAAGCGATTTGGTACAGAGTTAATCACCGACGATATTGTCGAGATGGATTTAACGGGTGAGATAAAAGTTTTAAAAGATGGCTCTGGAAATATCGTCCACACCAAAGCGGTCATCCTTGCCATGGGCTCGGCCTATCGCGAGATAGGTCTCGCCAATGAAAAGCGGTTATCGGGACATGGTGTCTCTTGGTGTGCAACGTGTGATGGCTTCTTTTTCCGCGATCAAGTTATTGCCGTAGTGGGTGGGGGGGACTCGGCCGTTGAAGAGGCGACCTTCCTTACTAAGTTTGCAAGCAAGGTTGTTCTAATCCATCGACGGGACGCACTCCGTGCCTCAAAGATTATGGCCGATCGTGCGGCGGCAAATCCAAAGATCGAGTTTCTTTGGAACACTGAGGTTATCGATGTACTGGGTGAGTCAAAGGTCTCGGGCTTAAAACTGCGTAATACCGTTGATGGCATTGAGAGTGAACGTGAGTTCACCGGCCTCTTCGTTGCTATCGGTCATATTCCTCGTAGCGAGCTCGTGAGTTCGCAGATCACACTCAATAGTGAGGGCTATGTAGAGGTCGAAGGCCGAACCACCAAAACCAATATCGCTGGAGTCTTTGCATGTGGCGATCTGGTCGACCACACATATCGCCAAGCGATAACCGCGGCCGGATCGGGCTGCCAAGCCGCCCTTGATGCCGAAAAATTTCTCGCCCACCACTAAAGTTCACTTACTACATAAAGATCTGGAGATTAAGAATGACAACTAGCAACGTAACGACCGAGACATTTGATGCCGAGGTTTTGAAGAGCTCCATCCCAGTATTGGTTGATTTTTGGGCCGAGTGGTGTGGACCCTGCCGAGCAGTTGGTCCGATTCTTGAAGAGATCTCAGATGAACATGGTGGAAAGCTAAAGATTGTAAAGCTAAATACCGATGATGAGTCTGCGATTGCAATTAAATATGGCATTACATCTATTCCAGCGATGTATGTCTTTGTAAATGGTGAAGTTGTTAAAACCATCGTTGGAGCGCGTCCAAAGCCAGCGATGCTCAAAGAGCTTGAAAGTTTTCTCGCATAACTAAGTTGTAAAAAATGCCAGAGTTAAATGATGCGCAGATACGCTCTTTTCAGCAGAGCCGTGGCTTAAAGGTCACTGGCCTGCTCGATGCCATCACCGCGCGCGCACTCGAAGAGGCGAGGTGGAAGCTCGGTGACCGCTCGCTTTTCCTGCAAGATTCACCGCTTATGCGTGGGGATGATGTCGCAGCCCTTCAATCTCGATTGACCGAGATGGGTTTTAACTGTGGGCGCGTAGATGGAATTTACGGAGCTCGCTCAGATAGTGCGGTGAAGGAGTTTCAACGATCGGTTGGAATCACTGTCGATGGAAAATGTGGCCCGCAGACTATTATCGGATTACTGCGTTTGGCCCGAGTGGTCTCAGGTGGTGCTCCATCGGCAATGCGCGAAAACGCTAACCAACGAAACCGTGGACCCGCTCTTGCAAATAAAACAGTGGTCTTAAATCCCGATGGTGACGATACGGTTATTTACGATGTAGCGCTGCGAACAGAGGGCCGGTTACTAGCTCTGGGAGCCTCGGTCTTTTTGACTAGGGGTCTATCGAATAGCCCAACTGAAACTGAACGAATCGCTTTTAGTAATCAAAGCAGCGCAGATTTATTGATCTCTTTGCATCGAGACATCTATATCAACTCCTCGGCACAGGGTGTCGCTACTTATTTTTATGGAAGCGATGCCCACGGCATTCACTCGGTTGTTGGCGAGCGTTTTGCATCTCTTGTCCAACGTGAAATCTGTGCGAGAACAGATTTAGTCAACTGTCGTACACATGCAAAGACATGGGACTTGCTGCGCCAAACTCGTGCCCCGGCAGTGCAGATCGATCTCGGTTATGCGAGCAACCCCGAGGATAGTGTGCGAATTCATCGCTCTGATTTTCGCGATGCCGTTGCAGAGGCTCTGGTTATCGCGATCCAGCGACTTTATTTAGCTACCGAAGATGATGCCAAGACCGGGGTTCTGCGAATCTCAGATTTACGTAAAGCGGGTATCCGCCACTAATTGCGTTCGTGCCCCGACAGCCATATGGCAGACTTAGCCCATGTCCGAGATAACAAATCGATTTGCAACCGGTGCTCCTCAAAATTTAGAGGATCGATTTGCAAGCCGCGCAGCGCATATGAAGCCCAGTGAGATTCGCTCGCTATTTGCCGTTGCATCTCGCCCAGAGATCGTCTCGTTAGCGGGAGGAATGCCCAACCTCTCGGCCTTTCCCATGTCGATGATGGCCGAGACGGTTCAAAAGTTGATCTTAACCAATGGCGCAGAGGCTTTGCAGTATGGCAGCGGTCAAGGACACCCAAAGCTACGTGAGCAGATCTGTGAGGTTATGGCCCTTGAAGGGATCCGGGCTAATCCTGATGATGTATTGGTTACTACCGGCTCACAGCAGGCTCTGGACTTAATCTCTAGAATCTTTATCGATCCCGGTGATGTGGTTCTAGCTGAAGCGCCATCTTATGTCGGCGCCCTTGGAACTTTCCATCAATACGAAGCCTCGGTTGTACACGTAGAGACCGACGAGTTTGGTTTAGTGCCACAGGGGCTGCGTGATGCGATTCTCACTCTTCGCGCCGCTGGTCGCAAAATTAAATTTATCTACATGATCCCTAACTATCAAAATCCATCGGGTGTTTTATTACCAGCCCAGCGCCGCACCGAGATTTTAAGTATCTGTCTGCAAGCTGGAATCTTTGTGGTTGAGGATAATCCTTACGGCTTACTTGGCTTTGATAAGCCCTCTCCAAATGCGATGCGTGCCGAAGACTCTGAAAATGTTATTTACTTAGGGACTTTTTCAAAGACGATCGCTCCCGGTCTTCGAGTCGGTTGGGCACTTGTGCCGCCCTCTTTGAAAGAGAAGTTGGTAATTGCAAGTGAGTCCTCCATCTTATGTCCATCAAATTTTGCACAGTTGACGATCTCAAATTACTTAGCCGAACAACCATGGCGAGATCAGATCGCTTCGTTTTGTGAGCTCTATAAGACGCGTCGCGATGCGATGCTTGAATCGTTGGACGAATATTTCCCGGCCGTAGCCAAGTGGACTAAGCCAGGTGGTGGATTCTATGTCTGGGTGACGTTACCGCCTGAAATCGATACAACTGCGTTAGTGCCTAAAGCGATCGTTGCCAAGGTTGCATATGTTCCGGGTACTGCTTTTTACGCCGATGGTTTTGGATCGTGGTCGTTGCGACTTTCATACTGCTACCCAACACCTGAGCGCATACGTGATGGAGTAAAAGCATTAGGTGGTGTTATTAAAACCGAGATGTTGCGGCGTGGGAATAGCCAGCTTTCTTAACCTTGAATCTGCTCGGTAACTCGCTTTAAATCCTGCACGCCAGCAAACTCAATAACGATACTTCCCTTATTAACACTTCCCTGAATCGTTACTCTGGTATCTAAAGCATCGCCTATTCGCTCGGCATACTCATTAAATTCGATGATGCTCGATTTAACAGTTGTAAGTTTTTTTCTTTTATTTGTTGTTGAATCTGCAGCGATAATCTTCTCAATCGCACGCACACTTAAACCCTCATTAACAATCCGTTGAGCTAGGTTTTCAATCAAATGGCGAGTGCTCAAGGCCAGTAGTGCGCGCGCATGCCCGGCGCTAATTGCACCGCTCACAACCTTGCTCTGCACCGATGGTGGAAGGTTCATTAAACGGATCGTGTTTGAGATAAGTGGGCGAGAGCGACCAAGTTTTTGAGCAAGCTCTTCATGCGTGCATGCAAAATCATTTAGAAGTTGTGAATATGCTGCCGCTTCTTCGATGGCGTTTAACTGACTTCGATGAATATTTTCAATGAGCGCTTCACGTAATAGTTCGTTGTCGGCGGTTTGACGAACTATGACCGGGATTCTTGTTAACCCTGCCGCCTTTGCCGCGCGGTATCGACGCTCTCCCATAATTAATTCATATCTGCCACCATGTATCGCTCGAACAACCGGTGGTTGTAAAATACCTATCTCTTTGATCGATGCGATTAACTCTTGGAGCGCCTCTTCATCAAAGTTTTTTCGGGGCTGCCTAGGATTGGGTGATATTAAATTAATATCTACCTCATCACTCGTTGCAACCTCTTGACCTGCAACGGTTAATGAGACTGGAATCAACGCATCTAGATTTGTGCCTAGCCCACCACGACGTACCATTATGCGATCTCGCCTTCACGTTTGTAGTTAATTGAGACAACGTTGGAGTCAAAGCCCTTTGCGCGGGCCGCTAGTTCGCGGGCTACCGACATGTAAGCGATCGCTCCAGGTGATGATGCGTCATATGTCATTACAGTCTGCTTAAAACCCGGCGCCTCCGAGACCCGAACGGCGCGTGGGATGGGAATATCGATAAGCTCCTGCGGATAGTGTTTACGGATCTCATCGGCGACGTCATTTGCAAGGCGAGTTCGTCCATCAAACATTGTTAAAACAAAGGTGGAGAGTTTCAAATCTCTATTTAATCGTTTCTTCACAAGCTCAAAGGTCTTAAGTAGTTGTGATAAGCCCTCAAGGGCGTAGTACTCGCATTGAATCGGAATCAGCATCTCTTTCGCTGCAGTTAATGCGTTAATGGTCAACAATCCCAGACTAGGTGGGCAGTCGATAAAGATGTAGTCCAGAGGCGCACCGAGCTGTTCGCGCAGCAGCACCAACTCTTCGATCGCCTCTTTAAGCCGCATCTCACGCGCGACCATGGGGACGAGCTCGATCTCGGCCTGAGCCAACGAGGTGTTGGATGCGATGCACTCAAGGGATGGAAAGCCTTTAACTTTTTGGGCACAGGCCGCCATCGTCTCGTGGCCCATTAAGACCTCGTAAATCCCGGCGCTCTCATGTTGGTCAACTCCCAGCGCCGTCGATGCATTTCCTTGGGGATCAAGGTCGATCAACATTATTCGCAGGCCGCCCATCGCCAACGCCGCCGCTAGGTTTACTGAGGTCGTTGTCTTACCAACGCCGCCCTTTTGATTGGCCACGGTGATGATACGTAGGCTGGCCGGCTTGTCCATCGCCTCTTTTAAGCGGCGAGTACCGATCAGAGGCTTGGTTTCACGTGAATCATTCACGGAGCCTAGTTAAGCACCTTTGCGTAGCTCCACGATGCGCCCGAGCTCTATGCCCTCAAGCTTTATCTCGTGCAGGATCGCTTTAGGAGCGGCCTTCATCTCCTCTTGCGCAGATTTGCCTTTGATAGCCATAAGTGAGCCACCCGTCTTAAGGAGGTGCCAGCTTATCTTTTTAAGTTTTTCTAATGGGGCGACGGCCCGGGCGGTGACGTAGTGAGCGGTGGCGCGCACATCTTGAGCCTGGCCTCTAATCACCTCAATATCTAGCCCAAGGGTGGCCTCTTTGAGAAACTCCACCCGACGCTCAAGAGGCTCAATAAGTACGACCTTTAAATCTGGTCTAGCCAGGGCGATTACCACCCCTGGAAGACCGGCTCCCGAGCCGACGTCGAAGAGGATCGACCCCTCTTTTAATAGGCTAATCACGGGTAGGCAGTTGAAGATGTGCCGCTCCCAGATCCGCTCCCCCTCACGTGGGCCGATTAAGCCCCGCTCGATTCCAGCGCCTGCCAAAAACTCGGCATACTCCTTTATGCGTGCCGTATCCGGGAAGTAGCGCTCAATTAGAGTTTCACGTGAAACATCCACCTAGGAGCTATAAATCACTACGTAGCGATTTGGATCTTCTCCATCTGACTCGCTGGTTAGACCTAACTCTTGAATCGTGTCATGGATAATCTTGCGCTCAAAGGCGTTCATCGGAGCTAATTTGATCGATTGACCGGTCGACTTCGCCTCTTGCGCCATCTCACTAGCCAGTTTTTTTAACTCAATCCGTTTCGCCCCTCTGAAGTTATCGATATCGAGCATTAAGCGTGAGCGATCTCCCGTTGAGGTTTGGACTGCAAGACGGGTGAGCTCTTGAATAGCATCAAGGACCTCGCCACCGTTTCCGACTAAGTGGCGCAGTTTGCCGCCGACTATCGCCAGTGAGGCTCGATCGTTCTCAACATCGATATCGATATCGCCATCTAGATCGGCGATATCGAGGAGCGCCTCTAAGTAATCGGCCGCTATATCCCCCTCTTCCTCTAAACGGGCCGTGGTTTTGACCGCATTAACGTGGCCCACCTCCGGTGTGCTCAACTCGTGTGGTAGCTCTTGAACTACATCCTCTACTGGACTGGTCTCTGTACTTTTCATAATCGCTCTCCCTGTCGGGTTTGTGGTGAATTAATATCTTTTGGGTAGGTTTGTCCTAGTTTGGATACGTCTAACTGCTCTTCTTTTTCTTCTTTTTTGGCTGGCTCCGCTGGCCTTTAATATCCTCTACCGGCTCAACCGTAGGCTCGGTAGCTGTCGTATCGGGGCCTTGCTTAAGCCCACCCTTTCGCTCTTTTTTCTTCTGAAGCTCTTCGTAGGCAGGGGATCCAGGTGTTGGGTTTCGCTTGATAACGTAAAACTGTTGTGCCCAAGTCCAAAGATTTGTTGTCGACCAATAAATTAATACTCCGATTGGAAAGTTAACTCCGGAGATCGCGAAAATAACTGGAAAGGCGTACAACATTATCTTTTGTTGTTGCAACATCATGTTATTGCTGGAATCCATCTTGGGCATTCCTTTTAACATCAATTGACGTTGTGTTGTAAAAGTCGTGAGTGACATAAAGGCGATTAAAATAACCGTCACAATTTTCACCGTTGTAATATTTGTGCCAAGAAAAGTGTCAGAGATTGGTGCGCCAAAGAACTTTGCATTAGCTGCACTTAAAACATCGCTCTGTGTCAGAACCCCATGGCGAATGGGTGGCTTCTTTCCAATTCCGTTGAGAACAGTGAATAGCGAAAAGAAGATTGGCGCTTGCGCAAGGATTGGGAAACAAGAGGCTAGTGGATTTGTCTTGTGCTCTTTATAAAGCTTCATCATCTCTTCGGACTGTTTTTGCCTATCATCTTTATATTTTTTTTGAATCTCTTTCATATGGGGTTGTAGGGCGGTTAAAGCCCGTTGAGATTTAATCTGCTTTACAAAGAGTGGGATTAAAATAATGCGGATTAAAATAACAAGTCCAACGATTGCTAATGACCAAGAGACTCCGCTGTCTTTACCAAAGATTGGCGAGAGCAGTTTGTGGATGGTAACAATCACCCAAGAAACCGCGATATATAAGGGTTTTAGAATGGTATTCATTAACTAAACTCCAACCTTTTCTTTAACTGCATAGTCGACGCCACCATATGACCAAGGATTACACCGCATTAATCGCCACACGCTCATAGCCACTCCCTTAACTCCATAACTTTGAATAGCTGAAAGGGCGTAGCTAGAACAGGATGGATAGTATTTACAACGAGGGGCAAATGAGGGTGAAATCCATTTTTGATAAAACTTAATTGCTACAACAATCACGGTCCTCATTTTTTACCGGCTCGTTCGCTTACTTTTTTGCACAGACCGGTAATGATTTCTGTTATCTCTTGACGAACATCGGCAGTAGCTGATTTGTTTAATCCCCGTATGACCAATAACCCACCATTTGGTAGCTGCGAATAATCATCGCGCAGTGCGTGACGGATTTTTCGTGCCAATCGATGCCGTACTACCGAACCACCAACTGATTTGCTGATGATTAACCCTGCGCGAGCAGGCTGTACGCAAGATGGGATTAAATAAAGGTAGCCAACAAAATGAGTTGTCGAGAACCGGAGTCCACTCTTTGTTGCGCGTGCAAAATCGCCGCTCTCAATTAACCGTGCTGTTTTGGCAAGCACGAGTATGTGTCTTTTAAACCCCTAGGCCGAAAGTCGGGCGCGACCTTTAAGGCGGCGTCCAGCCAGGACTGCACGACCGGCACGAGTTGCCATGCGGGCACGAAAACCATGCTTCTTTGCGCGACGTCGAGTGTTAGGTTGGAATGTACGTTTTGTCATGAGGAACTCCTAAGAAATATAAATTATTCATGCGGTTAGAAATGTGGGGGAAGCGAGGATGCAACGGTAGAGGTCTGGGGATAAGTCGGTCAAACTCGATCTGAAGCCCTTAATTTACGATGAAGCTGTGGATAACTACTTGCTTTTTCCGCTATTTACCCTTACTTTTCATCCACAGTTTTTCTCTACGCAGGGCCTATCAGGGCTCAACCTGAGGTTTAGACCACAGGCTGTGGATAACCCTGTGGATATCAGAGAGGTAGCGCGTGGACGTCGAAGAGATAGAGATGCTTTCTTTGTGGGCCAAGGTTATTGCGGAAGTTTCTAATAACGCCCCTCAACACCGCGCCTTCCTGCAGCTCTCCAAACCCCTTGGATTGCTTCAAAATAGCGATCAAACAACTTTATTAATCGCTACACCTAATCTCTTTGCTAAAGATGTTTTGGAGAGCCGCCTGCGTGCCGCGGTCAGTGATGTTTTAAGTCAAGAGCTCGGTGAAAAAATTAATATCGCTGTAACTGTTGATGAGAGCCTAGAGGAGGCTGTTACCCCAAACCTAGATGTTGAGGTCGAGTTTCTAGTACCAAAGTTAGGTATGGGGCGCGATCCTGCTCCGCAGGAGAGTTTGCGCACAGCTGAGTCATCCCAGTTAAACCCTCGATATACCTTTGAAAAATTCGTTGTCGGCTCATCAAACCGCTTTGCTCACGCCGCGGCGGTCGCTGTCGCAGAGGCGCCAGCAAAGTCATACAACCCTTTATTTATCTATGGTGACTCAGGGCTGGGTAAAACCCACCTCCTGCACGCTATTGGAGCGTACGCTAAAGAGTTATATGGAAATGTCCGAGTGCGTTATGTTTCATCTGAAGAGTTTACAAATGACTTCATTAACTCCATTCGTGATGATAAAGCGGCCGCTTTCCAACGGCGCTACCGTGATTTGGATATTTTGATCATCGATGACATTCAATTCTTGGAAAATAAAGAGAGAACACAGGAAGAGTTTTTCCACACTTTTAACACTTTATATAATGCAAATAAGCAGATTGTCATCTCGAGTGATCGCCCACCCAAGCAATTAACAACTTTGGAGGATCGTCTACGTAGTCGCTTCGAATGGGGCCTAATCACAGATATTCAACCCCCAGAGCTAGAGACGAGAATTGCAATTCTTCGGAAAAAAGCGGCTCAGGATAAGTTGAACGCCCCCGACGATGTCTTGGAGTACATCGCCAGTAAAATCTCTACAAATATTCGCGAGCTTGAGGGTGCGTTGATTCGAGTGACCGCCTTTGCCTCCCTTAACCGCCAGAGCGTTGACCTCTCATTGGCTGAGATTGTCTTAAAAGATCTCATCCCATCTCAAACAAGTTTGGAGATATCTGGGGCGACGATCATGGCTCAAACCGCCGTTTACTTCTCACTCACAATCGATGATCTCTGTGGAACCTCCCGCTCAAGAGTTTTGGTAAACGCTAGACAGATCGCTATGTATCTCTGCCGTGAGCTCACAGAGCTCTCACTGCCTAAGATTGGGCAGACTTTTGGAGGGCGTGATCACACCACGGTTATGCATGCCGACCGTAAAATACGTCAACTTATGGCTGAGCGGCGCTCGATTTATAATCAGGTTACTGAGTTAACAAATAGAATTAAACAACAGTCACACTAGGTGATGGATATGAGTCGAAGAGGTAGATCTTTGATATGTGGAGGGTTGTGGATAACTCGTGGAAACGTTGTGGATAACTCGTTTTTTTCAAGGGTTTCTGTGGATAAAGTAGTTAAGTTCTTACACCTAGTTTGAAAGGTCCTCTATGTTCAGAGTTTTTATCCACACATTGCTGGCCTCTATCCACATGTTAACTTCTCCCACACTCCGCCGTGAACTGCGCTTTTACCCCTTCTCCACAGTTCTCGCCTCTGGTTACTACGACTACCTTTATATATATAGATCTAGATATAAAACGAACCTTTCACTGAATTGGGGAATATAAATGAAATTTATAGTTGAACAATCTATTTTGGTCGACGGGGTTAACTGGGTCTCTAGATCTCTCTCCACTCGTCCAATAAAAACCGAGCTGTTAGGAATAGTCATCGATGCAACGGGAGATCAGGTCTATCTATCGGCCTCAGATTTAGAGACGGCAAGTAAGTCTCATTTTCACGCCGAGATTAAAGAGCCAGGAAGAGTATTAGTTCCTGGGCGCTTACTCGCCGAGATTTCACGCTCTCTACCCAACAAACCAATCACTTTTGCACTTGAAGGCACCCGGGTATTTGTGACTAGTGGAAGTGCAAAATTTACCCTTCCCACACTTTCGGTCGAGGAGTATCCAAACCTGCCAGAGTTACCAGATACAACAGGGGTGATAGCCAGCGATGTCTTTGCAACCGCGGTTGCTCAAGTTGCCATCGCAGCTGGGCGGGACGACTCACTACCCACACTGACCGGAGTTCATATCGAAGTAAATGAAGAGAGCGTCACACTAGCCGCCACTGATAGATACCGCTTGGCTGTGCGTGAAATTCAATGGGATCCAACAACACCTAACATCTCCACAACAGCACTTCTTCGCGCTCGCACAATTGCCGATGCGGCTAAATCCCTAACCGGTGCTAAAACCGTCTCAATCTCATTTGCCCCATCGGCGAGCAATGACCGTTTAGCTGGATTTGCAAGTGATGGAAAGACAATGACATCACGGATGCTCGATGGAACCTTTCCACCATACCGCCATTTATTACCGCAAGAGGTAACAACAACAGCCTTAATCGAAGTATCAACATTTTTAGAGTCGGTTAAACGCGTTGCACTTGTTACCGACAAAACAGTTCCACTACGCCTTGATTTTAATAACAACACACTCTCATTAGAGGCTGGAGTTGGTGAAGAGGCACAAGCAACCGAGGCTATTGAAATTCTATTAACAGGTGAAGCAATATCTATCGCCTTCAACCCAATCTTTTTAGCCGACGGCTTAACAGCCGTGGGGACAAAGTTTGTGCAGATCTCATTCACTGGCCCTAACAAGCCCGCGATTTTAATGGGCAAAAGCGATAAAGATGGCACGCTAATTGAGAACTACCGTTACCTGTTAATGCCAATGCGATACGCCTCTTAACACCAAGCTCTCTTCATGCGTATTAACAAGTTGGCATTGACCAATTTTCGCTCTTACCCAACATTAGAGTTGGAGTTAAACCCTGGGGTGTCGACCTTCATTGGCGATAATGGTTCAGGCAAAACTAATATTGCAGAGGCTTTAATCTATATCTCCTTTCTTACATCACATCGAACCGCAAACAACACACCGTTAATTACATTAGGTGCACAACAAGCGGTCATTAGAAGCGAGATTGAAAGAGATGATCGACTCCTACAGATTGATTTAGAGATTAACGCCGCTAAAGCTAATCGTGCTCGCATCAACGGTAATCCCATACGTAGTCAGCGTGAAATCTTAGGAGCTTGTCAAATAGTCTACTTTTCCCCCGAGGATTTAGACCTAGTTAGAGGTGAACCAGGGGTCCGCAGAGATTTTCTAGATCGATTATTAATTACACGTTCACCGCGGATGGCCGGTGTTATCGCCGATTATGAACGTGTAGTGAAGCAGCGCAACACATTACTTAAAATGAGAGCTTCGACTAGCTCTCTTGTCCCATGGAACGAGCAGCTAATAAAATTTGGATCACAGCTCACCGCCGAAAGAATCGCACTCGTCGAAGCGCTTAATCCTTGGGTAAGTAAAAACTATGCAAATTTAAATGAGGTAAAACCCGCCACCATTTCCTATAAATGCAGTACTGATGGTGTGAGTAGTAGTGTGGATGAAAATATATTAGTGCTCACAGAACGGTTAGAGCGAGTGGCCTACCAAGAGGTAGAAAGAGGTAGCTCATTAATAGGACCCCATCGTGACGACCTTCACTTACAACTCGGGGATTTTCCTGCCAAAGGATATGCAAGCCATGGAGAGTCATGGTCCATGGCAATTGCGCTTCGAATCGGCTCTTTCAATCTACTTAAAAGCGAGGGATCAGATCCAATTTTAATATTAGATGATATTTTTGCCGAGTTAGATAGTTCACGCCGTATGCAGTTAATCTCTGCAACACAGTTAGCAGAACAGACAATAATCACTGCAGCTGTTGAGAGCGATCTTCCTTCGGAGCTATTAACACAGAGGTTTTATGTCACACCAGGTGTTATAAAAAACAAGGTACGTTGATGCAAAAACGAGACTTAGCTCTTGAACTATTCAAAACATTTAAATCAGGTGTTGTGCGAAAAACAAATAAACCGGCACCAAAACCACAGTCAGGAAAGGCTGGGGATCCAGAGCTCATTGGAGAGGTATTAAATAATTTAATCGCCGAGCGGGAGTGGGATAGCGGGCTTGCCGAGGGGAATCTATTTATCACGTGGGCAACAATCGTTGGATCCGATATTGCCCAACACACAACCCCCATCTCGATCTTTGAAGGGGCTTTAACGGTGCAAACATCATCGAATGCATGGGCCACTCAATTAAACCTGGCTGCCACGCAGATTTTAGAGAGGATTCAGAGCGATCCAACTGGGGCTACGGTTGAAAAACTCCTTTTTATCGGCCCCACTGGCCCAACCTGGAAAAAGGGTATTCGAACGATTCGAAACGCTAGAGGGCCCCGGGACACCTACGGTTAAACGGGACGGTAATGGGAACCCTAGACAAAGCGTTCAACGCCGCGCTAAACCCACACCAAAGGCTTTTCTCGCCTATCCCTAATCTCCTATTCCCTATAGACTAGAGAACTGCCGATCGAAATATCGGCCCCAGAAGCCTTGTACGGGTTTTTCGGCCGGTAGCCTATTTAGGAGCTAAATGTCTGAGAACTCCTATAACGCCAGCGCAATTACCGTTCTTGAAGGCCTTGAGGCGGTGCGAAAACGCCCAGGCATGTATATCGGATCGACTGGGGAGCGAGGGCTTCACCACCTGGTTTATGAGGTCGTCGATAACTCGGTTGATGAGGCGTTGGCGGGTTATTGCAGTGAAATCAATATCTCATTGATGGCAGATGGCGGAGTTGAGGTAATCGATAATGGGCGCGGTATCCCCGTAGATATACACCCTATTGAAAAAAAGCCAGCGTTAGAAGTGGTTCTCACCGTCCTGCATGCGGGTGGAAAGTTTGGCGATAGTGGCTATTCAGTCTCAGGCGGTTTACATGGCGTAGGTATTTCGGTTGTGAACGCACTAAGCAGTGATTTATCGGTAATCGTGCAACGCGATGGAAGTTTCTGGTATCAAGATTACAAACTAGGTGTGCCTACCGCTCCTGTTAAAAAAGGCGAGCCCTCTGAAAAAGCGGGTACGACCGTTCGCTTCTGGCCATCGAAAGAGATATTTGAAACCACTGATTTCTCTTTCGAAGTGTTATCCACTCGCTTTCGTGAAATGGCATTTCTTAATAAGGGTTTAATTCTTACTCTCACCGATTTACGTCACGGCCACGTCGATGAGAAGGGCGAACAGTTAATGGTTCGCTATCAATATCAAGGCGGGATATCTGATTTTGTAAAGCATTTAAACTCAACCCGTGGGCAGACACATAAATCAATAATCTCTTTCTCTAATGAGGATTTGAAGAACCGAATCTCATTAGAGGTTTCAATGCAGTGGAATACAGGTTTTAGTGAATCGGTCTATACCTTTGCTAACACGATTCATACTCACGAAGGTGGCGCACATGAAGAGGGCTTTCGGACAGCGTTGACATCGGTTGTCAATAAGTTTGGTGAAGAGGCGGGTTTTATTAGAAAAAAAGAGGATCGCTTAACTGGCGACGATGTTCGCGAGGGTCTAACTGCAATCGTCTCCATTAAATTAGTCGATCCACAGTTCGAGGGACAGACAAAAACAAAGTTAGGCAACACAATTGCCAAGAGCTTTACACAAAAAATCGTGAACGAAGAGTTAACCACTTGGTTTGAACAAAATCCAAGTGAAGGAAAAGAGATCGTACGTAAAAGCATTGATGCCGCCGCCGCCCGAGTTGCCGCCCGAAAAGCCCGTGATTTAAGCCGTAATCGTAAAGGTCTCCTTGAAGGCCGTGGAATGCCTGGAAAACTGGCCGACTGTCAGTGGACCGATCCTGCAAAGTGTGAGCTATATATTGTGGAGGGCGACTCTGCGGGTGGATCGACAAAGGGAGGTCGTGACTCTCGTAACCAGGCCGTGCTACCCATTAGAGGAAAGATTTTAAATGTAGAGAAGGCGCGCATCGATCGGGTATTACAAAACAATGAGGTTCAAGCTTTGATTACAGCCCTTGGTACCGGCGTGCATGATGATTTTGATATAGCCAAACTGCGCTATCACAAAGTGATTTTAATGGCCGATGCCGATGTTGATGGCCAACATATCCGCACTCTTCTTTTAACCTTACTTTTTCGTTTTATGCGACCATTAATCGAAAACGGTTTCGTGTACTTTGCTCAACCCCCTTTATATAAATTAAAATGGGGCGGCAAAGATCCAGTGGAGTACGCCTTTAGTGATCGTGAACGTGATGGAATGATTAAACTTGGATTAGAAAATGGTAAACGTCTTCCGAAAGATGATGGCATTCAGCGCTTTAAAGGTTTAGGCGAAATGCCTGCTAAAGAGTTATGGGATACGACCATGGATCCGGAGCATCGTGTTTTGATCAAAGTAATGCTCGAGGACGCCGCCGCTGCCGATGATCTTTTTTCAGTTCTTATGGGCGAAGATGTAGAAAAACGCCGGGCATTTATTCAACGAAATGCTAAAGATGTTAGGTTCTTGGATATCTAATGGATGAGTTAAACCCAAAAAACCTTGCATCCTTCGATAAAATCGAGACCGTTGATTTACAAGTTGAGATGGCTCGTTCTTACCTTGACTACGCGATGTCGGTCATTGTTGGGCGCGCACTCCCAGATGTTCGAGATGGTTTAAAACCGGTTCACCGCAGAGTCTTGTATGCGATGTATGACGCGGGTTATCGTCCAGATAAGGGATATTACAAATCATCTAGAATCGTTGGCGATGTGATGGGTAACTATCATCCCCACGGTGACACGGCAATCTATGACTCGGTTGTCCGTTTAGCCCAGCACTGGTCGCTGCGGTATTTACTAATCGATGGAAATGGAAACTTCGGCTCCCCTGGAAATGATCCAGCGGCTGCGATGCGCTATACCGAGGCCCGTTTATCACCCATAGCCATGGAGATGATGCGCGATATCGATGAGGATACCGTCAATTTCGTACCCAACTATGACGGCCGCTCACAAGAGCCAACGGTTTTACCATCTCGTTTTCCAAACTTACTTGTAAATGGAAGTGCTGGAATCGCAGTTGGAATGGCGACCAATATCCCTCCACACAATCTGCGCGAAATTGGTGAGGCCGTAGTTTTCACCCTTGAACACCCAGATTTAAATCAGGACGAGCTTTTAAATGAGTTGTTGAAGATTGTTAAGGGCCCTGATTTTCCAACCAAGGCGTTGATAGTTGGACGCGGCGGAATAGAAGATGCATATCGAACCGGACGTGGATCGATCACGATGCGCGCAGTTGTTCAAGTAGAAGAGATTAATAAGCGAACCTGTTTGGTTGTTAGCCAATTACCTTATCAAGTCAACCCAGATAACTTGGCGCTTAAGATCGCCGAACTTGTCAAAGATGGCAAGATTAAAGGTATCGCCGATGTACGCGATGAAGGCAATGAACGTCTGGGTCAACGACTCGTTGTTGTTTTACAAAACAGCGCTATTCCTAAAGTAATTCTGAACAACCTCTATAAGCACACACAACTTCAAGATACCTTTGGAGCAAATATGTTGGCGCTAGTCGATGGTGTTCCTCGTACATTGCGCCTCGATGAGTTCATCCGTTTTTATATTCAACACCAGATTGAAATTATCGTTCGCCGAACCAAGTTTCGCTTGGCTGAAAAAGAGCGACGGGCACATATTTTGCAGGGTTATTTAAAAGCCCTCGACGCCCTCGACGCGGTTATCGCTTTAATCCGGGCATCGACAACCCCTGAAGAGGCACGTACAGGTTTAATGAAACTACTAGACGTTGATGAGATTCAGGCAAATGCAATTCTCGATATGCAACTACGCCGGATCGCGGCTTTAGAGCGTCAAAAAATTAACGATGAGTTCAATGCTTTAATGTCAGACATAGTCGAGCTAGGTGCGATTCTGGCAAGTGAAGAAAAACAGCGGGAGATAGTTAAAACTGAGCTCGTAGATTTAGTCGCAAAATATGGCGATGATCGCCGGACCCAGATAGTGGCTAGTGAAGGTGGATTTAACGCTGAGGATTTAATCCCAGACCAGGATGTAGTTGTAACTATTACGCGTGGCGGATACTCAAAACGCACCATGGCCGAGCTTTATCGTTCTCAACGCCGCGGTGGCCGCGGTGTAAAGGGAGCGGCTTTAAAAGAAGATGATGTCGTCGATCACTTCTTTGTCGCCTCAACCCATGACTGGCTATTATTTTTTACTAACCAAGGTCGGGTCTATCGCGCAAAGGTCCATGAATTACCGGATGCGGGAAGAGATGCCCGCGGACAACACGTGGCAAACTTGATGGCCTTTAAACCCGAAGAAAAAATCGCTCAAGTCTTATCGCTAAAAGACTATGCAGCCTCACCATTTTTAGTTCTAGCAACTCAAGGTGGATTAATTAAAAAGACTCCACTAGCCGAGTTTGACTCACCCCGCACCGGCGGATTAATCGCAATCTCTCTAAAACCTGGAGATGAAGTTGTAAGCGCATCGCTTCTGCGTAGTGAAGATGAACTACTTTTGGTTTCAACCAAGGGAATGTCTCTGCGCTTTGGTGCAGACGATGCCTCACTGCGGCCCATGGGTCGATCGACGAGTGGAGTAATAGGGATGAAGTTTCGTCCTGGCGATTCACTTCTAACTATGGCGCGCATTGGAATCGAACTTGCAGCACAGTCATTTGTATTCACTGCCACCGATGGTGGTTTTGGTAAAAAGACTCCCATTAGTGAGTATCGAGTTCAAGGCCGCGGTGGTATTGGCATTAAGGCGGCGAAGATCGATGAGAACTCGCGCGGATCACTGGTTAGTGCGCTGGTTTTGCGTGACGAGGATGAGGTTTTGGCGATTACATCGACCGGAACGGTGATGCGAACCCCGGCCTCACAGGTACGTCAAACTGGACGAGACTCGATGGGGGTTCGCCTTGTTAATCTCGACGAGGGAAGCACGTTGATATCGGTGACCAAGAACAGCGAAGATGAGATTCTTCCGAAAACTTAGTATGGTTCAGACCTGCAGTTGTCGGAGCTGGTTCGCCATTTTGGGAGTTAGCGAAGTTCAAGGTAACCTTGCACTTCCGCGTTAAAGAGTGATCTTTTATGCGGGCCTATAGCTCAGCCTGGTTAGAGCGCTTCCCTGATAAGGAAGAGGTCGATGGTTCGAGTCCATCTAGGCCCACCCGTTCTAATACGGGGACCTAGCTCAATTGGTAGAGCACCGCCTTTGCAAGGCGGGGGTTAGGGGTTCGATTCCCCTGGTCTCCACATGACACTAGCTAATCCTGTTTCGAGCGCAACCCTTCACACATCTCTCGGCGACATAATCGTTGAGCTATTTCCAAACCACGCACCTAAGACCGTTGCTAACTTTGTTGAACTCGCAACTGGTGCAAAAGAGTGGACCGATCCAAACACTGGTAGTAAGTCAATGGCAAATTTGTACGATGGAACTATATTTCACCGCGTCATCGATGGCTTCATGATTCAAGGTGGAGATCCACTAGGTAAAGGAACCGGTGGTCCCGGCTATCGCTTTGCCGATGAGTTCCACGGCGAGTTAGTTTTTGATCGCCCATATATTTTAGCGATGGCTAACTCTGGACCTGGAACAAATGGCTCTCAGTTCTTTATTACAACCGCGCCAACAACCTGGCTCAACCGTAAGCACTCTATCTTCGGTGAGGTTAAGGATTCTGCTAGCCAGGGTGTCGTTGACGCCATCGGTAAGGCAAAGACGGGCGCGCAAGATAAGCCTGCTACAGATATTATGATTAACAGCATCACCATTGCTTAAACGCTCGGCAACATACTCTTTAATCGCAGTAATCTGCGCGGCCTATCTCATTCAAATGCTTGTCCCTTCATTAGAGATCCGATTAGTTTTGCCGAATCTCGATTATTTGAAGGCTACGAACGAGTGGTATCGAATTTTCACAGTAGCACTTGTTCACGCCGGCCTACTTCACTTAGGTTTTAATATGTATGCGCTAATGGTTTTAGGAAATCCAATTGAAGCTGCCTTTGGCAAAAATAAACTACTGATAATTTTCTTTTTCTCACTCATTACCGGCTCACTCACATCTGCCTATTTCGCTGGCGCAAATAGTTATTCTGTTGGGGCATCTGGTGCCATCTTTGGACTATTCGGTGCGATGGCGATCGTTGGTAAGAGAATCGGCGCCGACGTTCGCTCTATCTGTGTGATTATTGGGATTAACTTTGCTATCGGCTTCATCTTCGGAGGAATCGATTGGAAGGCCCACCTTGGTGGTTTAATCGGCGGGGTAGTCAGCGCGCAGATCGTTCTCAATAAGCGCTAAGAGTTATCCACAGGATTTGTGCACAGTGTGGAGGGAATTACAAACGTGTAATTAGTTGCTAGAGGCTATTTGAGTAAAAACTATCGCCAACGCGTTGCGAGGGAAAAACCGATTCCAATAAAGCCGAAGCCGATGACCATATTCCAAGCACCAATGCCAGGGATGGGGTATCTGGTCTGGGTGACATAGAAGGTCACAATCCACATTAGACCGATTAAAAAACCGCCGACCATAGTTGGCGCTAGCCACTTTGGACTCTCGGAGGGTGCGTGTGGAGTGTCTACTGCGATCTGGGCATCGTGAGAGTGCTTTTCGACGACCTTTTTGCGCAGCTTGGATTTAGGCATAGTCAAAAGATACACCATCGACGGTTATGCTTTTCATCTTTACCGGCGATAGATCCCTCGGCGAAAACAAGTTAGCACGAGGAAGGTAAAGAGTTTTTATTAATGAGTAAATTGCTTAAGGCAGGAGCTGGCCTGCTCTCGCTTCTTATCTGTTTAAGCGCTGGTGCTGCGTTTTACATTGGTCATACAGCTGCCCGAGCCGTGCCCCGCTCTGGTGCACTCAAAGGTTCGCCACAATCTACACATGGAGATACCAACATACTTTTGTTGGGCTTAGACAGTCGGCGAGCCAATGATGGAAGTGATCTGCCGCGAAAACTTCTGGACTTATTACATGTAGGAAGCAGTAGTTCGATTGGTGGATATAACACCAACACGATGATTTTAATTCACATTCCCGCAGATGGGGGTAAGGCGGTTGCAATCTCTATACCCAGGGATGACTATGTCGAAGTAGCTGGCATGGGAATGAAAAAAATAAAAGAGGCTTATGGTCTTGCCAAGTATGCATCTGAATCTGCGTTAATTAAAGAGAAGATCGCTAACCCAAAACGGGAGTTCCTTAGTCGAGAAACCGGTCGAAGCGCAACCATAACAACAATTCACAACTTTCTCGGAGTACCAATCGATCACTTTGCCGAAGTGAATCTTGTCGGGTTTTACGACTTAGCAACTGCACTCGGCGGTATTCAAGTCTGCCTAAAAGCCCCCGTAAATGATTCAAAGTACTCTGGTGCAGTTTTTCCAGCGGGGCTTCAGATAATTACAGGTGCAGATGCACTCAAGTTTGTGCGCCAACGCCATGGACTACCTAATGGAGATCTCGATAGGACCCACCGTCAACAAGCGTTTATTACCGGTGTAATTACTAAGATCCGGAGCCAGGGAGTGATCGGCGATATTGGAAAGATTCAATCACTTCTGGATGTGGCAAAGAAGGATGTCGTTATCGATAGTGGCTGGGACGTTCTTGGATTTCTACCACAAGCTAAAAGTTTGACGGGCGGGCACATCACCTTTTACACACTACCTATCGAGGGTTACGCATTAAGAAATGGCCAGAGCGTTAACCTCGTTGATCCAGTTAAAGTAAAGGCATTTGTCCAAATGATCTTTAACCTGCCAAAGCTTGATTCACATCCATCGAGCTCACCCACCGGTAGTACAACGCCGTTGGTAAAACCGAAGAAAATCAACTATGCCGCGCTCGCAAATGGCATTCCGCTAAATGGCGGCAAAATACCCTGTGTAAATTAACTCTGCCGCAATTAGCATTGGAAAAGTGAGAGAATTATCGTATGGATACCAAGATTTTAGTAATCGATAACTATGACTCTTTCGTCTTCAATCTAGTTCAATATTTGGGACAGTTAGGTGCCGAGTGCACGGTCGAGAGAAACGATGCCGTCGAAGCCGATGCCGCGAGTAATTACGATGGAGTTCTTATATCTCCAGGACCCGGCACACCAGAAAAAGCTGGCGTTAGTATCGCAATGATTAAATACTGCGCAGAAAAAAAGATCCCGTTATTTGGTGTCTGTCTGGGACATCAAGCTATCGGTGTTGCATTTGGCGCAACGGTCTCTAGAGCGCCAGAGTTACTTCATGGAAAGACATCACTAGTTCATCACAAGAGCCAGGGAGTTTTAACTGGTTTACCAACACCATTTACCGCAACTCGTTATCACTCACTCTGTGTAGAGATCGACACGGTTGGAACAGATTTAGAGGTCACAAGTCAGAGCGAGTCTGGAATCGTTATGTCGATCCGACATCGCACACTTGCAATCGAAGGCGTGCAGTTTCATCCAGAGTCGGTGTTAACCGAGCATGGACATTTAATGTTGGCAAACTGGCTCACTGAGTGCGGAGATACGCAGGCTTTAGCGCGATCGGTCGGTCTTTCACCGGTATTAGGAAAGAAAAATTAAGGCGCTTTATTAATCGTTATTGTTACCGATTTTCCAATCGTCTGCGTTGAACCAGAGTCGGGTGACTGTCGGATTACCGTACCGATTGGATGAGTTGCATCATAATCTTCGATCACATTAACTAAGAAGCCGGCTTGAACGAGAATCGTCCTGGCCTGAATCGCATCGATACCAATGAGCGCAGGGACTACGACCTGGCCACTTGCGATCTGCAAAATCACACCACTTCCAGCCGTGATTGTTGAACCAACATCAGGGGTGGATTTTAAGATAGTACCCAACGCCTCATCCGATGGAACTGCATCGGTCTGGGCAATTAAAAGACCAACGGCCGCTAAAGCTGCGCGGGCATCTATTAGAGACATTCCAATGAGACCAAGCGGCACAGTTGCATCCCCCGGGCCATCGGAAAGTGTGAGCACAACACCCGTGCCCTTTTGTGCGCGCGATGTTGCCAATGGCAGTTGACTAGCGATGCGATCCTTGGGAATCCGCACATCGTGTGCGTGCGAGAGAGTAACAATGTAGTTTGATAATAAAGTACGGGCTTCGATTTCGGTTAGCCCTACAACGTTAGGGATTTGTGGAAAGCTCGAGGGATTAACTTGATGGTTAGTAAGTACTAAGCCGGCCGCCAGTGCAGCAATGGCAATGAGAGAAGTAATACCGCCAATGAGGATTTGGCGGCGCGAGAGTTTTTTATGGGGCGCCTTCGAAGTTACTACTTGGCCAGCTGAGATTTTAAATAGATCATCGAGCATCAGGCCGGCTGATTGATATCGATCTTCAGGTTTTTTGGCTAAAGCAATACTCAAAATAAGATCGATATCGGCAGGCAGATCTCTTTGTATCGAACTTGGGGCCACAAGAACACCCGATACGTGTTGATATGCGATTGAGACTGGGGTCTCTCCAGTAAATGGCGGTCGGCCAGTCAAAACTTCATAGAGTAGGCAGCCCGTGGAATAGACATCACTACGTAAATCGGCCGTCTCGCCAAGTGCCTGTTCGGGGGATAAATACTGCGCCGTACCGACAACGTTCCATGTACTAGTTAATGTCGCACCAATATCGGCTAACGCCCGTGCGATTCCAAAGTCCATCACTTTCACATCGCCTTGATCGGTGATCATAATATTTGATGGCTTGATATCGCGGTGAACAATTCCTCGCTGATGCGAGTATTCGAGGGCGGCTAAAACCCCTTCACCTATCTCTACCGCACGCTTGAGGGGAACACGCTCGCCGTTATGGATAATTTCACGAAGGGTGCGCCCATTAACAAGCTCCATCACTATGTATGGCGCGGGCTCTTCTCCCGAATCATAAACGGCGACTATACCTGGATGATTTAAACCAGCTGCCGCAAAGGCCTCTTTTCTAAAGCGAGCAACAAAAGATGGATCACGGGCTAAATCACTACGTAAGACTTTTACTGCAACTTCTCTTGCAAGCCGCGTATCTTGGGCAATATAGACATCGGCCATTCCACCAGATCCAATTAATGCTCCGAGTTTGTAGCGGCCACCAAAGAGTGAGTCCATCACAACGCCGCCCCCAAGAGCTCGTTGACTCTCACTTCAACGTCAACGACATCTGCAATCAAGATCGTGATGTTATCTGGGGCACCCTGAATATAAGCTGCATCGATAAGGGCATCAAGCGCAGCAACCTTATCGTTTTTCTTAAGTAGGGATTTAATCTCTTTTTCGGTTAGAACACCTGATAATCCATCACTACAGAGTAAGTAACGATCACTCACCCTTGCTTCATATATTTGAATGAGTGGCATTACATTCGCATCGCCCATGAGCGCTTGCGTGAGTACTGAGCGTTGTGGATGACCGATCGCCTCGGCAGGTGTGATCGCACCTTGGGCTAAAAGTTCGGCCACGATAGTGTGATCATTACTCAGCTGTTCAAAAGTATTTGCACGCAGGCGATAGCAGCGAGAGTCCCCAACGTGTAAGAGCGCTACATCATTATCAAGACTGAGAAGTGCGGTTAAAGTAGTACCCATACCACGCAGCTCTATCACTTCATGAGCGTAAGCAGCTATCTCTGACTCGATTGTATGAAGCGAGTTCAAAAGAAGATCGGTCGTTGAATCGGCGTCGATTGATCTATCGGCCAACATAGGGGCGAGTGAGTCGAGAGTTCTAATCGCAATCCTTGAAGCGACCTCCCCGCCGGCGTGACCACCCATTCCATCGGCGACCGCTATTAGTTGGGGAGAGATAAAAGCGGCATCTTCATTGCCGCTTCGCACCAAACCTAAGGCTGAGCGCCCGCACGTATCAAAGTAAAAGCTACCCATAAGAGGTAAGCCTAACCCCTGTTAATCTTTAAGTATGAGGATTTACGCACATCGAGGTGCATCAATCGATTTCCCTGAAATGACTATGCGTGCCTATCAGGGTGCAATCGATGATGGAGCCGATGGCTTTGAGTGTGATGTGCGAACGACAAAGGATAAGCAACTTCTACTCTGGCATGACGCGGATATGAAGCGGGTAGCGGGCTATTCGGGGCGAATTGCCGAGATGGATTTCAAGGAGATTAAAGGCCACTACCCCGAAGCGATTTTATTAGATGAGTTATTGGAGCTAGCCCGTGATAATAAAAAAGAGCTGGCGATTGAAACTAAACACCCCGTTCCAAGTGCAAGTCTCGTTGAAAAGAAGGTAATGGAGCTCATTGCTCAAGAAGAGCTGCCAGAGGCGATTACAGTTATGTCCTTTTCCTGGTTAGCTATTGAAAATATCCGAAAAATAAATCCACTACAACCGACCGTGGCTTTATTGGAAGAGCGGTTTAGTAAGGCGATGCGGCGATTTACTTCAGCTAATTATTTAGGGCCAAGTGTGCGCCTCCTTCGTTCAGAGCCGGAGTTGACCCAAGAGCCCCGCAAACTCTTTGTTTGGACCGTTGATGACGCGCAGGATATGCGGTTTTGTTCCGATAGCGGCGTTGAGGTTTTAATTACAAATAATCCGTCATTTGCACGTAAGGTGCTCGGGTATCATTAGCAAGTGAGTACATATGCATATCTTGGCCCAAAGGGGACGTTTACCGAAGCGGCGCTTAAAAAAATCACCTCCTCTAACGACTCATTAATCCCTTATGCAAATGTCACCGCCGCCTTAGATGCGGTGCGGGTTGGAAAATCACATTTTGCGCTAGTCCCTATTGAGAACTCAGTGGAAGGCGTGGTCGCACGCACCCTTGATGAGCTGGCTACCGGCACCCCACTTTCGATCGTCGGTGAAGTTACACTGCCGGTCTCTTTTGCCTTAATGGTTAAAAAAGATGGGATTGATATCCGCCGCATCGCCACTCATCCACATGCCGAAGCACAGTGCCGCGCTTATATTGCAATGAACTATCCAGATGCCGAATTAATAGCCACGGCCTCAACGGCTGCAGCGGCCGAAGCGATTGGTCGCGGTGAGTTTGACGCCGCGATCGCTGCGCCAGTTGCCGCGGCCCATTACGGGCTCCGTGTTATCGCCGACAACATCGGTGACAACGTTGGGGCGGTTACTCGCTTTGTCTTAGTATCTAAGCCGGGTGCGGTTCCAAAGTCCACGGGCTTTGACCGCACATCGCTGGCAGTATTTATCGGCATCGATCACGCCGGTGCACTGTTAGATATCTTGACCGAGTTTGCAAAGCGTGATGTCAACCTTACTTTCATTCAGAGCCGCCCAACTGGATTAGAGCTAGGCCACTACCATTTCATAATCGATGCCGAGGGCCACTCAAGTGATACCCCGGTGAAGGAGACGATTGAGGCGCTACGGGCGATCTGCCAAGATATTCGCTTCCTCGGCTCATATCCCAGGGAGAAGGCCGGAAAGTGATCGACATAAAGTTTCTTCGTGAGAACCCCGAGACTGTTCGTGCATCACAAAAAGCTCGCGGGGAAGATGTAAAGATCGTAGATAAAGTATTAGAAAGCGATGAGATTCGACGGTTAGCGATAAATGAGTTTGAAGCCTATCGAGGACAGCAAAATATATTATCAAAGGCAGTGGCTGCAGCCAGTGGTGATGAAAAATCCGCTCTTCTTGAAAACTCAAAAGCACTCGCAGCGCTTGTAAAAGAAGCTGACAGTAATCGGGCAGTGGCCGAGGAAACTCTTAAAACTCTCATCATGCAGATCTCCAATATCCTCGATCCCGATGCACCGATCGGCAAGGAAGAGGATTTTGTAGTTATCGAACATGTTGGCACGCCACGCAAATTTGATTTTCAGGCAAAAGACCACGTCGAGCTCGGCAAACTCTTAGGTGCAATCGACACTGAACGTGGAGCTAAGGTCGCAGGGTCACGCTCTTATTATCTAACCGGCTCTGGTGCGATGCTCGAGTTTGCCCTCGTTAACTTCGCAATCGCATCGGCGATTCAAGCTGGTTTTACCCCAGTTATCCCTCCTGTCTTAGTAAATCCGCAGGCAATGGAGGGCACCGGTTTTTTAGCTCAAGCCAGCGAAAACGTATATCACCTTGAAAAAGATGAGCTCTATTTAGTCGGCACAAGTGAAGTCCCACTTGCCGCTTTTCATATGGATGAGATTTTGCCGGCCGAGAAACTACCTATTCGATATGCCGGTTTTTCATCGTGTTTTCGTCGCGAAGCTGGAAGTTATGGCAAAGATACGCGTGGAATAATCCGGGTACACCAGTTCGATAAGGTCGAGATGTTTTCATTTTCTCACCCAGACCAGGCTCAAGCCGAGCACAAGCGCCTATTGCAGTGGGAAAAAGATTTTCTTAACGCAATGGAGATTCCATACCGAGTAATCGATGTCGCATCGGGTGATCTTGGTTCAAGCGCTAATCGCAAATTCGATATCGAGGCTTGGATTCCAACACAGAGCGCCTATCGCGAGGTAACGAGTACATCTAACTGCACCGAGTTCCAAGCCCGTCGTTTAAATATCCGCTATAAAGATAGCGAT
This sequence comes from Candidatus Planktophila sp., assembly GCA_040402335.1. Taxonomy (GTDB): domain Bacteria; phylum Actinomycetota; class Actinomycetes; order Nanopelagicales; family Nanopelagicaceae; genus Planktophila. Next base: position 83,805 of record JBBAMX010000003.1, read on the forward strand.
GGTACAAAGGCCGTTGCAACTTTGAATGGAACGTTAGTCGCCATCCCACGCATGATTGTGGCGATCTTAGAAAACCATCAAAATGAAGATGGAACTGTGAATATTCCCAAGGCTCTTCAACCCTTTCTAGGTAAAACACGATTTGAGCTGGTGTGAATAAACGTCCACAATTAATAGCAACAGATTTAGATGGAACCATTGTTCGGCACGATGGGACCATCTCTGCGCGGACCGTTGCCGCATTTACTCGCGCCCATGAAATGGGGCTGCATATCTTTTTTGTTACCGGACGGCCACCTCGTTGGATGGATGAAATCTCCGAGACCTTCAGCTTTGGAGAGGCGATCTGTGGCAATGGCGCCATGTTATATAGTTTAAGAACCGCCACGGTTACCGAAGAGTGGATGATTTCAACACAGGACCAGTTTGAGATCGCCAAACGGATACGGGCGTTAATTCCTGGAGTCTCCTTCGCGATTGAGTCTGATAACTATTACCATCGCGAAAAATCCTATGTCCCACGTTGGGATGTGGGTTTGGACAATGCCGGTATTGATAAAATTGAGGAGGCCATTAAGTCTCCAGTATTTAAAATGTTGGCGCGATGTAGCAATGGTGAGCTCTCATCGGATGAAATGTTAGAAATTGCACTCCATGCTTTAGATTCTTTAGCAACCGTTACACACTCAAATGCAAATGACTCCTTATTAGAGATTTCGGCCTTAGGGGTTTCAAAAGGAGCAACGCTGGCTAAAGTCGCGGCACGCTTAAATATTCAAGCGCAAGACTGTGTCGCCTTTGGCGATAACCCGAATGACTTTTCGATGCTGCAGTGGTGTGGTCGATCATTTGCCATGGCCGATGGGCACCCCGATGGGATTAAGTTTGCAAAGGCGCGCGCTCAAGCCCACGATATCGATGGAGTTGCAATTATCATCGAGGAGCTTTTGGAGCTACCCGCTTAGCGCTCACAGGATTTTTGGCTTGAGCCTAATTCGGGTAGCCTCATCCACGGAGGGCTCGCATAGTGGCCGAGTGCACCGGTCTTGAAAACCGGCAAACGAAAGTTTCGTGGGTTCAAATCCCACGCCCTCCGCCAGTTTTCTCTCCCGTGTGGCTGAGTTCATAGCCGGTAACCATGCATTCCCCTAGCCGTTTTTTAGCGGCAGGAGGAGAATCACCCCCAGTGATTTACACATAAAAACATGGATTAGGGGCCTTTAGATGTCAGGCGTTTTCTCACCGACGAGAGCTAAGATCAAAGAGCGCACTCTGCGCACCGATAAGTGGTGGCTACAACCTGCCCTGACTTTCGGTGTTCTCTTCTCCTTTGTTATCTATGCAACCTTTCGTGCCTTTGAAAATAAATATTATTTCACCGAGCCGCTCATATCTCCTTTTTACTCACCATGTCTTTCAACATCATGTTCGCCAGGCAGTGCTCTAGCTTTCTTTGGTCAACCATTTAACAATAAGTATTTTGGAATCGGGATATCTCCCTCGCTATTTATTTTAATATTTCCACTGGGCTTTCGAATGACGTGTTACTACTATCGCAAGGCTTACTATCGCGCCTTCTGGATGTCACCACCTGCATGTGCGGTGGCCGAGCCACACACTAAATACACAGGTGAAACCCGTGCACCTCTAATCTTGCAAAATAGTCATCGCTGGTTTTTTTACGCGGGACTTGTCTTTAATGTTATTTTGACGTGGGACGCGATTCTCGCCTTTAGAAATCCCGAAAAACAGTGGGGCCATATGAGTGTGGGTACCCTCGTATTTATATTCTCCACAACCATGTTATGGCTTTACTCACTGTCATGTCACACATGTCGGCACACTCTTGGTGGACGGTTGAAGCATTTCTCGAAACACCCAGTCCGCTATAAAGCCTGGACATTTGTCTCGGCCTTAAATCACAAACATCCAACTTTTGCTTGGATCTCACTCTTCGGGGTTGCTGGTGCCGATATTTATGTCCGCGCGGTTGCATCTGGTGCAATCACTAACTTCTACTTCTTCTAAAGGAATCGACATGAGCGAGTTAGAGCGCCATTCATATGATGTATTAGTAATTGGAGCCGGAGGTGCCGGTTTGCGTGCCGCCGTTGAGGCTCGTGAGGCAGGGTTGAGAGTAGCGATTATCTGTAAATCACTCTTTGGTAAAGCCCACACTGTTATGGCCGAGGGCGGTGCGGCGGCATCGATGGGTAACGTTAATGATAAAGACAATTGGATGGTCCATTTTCGCGACACAATGCGCGGCGGTAAGTTCCTCAACCACTATCGCATGGCCGAACTCCACGCCAAAGAGGCGCCGGATCGAATCTGGGAGCTAGAGACTTGGGGTGCACTCTTTGATCGCACTAAAGAGGGAAAGATTTCACAGCGTAACTTTGGTGGACATGAGTACCCACGTCTTGCGCACGTTGGTGATCGCACCGGCTTAGAGCTTATTCGCACTATGCAGCAGAAAATCGTCGCGCTGCAACAAAAAGATGGCGCAGTTTATGGCTCAATGGAGGCAAATCTTAAAGTCTATGCCGAGCTAACTATTACCGATATTTTGAAAGAGGATGGCCGCATCTCTGGCGCTTACGGTTATTGGCGCGAATCCGGTGCAGAGGTTTTATTTGAAGCACCTACTGTAATTATTGCAACTGGTGGCGTTGGAAAGACATTTAAAATTACATCAAACTCCTGGGAGGGTACCGGAGATGGCCATGCGTTAGCACTTAAAGCGGGTGCGAACTTAGTGGACATGGAGTTCTTACAGTTCCATCCAACTGGAATGGTCTGGCCTCCATCGGTACGCGGAATTTTAGTAACCGAGTCGGTACGTGGTGAGGGTGGAGTGCTTACCAATACAGCGGGTGAGCGTTTCATGTTCAAATATATTCCAGATGTATTTAAGAATATTTACGCTGACAATGAGGCCGAGGCAGATCGCTGGTATGTAGATCAAGATAACAACCGCCGACCACCCGAGCTGCTGCCGCGTGATGAGGTAGCTCGTGCAATTAACAGTGAGGTTAAGGCCGGTCGTGGAAGCGAACACGGTGGTGTGTACTTAGATGTATCTAAGCGTTTGTCGGCAGAGATAATTAAAAAGCGTCTGCCATCTATGTGGCATCAGTTTTACGAACTTGCCGGCGTTGACATTACTAAAGAGGCGATGGAGGTCGGCCCAACATGTCACTACGTGATGGGTGGGGTTGAAGTGGATCCCGATACGGCAGCGGCTATCGGTGTACCAGGGCTATTTGCCGCGGGTGAAGTCGCCGGTGGCATGCATGGCTCAAACCGTTTGGGCGGAAACTCCCTTACCGACTTGTTAGTCTTTGGCCGGCGCGCAGGAGCCGGCGCCGCCGAGTTCTTCAAGCAGAACGGTGCCAACCCAGTCAGTGAGAGTGCGATAAAGGCGGCGCAAGGCAAGATTCAGGCGCCCTTTGATCGTGCCGGTGGCGAAAACTCATATGCACTACACGCCGAACTGCAGGAGATCACTCATAACTTAGTCGGAATTATTCGAACTGGCAGTGAGCTTGAAGATGCAATTGAAAAGATTGCCGATATTCGAACTCGAAGCGCTAATGTTTCGGTGAGTGGTGGACGTAAATTTAATCCAGGCTTCCACTTGGCCTTTGACCTAGACAACATGCTCTTAGTCGCCGAATCCACCGCAAAGTCGGCGCTACTTAGACAAGAGTCCAGAGGTGGTCACACACGTGACGACTTCCCTGGAATGAGCAGCGCTTGGCGCCAGCTCAATCACATCTCATCATTTGATGGCTTGACAGTAAACGTTCGGGAGCAGGCGTTGCCGGCTCTTCCGAAAGAGCTTTTCGATCTCTTCGATGTTCATGAGTTAGAAAAATACTTAACCTCAGCGGAAATTGTGAAAGGTGGGATCAACTAATGACACGGATGGTAAATCTTCGTATCTGGCGTGGTGATGCAAGCGATGGCGGCCTGCAAGATGTCCAAGTTGAGGCTAATGATGGAGAAGTAGTTCTGGATGTAATTCACCGCGTTCAGGCAACTCAGATGGGCGACTTAGCCGTGCGCTGGAACTGCAAAGCCGGTAAGTGTGGCTCGTGTTCGATGGAGATCAATGGAAAGCCACGCCTTGCATGCATGACGCAGGTCGCTGCATATGGCGATACCGAGACGATCACGATTACTCCTCTGCGAGCATTTCCAGTAATTAAAGATTTAGTCGCCGACGTCTCCTTTAACTATAAGAAGGCGATGGAGATTCCGGCCTATGCCCACCCTGCCGATTTAGCACCAGGGGCGGCGCGGATGGAGCAGATCGACGTAGAGCGCAGTCAAGAGTTTCGAAAGTGTATTGAGTGCTTCTTGTGTCAGGACGTCTGTCACGTTATCCGTGACCACGAAGAGAATAAAGATTCATTTGCCGGACCGCGCTTTTTTATCCGCATCGCCGAGTTAGATATGCACCCATTAGACACTTTGAAAAATCGAAAGAAGACCGCTCAAGAAGAGCATGGCCTTGGAATGTGCAACATTACAAAGTGCTGTACCGAGGTATGCCCAGAGCACATCCGCATCACCGATAACGCGATTATTCCTATGAAGGAGCGTGTCGTAGATATTAAATACGATCCAGTTCGCTGGTTAGGCTCAAAAATACGCAAACGTGAGGGTATTGTTTAATACATGAAGATGTTGCTTCGCTGGGGCGCACTCTCAATCGCGTTCTGGGTAGCAACTTCTGTGATTCCAGGAATCGAAGTCAGAGGCGGCCTTTCGACCTATCTACTGGTCGCACTGCTCTTTGGTCTACTGAATGCAACGCTAGGAGCAATCCTTAAGATTTTAACTCTGCCATTTGTTATTTTAACGCTGGGGATGTTTCTCGTCGTTGTTAATGCAACGCTTCTGATTCTGCTCTCACATTGGAGCGATAAGTTAATTATTAAAAACTTTTCATCGGCGATTTCAGCCGCCATCGTTATTAGCGTCATTACTCGATTAGTCTCCGGATTTACAAAGAAAGCGCTACCGCTCTGAAATCACTAGCTTTAGTCTCACTTGGTGGAGTTCTCGGCTCGCTTTTGCGTTTTTTTTTAGGAACCGTGCTCTCTGATAAACGTAGTGCAACGTTATCCGCTAACTTAATTGGGGTAGCGCTCGCAGCTTTTTTAACCGTGTATACCCAACGTCGAGGTAGTACCAACCTACGACTGTTTTTACTTCCCGGGTTTTGTGCTGGCCTGACAACATTTTCAGCGGTGGCCGCTCTGACCCTTGAGCCTCACCAAGGCGGGAAGATATTTTTGCTCCACAACTTAATCTTTTCTTTGATGATTATTGTCATCGTTTTACCTTTTGCTAGAAAAATTACTCCGGTAAATAAGTGAGAACGTTATTTGTGATTCTTGGCGCGGCGATCGGTGCACCTGCTCGATATGCGATCGATCAATTCATCTCAAAGTATTTCAAGAGGCCTTACGGAATCTTTGTAGTTAATATTTTAGGCTCTTTTATCTTTGGTTTAACTATGAAAGCCTCGATTAATACCAATGCGCTATTTGCCATTGGCTTTGCCGGAGCTTTCACAACTTGGTCAACGTTCATGCTCGATTTTTTCTCCGATTACGAACTAAAACGATACGGTGCAGCGGCAATAAACTTGGGCGCATCATTAGGTTTTGGATTATTGGCCGCTGCATTGGGGCTAGCTTTAGCGCAGTGATGCCATCCAGGCCTCGATCTCATCGGGATGCCGGGGAATATTTTCACTTAAATTAATACAGCCGGTCTCGGTGACAAGTACATCATCTTCGATTCGGATTCCAATTCCACGGTACTCTGGTGCAAAAAGTTCATCATCGGGCTGTATATATAGACCTGGCTCTACGGTTAAAATCATTCCAGCCTCAAGGGTGGCCTCGGTGTACTGATCTTTACGGGCTTGGGCGCAGTCATGGACATCCATACCCAGCATGTGGCTGACACCATGCAAGGTCCAGCGCTTATGAAGTCCAACTTCTGGCCGCATCGACTCTTCCGCTGAGATAGTTAAAACACCAAGATCTACTAAGCCTTGAGCAAGAACGGCTTGAGCGGCCCGATTAATCTCCAGGAAATCCACCCCGGCGCGAATTGCGGCAAAGCCGGCTTTTTGAGCCTCATAGACCAACATATAGAGAGTGCGCTGGGCAGGTGAGAATTTACCGTTGATAGGTAGCGTTCGCGTGATGTCAGCGGTGTAAAAGGAGTCGACTTCTACGCCCGCATCTAAAAGTAATAAATCACCGGCCTTTACTTGACCATCGTTACGAGTCCAATGAAGTATGCAGGCATGGGAGCCGGCGGCGGAGATGGTGTCATAGCCCAAATCATTTCCTTCAATACGTGCACGCCCAAAGAAGGCGGCCTCAACCACTCGCTCTCCACGCGGCGTGGCAGTTGCCGCTGGAAGCACTCGAATAACATCATTGAAACCCCGATGAGTTACATCGACGGCTTTTTGCATCTCATTGATTTCATACTCATCTTTTATCAAGCGAGCGACCGAGACAAAGTTTTCTAACTCGCCACTTCGAGGGCTCTTTTTGATAGTTGAATCTAATAAAGTATCAATACCCTTTAATGCAACAGTTGGAGAGCCATCCTTTAATAATGCTTCCAGATCATCAACTTTTCTAACCTCTATACCAAAGCGCAACGCCGCCTCTTCGGTGGTGAATCTACGACCCACCCAGAGTTCACCGTATTTGCGGTCGTTATAAAACGCACTCGTGTCACGGGTCGAGCGGGGTTGGATGTACAAAATTGAATCATGGCCTGCCCCATTTGGCTCCATAACTAAAACGGCATCTGATGTAACTTCCTCGCCTTGGACCCCCGTGTAATACGCAAAAGCACTGTGTGGGCGGAAGCGGTAGTCAGTGTCATTGCTTCGCACTTTAGAGTTTCCACTCGGGATCAAAATTCGCAACCCAGTAAATGCTTCAGATAGTTTTTTTCGACGCTCAAAACAGTACGCAATAACGGCATCTTGAACGATGCCCTCAAGGGGAGAGGGCGCCCAACCCGACAACATGAAATCGGCATAAAGAACAGAGGGCGGCAGGTCGTATACCCGGCGGTTTTCTACAGGCTTTTCAGTGGGTTCCATGGCCTTGAGCCTAACTTAGAGGCCCGCCCCCACGACATCTTCATCTTAACTCCATGCGCTTGACTTCCGGGGTTCACCCTTAAGACACATTTCGAGGTTATTTTTCGCCCAATCTACTTGAAAGGCAGTAAAAATATGTGTGATGGGCATTCTCATAACCACGATCAATCCAATACGACAGATGTTTCAAGTAATGAGCTGTGGCAAGAGAGCGATGCCCCGCTTAATGAATTAACTGTGAGCCGCCGTACATTAATGGGAGCCTTAGGCGCCGTTGCTGGCGTTGCCGCCCTTGCTCCACTTGGTGCCGCCCCAGCGGCTGCCACCACTTATAGTGAAGCGCAAAAACGTACTATAAATCCATGGAAGCCTGCTCGATTTCAATTAGCGGGCGATCACCATATTCATACTCAATACTCCCGTGATGCGATGCATACGGTCGAAAAGCAAGTTCAAAAGGGCACTGAGTACGGTCTGGACTGGATGGTTATCACCGATCACGGTGGGACTGCGCACCAGAAATACTCTGTCGATAAAATAACACCCGATATTAAAGCTGCGCGCTTAGCGCATAAAAATACGGCGATCTTCCAAGGGCTTGAATGGAATATCCCTGGCGCCGAGCATGGAACGGTCATACTCCCACCCCATGCAACCTCGGTTGCAGTTTTGAAGCAGTTTGAACTTTTATTTGATGGAATCGTCCTTGCCGATCAGAAGAAGATCACACATGCAAATGGTGCAGATGGTGAACCATTCGCCGTTGCCGGATTAAAGTGGTTGGCCGATCAAGTAAAATCAGGTGTCATACCAATGGCGCTTATGTTTGCTAACCACCCAACTCGTAAAGGTCTCGACTCTCCAGCTGAAGTTCGCGGATGGCGTGATGCCGCACCGGGAATTGCAATGGGCTGGGAGGGTGCGCCAGGCCACCAAGCCGCTGGAATCGCTACCGCGAAAGGTGGACCGGGTTCAGGCCGTGGCTACTATGACAACGCCTTCGATGAAAAATACTCTTACGAGGGATATCGACCAAATGCCACCGAGAATCCATTACGTACATATGGAGGATTCGACTGGGTAACTGCACGCGTGGGTGGACTTTGGGACTCACTTTTGGCAGAGGGTAAGCCATGGTGGATTACTGCAAACTCTGACTCACACCAGATGTTCAAGGAGAGCTTTGTCGGTGGAACGCTCACATCATCAGGTTCACTCGATACAGCCGCTTACAACTTAACTGGAAAATATGCAGATGCGGTTGATACCGGAGTAGCAAGTAAGACATACGGCGATTTTTGGCCAGGTTATTACACGCGAACCATCGTTAGCTCACTTTCAAAGTCTTATCTGACCTTAATGAAGGCGATGCAGGCCGGGCAGATTCTCACGACACACGGTGGAATTATCGATGGTGCCGATATTCGAGTTACTACTAGCGATGACAAGCAGGGCGTAACAACTGGTGGACGTACTTTCGTCACTAAGGGTGGAACGGTCACTGCAACAATCACAATCAACTTAGCCTCTCGTGCAAATTTCGCTGGCCTTCTACCACTACTTAAAAAAGTAGATTTAATCTCAGGTCCAATCACTGGTCCTGCAGCAAACAAGTCGACGATGTTTGCACCAGATACAAAGGTTGAAAAGACATTTGAAGTCTCACAAAGCTCTGGCCAGGTTGTCTTAACCTATACATACAAAAATGTTGGTAACTCTTTCTATCTTCGCTACCGTGGCAGTGATGGAAGAGTTTTAGCCAAAAATGGAGTTGATCCAGCGATGGATGTCTCTGGTGACTCTGATCCATGGAACGATCTCTGGTTCTATACAAACCCCGTCTTCATCGACGCGGTTTAAGGCTCGTTTACAAATCAGGCAATGACAACAACAGTTAATCGGAGTAGCTCCTGGGTCAGTTTTGACTCAGGAGCTAGCTCTGTTTCTCGCAGCCACCTGGAAGCGACCATTATCAACCATGCCAAAAAATTAAAATTAGATCTGCAATGGCTTGTATCGTTTCAGCTAACTGAAGGGTTAAGACGAGTCGCCTTCGTTATGGCATCGAACGATGAGGGTAAGTTGCAGCAGCTTTCAACTGATTTGAGTGATTACTTTCCCTCCTTTGCCGGAGAGAGTGAGCGCCGAGAGTTAATCGAAAAGGCGAGAAAACTCCAAGATGGGCGCGCTGTTCACTTTCCGCTATCGGTTGATATTTCAGAGAGTGTGAGCGCAAAAAACCTGATTAATGGCTCCGCCGTGGATGCGATAATCGCAATCGGTGAAGAGCTCCCAAGCGATGCCCAAATTCAAAGCAATGGATATATCCGCCCAACTATGAACTCCGGGAGATTAGAGTTATTTGTTGAAAGGATCGCTGGCGGTTTTTTCGCCCCCGTAGAGCGCGAATCACCCCACGAGTGTTGTGGCGGTCATGGGCCAGAAGAGCCAATCAACCTTTAATCTGCCACAGATTTAGATGGTGTTCCCATTCATGTGTGATCAATATCGAAAATAAACGCTAAACTTCACCCGTACTTGGAGACGTCGCATAGCCCGGTCGAGTGCGCCTCACTGCTAACGAGGTAAGGGGTTAAACCCTTCAGGAGTTCAAATCTCCTCGTCTCCGCCAGATAAAATTATTGAGGAGTGGGCCGTGCCGTTGTACAAAATAGCGATCATCGGTGCTGGGCCAGCCGGCTACTTTGCAGCCCAGGCGTTGAACAACCTTCAAAATGATGCACTCGAATTTGCGATCGACATGATTGAACGACTGCCCACACCGTGGGGTTTGGTGCGCAGCGGGGTAGCACCCGATCATCCAAAGATCAAGACGGTTGCTAAGGTCTTCGAAAAAATCGCGGCCGATCCGAACTTTCGCCTATTTGCTAACGTAGAAATTAATAGCGAAATCACCATTGCACAGCTGGGCGCGAAATACGATGCCGTAATCATCGCTACGGGCTCATCGATAGGTAAAAGGTTAGGTATCCCCGGTGAAGGTTTACGAGGATCAATCTCGGCTGCAGAGTTTGTGCCTTGGTATAACGCGCACCCTGATTTTGTGGATGTGGATGTGCCGCTGGATTCGCAGGTAGCGGTTGTAATTGGTGCGGGAAATGTTGCGATGGACGTTGCGCGCATGTTGGCGTTAGAGCCAAGTGAATTAGACACAACCGATACGGCAGAGCATGCAGTAGAGCGGTTCAATACAAGTTTGGTCCGAGATGTTTACATCAGCGCTCGCAGAGGTCCAGAACATGCCGCCTTCACATCACCCGAACTTCGCGACTTACCAAAACTTGAACATACAAATGTTGTAATTCGACACGAGGATATTGAAGCTGCAATTGTACGTGTGGGAGATACCCCTGAAAAAGAAGTCAAGAGCAACTTAGATGCGATGCTATTAATCGCAGATTCACAAAAGAGTGAACACGAGCGCACAATGCGTTTTCTTTTCCAGCACACTCCAAAAGAGATTTTGGGCACTGATCGAGTTGAAGGCGTTGTGTACTCGACTCCAGATGGCGAGGTAACGATTAAATGCGGCCTCGTAGTAACAGCAATCGGCTATCAAGCATCGGGGATCGATGGAGTGCCATTTGAGAATGGTAAAGTCGGTAACATAGATGGCCGTGTGGGAGAAAATATCTATGTCGTTGGTTGGGCAAAGCGGGGACCATCTGGGGTAATCGGCACAAATAAATCCGATTCCGCCGCAGTTGTCGAGCTAATAGTTGATGATTTGAGTAAACCAAAGAACGCGGGCGATATCTGCGATTTAATCACCGATCAAAGAGTTATTAATCAGAGAGCTTGGCAAAGGATTAACCAGGCCGAAGTTGCTGCAGGTGAGCCTCATGGAAAACCGCGAATAAAGGCTGTTTTGCGCGAGGAGTTATTACATTTGGGGGCAGAATAAAAAGCAGGTAAGATGCGCAGGCTGTACAAAACTAAATAAGCGCGCGTAGCTC
>JBBAMX010000004.1:0-1696 GCA_040402335.1 Candidatus Planktophila sp.
CTCCCCAGGCAGCCTCGTCATATCCCTGGATTTGGGTATTGGGTTCAGCTATGAGTCGGCGTAATCTGGAATAAGACTGAGCTTCACTATCGGCCACGTGATGAATCACCTGTCTAGCATTCCAGCCTTGATTTTTTGCTAGATCTAATTCTGCTGGAGTTAAACCAGAAACTGTCGAAATGAATTCCTCAGTAGCCGCTTTATATTTTTCAATTGATGCGATTAAATTCATAACTCAATTTAGCATCAGAAAGGCACGATACTTCACTCAATACTGATTCGGCCGGGTGGCTTTTTGCCAATTCCAAAGAGATCAAGAATTAGGATGCAACCCACAATTACCAAAATTCCGCCAAGAGCTTGAATCACGGAGATACTTTCGTGTAAGTAAAGTGCGCCGATGAGTACAGCAACGAGGGTCACTAGGAACTCTACGCTGAGGGCTCGTGTGGCGCCGATCTCGGCGACTAGCTTGAAGTAAATCAAGTAACACAGCGAACTGCACATTACTGCAAGCGCAATGATATTAAACCAATCCAAAGCCGTTGGAGTCCGGTGAAATGGTACGAAGATCAACAAAGGTAAGGTCAGAAGACCTCCGAAAAAGAAGGCTCCTATAACTTGTTCCAAGGCACCAACCGATGACATTTTAATCTTTGAGAAGTTGCTTCCAAATGCGGCAGAGATACATCCAATCACGGCAACTAAAATCCCGACTAGATAGCCTTTCGAAGGGCTGTCTTTGGGGAAGCCAACTAAAAGAAAAATCCCCAGAAATCCAAGTACTAATCCAAAGTATCCGATTCTATTTAACTTTTCTATCTGGAGAAATCTTCCGATTATTGCTGAATACAATGGAATAGCTCCGACTAAAATCGCAGTCAATGCCGTACCGATGCGGGGAACTGCAAATGACAATCCAATAAGCTGAAGAGCGACAGTTGTTGCGCCAGAGATCAGAAATGGTAAAGCGCCTATAGAGAAATCGAGAGTCCGTTTGCTTATCTTCGCGAGCAAGTAGAGCGAAAAACTGGCGATAAGCGCACGAACTGAAACAGCTCCAGCCCAATCAAAAACTGCTACAACTCGAAGAACAATAAGAAATGATCCACCCCATAAGAATGCCAAAATAGAGAATCGAATCGGTACGTTCATCTTCACGAAGAAAAGGCTACTGCCTTGCCCACGCAATATTGAGATGTTTTGTACTGATCATCTAAATTTATTCAGGTCGTTATAATTCTCCAAATTTTTGAGCATAACCCCAGAAATCATAATCATCGAGGTTTATATTCAAGAAACCCCGCGCTTCAAGGGCTGAAACCACCTGAGCACGATGTTCTGTTGCGTGATGGATTGATTGAAAAATGACCGTAGATCGAGAGGGTTTTATTTTCGTGTCTTCTTCTTCACGAAGTACTATTCCTTCATCAGCCTTTGACTCCTTGAGAAGAACATTATCTGCATATTTTAATAGTTCAACTAATGCTAGAACATCGGTACTTTTCGTCAATAAACTTTGATTGTCTACGTACTCCTTGAATTTTGATTGATATCCTTGAGTTTCTTCAGGGGTTCGGATCTGAAGCCGATATCCATAAAAATGTGCCGAGCGGACTAGATGTTGAATAATCACTCTTGCAGTCCATTCGGGATTAACCACATACGCATCGAGAGCTTCATCTGGCAATAAGGC
>JBBAMX010000004.1:1796-64028 GCA_040402335.1 Candidatus Planktophila sp.
TGATGGGTTGAGAGGAATGCGGTATTGGACTTTTCCCGATTCCTGAGTGTATGAATCGTAAAGTTTACGAGCGGTTTCATTAGTGGCATCTGTATTCCAATAAAGGCGGTTAGATCCAGAAGCCAAGGCAATTTCCTGAACAACGTCTATCAGCATTCTCCCAATGCCATTGCCGCGCATAGTTGGATCTACAAAGAGATCCTCCAAATAACAGTAATTGTTTGGCGCCCAAGTTGATGTCTGGAACGAATAATGAACAATCCCACAAACTCTTCCATCTATTTCTGCGGCCCGTCCATAAAGATTGAAATCATTATCAAGTAACCTAGACCAAGTTAAATCACACTGAGCTTCTGAGATATTTGCTTGATAGAATTTGATATAACCCAGCCACAAGGGTAGCCAGGCAACTTTATCTGCTAATTTCAACTCTCGAATGTTGATCATATGTCCATAATAATCGAATTACAGAAGAATGTGTTGGGGTTTTAAAAGAAAAAAGAAACACCCTATAAGCCATTCTTCTGACGGAAAACCGCAACAATGGCGTTTGCATGACCATGGCCTATATCAAACTTCTCTTTAAGATGGGCTACCTGTTCCATATGGGCGAGCTTTGAAACTTTCTTGAGCTCTTTCATCCAATGCTCGATTGGTTTGCCATATTTCTTCTCAATAGAAGGAAAGTACGAAGCCGGACCAGTAATTTTCTTTTCAATCATGAGTGGATATTAATATATCTATAATAAAAATTAAAGAGGAACCGCCCCATAAACCAGAGAATTGGAAAGAGCCCCGATTTCTCGAGGCTCTCCCATGCACAGCCAATTCAATTCTTTTGGCCATTACCAACAGACCGAATTTTGTTAGCTAAGACTGTGGTGGAGACGACGGGGTTTGAACCGGCTCCGATGACTTGGTAAATCAACAGGCTACCAATTACAACACGCCCCAACACGAGAGCGAAGTTACGCAAGTACAGAGCAGCGAAATATTGAAATAGAACAGCCTGTGGATGAATCAACACTGTAGAAAGCAAAAGGGACTTGGCTATTAACCAAGTCCCGATTACTACCAAGTCATCGTGTTGGAATTATTGCATAAACCTGCAGTTACTCGCAGTAACTCAATGTAAAGAAGAGTCGCCCTATAAGCCGGATCCTGTCGTTCCCGCTACTTGCGCAGCAAAAACGGATCACCATCCATCTAGATCTGTAATTACTTACAGATTCAAGCAACCTACCCGTTGACTCGAGCGAGCAGCTCTCAAGCGCCAACTGCATGGTCTTGCTCCAAGTGGGGTTTACATAGCTAACTGCATTGCTGCAGTTACTGGTGGTCTCTTACACGCACCGTTTCACCCTTACCGCTGTTATTTCTAACAGAGGCGGTCTGCTTTCTGTTGCACTAATCCCGCGGATTGCTCCGGGTGGGCGTTACCCACCACTTTGCTCTATGGAGTCCGGACTTTCCTCGGTGCAGTCTAGAAATTAATCTAGCGCTGCAACGCGGTGATCCGGGCGACTCTTCTTAAGACCAATACTACCTTTAGATACACATTTTAATTCTGACACTAATAGGCGAGGCAAGATCTGCGTAGCCAGGCTGGACTAGAATTCAAAGCCTATAGATTGATTCACGGTAGATGGCGGAGGTAGTTGTGCTTATCTCGCTCATCTCATCGGCCGATCAAGTAAGTGATGCAAGGTTGCATCGCTTGTGCGGGGCATTAGTCCGCGCTGGCCATGAGGTCGAAGTGTGGGCATTGGGCACAAGCGACAACGCACCCCTTGGGACGGTTTTTCATCGTGCACCGGGTGGCAAAAGCTTTCTTGCCCGGGTTTATCGCGATCTCATACTGCCTCTTAAAGCGAAGGGTTTAATCTGGATCGTTGTTGCACCCGATCTGCTTCCGATGTCTTGGTTGATTGCGAAGTTAAAGCGACGCAGATTAGTCGCCGATGTGCACGAAGATTATTTTGAACTTCTGAAAGATCGTGCTTGGGCGAAGGGTCTCCTTGGCTCGGTGGCTCGAATCATTGCAAGAGTAGCAACCAAGGTCGCGGCTGTGGCTGATTTAACTACCGTTGCCGATTTTCAAGTACCACCATTTAATGCGCGCAATAGAATCGTAGTAAGAAATTTCCCTGATGTATCTTTGCTCACCCCGAGTGGAGAGCTTTCAAAAATACCTCGTGCAATTTATATTGGTGATGTCAGAAGCTCGCGAGGAGTAAAAATAATTCTTGAGGCTGCTGAGCTTTCGCCTGCATGGAGATTTGATATCGTTGGAAATATCTCTCCCGATGACTCCGAGTTTATTCAAAAATGGAGAGCGACAAACTCTTCAAGTGATCGAGTAGTTTTCCACGGTCGCCTCACTCCCATGCAGTCGTGGAAGTTTGCCGAAGGCGCATGGGTTGGGCTCTCTTTGTTGGAATCAACGCCGGCATTTAGCGCCGCTATTCCAAGTAAGTTATATGAGTACATGGCCAGTGGACTGGCAACAATCTCTACCCCCCTCCCCCGTTGCATCGAATTAATTGAAAAATCCGGTGCTGGTGTTATCGCAGCCGATGCTTTAGCCGTTGCCGCACATTTGAACCAGTGGTCGCAAGATGCAAGCGATTTAATAGGAATGCGAAGCAACGCTGTAACGTGGAGCACATCTCACCTCGATGCATCGGCTGAATATCGTGCATTCGTGAGCGCGATTGAGGCCTTAACTGAGCTCACGCGGTAGGCTCGGCTAATGGCCACCACAATTGCCGCTAGTGCAGATGTCGATGCGACGGCAACGATTGGCGATGGATCCAAGATTTGGCACCTTGCTCAAGTTCGAGATGGCGCACTGATTGGCAAACACTGCATCATCTCTCGAGGTGCATACATTGGCTCTGGCGTAAAAATCGGGGACAACTGCAAAATTCAAAATTTCGCACTCATATATGAGCCGGCAGTATTAGGCAACGGTGTATTTATCGGCCCCGCAGTCGTGCTTACCAACGATCAATATCCCCGCGCCGTTAACCCTGATTTGACGCTCAAGACCGGCTCTGATTGGCAGAGCGTTGGTGTTGTTATCGGTGAGGGTGCCAGTATTGGCGCACAGTCGGTATGTATCGCTCCATTAAAGATTGGCGCTTGGGCACTCATTGCCGCGGGCTCGGTTGTGGTTAAGGATGTGCCTGAGTTTGCATTAGTAGCGGGAAATCCAGCGAGGAGGATTCGCTGGGTGGGTCGTGCAGGGGTGCCGCTGAAAGAAGTAGGGGATAATCGATTTACTTGCCCAGTCACTGGCCAGATGTTTAGCGAATTAAGTTCACAGCAATTAGTTGAAATAGAAAAGGAACAAGAATGATTCCAGCTGCCAAGCCAATTATCGGTGATGAAGAGCGTGCGGCGGTAGATCGCGTACTTCGCTCAGGAATGTTGGCACAAGGCCCTGAAGTCAAAGCCTTTGAGGAAGAGTTCTCAGCCCATGTCGGTGGACGTCACTGCGTCGCCATGAACTCTGGAACATCGGCGCTGCATCTGGGATTTATCGCTGCTGGAATTCAACCTGGTGATGAAGTAATCGTTCCTTCATTCTCTTTCGCTGCTACCGCTAACTCAGTAGCGCTAGCCGGTGGAACCCCAATATTTGCCGATATCGATCCGCGAACATTTAATTTAGATCCCGATCACGTCGAAACTTTAATTACAAATAAAACGAAGGCGATAATGCCGGTCCACCTATATGGACACCTGGCCGATATGGCACGATTCGAAGAGATTTCAAATAAGCATGGTGTCCAGATTATTGAGGATGCCGCCCAAGGTCATCTAGCCTCCTTGAATGGACGCAATGCCGGCGAATTTGGTGTTCTTGCATCATTCTCTTTCTATCCCACAAAAAATATGACCGCTGGTGAAGGTGGAATGGTCGTTACCGATTCAAGTGAAATCGCGCGCACCCTTCGACTCTTGCGAAATCAGGGTCAAGAGATTCGCTATCAAAATGAGATCATTGGTTTTAATACGCGCATGACCGATATCCATGCTGCGATCGGACGGGTGCAGTTAGCGAAACTCCCAGGCTGGACCAGGATTCGCCAGGAAAATGCCGCCTACTTGAATGCCAATCTCAAGGGCGTCGTCACTCCTTATTTACAGCCCGGAACAACTCACTCCTATCACCAGTACACGATCAGAGTTCCCGGTGGATCGGCGCAAAAACGCGATGCATTTATGGCTGCGATTATTGAAAAGGGCGTTGGTTGCGGAGTTTATTATCCAACACCTATTCATCGACTACCCTCCTTTAATCTCTCCCTCGATCTACCTCAGACCGAGCTTGTGATTAAAGAGTGCGTCTCACTTCCGGTCCATCCATCACTTACCCAGCCGGAGTTAGAGACGATTGTCTCGGTAGTTAATGAAGTAATGGCAACGCTTTAACCATGGCTGAAAAGATTTTACGCGCTGGCCTGGTCGGCCTAGGAATGATGGGGCGCCATCACGCACGAATCTTGGGATCACTCGATGGTGTTGAACTCGTCGCCGTCTCAGATCCTATGGGCGATCCACATGGAGTTGCCGGTGGGCGAGCGCTATTTTCAACGCTCTCTGAGTTAATTAAGCAGGGTATCGACTATGCAATGGTTGCAGCCCCAACTGCATTTCATGAAGAGCTAGCACTAGAACTTGCCGCCGCCGGCGTACACGCATTGATAGAAAAACCGCTTGCAGTTGATACACCAGCGGCGCAGAAAATCTATGAGGCCTTTCGCGATAACTCACTCGTGGGAGCTGTCGGACACATTGAACGATACAACCCGGCGTTACAACAGTTGCGTGCGCGCTTGGATGCGGGTGAGCTTGGTGCGGTTTATCAAATCACTACACGCAGACAGGGGCCATTTCCTGCCCGTATCGCCGATGTCGGTGTTGTAAAGGATTTAGCAACGCATGATATTGATTCGACTGCATGGGTTGCACGCTCTTCATATATTTCTGTGTCGGCACAAACTGCACATAAATCAGGGCGTCCGCATGAAGATATGGTCGCCATCGTTGGTCAGTTAGCTAATGGAGTTATTACTAACCATCTCGTTAACTGGTTGACGCCATTTAAAGAGCGTTTAACTATCGTCACTGGAGAGCGCGGAGCCCTGGTCGCAGATACTTTGACCGCCGATCTTACTTTTTACGCCAACGCCTCCGTCGATACCCAATGGGACTCAGTCGCCGCTTTTCGTGGGGTGAGTGAGGGCGATGTCATTAGGTATGCCTTCGCAAAGCCTGAGCCATTGCGCGTAGAACATGAGGCCTTTCGTGATGCCGTCCTTGGTTTACCTGGTGCTCTCGAGCGAATCGTTACCATGGAAGCGGGATTAGCCACCGTAGCTGTAGCTGGAGCCATACTTGAAAGCGCTACGACCAAGAAGGTTGTTCACATATGAAAATCGCAGTTGTAGCACTAGGAAAAATTGGTCTTCCGCTGGCCGTGCAGTTTGCTAAAAAGGGTCACCAAGTAATTGGCTGCGATGTAAATCAAAAAACCGTTGAGCTAATCAACGCCGGGCTCGAACCATTTCCTGGTGAAGCACACCTGGGCGATTATTTAAAAACCGTTGTCGCCGCTGGAGATTTAACTGCGACTACCGATACTAAAGCCGCGGTCGCACAATCTGATGTAGTCGTAGTTGTTGTGCCACTCTTCGTTGATGGAGATGGCATCCCCGATTTTGGTTGGATGGACTCGGCCACGCAAGATATCGCCGAAGCAATCAAGCCCGGCACCTTGGTCTCATATGAGACAACCCTGCCGGTTGGCTCTACCCGAATGCGATTTGGTGCGGCAATAGAAAAGATCTCAGGTCTCACGGCGGGAGTAGATTTTCACTTAGTGTTCTCCCCCGAGCGGGTACTAACTGGTCGAGTCTTTGCCGATCTGCGAAAGTATCCAAAGCTGGTAGGCGGCATCAATGCACAAAGTGCGGCAGCTGGAATCGATTTTTATAAGCAAGTTCTTGACTTCGATGATCGGCCAGATTTAAGCGTGCCCAATGGTGTCTGGGATATGGGATCGGCCGAAGCCAGTGAGATGGCAAAGTTGGCTGAGACTACATATAGAGATGTAAATATCGGCCTAGCAAATCAATTTGCACTCTTTGCCGAAACTGCAAATATCGATATCTCAAAGGTTATTGCAGCTTCAAATTCCCAGCCATTTAGCCATATACATCAGCCAGGAATCGCAGTTGGTGGCCACTGCATTCCGATTTATCCACGCTTTTATCTTTGGAACCATCCCGAGGCAACCGTTGTGCGCGCTGCGCGCGAAGCTAATGCCGCGATGCCAGCGCATGCCGTCACGCTACTGGCTAACGCCTTAGGTTCACTTGCCGATAAAAAAATAGTAGTACTAGGAATCTCTTATCGCGGTGGAGTTAAAGAGAGTGCCTTCTCCGGTATTTTTCCAACGGTAGCTGCGTTAAAGAGTGCAGGTGCTCAAGTTTTCGTCCATGATCCTATGTATAGCGATGCCGAAATCGAGGCGTTAGGTTTTAAGCCCTATGTAATGGCAAGCGCGGTTGATGGTCTCATCCTGCAGGCCGACCACCAGGAGTATCGCACTTTGACCTCGGCCTCTTTCCCCGGAGTTGCCGCCGTTGTAGATGGTCGCCGTACGATGAATCCGATTAATTTTCCGGGAGTAAAGTTTAGAGTTATTGGTGCTGCCCTAGAGTTATAACTGTAAATGGTAAGTGCTCACGAGGTACCGGGCTTGCGCCACTGATCTGGTTATAGATTTTTATAAGGTTCTGTGCCTGTAGCTCCCAACTGCGCTCGGCTAAAACCTGTGGTGTATATACCTTTTGATAGCTTGCTTTATCGGCGAGAACTCGCTCGATGGCTACGGTGAAATCCACAACATCTTCGGCGATAAATACCTCACCATTTCCTAAGCGCCGAACTTCAGCGGCCATCGTCTTAACGTCACTGACAACAATTGCTAGCCTGGCCTGCATGTACTCGCCAAACTTTGTAATAAGTGATATCTCATGGTTTTCTTTATGATGAATGGGAATAAGACCAATATCGGCGGCCGATAAGTATGAGACCAACTGTGCATTTGGAACATATGGCAGGACATGGAAGCGATCAAGTAGATCGGAGTACTGCACCTGTAAGTCAATAACACTTTGATTCTTTGGATTTGCAATCAAAGCAAAATGCACACCTGGTAGGGATGGCAAGGCCGCAAGAACGGTTGCAATTCCGCGCTGAGGTGCAACCGCGCCTGAATAAACCAGCAGGGGCACCTCATCACTAATCCCACACTCTTCTCGCAGATTGCGATCTGCTGGCTGCTGACCCTCAAATAATGGATCATTTGCTACTAACTCTGGCCGCTGGGTTAAATTTAAATGCGGAATAAGTAGATCCGACATTCCCTCACTTACCGATAAAACCGCCGATGCTTGGGCCGAAACCGCTCTTTCAGCTCGAACATAGACCTTTCTTAACGCCGCATTTAAATGTGAAACACCAGGTACGTATTCGTGAGCATCATAAATTAACTGCGAACTATGGCCTTGCTTTGCCAATGCTTCAATCAACGCCGCAGCGATCGGAAGCGCCGTGTAATCATGTGCGTGTATAACGTCGGGTTTGAAATCTAAAGCGATTGGCTTTAGCGTTGAGAGCGCACGAGCGAGGTTTGGAATTCCTGGCTCTTTTGCAGGCAAAAATTTAGCTTGGAAGCGACGTTTATAGTATCGAAGCGCCCGCAAAATAAATGCAATTTTTGTCTGGTTGACAACGATCTTTAGATGGACCCGCGCAATCTTTGCATAGCCAATATGGAAAATATCATCGCGGTGGCCGGGACGCGAGCCAGCGACCAAAACATCCCACCCTGCATTTCCAAGGGACCAAGCACACTTGAGGACCCTAGAGTCCTCTAAAACACTGTTAAGAACTATATGCATTGTGCGTGGCGGGGATTGCATACTCGCAATCTATCCTGCCCAGCAGAGTGAAGCCAACATGGATTAATATTTTTCCACTACTCTTTGAAAATGTCGGGAAGTCAACTCTATGGTGATGGCAACTGGCCCCGAGCAAATACTTTATTAGACAGAAAAAGCAAATCGGCAGAGTTGGCGCTCATCGGCGTGCCCGCTCATCTGAGCTCCCTCTCGCCTACTAGTGCGCATTTAACTCCTGGTGCAATTAGAGTGGCATTAGCGCGCTTCTCAACCTTCTCAACCTCTGCCAATATCGATCTACCTGAAAAATTTATCTCGGATTTAGGAGATATTGACTCACCGGACTTTGAAGAGGGTTATCAAAGAGTAAAAACGGCAGTTGATTGTTTACTTGCAAAGCACAAATTACTTATCGCACTCGGTGGTGATAACTCAATTACTTACTCGGTCGCATCGAACTTATGGCCTGAACTTTCACAGATTGGGATCATTACCTTTGATGCACACCACGATCTACGAGATGGCTATTCAAATGGTTCGCCAATCTGGCAATTAATTCAGGCGGGAGTTCGTGGGGAAAATATTGTGCAGATCGGCATCGCAGACTTTGCCAATAGTGCTCAATACTCCGAGCGCGCACACGCAAACGGTCTACATATTATTTCGCGCAGTCAACTTCGCACGCGCACAATAAGTGAGGTCGTTGGCCGGGCATTAGAAATCGCCGGGTTCAATGGCCGCGAAATCTATGTCGATCTCGATGTTGATGTATGCGATCGTGGCGTTGCACCAGGATGCCCGGCCGCACTCCCCGGTGGAATATCGGCCGATGAACTTCGCCAGGCGGCTTTTTTACTTGCCCGCGACAAGCGAGTGCGCGCAATCGATATCACTGAAATTGATGCGGCCAGCGATGCACCCGATGAACGAACTGTGCGTCTGGCCGCCTTACTTATCCTTGAAATAGCTGCCGGTTTTGCATCTAGGAAAGCGTCGGAACAACCTCTTTAGCGGCACGATAGATAGCCCCCGAGGCGATTAATACCGTTGCCGCCTCTAATTCAGGAGATAGAAAACGATCTGGACCAATGCCCGGCACGGTTTTTCTTAGCTCGCTAATGACACGGGCGGTGGCCGGGGATGGCGATAACCCCTCGCGAAACTCGATCGCTCGGGCGGCGGTAACTAACTCAATCGCCAAAATGTGTGTGAGGTTTTCTATTACCTTACGGAGTTTTCGCGCCGCCGACCAGCCCATCGAAACATGATCCTCCTGCATCGCCGAAGATGGAATTGAATCAACGCTTGCGGGGGTCGACAGGCGTTTATTTTCACTTACTAAGCCGGCCTGTGTGTATTGAGCGATCATTAGCCCTGAATCAACACCAGGATCATTGGCTAGAAAAGGCGGTAGGCCCGCCGATCTATGTTGATCTAAAGCGCGATCGGTCCGACGCTCTGACATCGAACCCAAATCCGTTGCAGCGATTGCTAAAAAATCTAAGACATAGCCAACTGGCGCCCCGTGGAAATTTCCATTTGATTCGACTCGGCCATCGGATAAGACAACAGGATTATCGATTGAGCTTGCTAACTCCCGCTGCGCGATAGTGCTGGCGTGAGCGATCGTATCCCGGACGGCGCCATTGACTTGAGGTGCACATCGAAGTGAGTAAGCATCTTGGACACGTGAATCATTTTCTAAATGGGATGCAACTATTCCTGAAGATTTCAACAGTGCAAAGATATTTGCAGCACTTATCGCCTGTCCAACTTGTGGGCGCAGCGGAGCATGTAAATCCGGTGCAAAGACGCGATCGGTTCCGAGTAATCCCTCAATACTCATAGCGGTAGTGATATCGGCTACTGCACATAAGTGTTTTAAATCGGAGCAGGCCATAATCAACATTCCCAACATTCCATCAGTGCCGTTAATTAATGCAAGCCCCTCTTTAGCCTCTAACTCAATGGGCTTAATCCCAGCGGCATTAAGGGCGAGCATCGAGTGCATCTCAACTCCATGGGCGTCATGTACGCGACCCTCACCCATGAGAGCAAGTGCGCAGTGAGATAAAGGTGCTAAATCTCCACTGCAACCTAGGGATCCAAACTCTGGAACGACGGGTGTAACACCATTATTTAAAAAATTTATATATGTTTGGGCCAGTGCAACCCTTACGCCTGTGCGCCCTGAAGCCATTGTACGAAGGCGCAAAAACATCAATGCGCGAACAACTTCGCGTTCAACGGGCGCCCCAACACCTGCGGCATGCGACCTGATTAACGACTTCTGTAACTGCACGCGATCGGCGACATCTATATGGCGGTTGGCTAAAGCCCCAAATCCCGTTGAAACCCCATATACGGCAAGCCCACCTGCGGCATAGCTCTCGATAAACTCTCGAGATGTATTCATAGCCGCTATCGCACTTTGTGAGAGCTCCACTTGGGCATCAAATCTTGCGACTGCAATTACGTCATCAAATGTAACTCCCGATGTCGATACCGTAATGGTGTTAGATGAGCTGATGGCCATTTCGCCAAACCTGTTCTACTAAGTTAACACCGGGCCGATATGCCAGGTGAATATATGATGGAGCGTTTAAAATTTGAAAATCTGCGCTGGCACCCTCGGACAGGTAGCCAATATCTGTACGGCGTAGAGCTTTAGCCCCTCCCATCGTTGCCGACCAAACCGCCTGCTCCGGGGAGAATCGCATCTCGCGCACTGCCATGGCAATAATAAAGGCCATGCTTGTAGTGTAAGAGGAGCCAGGATTACAGTCGGATGCAAGTGCTACGACGATGCTGGCCTCAAGTAATGGGCGAACATCGGGATATGGCGATTGCGTTGAAAACTCGGCACCGGGCAGCAGCGTTGCCACCGTATTAGAGGTCGAAAGGAGTTCGATATCGGCCTCACTCAGATGAGAAACGTGATCTACTGAGGCGGCATCCAACTCGACTCCAAGTGAAACACCTTGACCTTCTTCTAATTGATTGGCGTGTAAACGGGGTAATAATCCTTTGGCGATTCCAGCTTTTAAAATTCTCCGTGAATCATCAACGGTAAAGGCTCCCTTGTCACAGAAAACATCTATCCACTTTGCAAAGGGCGCCACTTCCTCCAACATGAGCCCACACACTAAATCAACGTAATCTTTCGGTGAATCTCGATACTCAACTGGTACAACGTGAGCGCCAAGAAAGGTCGTCTCATCCGTGATTTCGCCCGCGATTTCTAAAGATCTTCGCTCATCTTTAACGCTTAACCCGTAGCCAGATTTGATTTCGACGGTTGTAGTACCACCGGCATGAGCCTCAGCCAGAAGAAATTTTGCATGTGAAAGCAGGAGCTCATCACTGGCTTTACGGGTCTTTTCAACGGTCGAAGCAATACCACCTGCGCTATAACTCTCTCCCAACATCCGTGCACGAAACTCATTGCTGCGATCACCGGCAAAGATCATGTGGGTGTGGCTATCAACGTAGCCAGGCAGAACGCACATTCCCTCGGCATCGATTATCTTCTTTATATGATGCGTTGGGGCATCTTCATTAGATCCGGCCCAGGCAATAACACCATCTTCAATTAAAAGTGCGCCATCTTTAATTAGGCCTAGCTTAGTCCCATCATGGGTAGGGTCATTGGTGACCAGTTGACCGATATTTGTAATGAGAGTACTAACCATGGATTATTCAATATCCAACATTGGTACATGTACGTGACGCTCTTTTGCCGTTTCGATCGCGCCTTCATATCCCGCATCGGCGTGACGAATGACTCCCATGCCAGGATCATTTGTTAATACCCGAGCTAATTTCTGTCCCGCCAACTTTGTGCCATCGGCGATTGAGACCTGCCCGGCATGAATCGAGCGCCCCATACCAACGCCACCTCCATGGTGAATGGAGACCCATGAGGCACCGGATGAGATATTTACCATGGCATTTAATAACGGCCAATCTGCAATGGCATCCGAGCCATCGATCATCGCTTCGGTTTCGCGGTAAGGGGATGCGACCGAGCCACAATCTAAATGATCACGACCAATTACAATTGGGGCACTCACTTCTCCACGCGCAACTAAATCATTAAATGCCAGACCAGCCTGATCGCGCTCTCCGTAACCCAGCCAACAAATCCTCGCCGGCAGGCCTTGAAATGCAACTTTTTCCTGGGCCATCGTTATCCATCGATGTAGGCCTTCATTCTCGGGAAATAAATCAAGGACTGCTTTATCGGTACGGTAAATATCTTTCGGATCACCAGAGAGTGCAACCCAACGAAAGGGACCTTTGCCCTCACAAAATAATGGGCGTATATATGCAGGAACAAAGCCAGGAAAGGCGAAGGCTCTTGAATATCCACCTTGCCGGGCCTCATCACGGATTGAATTGCCGTAGTCAAATACCTCGGCGCCTTTATCCATAAAGCCCACCATCGCCTCCACATGTTTGGCCATAGATGCTTGGGAGCGTTTCGTGAAATCGAGCGGATCATCTTTTGCCATCTGGGCGGCGTCATGAGCATCGACGCCTGTTGGTACATATGAAAATGGATCATGTGCCGATGTCTGATCGGTCACGATATCTATCGGTACATCCATCGAAAGTAAAAGTGGAAATAGCTCAGCGGCATTTCCTACTAACCCAACCGATAATGGAAGCCCTAGTGATTTAGCTTTTAAAACCCGCTCAATTGCATCATCAACTCCGTCGGCAATCTCATCTAAATATCTAGTCGCTACCCGCTTTTCAAGGCGAGATTTATCAATATCGATAATTAAACAGACGCCGCCATTCATGGTGACAGCTAATGGTTGTGCACCGCCCATTCCCCCGCAGCCACCAGTAAGAGTCAGTGTGCCCTGTAACGTGCCTTTAAAACGTTTTTGTGCAACGGCGGCAAATGTTTCATAGGTGCCCTGCAATATTCCTTGAGTACCAATATAGATCCATGAGCCAGCGGTCATCTGGCCATACATCGTCAAGCCTAAATGCTCTAGGCGTCGAAACTCAGGCCAGTTAGCCCAGTCACCGACAAGATTAGAGTTCGCAATCAAAACGCGCGGCGCCCATTCATGTGTTTGAAAAACTCCGACCGGCTTTCCCGATTGAACTAAAAGTGTCTCATCATCTTTTAAATTCGTCAGAGATTTTACAATTGCATCAAATGACGGCCAGTTACGTGCAGCCTTGCCGGTGCCCCCATAGACAACTAAGTTTTCCGGATGTTCGGCTACCGCTGGATCCAAGTTGTTGTGGAGCATGCGAATTGCAGCCTCTTGAGCCCAACCCTTTGCAGTAATAGTGGAACCCGTAGCGGCATGGAGAATACGCGCTGAATCAGACATACCTCAAAGCCTATAGGGGCATAGATGGCTTAGATAGGGCTACATCGTTAGAGATCTGGCCCACTGCCGATACTCTGGCGATAACTGCTCGACCGCAGCTATCGCTTTTATCTTTGATCGCTCACCGTTTTTTGCAGCAAAGAGATCGGCGATTGTGATTGAGTGCTCTGGTTTTGAAATAAGTTCAATCGAATCGCCAGCACTTATTGCTCCTTCATTTATGATCCGCAAATATGCGCCAGGCTTGCCCGCTGCCATAAACTCTTTAATCAAAGCTCTCCGCTGCCAAAATCCAGCAAAGGTTCGGCAGGGAATGCGTGGCTGTGAAACCTCTAGTATCACTGAGCCGATTCGCCAACGCTCGCCGATCACCGCCGCATTTACATCGATCCCTTGCGTTGTTAAATTTTCACCAAAGCGACCATTTTCAATGGTGGCTTTAATTTTACTCTCCCACCAGTCACTGTCTTCGCGGGCGTATGCATAGACCGCTTGCTCATATCCGCCATGGTTTTTTCGATCAACAATGACATCGCCAGATACTTCTTCGTTTTCAAAGCGCACCGCTCCCGACACGGATCGCTTATCGATTCCGGTTCTGCCCAGACTAGATATCCAATCACCTTCCAGAACAACGCTAGTTATATTAAGTGATAGGACTTTCATAGATTACATTTCAGGAAAGTGGCATGCGACTTGAGAGCTTCCGACCTGCAACAACTCTGGAACATCGCTGCGGCATTTATCGGCAGCTTTCCAACAGCGCGTATTAAAGACACAGCCCGAGGGTGGATTTACTGGACTAGGTAGATCACCCGACAAGACAATCCGCTCGCGGCTCCTCTCCTTACGCGGATCTGGCTGCGGGATAGCTGAAAGTAGCGCCTTGGTATAGGGATGATGCGGGGCGGCATAGAGCGCGTTTGTTTCACCGATCTCCATTATTTTTCCTAAGTACATAACGGCAACTCGATCAGAGATATGTTGCACAACCGATAAGTTGTGAGCGATAAAGACCATACTGATGCCATCTTGTTCTTGGAGATCTTCAAGTAAGTTAATTACCTGGGCTTGAATTGAAACATCGAGTGCACTCACTGGCTCATCGGCGACGATGAAGCGTGGCTTGAGCGCAATTGCGCGGGCGATCCCAATTCGTTGGCGCTGTCCACCTGAAAACTCATGCGGGTAGCGGTTGTAGTGCTCGGGATTTAAGCCCACTCGCTCCATCAGGCTCTGTACCGCCGATTTTAAACCCCCGGCAGGTGCAATACTTTGAATTTCAAATGGCGCCGAAATAATCTTTCCAATTGTTTGACGTGGGTTAAGTGCAGTGTACGGATCTTGAAAAATAATCTGCATCTGTGAGCGAAGTGGGCGCATCGCTCCAGCTTTAAAATCGGTAATATCCTGTCCTTCAAATATTAATCGCCCCGATGTCGGCTCATTCAACTTCAATATGGTTCGCCCAGCCGTTGTCTTGCCACAGCCCGACTCACCGACTAGCCCAATCGTCTCACCCGCTCGCAGTTCAAATGAGATGCCATCAACGGCCCGGACTACTTTGTGCTTGTGTTTAGCCGATACCGGAAAATGCTTAGTAAGGTTTTCAACCTGTAAAATTACCTCGCTTTTCAAGCGCGCACCTCTTTAAGCTCATCGATGAAGAGGCGATCTCTCGTGGCTTCTAATACGTGACAGCGTGAGAGGTGTTCGGGCCGGCTTCCAAGTAGTTCTGGTCGCGCCGTCGCACAGATGTCACCTTGGGCGTGAGCGGAGAATTCGCAGCGCGGTGCAAAGGCACAGCCTGTGGGTAAGTTAATTAAGGATGGCGGCTGACCGGGAATCGCCTTTAACCGCGCAGAACCATGGGTTGAAATGCGTGGAACCGATTTTAGGAGCCCCAAGGTATATGGAGCTGCCGGTTTGTAGAAGACGTCATCGACGCTGCCCTGTTCTACTATGCGACCGCCATACATTACCGAGACCCTGTCGGCGACCTGTGCGACTACGCCAAGATCATGGGTGATAAGAAGGATCCCCATATTGAACTCTTTTTGAAGGCTGGCCAAGAGAATTAATATCTGCGCCTGAACCGTTACATCCAGGGCGGTGGTGGGTTCATCGGCGATAAGAATGCGTGGCGAGTTCATCAACGCCATGGCGATCATTACCCGCTGGCGCATTCCACCCGAGAACTGATGGGGATAGTCATTTGCTCGCTGATCGGGCTCGGCGATTCCGACGAGATCGAGCATCTCTACCGCACGTTTTAATGCATCTTTCTTCTTACCTGGATTATGAACTAAATATCCTTCGGAGAGTTGATTGCCGATGCGGTAATAGGGATGAAGTGATGACATCGGATCTTGAAAAATCATCGCGACCGTTCGGCCCCGTAAAGATCGAATCTCTTCTTCACTTGCTGAGACGATATCAACTCCATGATCACCATCTTTTACGAAGATTGAACCAGTGAGTTGAGCTGCGCCTTTTTTATGAAGACCCATCACCGATAATCCCGAGACTGTCTTACCCGATCCAGACTCTCCAACGATCGCAACTGTTTCACCCTCATTGAGCGTGAGTGATACGCCATCGACGGCACGGACTAAACCATCATCGGTTGGAAAGGCGACATGAAGATTTTCGATTCGTAGTAACTCGGCCATTAAATCCTCACTCGTGGATCTAAGACGGCATATAACATATCGATGACTAAGTTCATGATGATAACTACAGCGGCCGCCAAGAGTGTGGTTGCAAGAACAACTGGGAGATCAAACTCAAATGTAGAGCGCAGAGTAAGACGGCCCAGACCTGGAAGATTAAAGATTGTCTCAGTGATAATCGCTCCACCAATCAATCCGGCAAAATCCAAACCGGCCAGCGTAATAATCGGTGCAAAGACTGCGCGCATCGTGTGTTTAAAAAGTACTGTGCGCTCTTTCACGCCCTTAGCGCGGGCGGTGCGAATGTAATCCTCGCCCAGGGTTTCAAGGACGGCGGCGCGAGTAAAACGGGTATAAAGCGCGGCATATGCGATAGCCAGCGTGATCCAAGGCAGAATGAAGAACTGAAAGAACTTAATTGGGTCTTCCCACAGTGGCGTATAGCCGATGAGGGATAGTGGAACTAACTTCCATTTAATCGTAACCCAGATTAAAAGCGCTAAGCCAGTGACGAAGGTTGGCAGCGAGGTCCCGAGTAAGACAAAGATTGAGCTCACGCGATCGGGCCATTTATTTTTGAATCGTGCAGCGATTATTCCAAGGCTCACCCCGGTGATGAGCCAGATAATAAGTGCACCTAGTGCCAAGCTGATGGTTACTGGAATCGCCTGGCGCAGTAGATCGCTGACGCATGCGTTTTCATTATATGAGTAACCAAAAGAGGGAGCAGGGCAAGTAAAACCTGCAGCACCTGAGCCATAAGTTCGGCCAAAAAAGATTCCACTAAGAAAGAGTGCATACTGCATATAAAGCGGTCTATCAAAGCCCAATTTTATTCGATTACCAGCAATAATCGTATCGGTGCACTTTTGTCCGCAAGAAAGTGCGGCGGGGTCAAATGGTAGTAACGAGAAGATCGCAAAGACCACAGCTGAGACAACTAAGAGTGTGATAACGGCAAGAAAAACACGCCGACTCACAAAGTTCAACATCTCTCCCCTGTTCTTAAGACTTTAATAACTCTTCGATCAAATATCTTTTGAATTCAAAGCTAAAGCGCAGTAAATACTCCTGGCGCTAGTCGCAACTAACGCCAGGAGTACCTTACTTCTTAACGCTTAACTCTTCTTTGGCAATTCGCTGTGAGATTAGTTATTAATCCACATCTTGCCAAATGCTGGGTTGCCCTGAGGCACCCAGAAGAAGACACCAGATACTTGGGAGCCCCAAACAAACTGAGCCTTACCAAAGATTGTTGGTAACACCCAGAAGTTTTTCATGGCTTGTGCATCAAGGGCTTTCCAGATCTTTGCCTGTGCGGCGCGATCTGTGGTCTTCATAGCAACGTTGACTTGATCTTCAAATGGCTTATATGAAGGATCGGCCGAGTTCTGTGAAAGATTAAAGCCGCCGAATGTTGCAAAGAGCTCTGGGATAACAGTTGAGGCATTTGCCCAGTCTGCGCCCCATCCTGAGGCCGACAAGTCACTCTGCTTTGCAGGGTTCATGACCGTTGGATAGTAGCCCGAACTAATTGGGTTATAGACAACTTTGATTCCAGCGCGGGCATAGGCTGCAGTGTCGATTGGAATAGTGTCGTTAAGTGCAACTGATTGGCGAACATCGATCTTGATGCCAGTCTCAGTAGCCTTCTTATAATCGGCTGGACACTTTGTCTTTGCCGCTGCCATTAATGCCAACGCCTTAGGGATATTTCCCTCTGGCATAAAGTCGGCGCTTCCCGGGCCCACTACCTTTGTTGGAGCGTAGTCGGTTGCAAGTAATGGGCTGATTACACCTGTGGCATATGAACCGGCGAATGTCGATCCACCTGCATAGTCAAGTATGGCTTTGGCGTTACGTGAGTAGTACATCGCTGCGCGAATTTCAAGACATGGTATCGCTTTAACGTTGAAGGCGATGTAGCGAGCATATGGATCTGCATTGTTCATGCGGGTGTTCTTGAACTTATCGTTTGAGAAGAACTTCGCCTTATTAGTTGAAAGTGGGTTACCGAAGTTAACGGCTGTAGGAATAGTATCGCCCAGCATAATCTGATCGATAACCTCTTCGTCATAACCAAACTGGATAACGACCTCATCTGGATAAGGTGTACGAACTGGATCAGAGGCCTTTGACCACATTGGATTACGTACAAGCTTTAGCTGAGTCTTGCTGTTTTCAGCGATCTTGTATGGACCAGTTGCCTGTGGTCGAAGGTCGTACTTATCGCCGGTATCGTTTTTAGCTTGGACAGGTGAGATAACACCGTATGTAGCAAGATAGTTAAAGTCGGCGATCGATTTATTTAAGTTAAATGTAATCGTGCGATTATCGGCCGAGCAGGAGACTGCCTTTTTAAATGCGGCAAGGCCTGCGGCATCTTTCTTATATGGACCCTTGAATCCTGCAGTTCCGTCGGCAGCTTTTGGAATATCAAGCCAGACTTGTAAGTAGCCAGGACCATCGGTAATAACATCGGTGGCAAATACGCGAGAGACACCGTATTGAACATCTTCGCAGGTAATCTTTTTGCCATCTTCAAAAGTAGAGCCTGGACGAAGTGTGAACTTCCAAGTCTTTGCAGCGTTGCTTGGTACTCCCGTATTGGTTGCAAGATCTGGCACAAGCGTTGCACCTGCAGCACCTGGAACTGGGTTATACGCAACAAGTGTGCGAGTGGTAAAGGAGTTCATGAACGCTAAGTCGCGCCCAGTGTAAATACGTGATGGATCGTAGTGATCTAACCGTGGTGTGTGCTCAAGAAAGGTGAGAATTCCACCGGTCTTAGGCGTAACCGCGGCGGCGCTGGCGACTGTGGTTCCAGCGACCATGACGGCGCTGACCGCAAGGGCCGATGCGGCGCTTACGACAATGCAGCGACGAAGAGCAGAGATTTTGCTCATTGATTTATTTCCTTTCATTCGGGGCGGCGCAAAGAAGACGCCAGTGGATAGATTCAATCAGAGAGTATGCAACTTGGGAACACGAACAGATAACGAGCACGTAACGAGTTAATTGTCTCGTTATTTTTAACGGTCGGCCCTTGGATCTAGCGCATCTCTGAGCGCATCGCCAACCAAGTTGAAGGCTAAAACAACGATAACGAGTGAGCCGGCGGCAATAGCGAAAAAGCTAGGCATTACCGTGACAAAGCGGGTGGCATTGGAGAGCAGGATGCCCCAGGTCGATGCTGGCGGCTGTACACCCAGACCAAGGAATGAATACACTGCCTCGGCCGCTAAATAGCCCGGAAGCGAGAGCGAGGTCACAACTATGACCGGCGCCCAAAGATTTGGGATTAACTCTTTCGTAATTACACGCCAACGGCCAGCACCCATCGCTTGAGCGGCGGTGACGAACTCGCGCTCGCGCAGACTCAAGACCTGGGATCGGATAAGTCTGGAAAAGCCGGGCCAACCAAAAAACGATAGAAAAAACACCAGAAAGACAATGCGAGCGTTATTTCCCTGGGCGATTCCTGCGCGCTCGATCCGCGCGACGACTGGTTGATTAAGTGCGACAATCATAAAAAAAGCTGGAAAAGCTAGCAGAAAATCAGTTGTCCGGCCCAAGTAGTTATCGATTCGACCGCGGAAATATCCACCGATAATGCCGACAAAGAGGCCGATAGTTAAACTCGTCAACGTTGTTAAAATCGCGATTAAGAATGAGATTCGGGAGCCATAAAGAAGCTGTGCCAGAAAATCACGGCCGGTACCCGGGATTAGGCCCAGGGGGTGGGACCAACTAAAGCCGACTTTAGGAATACCACTAATATCTAAAACATCTAAGTGAAGCGTATTCGGGTCGACGCCGATCAGCTTGGCAACTAGCGGGGCAAAGAGTGAGAGTAGTAAGAGAGTAATACTGACAACGCCCGCAACAACTCCGACCTTATTGCGCTTAAAGCGCTTCCAAGCGATTTGGCGGGGGCTTCGCCCTTGAATTCCGCTGGTTGGAGAATCGGCTTGGATAACTTCAGATTTCAAACTCATAACCCCTACTCTATACTCGTGTAAACAATCTTTAGACCTGAATTCAGAGCGGCGGCATTTAAGGGGTTTGATTTCTATGAAGCGTGGACAAATAACAGCCAAGTCGATTGCGCCAAGTATCACCCTTTTCCTCCTGCTCACCGGCTGCGGTTCTCCCGCAGCAAAGACAGCGATGCCCGCCGAATCGGGGAAGGCGCTGACTCAAAGCATTCAATCCGCACCACAAGCCACAGGTGGGTTTGATACCCCCGTTATAACGCCTTCGAAAGTTAGTTATACGCTCTCAGCCCCATCGCACTTTGTAACGGGAAAGTTCGCGGCTGGCCAGTTGCCTGATTATATTAATGAAAAATTTACTGTTTCGATCACTAATAACTCGACCGCAAAACTTGATCTCGCTGCGCTAATTATTACAGCAACCACTGCAACTGGGGTATGTGTAGATATCTTCGATGGCGATAACAAGATGGCGGGTGCTCCCAGTGAGCCACTTGCGGTGGGTGCACAAACATCATTTGGTTGGGGATTGTCCTGTCCGGGAAAGCCCGGTTCTGATTTCTCAGTAACGCTTTCAAATGGGGGCGTCACCTTTGTTGAAGTCAAAGGAAAATTAGCTTAAATTTTTAGCGAAGGTGTCCGTGATCATTTAAACCTCGGAGCGCACGTAAACCATCACTTGGCCATATTGATAGAGTCGTGATGGAACAGGGCGAGATGTCGATATGAAAAATTGAATCGGCTACGCCATCGATAGCGATCTTGGCCGCGGTTTTAATCGTCCCATTATGGGTTATAACGGCAACGCGCTTGCCTGGATATTTCGCAACTATTGCATCAAGGGCGGCTTCGATGCGCAAAGAAACGGCGTCGTATGATTCGCCCTGCGGCGGGGCAAAGCGGGTCGATGAGAGCCAGGCCAGATAATCAGTGGGATATTTTTCTTTTACCTCATCGATAGACATGCCATCCCACACTCCAAATGAACATTCGATCCAGGCATTGTCATAAATGACTTCTACGCCCGTTGCACGCGCGAGCGCATCGGCCGTCTGCACAGTGCGATTTAAGGGGGATGCGATGATGATCTCTGGCTCCAAAGCGGCAACGGCCGTAGCCACTAGTTCGGCCTGGGCCAAACCTTTTTCGGTGAGATTTGGGTTGAGTGGACCATCGCCCGAGAACTTCTTGAAGGGTGTTAATGGAGTTTCGCCGTGGCGAATGAGAAATATCGTCGTTGCAATCTCATCGGATAATAAACGCTCGGTTAAATAGTTTTTTTGGATTGTAATGATCTCGCCACCACCGCCCGCTAGATCAAGTGCCTTATTAGCCAATCGATCGGCATGCGAGTTTTCATCCCGAGGGATCCAGCGATAAGTGATAAGAGTTGGAGGATGTGCTGCACGCGCCAACTGTGCCAAAGAGCGCATATCGGCGTGCTTAATCTGCCAGCGACCTGACATCTGTTCGACTACTAACTTACTATCCATCTTCACTTCAACGGTAGCCGCGGCATCGATTGAGTTAATTGCGCTAAGGCCGGCAATTAGCCCGCTGTATTCGGCGACGTTATTAGTTGCGACTCCTATAAAGTCAAAGAGCTCGGCGATAATCGCGCCATTTTCAGTTATTACCGCGCCGTATCCAGAGGGGCCCGGATTTCCCCTGGAGCCGCCGTCGGCGGTCAATAGAAAATGGCGCGCCATCTATTTAAACTCTTCGCACCAAGATACAACGACACTCCTCGCAACGGATAACTTCATCCTCGGCAAGATCTGATATCCGTTTGAGTTCAACCGAGTTAATAGTTAAATGACATCCATTACATGCTCCAGCAATCAAAGCCGCTGCACCAGTGCCGTTATTTGAACTTCGAATTTTTTCATAGAGAGTAATTAAATCTTGCGATACTGATGCCAGGCTTTCACTTCGATCTTGGGTGAGTGAATCAAGTTGGGAGTAAAAAGCTGCGAGCGCATTTTCTTTGACAATTTCAAGCTCAGCCAGTTCGGCCGCATATGCACTCTCTTGCGCCATTAACTGTGTGACACGGAGATTGATATCCTCAACCCGCTCCATGATCTCAAGTTCAATCTCTTCTAGCTCTAACCGGCGGGCATTCAAAGTGCCAACTTCGTGCTGTAGCTGCTCTAACTCTTTAGGTGATGCCGATCCACCGATAAGACGTGCCTCATCGCGTGTTATGCGCAGAACTATCTGCTCTACATCGCCTTCGGCCCGCAAGAGTTCGCGCTTTACGTCACTGAGTTCAGTCTGAGCGCCAACTCTTAAATCACGGGTGTTGTGGGATTTCGTTGTGAGGCTGGCGATTAGTGCATGTTCGGCAAGTGTCTGTGCCTTATGGTTCAAAGCGGTAGTAAGTTGGTCAAATCCGGCGACCTGAAGTATTTGGCTCTGATCACGTGGACTTGCCTTCATGATCAACTCCTTTTTGACTTTTGGTGGGCGCTGAGGGTTTCGAACCCCCGACATTCTCGGTGTAAACGAGACGCTCTACCACTGAGCTAAGCACCCATTGCTCTCTTTAAGGAGCAAGTGCACTCTACTAGAAATGGTGAAGGAAGTGAAAATTGGCCGTGATGACCCTTAAGTGGGGATGCGATACATATTAATCGGGCGACCAGCGGTTCCATATTGAAGCTCCAAGATAAGGAGTTTTCGATCTACCATCTGAGATAAGTAGCGCTGCGCGGTTGCCCGGCTGATACCTATTCCGATTCCAACCTCATAGGCACTGTGCGCGGATTTAGATTGAGCAAGATAACTCTTAATAGATTCAATGGTTGGATTTTTTCCACTTCCTTGAGTTGAATCAACTCGATTACCTCGAAGAAGCGATGAAAGCTGGTCTACCTCGGACTGTGAGATATCGCTATTTGCTGCGAGCTTGTCAGCTGCAGCCTTATACGCAATCAGCCTTTGGGCAAGTTGTATCTGACTGAAGGGTTTGACTAGATAGTTCGCGGCCCCGAGCTGCAACGCCTCTTTGACGCTGGCCGAATCCCTGGCAGCACTAATAATAAATACGTCAATCTTTTTGCCTCTAGGAAGTTGCGAAAGTTTCGCAAGGAGTTCGAGTCCGTGTTGATCTGGAAGAAATAAGTCAAGCAAGATTAAGTGAGGCTGCAAAGTTAGAATCGCCTCATAGGCAGTCGCCATGGTGTGTGCCTTACCAATTACTTCAAAGCCTTCAACCTTTGAAACGAACGCGGCATGAAGTTCGGCAACCCGAAAATCATCTTCTACAATCAAAGTGCGAATCATAATTTCATGCCTTAAACCCTAATTGGAATTTCAACTTCAAAGACAGCGCCGCCATTATTAAAGCAGGTGATTGTGCCCCCAGCCTGTCGGATTAAACGCACCATAATCGCCAGTCCAAGCCCGCGATGCCTGCCAACCGAGAGCGCCTTAGTAGAGAAACCATCTTGAAGAACAACTTCTGGATTGGGCTCAGGAAGGCCTGGGCCGGAGTCCTGTACACGAATAATTTTTTTGCCAGGGTTTATCTGTGAAAAAACTATAGATACAAGTGGCATCGCATGACCGGTAACGGCCTCAATTGCATTATCGAGTAGATTGCCAACGACAGTTACTTGCGCATTGCTATCTAGCGATAAATCATTTAATGATGTCCGTGCATCAACAGTGAGTTTTACACCTTTTTCTCGCGCAATTACCACTTTCGCCAATAAGAGCGCAGTAAGGGTTGGATTTGAGGTCGTATCATTTAAGCGCTCCGCCAAATCGGCGTCGACCTCGGAGATCTCACCCAGAAATGCAATCGCTTCCTCGTAGTCACCTAAATCGAGAAGTCCACCTAAAGTATGAATGCGGTTTGCATACTCGTGCTGTTGCGCCCGGAGTGCATTAGTAAGATTTTTAACACTATCGAGTTCGCGCAAAAGTCCGATATGTTCGGTTCGATCACGCATTGTAATTACCGCACCAATATCGCGGCCTAAATGCCGAACTGGCCGAAAGTGCACCCGGAGAGAAAAGTTATCGTTTAAAACAATTTCATCTTCGGCCTGTCGACCTTCACCCTCGATTAGATCAAGCAACCTTCCCGCCGGAAGTACCGTCTCAATTAGTTCGCCTACTGCCGAATCTGATAACGATAAGAGCCTCTTTGCCTCATCGTTAAGCATCGTCACCCGACCTTGCGGATCTAAAGTAATAACTCCCTCTTTAATAGCATGCAGCATCGCCTCTCGCTCTTGGTAGGCGATCTTTGTTGCACGAAGTTCAATATCTAATCGCTTCTCGCGAAAGCGCCGATATAAAAATTCGGCGAGAAATATTCCAAGAAGGATGACTCCAAGACCATAGAGAATGAAAGATTCGCGCAAGTAACTTGTCTGACCAGTGAAGGAGCTCGTTAAAAAGCCCGCTGACACTAATCCCACAATTTTGTGCTCGGTGTCATAAATCGGGGTTTTCCCATTTGCTGAGCGGCCCAAGGAGCCTTCATTGAGCGTGGTATATGACTTTCCTTGGAGAGCTAACAGTTGGCCATCGATTCGCTTTCCAATCTGAGCGGGATTTGGATGAGTTATGCGGATTCCATTAATATCTGCAATCACAACATAGGCCGCTCCCGTCTCCTTAGCGATTTTATTGGCGAGTGGTTGTAGCAGAGCAAGTGGGTCACCCTCTTTAACCAGTTGAGCAACTGGTGGCATTGCAGCAACTGTCTGAGCCAGGGTTAATGCACGCTCTCTAAATTGATTATCTTGTACCTTGCGTGAGACGTTAAAAGTCAGAGCTAATCCAAGGACGGCCGCCAACAGGATGATCAATGTGCGATTCGTGAGAGTTTTAATAGCACTCTCACGCATCGTAAACATTGCTCCATTCTGCTCTAAAACCATGGCTTTTATAAGGGCACTAAGCGAGCAGAATGAGCAAAATATGGGAAAAGAATTAAAAGTAAATTTAAGAATCTTAAACACTTTTAGGGGTTAGCCAACTCTTACTGTGCTCCTATGACACAGGGTGTAGAAATCAAGTTCTCAAATGTATCTAAACGATTTCGCACGCCAGAAGGGGATTGGTATCAAGCGCTGAAAGAGTTAAATTTTGAGATTGAGCCTGGTGAGTTTGTTGCCCTCCTTGGCCCGACCGGCTGTGGAAAATCAACGGCCTTGACTCTCCTAGCTGGACTTGAACTTCCAAGTATCGGAGAGGTGTCGGTCCAAGGTAAGGCCGTGACCGATATTGATACAAATACCGGTTTTGTTTTTCAACATGATGCGACATTTCCTTGGATGAATGTCGCAAATAATATTGCTGCCGGCCCAAAGTTTCGCGGAATGAGTTCAAAGCAGTTCGAACCACTTGTTCAGAAATGGATTGCAAAAGTGGGTTTAGTTGGCTTTGAAAAACATTATCCACATCAGTTAAGCGGTGGAATGAAGAAGCGAGTCGCCTTAGCGCAGACATTAATTAATGAGCCCGGACTCATTCTGATGGATGAACCATTCAGCGCTCTAGATGTACAAACCCGCGCAATTATGAGTGATGAACTTCTTGCACTTTGGGAGTCAACGGGCTCTACCGTCGTCTTTGTTACACATGATTTAGAAGAAGCGATAGCACTTGCCGATCGAGTGATTGTTTTAACCGCCGGACCGGCGCAAGTTAAGGCTAACTTTAAGGTAAATCTTCCAAGGCCACGCAAAGCGCGAGAAATCCGTTTTAGCGAAGAGTTTATAACGATTTATCAGGGTATTTGGAACGTGCTTAAAGAAGAGGTCGACATAGCTTACGAGCGACAACTGATTGCAACAAAATAAATGACCGACAATAAAAACGACTTTATTTCAGAGGCAGAGATGAAACGTCGAAGTTTGCTTCGCTCACTTGGTATTCACGCCTTACAAATTCTCTTTGGAGTTTTGCTTTTAAGTAGCTGGCAATATATGGCAGATCATAAAATTCTTGATCCCTTCTTCTTTGGCCGCCCATCTGGAGTTTGGTCACAACTTATAACCTGGATACATGATGGGACAGAGATTGGTTCAATCTGGTTTAACGCCTTCGTTACCCTCAAAGAGGCTACATATGGCTTTCTTGTAGGAGTCATCCTTGGCATTATTTTTGGAGTGGTGCTTGGGCGAAATCGGGTCGCCGCTGAGATCTTTGCTCCCTATATAAAGGTTTCGAACTCGATTCCGCGCGTCGTTCTTGGCTCCATCTTCATAGTCTGGCTTGGAATTGGATCACTCTCTAAAATTGCACTCGCCTTTGTTTTAGTTTTCTTCCCTGTATTTTTCAATGCATTTCAAGGAACGCGCGAGGCCGATAAGAAGTTGATTTCAAATGCACGTCTTCTCGGGGCCTCGAAAGGTCAAGTAACACGCAGCGTGGTCCTGCCCTCGGCGCTGTCTTGGATTACGGCCAGTATGCATGTTTCATTTGGTTTTGCCCTAATTGGAGCCATCGTGGGTGAGTTCCTCGGGGCACAGCATGGCCTGGGTTTGTTAATCGCTACTGCTCAAGGAACTTTCAATCCAAATGGAGTCTATGCAGCGATGTTGATTATCGCCGTGATGGCACTTGCAGCTGAATGGCTCATTACAAAGCTAGAGAATCGCCTGCTTAATTGGCGACCAAATGAAACTTCCGGAGCGCAGTTATGAAAACCGGAATAACTAACAAGGGAGAAAAAATGAATAATGGTAAAAAGCACATTGCACTTGTTAGTGCTCTTGTGCTCATGTTCAGTCTTGCCGCCAGCGTTCAGGCCCAAGCAAGTACACCAACGGTAAAAATAATGGTTGGTGGTTTAAATAAGCAGATTTATTTGCCATTTAAACTCGCTGAAAATCTCGGAATGTACAAGAAGTACGGCGTAAACGTCGAACTTTCAGATGAGCCATCCGGTGTAAGTGCCGAAGTGGCTATGTTGGCAGGACAAGTCGATCTCGTTGGTGGCTTCTTTGATCATAATATTGATCTACAAGTCAAAGGAAAAGCTACTCAATCAGTAATTCAACTTCTGAAAGCTCCAGGCGAGGTAGAGCTCTGTCGATTAGATCTCAAAGATACGATAAAGAGTCCGGCAGATTGGAAGAGCGGTGTCAATGCAGGTGTAACCGGACTTGGTTCATCGACTAACTTCTTAACGAAGGCGCTCGCCAAACATGCAGGAGTGGACTTGACCCAAGTACATTCGATCGTTGTCGGAGCTGGTGCAACTTTTATCGCAGCGATGAAAAATAAGACGATTGATTGCGGTATGACAACTGAGCCAACAATTTCGGCAGTACTTGGCCAAGGTCTTGGTTATGTTCTGGTCGATATGCGTTACGGTGATTTAACTAAGGTTGCACTTGGAGGAGTCTACGTTTCAACCTGTGTATATGGTCGTGCAGATTGGATAGCAGCAAATCCCGATGCGGTGCAACGAGTTGTTAATGCTTTCTATGACACTTTGCAGTGGATTCACACCCACACACCGGCTCAAGTTGCAAGCCAACTCCCAGCGGATTATTACGCTGGAGTGGGCTTAACTACCTATGTCAAAGCTCTGACCGATGAGTATTCAATGTATAACGTCGATGGTCGCATGATCAATGGTGCTCCAAATACTATCCTCAAGGTACTGACAATCGGTAATGGATACACACCGGCACAAGTTGCAGCAGTAAATCTAAGTGCCACATATACAAATGCCTATGTCGTCGTTGCCAACCGTCAGGTAGCTGCAATGAACTTGGCTATGCGACGTAAAACCAAGTAAAAGTTAGCGTTTAATCGAGGGATAATAAAACAGCCCCCAGAGATAATCTGGGGGCTGTTTTATGTAAACTCTTATAACCCAGCTATCGCCGCTTTGTAATCCTCAACATTTCGGGCATCGCCCATTCCATTAATCACTTGCCAGCGTAAAATCCCGGCGGTGTCGATCAGGAATGTTCCGCGGATTGCACATCCAATCGCTTCATTAAAGACACCATAAGCTTTGGCGACTTCACCGTGCGGCCAGAAATCGGTCAGTACGGGAAATGTGTATCGCTCTTGGTCGGCATATGCGCGTTGGGCATAGATCGGATCACATGAGATTGCAAGTAACTCAACATCATCATTATGAAAGGCCGATAAGTCATCGCGTATCGCGCATAGTTCACCTGTACATGTTCCGGAGAAGGCAAAGGGATAGAAGAGAAGTACAACGTTCTTCTTTCCATTAAAACTACTGAGCGAAACCTTCTCGCCATGCTGATTCTTAACTTCGAAATCTGGAGCGGCTTGGCCGATGGTCAATTTATAATTCTCAGTTGTCATTTTCCAAATTTTACCGTTTACCTGCTCTTCGTGCCACTAGCCTGGTCGCTGTCCAATCTCTTGCAATCGATAGCGTTGATGTCTGGCTCAAACCTGCAGTGGGCGCCGCATCTTGAATATCACTTGCCTCTACATGGCCATCGCGATCGAATTTTGGGATCAGCACCCAGATCGCACCGCTCGCACTCAGATAAGTGAGGGCGTCCATTAACTCATCGACAAGATCGCCATCACCTTCGCGCCACCAGATAAGGACGGCATCGACGGTTTCCTGAGGATGGCCCTCTAACAAGGCGGTTCCGGTTATCTCGGTCAAGGTATTTCTAACACCCGTATCAGAGTCGAGGCCACGGCCAACCTCTAAAATCAGGTCACCCTTCTTAATCCCCATTCTGGTTGGCACGGACTAAGTCCACCCAATCTCCCTGCGATAAGCAAGGGATTTGGCGGCTAGATTTTCTATTTCGACTTACTGGTCAGTTATAGGGAGAATAGGGGCATGAGTGAAAACTTCGAAGCGCCCGATCAAATTATCGATCAGTTGGTAGATACCGACCCCGAAGAGACGGCCGAGTGGCAACAATCCTTCGATGCAGCACTCGCTCATGCGGGGCCAGTTCGGGCACGCTATCTAATGTTGAGCCTGCTAAAGCGGGCCCACGAAAAGAACATCGGGCTTTCAGCGCTTCGAACTACCGATTACATCAACACCATCTCCCCAGAGCACGAACCGGCATTTCCAGGGGATGAAAATATCGAGCGCCGAATCCGTGCGATCAATAGATGGAACGCCGCGATCTTGGTTCACCGGGCACAGCGCCCCGGAGTTGGAGTGGGTGGACATATTTCGACCTACGCCTCATCGGCAGCGCTCTATGAAGTCGGATTTAACCACTTCTTCCGTGGCCAGGATCATCCAGGTGGCGGAGATCAGATATTTTTCCAAGGACATGCAAGTCCCGGAATGTATGCGCGGGCTTTCTTAGAAGGTCGATTGAGCGAAGATCAGTTGGATGGTTTTAGACAAGAGCTCTCACACCCATCGGGATCGCTCTCATCGTATCCACATCCACGGTTGATGCCTGATTTTTGGCAGTTTCCAACGGTCTCAATGGGTATTGGACCGCTGAATGCGATTTATCAAGCTCGCTATAACCGCTATTTACATAACCGTGGATTTAAAGATACAACCGACCAACATGTCTGGGCATTTCTTGGAGATGGTGAGGTCGATGAGGTCGATACTCTCGGCGCAATTGGCCTTGCTACGCGCGAAAAACTCGATAACTTGACCTTTGTCGTGAACTGCAACTTACAGCGCCTAGACGGTCCAGTACGCGGAAATGGAAAGATTATTCAAGAGCTCGAATCGATTTTCGGTGGTGCTGGATGGAATGTGATTAAAGTTGTTTGGGGCCGCGATTGGGATCCACTACTTGCCCAAGACCGAGAGGGTGCTCTCGTAAAAATAATGAACGAAACTCTTGATGGGGATTACCAAACATTTAAAGCAGAGTCCGGCGCTTACGTCCGTGAGAACTTCTTCGGTCGCGATCCTCGAACCGCTGCCATGGTCGCCGACTGGAGTGATGAAAAGATTTGGAACCTTAAACGAGGTGGCCATGATTATAAAAAACTATTTGCCGCATACACCGCATCGGTTCAGCACAACGGCCGACCAACGGTAATTTTAGCGAAAACTATTAAGGGTTGGACATTGGGCTCTACCTTTGAAGGTCGCAACTCAACGCATCAGATGAAGAAGATGAGTTTGGAAGATATTAAGGGCTTCCGCGATACGTTGCATTTAGAGATACCGGATGAAAAGTTAGATAAATACTTACCTCCGTATTTCAAACCAGCCGCTGACTCGGAAGAGGCTAACTATATTGCCGAGCGACGTGCCGCCTTGGGGGGCTCAATCCCACGCCGGCGTGCACTATCTCGCCCACTGCCTCAGCCTGATGATTCGGTCTATGAGTCGGTAAAGCGTGGTTCAGGTCAGCAAGAAATTGCAACAACGATGGCATTTGTTCGTATGCTCAAGGATTTAGTGAAAGATCCTGGACTTGGTTCCCGAATAGTTCCGATTATTCCCGATGAGGCGCGCACATTTGGTATGGATTCTCTCTTTCCAACGCTGAAGATCTACTCCCCTAATGGTCAGCAGTACAAGGCGGTTGATCGTGAACTCATGCTCTCGTATAAAGAGTCGACGACCGGTGTAATCCTGCACGAAGGAATTAATGAAGCGGGATCTGTTGCCTCATTTACTGCAGTGGGATCCTCATATTCAACTCACAATGAGCCAATGATTCCCATGTATATCTTCTACTCTATGTTTGGGTTCCAGCGAACCGGAGATGCTTTCTGGGCCGCGGCCGATCAGCTAGTTCGTGGTTTTGTAATCGGTGCCACCGCAGGTCGCACGACGCTCAATGGCGAAGGCCTGCAACATGAGGATGGTCATTCACATCTACTCGCATCAACTAATCCAGCCGTCGTTGCCTATGATCCAGCCTTCGCATTTGAACTAGGTCATATCGTTAAAGATGGTTTGCGTAGGATGTACGGCGAAAATAGTGAAAATATTTATTACTACATCACCGTATATAACGAGCCGTATATTCACCCGGCTCAGCCTGAAAATTTAGATGTAGCAGGCCTGCTCAAGGGGCTCTATCTATATTCACCTGCCAAGAAGCAACGCAAGAAATCGGCACAGATTTTGGCATCTGGCGTTGGCGTTAACTGGGCGTTGAAGGCACAACGGATATTGCGCGAAGATTGGGGCGTAGAAGCCTCGGTCTGGTCGGTAACATCGTGGAACGAGCTGCGTCGAGATGGATTAAAGACCGACCGTCACAACTTACTGAGCCCAAGTGAGAAGCGCCGTGCCTATATTTCAAGCAAGTTAGCGGGTCACAACGGACCGGTAATCGCAGTGAGTGATTACATGCGCGCAGTACAAGATCAGATCTCGCCATGGGTAGAGGCTCCATTTATCTCCCTTGGCACCGATGGCTTCGGACTCTCCGACACCAGAGGGGCGCTGCGCCGCCATTTCAAGGTCGATGCCGAATCCATCGCGGTAGCAACTTTGCAAGAGTTAGAAAAACTAGGCCAAGTAAAGTTAAGCGTTGTAAAAGCGGCGTTGGACAAGTATCGTCTAGATGACATATCTGCCGCCGAGGCGGGTAACACGGAAGGTTCAGGTTGATATCAAGGATTGCCATCAGCGATATCTCCCCCGCGGTTTTCTTCGGGGGAGAATTTCTTCCAGTTAAGGCAGTTCCAGGTGAAAGAGTTTTAATAAGTGCAACGATTGTTATCGAGGGACATGAAAAACTTTCGGCAGAAGTAGTTCTGCATGCCGATGATGGAAAGGTTATTTCACGCAACGCTCTGATTGAAAACTGGCCTGGCTCTGATCGCTATGAGGGTGAGATATTCATTCCATCTCAGGGAGATTTCTTCTTTATCGTAGAGGCCGATAGCAAATCACTTTATCGAACAGTATTGGGCTCAACTGAGAAATATCCGATCCGTGCAGATCGAGGGCGTGCACTCACCGGTGCTTGGTATGAGTTTTTTCCTCGAAGTGAGGGTGCGATCAAAAGCGCTGATGGATTAATCACGAGTG
Organism: Candidatus Planktophila sp.; assembly: GCA_040402335.1. Classification (GTDB taxonomy): domain Bacteria; phylum Actinomycetota; class Actinomycetes; order Nanopelagicales; family Nanopelagicaceae; genus Planktophila. Next base: position 33,759 of record JBBAMX010000004.1, read on the forward strand.
GAACATTTAAAACGGCGCAGTTGCGGATCCCGGCCGTTGCAGCCATGGGCTTTAATGTTTTATATCTGCCACCCATACATCCCATTGGACTCTCTCACCGCAAAGGCGCTAACAACGCTTTGACTGCAACACCTGATGAGCCCGGGGTCCCATGGGCGATAGGTAGCGTTGATGGTGGCCACGATGCCATCAATCCGGAGCTTGGAAATATGGGCGACTTTGAGGATTTCCTAAAGAGTGCGCAGTCACACGGCCTGGAAATAGCTTTGGATCTTGCACTTCAAACTTCGCCCGATCATCCATGGGTAAGATCAAATCCAGAGTGGTTTAACAAGCGTGCCGATGGAACTATCGCCTATGCCGAAAATCCACCTAAGAAATACCAAGATATATATCCGCTGAACTTCGATGATGATTATGAGGGGCTACGCACTGAGATATTACGGATTATTAACTTCTGGATCTCAAAGGGAGTAAAAATCTTCCGCGTAGATAACCCGCATACCAAACCGCTTCACTTCTGGGCAGATCTCCTTGAAATCCTTCACGGTGAAAACCCCGAAGTCATATTCCTGGCCGAAGCCTTTACATCACCGGCGATGATGCATGCCTTGGGAAAGGTGGGCTTTCATCAGTCCTATACATATTTCACGTGGCGTACTACTAAATCTGAACTCACTGAATATGGCCGAGAGATTTCGAATCAGACAAGTGCATTTTTTCGTCCTAATTTCTGGGTCAATACCCCCGATATTAATCCCTACCATCTGCACTCGGGTAATCCAGCGGTCTTTGCGCTGCGCGCAGTTTTAGCATCAACACTCTCACCTTCATGGGGCGTCTATGCAGGGTTTGAACTATTTGAACATGAAGCTTTTAAGGCCGATGGTGAGGAGTACTTAAACTCCGAAAAGTATGAGATTAAAATTCGTGACTGGGATGGTGCCGCTAAAAAGAATGCAACACTTGCGCCCTTAATTACAGTTCTCAATGCGATTCGCGCCGATAATCCTGCACTTCACGGACTTCGAAATTTGATATTCCATAGAACCGATTCAGAGTCGATCATCGCTTACTCAAAACGCGAGGCCGATAATTTAATCTTGGTGGTCGTCAATCTCGATCCGGACTCGGCTCAGGCCACGATGATTCATTGGGAAATGAGCGCTTTAGCCCTTGACGCGGTGAACTTTACCGTCGAAGATTTACTCGATGGCTCTTCCTATAACTGGGCGCCAGCGAGCTTCGTTTCACTTGATCCAACCGGGGTTAACGGTAAAACCGCCCACATTTGTCGAGTAAAGATTTAAGGATGCGGGAAAATCTGCACTCAAATCTGGGTGAACTTGATCTGCATTTAATCTCCCAAGGAAGACATGAAAATCTGTGGAAAGTATTAGGTGCTCATGTTCGGCGCAGCATTGATGGTGCACTTCTGGGTACCTCATTTTCAGTCTGGGCTCCTAACGCCCGAGCCGTCTCATTAATTAGCGATCATAACTTCTGGGATAAAACTACCGATCCGATGCAACAAGTTGAATCATCAGGGATTTGGGAGATTTTTATTCCAGCGATTGGCCAAGGTAATACCTATAAGTTTGCTATCTGTGGGATAGATGGCAGCTGGATTGATCACGCCGATCCAATGGCCAGGCAGACTCAGACTCCCCCATTAACGGCATCGATCGTTGAAGAGTCAACTTATATCTGGGGCGATAAATCTTGGATTGATGAACGTGAAGAGTTCCAGTCGTGGAAAGCTCCGATAAGTATCTATGAAATACATCTGGGCTCTTGGCGAGTAGGTTTGAATTATCGGGAGCTAGCTGTGCAGTTAGTTGAATACGTGAAGAGCTTGAACTTTACGCACGTTGAGTTCATGCCGATTACCGAACATCCCTATGGCCCATCGTGGGGCTATCAAGTAACCTCTTTTTTTGCACCTACCTCCAGATTTGGCTCTCCCGATGATTTCAAATTCTTAGTCGATGCCCTCCACGGTGCAAAGATCGGAGTGATTCTTGATTGGGTACCCGCCCACTTTCCAAAGGATGAGTGGGCTTTAGCTAACTTTGATGGCACCGCGCTCTATGAGCATGCCGATCCACGATTGGGCGAGCATCCTGACTGGGGCACTTTAATCTTTAACTTTGGGCGAAACGAGGTTCGTAACTTCCTTGTTGCGAGTGCGCTTTACTGGCTCACCGATTTCCATATCGATGGTCTGCGAGTAGATGCCGTAGCTTCGATGCTTTATCTGGATTACTCGCGTGAGGATGGCCAATGGCTACCCAACAAATACGGCGGGCGGGAGAACTTAGAAGCGGTTCAACTTCTGCAAGAGGCGACATCTACCGCCTACCGAGCGCATCCAGGAAGCATGATTATCGCTGAAGAATCTACTGCCTGGCCTGGCGTAACGCGCCCGACAAGTTCAGATGGTCTTGGCTTTGGATATAAGTGGAGTATGGGTTGGATGCATGACACATTAAAATATCTACAACACGATCCAATAAATCGAAGCCATCACCATAATGAAATTACTTTTTCAATTCTTTATGCGTGGAGCGAAAACTTTATCTTGCCCCTCTCCCATGATGAAGTTGTCCATGGAAAAGCTGCAATGGTCAATAAATTTCCGGGTGATCGCTGGCAGAAACTTGCCACCTTGCGGGCGTTATACGGATTTATGTGGGCCCATCCCGGCAAAAAACTTTTATTTATGGGAAGTGAGTTCGCCCAAAATGATGAGTGGAGTGAGAATGCTGGGCTGCAGTGGTATCTCACTGAGTTCGAAGAGCACAGGGGAATTCAAAAAACTATCGCAGCAATCAATACCTGCTATCTGGCGACTCCGGCACTCTGGCAGCGCGACACATCCCCCGAAGGTTTCACCTGGTTAGTTAATAACGATGCTGGGGCCAACATCCTTGCCTTCACTCGATGGGACGATAAGGGTGTGCCGTTGGTTTGTGTCGTTAATTTTTCGCCCCAGCCACATGAGCGCTACCAACTGCCATTTCCAACTACTGGAACCTGGGCCGAGCTTCTTAATACCGATAGCCAAGAGTTTGGCGGAAGCGGCGTAAAAAATAAAAATATAACCTTAAACGATGGTGGCTATCTCATCGCAACAATTGCCGTCCCGCCCCTTGCAACGATCTGGTTTAAACGCGCTTAAATATCTTTGAAAAGCATGGAACCGTCAAAAGAAGCAAGGCTGGAATCATCAATGCCCAAGAGAGTGAAAGCGTTTGCGCAGTCCAGGCAATTACTAGGCGCATAACAAATGTGGCTATCTGATTAATCACCCCCATCTGGCCAATCATAACGCTTGCCGGCGCGCTTGAACGGGTATTAGCTGCATTCATAATGCTGGGTCCAAGAAAAGATGATCCAAGGCCAGCGAAAGTAAAACTGATACACAAAATAATTAAGGCTAGATTTCTATTTTCAATACCAACAAGTTTTATTAGAATTATGCCTGTTAGGAATGAGATACCCGCTAAAAGTGAGGCAGTCTTAATTAAAAACTGCATTGGAAATCTCTTAAAGAGATTATGAATGCTTAAGCGTCCTGCAATCATGGCTAAAGTAAAGAGGATATAAGGAAGGGTATGTAGTCCGCTTTTGATTCCGATATCTTCCTTTAAATAAATTGCCGACCAGTCACCAACACTATATTCAAGTAGAATTGCCGAAAATAACGCCCCTGAAATCAATGTATCGATATGAAAACCTTTAAATAAATCTAAGATTTTATAATCAGTATGCAGATCTGCGTCGGGCTTGACTAAGTAATCACTTAATGATTGGATTAAAAAGAACATAAGCAAGAAAACACCGATTGATAATGTCGCAATGTGGATTGTGAGTGAGATTCGATCTACTAAAATTCCAGAGACAACTGCAGTGACTAATGCTCCACTGCTCCAAAAGCCACTCAAAAGCGTTATAACGTGGGCTTTTCTTCGATCTTGATAGTTAAAACCCTGGGTATTTATCGAAATATGAAAGGCTGCAATGGCGCCAGCAGAGACGATATTACTCATGAGGAAAATTAAGCTTGAGTGCGTACTTGTAAGAAGATTGATGCTAATCACCATTAAAATTACGGCGATGCTCATGACTACTTTTGCCCCGTGATTATGTATGAGGTGTCCAACTACAAAGAGAGATATGAGTGCGCCGACCGCCGAAGTGCTTATGAGTGTGCCAAATGCGCCATTTGAAAGACCTAAATTTGCTTTCACCTCGGGGAATCGGGGTATCCAGGACATAATTAAAAAACCAAAGAGAAAGAAGAGTCCCCGAAGATAATTAAGCTCTTTTTTAGCCGATAGCACCCTCATTAAAATAAAGCGCTAGCTAAAGCTTTTCGCGCCAATAAAACCCGTGGATCAGTTGAATCCACTAAGGCAAAGAGTGAGAGCAAACGCTCTCGGGCGGTATTTCGATCATCGCCTGAACTAGCTCTTATCAGATCCAATAAACGATTAAATGCAGCCTCAACTGCACCATTGACCATCTCTACATCGGCCGCCTTTATTTGAAGCGCGACATCACTCGGGCTCTTAGCTGCTTGCTCTAAAATCATGGCTTGATCTAATCCATCGCTTCGAATTAAAAGTTGAACCTGGGCTAAACCTAACTTTGCAAAATTATCATTTGGTTTGCGGGCAATAAGTTTTTTATACGCTGCCTCTGCTCCTGCATAGTCACCGTTTTCAAGTGCGAGCATCGCCTCATCCTCTTCGGGCTCACTGACCTCTACCGGAGCGGCACCGATGCCCTGTTCGCCCGCCAGGGTTAAGACCTTGTCCAATACAAGACGAATCTGCTCCTCGGGGTAGATCTGCTCAAAGAGTGGAACCATCTGTTCGCCAATAAGTGCAACAGCATAAGGAACTTTCTTTGTTCCCAAAGCCTGTGCGACTTGGGGTTGGGCATCGATATCTAAATGTCCAAGGGCCCATGCCCCGGAATAACTACTCTCAACTCGACCGAGGGTTCTTACCATCTCTATCGATTCGGGAGAGCGGGGCGACCAGGCGATAACGATGACTGGTTTTATCGCCGATAAAGGCAAAAACTCTGATGTGAGATTCGCACTCGTTACCTCTAATCCGGGCAGTGGCGTTGCTGCGACCTTTGGCTTTCCGAGCGAGCTCAAATCCACGGCGCGGGCAAAGTTTGGCGGATTACTCATGTGAAAACTCTACTGGGCAATGACATCGACACCTGAATCACGACGAAAGGGAAGAATTTTTCCAACGTAATTATCGGCGGCAAACTCTAATCCCACGTCAATGCCGGCCGCTTCACTCAGGTACCAGCGATTTTCAAGAATCTCATGAAACATCTGCGCATGCTCAACTCGGCCTCGCATCGCCTCTGGAATCCTATTAATGGTCGGTTCAAAGATTTCGGCGAGCCACGTCTTTGCCATCTCGGTGAGTGGAGTACCAGTCGCCTCTTCGCGCGCACGGTAGCGATCAAATGAGGCGAGGAGTCTTTTTGCCTGCAACTCTTCGGTATTCAGACCCATTAATTCACGTAGACGTGCGCTGTGATAGCCAGCGGCGACTAACTTTGGTTGGAAGGAGAGCATCTTGGAGTCACCATCGATAGTGATGGAGACCTCTTCAACTGCAAAACCTAAATCGTGGAGGACGCGCATCGCCCGTTCAACGGCATGTCGATCTTTTGGATCTAGAAGTTGGGGCTCTTTGAGCGCGGCCCAAATCCGGCGATATCGACGAATCACGGCTTCAGCAGCGCGCACCGGATCCATTCCTGGATATAAAACTCCTGAAAGCGAGAGATCTTCAAGTTCGGCGGCAACGTTAAACATCGCGATATCTAAATCATGCTCTCGCTGGCCATCGCTAAGTGTTTTTTGAAACTCACCTGTTTCAGCATCTACCAGGTAGGCGGCAAATCCCTCAGCGTCACGTCGAAATAAAGTATTTGAGAGCGAACAATCACCCCACCAAAAACCAAGCAGATGGAGCCGGACAATTAAAAGTGCGAGGGCACTGGCCATGGTTGTAATCTCATGAGCTGTGACCGAGCCTGACAGTAAAATTCGATAAGGGAGTGAAAAGGGAAGAAAACGCGTAACGATCGCGCACGGCAACTCTTCGCCGTTTTTATCGGTGCGACCCTCGACAACTGCGATCTGCTCAACGCAAGGAGCCTTTAAATGTGTAAGCTCCCGAAGAATCTTGTACTCCCTATTGGCGAACTCAGTCACCGTTTCTTTCACGGCATAAACCTGTGAATCTGGATCTGCATTAGCTCGTACTAGGCGGACCACATGGCGTGAAATTCCCCGTTTTTCCGCTAACTCAGCCTCCTCGGGCCACTCCTCTAAGCTCACATCCCACGGTAATCCCGTGACTTGAGCGATCTCTTCGCCTAACCCGGTAATTCGTAGCGCCATACCCCCATTCTGCCTTATAAATTCCGCCCTTCAATCAACTCTGCGCTCTTGATGCTGTGATATGCGCTTTAGAATAACGCTATGGCGATTTCCACTCGAATAAAGCAGGTCACTAAGAGGTCGGCTAAAGCTCAAAATACCCCGACAGATTTTGGAGTTTTAGGTGAGCCTATAAATAGGTCCCACCCCTTTTACTTCGGTTTTATCGCCACATTAGGAGCACTCACTGCAATTGTCTTGATGCGTGCACTTGCCAGTGTTAGCCAGATCTTTGTCTTGATTATTATCGCCCTCTTTCTTGCCACCGGGCTCAATCCAGCCGTTGAAGCGTTACGCCGTAAGAACCTGTCTAGATCCACTGCAGTGGCGATAATCTTTGTATCGGTTATTGCATTTGTAATTTTCTTTGCACTTGTTGTATTTCCGCCAGTTATCTCTCAGAGCTCTCAACTCATAAACAAGGCACCTATGTTATTAAATGACCTTACTCAAAACTCATTTATTAATAAACTCAATCTTCAATTTGGTGTCATAGATACTTTACAAAATAAGTTAAGTGATCTCTCTAAGAATGGAACGCTACTTATCTCCACATTTGGCGGGGTTTTAGGTGTTGGGAAATCTATTTTGTCTGGCTTTTTCTCTATTCTAACTATTTTAGTGCTCACACTTTATTTCATTACATCCTTACCACAGGCGATTAATTTAGGACTTTCGTTAGTACCCGCCACGCGCCGCGATCGCACCTCTCGACTCACCCATGCCATAGTCGCGCGGATTGGCTCATTTGTCGGAAGTCAGATTCTTATCGCAGCCATGGCATCTATATTTATTTTAATTCTCGCTTTGATTCTTGGTCTCCCTTCACCAATCGCAATCGCAATGCTAATTCTGGTTTGTGGATTAATTCCGCTTGTCGGTCATTTAATTGGCTGTTCTATAGTCACAATTATTGGCCTTACCCAATCAGTCACAATCGGTGTTGTAACGTTCGTGTCCTACGTCATCTATGTGCAAATTGAGAATTACCTAGTCACTCCACGTATTATGAAAAAGAGACTGTCGGTACCTGGAGCGGTCACTATCATCGCGGCATTAATCGGCTCTTCGCTGCTTGGCCTCATTGGTGGCTTATTAGCTGTGCCTGTAGCTGCTGCAATTATTTTAATCTTGGATGAAGTTGTCATCCCACGCGCCGAAGCCTCTTAAAACTCTAATGGCAGCGTTTTAGTATCACCTGAAACTATTGAATTTATCTCCGATAAGACACGGTGTACGAATGGCTCTCCTAGCCACAAGTGCTTTGCGCCTGAAACCGCTCTTATTTCCACTTTGGGAACGATGCTAAATCGCGCTCGTGCCTGATCGGGCATCAAAAAATCATCGAACTCAGGAACAAGGGCGATAATTGGTCTTGAGTCCGCATTCCAGTACAAGAGATCTTCATCATTAGTAGTGCGAAGCGGTGGGCTTAGCAGAATCAATCCTTGATGGCGAGGCTCCTTTGCATGGCGAAGAGCAAGGTCGGTTCCGAATGACCAACCAACTACCCATAGGTTTTCAAGTTTCAACGTATCAAGAGAGTATGCGAGCATCGCCTGAACATCTAAAGCCTCAGCAACGCCATTATCAAAGTGACCTGTACTGGTCCCAGCCTCACTGGTTGTTCCGCGCGAGTTAAAGCGAACTACTGTGATTGCCGCCATCGCGGGCAATCTATTCGCCGCTTTTTTGAAGACGTGACTATCCATCATGCCACCAGCTGTTGGTAGTGGATGTAGGCAAAGAACTGCACCGCGGCTTGTCCCGAGTGGGGCAGAGATTTCACCGATGAGATCTTCGCCATCACTTGTACTAACGTGAAAAATACTTCGAGCTGCCGGTAAAACACTGCTGGGTCTAACTATCTCGCTCATACTTCAAATCCTACTGACACCCGACTACGCTTCTCACCATGGCCACGAAGCGAACACCGGAGTTTAATTCTTGTAATCCAGTCACCAATGAAGTCGTGGGTACTCATAAGATTTTAAGTGAGGCCGAAGTAAGTGCCGTTGTTACTCGGGCTCAAAGCGCTGGCAAGCAGTGGGCGATGCTAAATTTTAATCAACGAAAAAACATTTTATTGGCATGGAGCGGTTTAATTATTGAAAAAATCGAGGTGATAGCCGCGTTAATCTCTTTAGAAACCGGTAAACCTCTCAGCGATGCGAGATTAGAAGTAAGTCTGGCTGTTACTCATATTGGATGGGCGGCCCGTCACGCCGAATCTATTATGCGAACTTCTTTTCGCCGACCAGGATTATTAATGGCTAACATGGCGGCAACGGTTGAACGTTCACCTCTTGGCGTTATAGGAGTTATTGGGCCATGGAACTATCCGATCTTTACGCCGATCGGCTCTATCGCTTACGCATTAGCTGCCGGTAACTCCGTTGTATTTAAACCGAGTGAGTTCACTCCGGGGGTTGGTGTGTGGCTCAAAGAGATCTTTGATGAATGTGCACCATTTCCCGATATCTTCACAACTATTACGGGTTTAGGTGAAACTGGTGGGGCGCTTTGTTCCAGTGGTGTCGATAAGATTTCATTTACAGGCTCGACGCGTACGGCTCGTTTAGTCGCCGCACAATGCGCCGTAACCATGACACCCGTGGTTCTTGAATGTGGTGGAAAAGATCCGGTAATCGTGGCCGCCGACGCCGACGTAGCACGCGCAGTAGATGCCACAATCTGGTCGGCGATGGCCAATGCTGGGCAGTCGTGTATTGGCGCAGAGCGGGTTTATGTAGCTCAAGAGGTTGCCGATGAGTTCGTAGCTAGATCGATCGAACTTGCCGCAACTATCCATGCAGCTGCACCTGGAGCCGGTAGTTATGGACCAGCCACGATGCCATCGCAGATTGATCTCATCAAATCCCACGTCAAAGCCGCGATAGCAGATGGCGGTACATGTGTCTTTGGAGGGATGGAGTCCATAGATCCCCCCTTTGTGCAGCCCATCATTTTAATAGATGTTCCAGAGAGTTCGCTGGCTATTCGGGAAGAGAGCTTTGCGCCAATAATCATTATTAATCGTGTGAACGATATGCGCGAAGCTATCGAACTTTCAAATGCATCTAGTTATGGATTAGGGGCTAATGTTTGGTCTAAACGAAAAGGAAAGAAGATTGCATCTCAATTGCACTGCGGAATGGTTGCAATAAACTCAACTTTTTCATTTGCAGCGATCGCCTCCGTGCCTTTTGGTGGAGTAAAAAATAGTGGTTCCGGTCGAGTCCATGGACCAGAGGGCTTGTTGGAATATACCTTCGCACGAACTGTTGTCCGCACGCGCTTTTATCTACCATTACATTTTTTAAGCTTTAAGCGGCGCCAGCAAGATGACAGATTAGTAATTAAATTAACTAAACTTCTTAAGGGCAGGCTAGGTTAAAAAAGAGAGTTTTAATATCGTGGGGCGTTACGAGTGCGTTCGGTATTAGGTCGGCGTTTATTTTTTTTCAACCAACATGCACTATGCCAGTGTCGGCGCCCCTCTTCATCATCCTCCAGCCATGCAACTACGTGCGGCGTAGCTAATGGAATCATCTGATCACAACCTGGACAACGAAAGGGCTTTGTAGATCCCGAGCCCGTCAATCTCCTGACCGTATACAAGCCCTCATCGTGCTCTTCAAAACTTTGATTAGATGCGGTGATTTCGCGATCATCGGATTTTCCCCGGCTATTTTTTGGGTAGTTCCTACGGGGGCTCATGCTCTTATTTTCTCACATGAGTTCGCATAGTAGGATGTGAACATGGTGGCGATTGAGGTAACGGGCCTTAAAAAAAGCTACGCAGGTCTTCATGCCGTTCGTGGAATTAATCTCTCGATTCCTATCGGTGAAATATTTGCACTCCTTGGCCCCAACGGCGCAGGTAAAACGAGCACTGTAGAGATCCTTGAGGGCTTTCGCCCTCGCGATGCGGGCGAGGTCTGCGTCTTGGGCTTTGACCCGCAAGAGGGCGGATACGCCGCACGCGCATGGCGCAATCGCATAGGAGTTGTGCTCCAATCCACCTCCGATTCAGGTGATCTGTCGGTGAGGGAGAGCATCCACCACTTCAGTGGCTACTACTCCAATCCGCGAGATGTAAATGAAGTCATTAACGCCGTTGGTTTAGATCAAAAAGCCAGTTCATTGATTCGAAAACTCTCTGGTGGCCAACGGCGCCGGCTCGATGTTGCACTTGGAATCATCGGTAACCCAGAGCTCCTCTTTCTCGATGAGCCCACGACCGGCTTTGATCCCGAGGCCCGACGCGCTTTCTGGGCATTGATTAAAAAACTTCGAAGCGATGGCACAACTATTCTCTTAACGACCCACTATTTAGATGAAGCAGAGGCGTTAGCCGATCGTGTTGGTGTCATTAACAATGGGGAGATCATTGAAGTATCTACTCCGGCCGAACTTGGAGGCCGCTCGCGCGCTAAAGCCCGTCTAACCTGGCGCGAAGGGAGCGAGCTAAAGAGTCAAGAGAGTGATAACCCCACCGCTGTTTTGGGCGAGCTCATGGCTAGATTTAATGGCGAAATTCCAGAGCTCACACTCACGCGCCCCTCACTTGAAGATATTTATTTGCAGATGATAGGTGCTAGCCATGAATAAGATTCCAACTGCAGTCAATCTGGGCATAAGACGTGGTGGATTAGAGATTCGTCAATTTATGCGCCAACGCGAATCTGTCATCTTTACCCTTTTATTCCCAGTCATATTACTTATTATCTTTGGCTCAGTTTTTAAAAATACTATTGCACCTGGTGTCACTTTTTCTCAATACTTTGTTGCAGGAATGATTGCATCAGGTTTAGTAAATACCGGATTTCAAGCGCTAGCCATAACGATCCCGCTGGAAAGAGATTTTGGAACGCTCAAGCGACTTCGCGGGACCCCTATGCCCGCATCTAGTTACTTCATTGGCAAGGTGATACTCATTGTTGTCAGCATGGTGATACAAATCCTCTTACTGCTAGGTTTTGGCCTCATTTTCTTTGGTTTGCACCTACCTACCGATATTAACAAATGGATCACTTTCACCTGGCTAGTTCTTCTTGGAAGTGCCTGCTCAACGTCGCTGGGTATTGCTTTCTCAATCCTGCCAAAGAGCGGTCGAAGTGCCTCCGCGGTGGTCTCCCCAATTGTGATTGTTTTACAGTTCTTTAGTGGAGTATTTTTTGTCTTTACTCAACTTCCTACATGGATGCAGCAGGTTGCCGCCATCTTTCCGCTGAAATGGCTCACTCAGGGTATGCGTTCAGTATTTTTGCCTGAAAGCTTTGCCGCTAACGAAGTTGCTCACTCCTGGGAAAATGGCAAGACGTTTGTAATCCTGCTTCTCTGGCTTGGTGTTGGTATCTATTTCTCATTACGTAAATTTAAATGGGACCGTGATTAAGCGATTACTGGTGCTTGTGCTGATGGTAACGCTCATCGCACCGGCATCTTATGCGTCTCCAACGCCAACGCGATCGCCCAAAGCAGCTGTACCCAAAGCAGCTGTACCCAAAGCAGCTGTGACCAAAAAAGCAGTTGTGAAGAAGATACCGGTAAGAAAAATTACTCCAAAACGCAGCATCGGCCTCTCTCCCTCTCCCTCTTCAAAGTGGCCGCCAGCATCTTTTAAATCCAATGGTGAAGTATTTGCCAAAATTCCAACAGCAAAAGAGTTAATTAGCGCAGCTTCAAGTAATCCCGCGTTGACCCGCCAGCTTGCCCAAACTGTTGAGGGTGTACGTGTGTGTGAAAAATACTCTTGTGCTGCGGTTCAAGTTGCGGCCGTGAATGGGTGTAGCTACTGGGAGGTGAACTCTAAGATCGTTGGTGAAATCTCCACTGAAGATAAGACTCTACGTACGATCTCCTTGGTACGAGTTTTAGCGAATAAAACAACTGCAAAACAGGTGCTTACGATTTTGATAATTAGTCAGGAAGCGATCGAACTCCACCATCAAATAGCTGGAATTTCAGCTAACTGCCACCATGACGTATCGAGTGAAAAAATACCAAGCACGTCATTTTCTCCCGTCGACAACTAGCGATTAGCACCCGGAACCCATAGTTGGTCGCCAATCTCTTTGTTGGCATGACGTGCTAAGACAAAGAGGAGATCAGAGCAGCGATTTAAATACTTCGCCGTCACCAGGCTTACGCCTCCACCAAATGCATGAATTGCAGCCCATGTGCAACGCTCGGCCCGACGAACAACGGTACGAGCAACGTGTAATTGTGCGGCGGCCGATGTCCCCGAGGGCAGAACAAATGAGCGAAGTGATTCGAGCTCACTATTGTATTTATCGATCTGTTCTTCCAGGAATAAAACCTGAGACTCTAAAACTCTAAGTGGTTCAAAGGCTGGTGAGTCGACAACGGGTGTACACAAATCGGCACCGACATCAAATAAATCATTTTGAATACGCACCAAGAGCGCGCGTACCTCCTCGCTAAGCCCCACGGTAGAGAGAACTACGCCGATACTGGAGTTTGCTTCATCGACAGTGGCATACGCCTCAAGGCGCGGATCGTTCTTAGATGTTCTGCTCATGTCCCCTAGTGAGGTCGTGCCATCATCACCGGTCTTGGTATAAATACGCGTTAAATTAACCATGCCTGTAGCCTATAAGTAGACTGCAACCATGGCATCTCTGGACCGATTCCGCGTTCAAGGTGGCACCAGGCTTAGTGGTGAGGTCTCGGTCAGTGGGGCTAAAAACTCGGTCCTCAAACTTATGGCCGCCTCGCTCTTAGCCGCGGGTAAGACAACTATTACAAATGTTCCGGCGATAGCCGATGTGGAAATCATGGCGGATTTATTGACTCGATTGGGCTGTACCGTTGTGCGAAGTTTAGACAGCGTGAGTATCGATGTTCCAATCACGCCTGGTCACCGCGCCGATTACGATCTTGTACGCAAGATGCGCGCATCGATAAATGTTCTAGGACCCCTCGTGGCCCGAATCGGAGTTGCCGAGGTTGCACTTCCAGGGGGCGATGCGATCGGTTCAAGGGGTTTAGATTTTCATATTAAGGGCCTTGAAGCCCTTGGTGCAACTGCACACATTGAGCATGGTTATGTAATTGCGCATGCAGCGCATGGATTAACTGGAGCAAGAGTCGAGTTAGATTTTCCGAGTGTTGGAGCTACTGAAAATATTATGACAGCGGCGGTCTTAGCCACGGGTGAGACAGTAATTGATAACGCCGCGCGTGAGCCTGATTTAGTAGATCTCGGTAATTTTCTTATCTCAATGGGTGCACAAATTAAAGGTCTTGGTACTCCATTGATTACCATAACGGGGGTTAAAACTTTAAGCCCCACTACACACGCGACTATTCCTGATCGCATCATCAGTGCTACTTGGGCCTTTGCCGCGGCGATGACTCGGGGCGATATTACGATTCACGGAGCTCGGCCCGAAGATCTAGAACTCCCCCTTGAAAAACTTACGAGCGCTGGTGCGATTATTACAACGACGAGCGATGGTCTTCGTGTTCGTATGGATGTGCGGCCGACGGCGATCGATGTTGCAACCCTCCCTTATCCAGGCTTTCCAACCGATCTACTACCCATGGTTATTGCCCTGAATGCAATCGCCGATGGCCACTCTTTAGTCACTGAAAACGTCTTTGAATCACGATTCATGTTTGTAAATGAGTTAATCCGCTTGGGAGCACAGATATCGATCGATGGTCACCACGCATCGATCGATGGTGTCCCCGAACTCTCGGGTGCTCCAGTGGAGGCAACGGATATCCGCGCTGGCGCCGGTTTAATTCTTGCCGCGCTAGTCAGTGAGGGTGAAACAACGATCGATGCCGCCTTCCATGTCGATCGGGGCTACCCTCACTTTGCCGAACAGTTAATATCCCTGGGTGCGAAAGTGAGCCGTGAATAATGTCGCCAACTCCAGATAGAAATTTAGCTCTTGAATTAATCCGTGTGACTGAAACCGCCGCACTGGCTGCAGCTCCCTGGGTTGGCCGGGGTGAGAAAAACTTAGCCGATCAAGCCGCCGTCGAAGCGATGCGCGAGATGATAAACACTGTCGATATGGCCGGAGTGGTAGTTATTGGGGAGGGTGAAAAAGATAACGCTCCCATGTTACATAACGGTGAGCAGGTCGGAAATCAGGAGGGTCCATCTTGTGATGTAGCGGTCGATCCCATCGATGGAACTTCATTAACGGCCAATGGCATGAACGGCGCAATTAGTGTTATTGCCCTCTCCCCCCGCGGCACGATGTTTGATCCTGGGACATCGTTTTATATGAACAAGATTGTGACTGGACCAGCGGCTGCGAGTGTTATAGATATCCAAGCAACTACGGCTGAAAACATCATTGCAGTTGCTAAGGCAAAGAATTTAGCAGTCAGCGACGTTACTGTCGTCGTATTAAATCGCCCACGACATGATCAACTAATTGCCGAAATCCGTGCCGCTGGTGCTCGCATACGTTTAATCCAAGATGGTGATGTTGCAGCTGCCATCGAAACTGCACGCCCCAATACCGGGGTCGATCTCTTAATGGGTATTGGGGGAACTCCGGAAGGTGTCATTACCGCTGCCGCGATGATCTGTTTAGGTGGAGCTATTCAGGGTCAGTTATATGAAGACGGTAAACCAGTTGGAGCGGTTTTACATACAAAGGATCTCGTTAACTCCGAAGATGTTTTCTTAGCTGCAACGGGCATCACCGACGGCGAGTTAATTAAAGGGATTCGCTATACAAGTTACGGTGCGATCAGCCAGTCGATTGTTATGCGTGGCAAATCAAAGACGGTTCGTGTTATCGAGACCGAACATCACTTGAAATAAGTTACGACTCAACTGTCTCGGTCAGAATAGAGACACGATTATCAGAGACCGATAAGAAGCCACCACTAACATTAAATGAAGTCGTGCCACCATCGACTCCCTTAATGCTCACTAATCCATCGACAAGTACCCCAAAGAGCGGTGCGTGATCATTGAGAATTCCTAGATCGCCTTCAACGGTGCGGGCAGAGACAAATGTTGCCTCCCCCGACCAGACACGCTGCGTTGGGGATACGAGTTCGACTTTTAGCGTCATCTTTTACTTACTTGCCAAAACTTGCCGCTAATTCGGCGGCTCGACGCTCAACATCATCGAGGCCACCACACATAAAGAAGGCTTGCTCTGGAATGTGATCGTACTTTCCATCGGCTAACGCCTCAAAGGCTGCAATGGTATCGACCAGTGGAACGAAGGAGCCTTCGATACCGGTAAAGACCTTTGCAACGAAAGTATTTTGCGATAAGAAGCGCTGAATACGGCGAGCACGGCCAACGAGTACGCGATCATCTTCAGATAGCTCATCGATTCCAAGAATGGCAATGATGTCTTGAAGATCCTTGTAACGTTGCAAAATCTGTTTGATGCGGTTTGCTACACGGAAGTGGTGTTCACCGATATACCGGGGATCCAAGATTCGTGATGTTGAGTCAAGTGGATCTACAGCTGGGTAGATACCAAGCTCTGAGATCGGACGAGATAGCACAGTCGTTGCATCTAAGTGCGCAAAGGTTGTGTGTGGAGCCGGATCGGTAATGTCATCTGCAGGTACGTAGATCGCCTGCATCGATGTAATCGAGTGGCCACGCGTAGATGTAATTCGCTCCTGCAGTTGACCCATCTCATCGGCCAAAGTTGGCTGATATCCCACGGCAGATGGCATACGGCCAAGGAGGGTTGAAACTTCTGAGCCGGCCTGCGTGAAGCGGAAGATGTTATCGATAAAGAGAAGAACATCCTGCTTTTGTACATCGCGGAAATACTCCGCCATCGTTAGCGCAGAGAGTGCAACACGAAGACGCGTGCCAGGTGGTTCATCCATTTGACCAAATACTAAAGCCGTCTTATTAATAACGCCGGTCTCGGTCATCTCTAAAAATAGATCGTTACCCTCACGAGTACGCTCCCCGACGCCAGCAAATACCGATACACCACCGAAGTTTTCAGCTACGCGGTAAATCATCTCTTGAATTAAAACTGTCTTACCGACACCAGCACCGCCGAAGAGGCCAATCTTTCCGCCCTTTACATAAGGGGTGAGTAGGTCGATGACTTTGATTCCAGTTTCAAACATCTCAGTCTTGGACTCTAACTGATCAAATGCAGGTGCATTTCGGTGAATTGGCCAACGCTCTTTGATATCAAGTGATGAAGTTGGAACATCCATTGATTCGCCAAGAGTATTGAAAACATGTCCCTTCGTTACATCGCCTACCGGTACCGAGATGGCTGAGCCAGTATCAGAGACCTCTGCGCCACGAACCATTCCATCGGTTGGCTGCATAGAAATCGCACGCACAAGGTTGTCACCAATGTGCTGGGCGACCTCCATCGTCAAGGTACGTGTAGTACCCGACATAGTTACCTCTACGTGTAGCGCGTTGAAGATCGATGGCATTGCATCGGCTGGAAATTCAATATCCACCACCGGTCCAATTACTCGAGCTACGCGACCTTTACCTGTTGATGCCGACATCATTCACTCCCTGCACTAGCCGAGGCCAACGCGTCTGCGCCGCCAACAATTTCACTGATCTCTTGGGTAATTTCAGCCTGACGGGCTGCATTGGCAAGTCGTGTGAGCGACTTGATTAAATCATCGGCGTTATCTGTGGCCGACTTCATTGCGCGACGCCGTGCAGCATGCTCAGAGGCAGCTGACTGCAACATTGCGTTAAATACTCGAGCCTCAATGTAACGGGGCAGAAGCGCATTAAGCACTACCTCGGCATTTGGTTCGAACTCATACATGGGTAGTAAGCCCGTTGGGACTGGGGCATCACTCTCGATTACCTCTAATGGAAGCATTCGCTTTGCCATCGCATTTTGTGTCAACATAGATTGAAATTCGGTAAAGACGATATGAATCTCATCGACGCCTTGCGCATCTACCGTTGAATCGGCGATGAAGGCTTTAATAAGCGCATCGGCGATCTCTTTAGCGTTTTCATAGCTTGGGTTATCGGAAAAACCCGTCCAAGAGCCCGCGATAGCACGGTTACGAAAGCGATAGTAGTTGACGGCCTTTCGTCCAACTAGATATGAGGTTGTCGCTAAACCTCGCGCTTTAAGAAGGGCGGCTAACTGCTCACCCTCTTTGATTGCATTGTTCGAGTAAGCACCTGCCATACCTCGATCTGCAGAGATAATCAAAATCGCTGCACGAATTGGATTCTCGGAAGGAGTCGTTAGCGGATGGTTCGTTGATGAGAACGTAGCGACCGCAGATACTGCACGCGTCAACTCATTTGCATAAGGAGTTGACGCTGCGACTCGTTGCTGCGCTTTTACGATACGAGATGCCGAGATTAACTCCATGGCTTTCGTAATCTTTTTAGTCGCTTTAACGGATCGCATGCGTCTGCGATAAACACGAAGTTGGGCACCCATGAGTTAGTTCTTCACCGCCGGTGGCACATGCTTCGTGATCTGTTCAGTGACCTCAGTATCAAGTGCCTCAACCGGGGCATCTTTAACGGCGGCCATCGCAGAGGTTTTAAAGATTTTCTTAAAATCATCAACTGCAATCTGCATCTTTGCGACCGTATCATCTTCAAGGAGTTTGGTCTCTGAGATTACGGTAAAGATATCTTTGCGCTCACGGCCAATGAACTCAAGAAGTTCGGCCTCAAAGCGGCGAATATCGGCGACTGGAACTGAATCCAGGGCACCTGATGTACCTGCCCAGATCGAAACGATCTGATGCTCGAGTGAATACGGTGAGTACTGGCCCTGCTTCAATAGCTCAACCATCCGTGCACCGCGCTCAAGTTGAGCCTTGGAGGCCGCATCTAAATCAGAGCCAAAGGCGGCAAATGCCTCAAGCTCACGGAACTGTGCCAGGTCAAGACGTAGGCGACCTGCGATCTTCTTCATCGCCTTGGTCTGTGCAGAGCCACCGACGCGTGAAACTGAAACTCCAACGTTAATAGCTGGGCGCACTCCGGCGTTAAATAAATCGGTCTCAAGGAAGCACTGGCCATCGGTGATGGAGATAACGTTAGTTGGAATAAACGCCGAAACGTCATTTCCCTTAGTCTCAATGATTGGCAATCCAGTCATTGAACCGCCACCGAGTTCGTCGGAGAGCTTTGCGCAACGCTCCAATAAACGTGAATGCAAGTAGAAAACATCTCCAGGATAAGCCTCGCGGCCTGGTGGTCGGCGCAGCAACAGAGATACTGAACGATAAGCCTCGGCCTGTTTTGATAAATCATCAAACACGATAAGTACATGCTCACCGTTATACATCCAGTGCTGGCCAATCGATGAGCCTGTATAAGGTGCAAGATATTTAAATCCCGCAGGATCAGAGGCTGGAGATGCGACGATAGTTGTGTACTCCATCGCTCCCGCCTCTTCTAGTGCGCCCTTTACCGCGGCGATAGTTGAGCCCTTTTGTCCAATAGCGACGTAGATACATTTAACTTGCTTCTTTTTATCTCCAGATTTCCAGTTTTCCATCTGATTGATAATCGTGTCTACGGCAACGGCAGTCTTTCCAGTCTGGCGATCGCCAATAATTAACTGACGCTGACCACGACCGATAGCGGTCATGGCATCGATCGCTTTAATTCCAGTAGCTAACGGCTCTTTCACTGGCTGACGCTGAACAACAGATGGCGCTTGAATCTCGAGTGCGCGCCTTGCATCGGCCTTGATCTCACCCTTGCCATCGATTGGGCGACCCAATGGATCTACAACACGGCCAAGGAATGCATCTCCAACTGGAACCGAGAGAATCTCACCTGTGCGACGCACCGATGTTCCCTCTTCAATACCTTCGTAGCCACCGAGAATAACAACGCCAATTTCGCGAACATCTAGATTGAGTGCAAGTCCTAAAGTTCCATTCTCAAACTGCAAGAGTTCATTTGCCATAGTCGATGGGAGCCCCTCAACACGAGCGATTCCATCACCGGCCTGGCTTACGGTTCCAACTTCGTCGCGAGCTGCAACGCCTGGATCGTATGACTTAACAAAGTTCGCCAACGCTCCTTGAATCTCTGCCGGGTTGATCGTGAGGTCTGCCATCTGTTTCTCCCTTTATTTGCTTCCGACTATGGCGCGTGCGGCCCCAGCCAAACGATTTGAAACTGTTCCATCTACTAACTCATCTGCAAACTTGATTGAAACCCCACCAATAATCGCTGGCTCGACCTCAATATTAATTCGTACCGGCTGTCCGACCTGGGCATCTAACGCATGTGAGAGCCGCTCCCGTTGAGAGGGTGTCAAAGGTACTGCGACGCGGACCAGAGCGATCACTCGATTGCGACGCGCGGCGAGTGCATGTACATAGTCGGCAAAGGCCGATTCGATGCTACGTCCGCGCCAACTCTGCACTAACTGCAAAACTAAATTAATCGTTGAATCCGAAGCGCCCTCAAGAATCTCACGGACCAGCGTTGCTTTAGCCAGCTTTGCATCCGATGTGAGCGCTCTGCGCAGCCCAGCCGAGCCAGCTATGGCGCGTGAGGCGGTGAAGATTTCATCCTCAACTCGATCAAGCTCACCTGAGATATTGGCAGCCGATGCCTCTGCCTCAACTGCCAACTGCTCAAGAACAAGTACTAAATCTTTTGGAGCCGACCACCGTAGTGCGGCGATCTGAGTAATTATGGAGAGCGCAGTTGCATCCACCTTGCTGGCAAAGAGTTCGGTGAGCAGATCGGACTTTGCTGAATCATCACGCGAAGAGTCGGTAAGTGCGCGACGAAGTGCAATATTTGCATTTAAAACATCGGCAAAAAAGAAGAGTTGAGCGCTCAAGCCCGATGCGCCATCTGCATCGATTCCCTTAACTGCGACATCCAAGGCCGAGCGTGAGGCCAGTAATGACGCACGGCTGCTGCCGCCTAGATGAGCTCTCATCGTTACTTATTAGCCTCTAGATCTTCTAAAAAGCGATCAACGACCCGCGATGCGCGCGCTGAATCTTCCAACGATTCGCCAACGATCTTTGAGGCGAGTTCAACGGCTAAGGCACCGACTTCTGCACGGAGTGAGACGATCGCCGCTGCCCGCTCGGCTTCGATTGATGCATGTGCTGTTGCCGTAATACGGGCCGCCTCTTCCTGCGCCTTCGTTCGGAGATCTTCAATAATGCTCGCTCCAGCGACCCGAGCATCCTCACGCATAATCTGCGCCTGCGCCTGCGCGTTGGCAAGCTGTTCGGTGTACTGAGCTAGTGCTTGTTGGGCATCTAACTGCGCTTTTTCAGCGCGAGCGATTCCGCCTTCAATGGCGTTTGTCCGCTCAGTAAATGCCTTTTCAAACATCGGCACTACAAATTTACGCAGGGTTAAGAAGAGAAGAATAAAGGCGATTGCACCAACTACTAGCTCAGTAGTGTGCGGAATCAGCGGATTTATCTTCTCTTGCGCCGCTAAGTTAAGAAATTGCATCAAATCTCCCTTGAGTTAAATTCTTAAATTAGAGAACAAATGCAAGTACGAGGCCAAAGAGTGCAAGGGCTTCAGCCAGTGCGAAGCCTAGAAACGCGATTGGCTGTAGAACGCTTCGTGCCTCTGGCTGACGTGCGACGCCGTTGATATATGCGGCGAAGATGAGTCCAGTTGCGATTCCGGGACCGATTGCTGCGAGGCCAAAACCAACGAGGTTGAGTGTGCCTGTCATTTTCTTCCTTCTTTCCTATTAGTGCTCGTCGGCAAGGGCGCCGGCGATATAAAGAGCTGCGAGCAGGGTAAAGATGTACGCCTGCAGGCATTGGACCATGAATTCAAAGAAAGTCAGTGCAATACCGATACTGAAGGCAAATGGGCTGATCAACTTTAAACCAATAACACCTTTGAGTAGATGGTCTCCACCCAAGATAAAGACGAGAAGTAGTAAGTGCCCAGCAAACATATTTGCAAATAAACGAAGCGCAAGTGTTGCCGGGCGTACAACAAAAAATGTAAGAATTTCTAATGGAGTAATAAGGATGTAAGCGGCTTTCGGCACTCCAGGCATAAACATGATCTCTTTAAAGTATTTTATGGCACCTTGCTTGCGAATTCCAACATAGTGAAATACAAAGTAGATAGTCAGAGCTAATACATAAGGAAAAGAGACTCGCGACATCGTAGGAAACTGCAATAGTGGAATGATTCCAAATAAGTTATTAACTAAAATAAAAGTGAAGAGCGTAAAAAGATATGGGACAAAGCGCAGGAAATCATGACCAATAACATCTCGTGCTAAATCATTTCGAACAAAACTGTAAACCGACTCACCTGCGAACTGCAGTTTGGAAGGTACAACTGAGGCCTTGCGTGATGCGAGAATAAAAAAAACTGAGATCAGAATGACCGAGAAAAAGACCAAGAACACCGGCTTTGTCGTATAGGCATTTCCACCAAAAATCGGTGGCAGCTCAAAATCGGCACTGCTGGGAGGCACAAATCCCCCAGAGCCCGAACGCAGCAATATACCCACGCATAACTCCTTCAATGATTCAAATTAACGGCCATAACGGGGAAGCTAAGACGGGCCAACCCTATGGCAGAGTCCACCAAGTTGAGAAATCCAAAGGCGCTTGAAACTGGTGGCCCGGCTCACTCTCGACCGAAACGCAGCCAGACTAGATAAATGGCGCCACTAATACCCACTAAGAGCCCGATGAGGGTGAAGTAACTGGTTTTCAACCAGCGGTCTAAGCCGTAGCCAACCCCGCCCCAAAAAAGTAGACCTGAAAGCAGGTATCCAAAGATTGACCACATTGCACTCTCTTCACGCCTTGCCATTATGACCTCCTTTTTCTTCTCGCCCCGGCCGATCAGGTAGTGGTAAATGTAGGCGAAGTTTCATGAAACTTGCAATCTCCCCCCATAGCCAGGCGACCGTTAAGGCGAGTGAGGTGATTCCAAAGGATGTACGGCTAATTGTGGCCCTCTGGGTGTACTTTGAAATCGCCCACAGCAAAAGGCCGAGTCCAAGAAGTTTAGCAAAGTAGGAAAATAGCGCCATAGCCATCGTAGAAATCGGATCTAAATTTCTTGTCATGCGCGAAACGGCGATGTGAATTATAAAAAATATAATCACCACGAACTGGGCAAGAATAGCGCCAAGAAGCCCACTGGGCCCGCTAAAAATCCCTGAAAGCGCAATCGCAAGAATGCTGACGATCAACGTCGGAATAAAGGCGCCACGAAGTAAGCGCGACTCATTGCTACTCATACACTCACTTTCTTGCCGGTCTTAGAAATCACCGTAGTAATTGCAATTAATACACCGGCCGCTAGCAATGCGATCCACCAAGGTGCAAATGCTAAAACCGTAACCGGGAAGGCGATAGTGGCGGTCCATAGATAGAGAATGAAGGCCGTTCTTGGTTGTGAGAAACCCGCACTTAATAGACGATGGTGTAGATGCTCATTATCTGGAGTAAATGGAGATTTGCCTGCCTTAACCCGACGGCTAACTGCTAATAATAAATCGGCCAATGGAATCGCTAGAACGGCAAATGGTAGGAGAAGTGGCAAGAGTGTTGGTCCACCAGATTCAGCCGAGATCGCATTGGGATCAACTTGGCCAGTCAATGTAATTGCCGCCGATGCTAATAAGATTCCAAGCAGCATTGAGCCGCTATCGCCCATAAAAATACGGGCCGGAAATACATTGTGTGGCAGAAAGCCAATACAAATTCCAACCAGGACTGCCGTAATCAGAGATGGTGCACCAGCTCGGCTTAAGCCAAAATCTATGGCTAAAACATAGGCAAAAGCAAAGAAAGCAGCGCTAGCGATCGCAACGATTCCAGCGGCAAGACCATCCATACCGTCGATAAAATTGACGGCGTTGATTGTCACAACAACGATTAAAACCGTGACTAACTGACCAATGCTTGGCGGAAGGGTTATCACTCCATTAATTGGTAGCCAGAGGATCTGGATTCCATACATTAACAAGATACTTGCAGCAAAGACTTGCCCGGCAAGCTTTGTAAGTGCATCAAGCTGAAAGCGATCATCGGCCATCCCCAAGAGAACGATTGCAGTTGCAGCCAAGAAGATTCCTATTGATTCATGTCCAAATGATTTTCCAACAAGTGGGAGATGGGCAACTATGGCAAAGGTAACGGCCATAGCCATCCACATTCCAACGCCACCCCAGCGCGCCGTTGGCGTGGTATGAATATCTCGGCCTCGAATTGCGGCAATTGCGCCAAAGTGAATCGCCGCTCTGCGTACTAGCGGAGTAATTACATAACAAAGCGCCGCACTAATAAGCAGAGTGACTAAATACTCGCGCATCTACAGAGTTACGCTTGATAAATTGGAAAACGAGCGGTGAGAGCGTGAACTTCTAATTTAATCTCCTCATGTACCGCTGGTGCATCACTAGCAATAGCTCGCGAAATTAGCGATGCGATCTGCTTCATCTCATCAACACCCATGCCCTGTGAAGTCGTTGCCGGGGTTCCAACCCGAATACCACTTGTGATACCTGGTTTTTGCGGATCATAAGGGATTGAGTTTTTATTCATAACTATTCCCGCCGCACCAGCGCGCTCATCGGCGGTTTTTCCAGTAACTCCAGTACTGCGAATATCCATCAACGCGAGGTGAGTCTGCGTACCACCTGAAACTGCACGCATACCCTCAACCTCAAGGGCCGCCGCCAATGCCTGAGCGTTCACGATGACATCTTTTGCATATTTTTGAAACTCTGGCGTTGCACACTCGGCTAAAGCAACTGCCTTACCAGCAACTGCCGACATAATCGGCCCACCCTGCATTCCAGGAAAGACGGATTTATCGATGGCGGCGGCGTGCGCCTCTTTTGTAAGAATCATGCCTCCACGCGGTCCACGTAAAACTTTATGTGTTGTAAATGAGACAACATCTGCATATGGAACCGGTGATGGAATCGCTTTACCCGCTACTAGGCCGATGAAGTGTGCGGCATCAACCCACATGATCGCCCCTACTTCATCACATATCGAGCGGATCTTTTCAAAATCAATCAGAGATGGGTATGCAGTTGCACCAGAACAGATCATCTTTGGTTGAGTTGCTATGGCCTTATCGCGTAGTTCGTCATAGTCGATGAGCTCATTATCGGCTCGCACTCCATATGAC
Source organism: Candidatus Planktophila sp. (assembly GCA_040402335.1). Classification (GTDB taxonomy): domain Bacteria; phylum Actinomycetota; class Actinomycetes; order Nanopelagicales; family Nanopelagicaceae; genus Planktophila. The sequence goes on from JBBAMX010000004.1 coordinate 58,364, forward strand.
TCGACATTAAACCATTTACCTGAAAAGTTAACGGCCGAACCATGAGTTAAGTGGCCACCATGCGGTAGTGACATCGCTAAGACCGTATCTCCTGGCTTTGTAAAGGCTTGATAGACGGCGATATTTGCACTGGCTCCCGAGTGTGGTTGTACATTTGCATGATCGGCACCAAATAAACTCTTAGCTCTGGCAATGGCAAGTAGCTCAGCCTTATCTACCTCTTCGCATCCACCGTAGTAGCGCTTACCGGGATATCCCTCTGCATATTTATTTGAAAGAGTGGAGCCCATCGCCGCTAAGACTGCACGTGAAGTGAAGTTTTCCGAGGCAATGAGCTGAAGGTTGCGCTGTTGGCGTTTTAATTCAGATAATAAAACGGCAGCGATCTCTGGATCTTGCTCAGTAAGCGCATGAAAATCTGGACCGTAAAAAGAGGACATGCCCTAATCTTATAGTCCGGTGGCTCCGGGCACGATATCTTGAATCGCAGCCAAAGATATGGCCCCAATCCGCAGGGCTCGCACACCGGTCTCATCGGCCTCGATAACGGTCGTCATCGCCCCCTTCCTTAGATTGCCGTTATTAAAAACGAGAGCTAAATCCTTATCCAAAACAAAGATATTGCTCACTGCCCGAGGAGCCATTTGTCCAAGACGTGCGGCATTTGCCACGGCAAGTGGACCGGTCTCAGCTAAGAGCGCCTTTGCAAATCTATTTTTTGGAACCCTTACACTGACTCGATCCAACTCGTTGGCATCACCCAAATCCCAACTCAATCCCAGTTGTGGACGTAGATTCATCGACAACATTCCGGGCCAAAACTTTTTCATTAATGCAGTGATCTCTGGAGTGGGCTCGCGGACGACCCCTTGTGCCGTTTTCGAACTGGCAACTAAGACTTGGGCTGCAGTAAAGAGGGCATCCCCGCGCAGGACATGCATGGCGCGCACGGCATCGGGCTTAAATGCATCACATGCGAAGGCATAGCTATGTTCGAGGGGAATCGCAATAAGGTAGCCGTCGGCGAGCGCTTTGACCGCTTTTTTGAGATGACGACTGAGCTCGCCTTTTTTTATATCTATCTCTTTACTCATCGCTACTTTCTCACTGCACTTGTCCAACGCGGACGACCAACGAGGTCATCATGCAGTGCAATATATTGGAAATCAACCTCTAGTTCGCGAGCTATTTCTGGACCCTGATCTTGACTGTGTTCGATCACTAAAATACCCTGCGTTTTAAGCAGCCGGGCGGCGGCGGCGATAAATCTGCGGGGCAGCTCCATCCCGGTAGCTCCACCGAAAAGTGCGGCATGGGGCTCAAAGCCAGAGACATCTCTCGGTAAAATCTCGGCATCTGGAATATATGGCGGATTTGCGATAACAACATCGCACTTTACCCCGGGCAAGACATCTGCGACATCGCCTTCAACGATTCGAACATTTTCACCATATCGTGCGACGTTTTTCTTAAGCCAGTAAATCGCTTCAGCGGATTTCTCAACGGCAATCACTCGGCTTTGTGCAGATTCAGTTGCAATGGCTAGTGCCAAGGCGCCCGAGCCAGAGCCTAAATCGATAACACTGACAGGTGATGGCAGGTTTTTTATATGTCCTAAAACGGCATCGACCAATAGTTCGGATTCGGGCCTTGGTACTAGAACACCCGGACCAACTTCAACTTCAAGATAACGAAATGCGGCAACGCCAGTTATGTACTGCAGTGGTTCATGTGAAATTCGGCGATCCAAAAGTGAGAAGAACTGCTCTTGCATTAAATCGATATCACTAATGGCTGCAATCGTTGCATCGACTAAAACTGAGTTATGTAGATCCATTCGTGAGAGTGCCAATACGTGCGCCAACAAATGTTCAGCGTCGACTTCACTGATTCCAGACTCTGCTAACTGTGATTTTGCATCACGCAAAAGCGCTTTTATCTCCACGCGCCCTTATTTCGTATTGGCTAATCGTGCCGCTTTATCGGCATCTATCAAGGATTGAATCATGTCATCGAGATCCCCATTGAGGACCGCATCTAAATTATTGGATTTGTAGTTAACGCGATGATCGCTAATACGGTTTTCAGGATAGTTATATGTGCGAATACGCTCTGATCGATCGACGGTGCGTACTTGGCTCTTTCGCTCTGCCGATGCGGCCGCCTCTTGTGCCTCTTGTGCTGCAGCCAACATACGTGCACGGAGAATTCGAAGCGCCGACTCTTTATTCTGCAGTTGACTTTTTTCATTCTGACAGGAGACAACGATTCCAGTTGGAACATGGGTTAATCGAACGGCAGAGTCGGTGGTGTTTACCGACTGTCCACCTGGGCCGGAGGAGCGAAATACATCTACTCGAACATCATTCATATTTAACTCAACGTCGATCTCTTCGGCCTCAGGTAAAATCAATACTCCCGCCGCCGATGTATGAATACGCCCTTGGCTCTCAGTCTCAGGTACGCGCTGAACACGATGGACTCCGCCCTCAAACTTTAGGCGGGCATAAGGCGACTCCCCTGGTGCGGGGACGCCCTTTGACTTAACGCCAACTGAAATATCTTTGTACCCACCCATTTCGCTCTCGGTGGCATCGATAATCTCAACTTTCCAATTATGACGCTCGGCATAACGCATATACATGCGAAGTAAATCCCCGGCAAAGATCGCAGATTCATCGCCACCGGCTCCGGCCTTGACCTCTAAAATCACATCGCGATCATCATTGGGATCTCGTGGAAGTAACAACTCCTCAAGCCGCTCACCAGCGGCCGCAGCCGTTGACTCTAGGCCCGGGATCTCCAACGAGAAATCTGCATCAAGAAGTGCCAACTCTTTAGCGGCCAGAAGATCATCTTCAGCTGATTTCCAGGCTTTAAATCCAGCAACAACTGGACCCAACTGCGCATATCTACGGCCAAGTTTGCGGGCGTTGGCTTGGTCATCGTGAATTGAGGGATCGGCCATCTGTAATTCAAGCTCGGCATATTCGCGAACCATCTCATGGGCCGATGCGAAGCGATCATTACTCACTGTGTACCGCTCCTTCCTCTATTTCTTTTCTTTTTCTTTTCTTTTGTCCGCTTTTTCGATGGGGAGATATAAAATAAAAAAACCGCGTACGCAACCACAATGGCTGCGATGCGGTCTCTTTAAAAAGCTACTTGGCTTCGGTTGAACTCGCGGCGTTCTCTTTGTTAGCGAGTTTTCCAAAACGCCCTTCGAACTTGGCGACGCGTCCACCTGTGTCAAGGATGCGCTGCTTACCGGTATAAAAGGGATGGCAGACCGAACAGACTTCAACATAGATTGCACCACTTGCAACTGTAGAACGGGTAACAAACTTTTCACCGCAACCACATGTTACTTGGGTCTGCTTGTACTCTGGGTGGATCTCTGGCTTCATGGAAATATCCCTAAATTCGCGGCCTGGGTCCCAATCACTTTGATAGGAGATTGGGTGAACCAAACAGATTGATTAACATGGTCAAGAGTAGGCCAAAGCCTCCCTTTTAAGAAATTTACGCTCGATTATCTGCTGTCATCTGGTCCGGCGGTCGTCTTTTGAATCTGCATCAAGAACTCAACGTTGGATTTTGTGCCCTTCATCTTCTCAAGAAGAAGCTCTAGCGCCGCTTGTGGCTCTAGCGCGTGCAGGACACGGCGCAGTTTCCAAACGATATTGAGCTCTTCTGAGCCCATAAGAATCTCTTCTTTACGCGTGCCTGAAGCGACAACGTTGACGGCTGGAAAGATTCGCTTGTCGGCAAGGCGGCGGTCGAGAATTAACTCCATATTTCCAGTGCCCTTGAACTCTTCAAAGATAACTTCATCCATGCGAGAGCCCGTATCAACAAGTGCCGTTGCAAGAATAGTTAACGATCCACCATCTTCAATGTTGCGAGCCGCACCAAAGAACTTTTTAGGTGGATAAAGCGCTGCCGAGTCGACACCACCAGAGAGAATACGTCCCGATGCTGGGGCTGAAATGTTATAAGCACGTCCCAGTCGTGTAATCGAGTCCAGTAAAACAACTACATCATGTCCAAGTTCAACAAGTCGTTTTGCGCGCTCGATTGCAAGCTCGGCAATTGTTGTGTGATCATCGGCAGGGCGATCAAAGGTCGATGCGATAACTTCACCTTTTACAGAGCGCTGCATATCGGTAACTTCTTCTGGACGCTCATCAACTAAGACGACCATTAAATGACACTCTGGGTTGTTGGTCGTGATGGCATTTGCAATCGCTTGTAGAACCATGGTCTTACCGGCTTTAGGGGGTGAAACAATCAGTCCACGCTGTCCTTTACCGATTGGAGCGATCAAATCGATTACACGTGTTGTCAAAATATTTGGCTCGGTTTCAAGCCGCAACCGCTCTTGCGGATAAAGCGGAGTTAACTTGCCAAACTCAACACGGTTGCGGGCTTCTTCTGGGCTCATTCCATTAACGGTTTCAAGGGTAATGAGTGCATTGAACTTTTCTTTGCGCTCACCTTCGCGCACTTGGCGAACCTGACCGGTTACAACATCTCCCTTACGCAATCCATTTCGACGGACCTGTTGCAACGTCACATATACATCGTTTGGCCCTGGAAGATATCCAGAGGTACGAATAAATCCATAGCTATCGAGAATATCTAGCAGTCCACTTACAGGAACCAAAACATCATCTTCGCCAATTACAGGTTCGCGCTCTTCCCGGGGTGCACGATCACGGTTATTGCGATCACGGTTATTGCGATCACGCCCACGACCTCGATCATTGCGGCTAGCGCGATCATTGCTGCTACCTCGATCCGTGTTGCTCATCGGGGCCTCATCATCTTCGCCATCTTCGACCTCTTGGCTACTTTGAGCTACGGGCTTGCTCTCTTTTTTCCGGCTATTGCGTGCCTCACGGCGCGCTTCTCTTTCGGCCTTCGCGGCATCACGGTTCTTAGCCTGCAGATCGGCTATCGCCTCTACCAATGCATCTTTCTTCATCTTTGCTGCGCCATCGACACCTAACTGAGTTGCGACTGTCTTTAATTTCGGCAGGGTCATTGCGGCAAGCTCGGGACTCTGTGAACGTACTGGCTCTTGCGTTGTTGTCATCTGATTCTTTTCGCTATTGGTTTGAGGGCTTATTTAAATAACCCGTAAAACCGTGGATTGTTTTTGAACTATCTGAAGTGTTACTAGCCAATATAAAGGGCTAAACAGATAGGAAAAGCGTAGCAGGGGGAATGCTTTAGAGCAAAATTACCGGTTTGAACGCCCCTACTTATCGGCTTTAATCGCTACAACTGCCGCCTCATAGGCCGCTTTTGCTGCAGCCGTGTTGCTCTTAAATGCAGACCAGATCTGATCAGAGCTTTTCTTGAACTCAGAGTTTGCTAGGGCTTTTACACTCTTATCTTTTGGCGCCATAGCAATAGCTTGATCCCGAATACTTCGAGCATCTGCAACGGCCTTATTTGCACCATCAAGTGCTCCTTGAATCGCGGCTTGATGGGTTGCAGCAGCTGCAGTAATCGCACTCTTTTGCTCCTGCGAAAGTACAGACTTATGCGGTGATGCAGTGGCGCTGCTCGCCGGAGTGGGTGAAGCAGTGGTTCGAACGGGAGTGGGTGATGCTGAAGCACTACTCACCGGAGTGGGTGAAGCAGTGGATCGAACGGG
>JBBAMX010000004.1:64128-85150 GCA_040402335.1 Candidatus Planktophila sp.
GGGAGTGGGTGAAGCAGTGGTTCGAACGGGAGTGGGTGATGCTGAAGCACTACTCGCAACTGTTGGTGATGCTGAAGCACTACTCACCGGAGTGGGTGAAGCAGTGGATCGAACGGGAGTGGGTGATGCAGAAGCACTACTCACCGGAGTGGGTGATGCAGTGGTTCGAACGGGAGTGGGTGATGCAGCAAATGAAGTTGGCGATAAAAGTAAAGTGGAGTAAGCCAGTGCCAAGGTGAGAGTGAATAAGCCTCTACCTAACCTCAAATCTGTTTTTCGCACACTCCATTCTCTCACAAAACTACCTCCCTTGATCATGTGAGCAGACTGTGGTTTTCTCGAGTTAGAGTGCGCTATGCCCTGGAGAGTCTTCTCTTTGCCTACAAGTAGGCGCTTTAGCCGCTATGCAAGCATATTTATCACTCTGGCTGCGCTCATTTTCCAAATAACGCCAGCACCAGCTAGCTCAGTGCAGATTAAAACCATCTCCACCAAAAAATATCTCTCAGGAGTACTGGTAAATTTCCAAGTAACAAGCCCTGAAACCGATATGCCGAAGCGCAATATTTTTACTTGGACACCACCGCTAAAGGGAGTAGATCCAAATACTTTGCCGGTAGTTTACTTCTTACATGGTTGGCCGGGCTCGCCATCCTCAATGATTTCAGGTGTTACTGCGCAGTTGCTAAAAAATTTTCAAGTCGGCGTGAAACCTTTTATCGCAGCATTCCCGGATGGAAATGCCACTACCCATTTTGACTCTGAATGGGCCGATAGCAGTGACGGTAAGGCAAAGGTTGAAACTTGGCTCACAACGAATGCAATTAGCGCCGTTGAGGGCTCTCGTATTCGAAGCCGAAGTGAACGGGCAATAGCTGGTTTTTCTATGGGAGGCTATGGCGCAGCGATTATCGCGCTCCATCACCCCGATTTATATAGTCAAGTGATTTCACTCGCCGGTTATTTTCTTGTCGATGACCTGACTGGAGCTTTTAAAGGTACTGCGAAACTCGCTTATCAAGCTCCCAATAATTTCATGAAGGCTGCGAGCCAACTACGGTGGTACTTAGCTGAAGCCAAAGATGATTACACAACGCCAATTCGTGGCGAGATGCTGAGGTGGAGTAAAAAATTAGCAGTACTGAAAATTCCAGTAGTAACAAGTGCGCTCCCAGGAGGGCACTCATTTATTTTCGTAGGCAATCAGGCGATTCTCTTTTCAAAATGGTTAATCTGGCCAGCAGCACCAAGCCCCGAAACAAAGACTGCTACACCCAGTTTGATTGGTTAATCTGAAATCAGGGCGGCACCACTGCGAGAAACTCCGAGAGGAAGCGATCTAAAGCCGTCTCCTGCAAATCGAGTGAGCTCTTCCTCATCGGTAGCCCCACCAGTATGTAGAACTAAAATACTTGGACCGGCACCAGAAATAAATGCTGCAACTCCAGCAGCTCTCAACTTTCTCATTAAAGTAAAGGAGGCTGGCATAGCTTCGGCGCGATACTCCTGGTGCAGATAATCCTGCGTGGCGGTGAATAGTAAATCGGGGCGATGCTCAAGCGCATGAATGAGAAGTGCGGAGTTAGCCGAATTTTTTGTCGCCGCTGCATGCGGAATAACATCAGGGAGCATTTTGCGAGCCTTTGATGTTGAAACTACTGTTTCGGGAATAAAGGCAATGGATGTAATCCTGGGATCGACTTGAACCTGGACCGATAGCGCAACGTTAACTCCGTGTTGCATCTCCTGCCACGCAATAGTTGCTCCACCAAAAATCGCAGCTGCAACATTGTCTGGGTGGCCCTCCATCGAATATGCCAGATTCAACATATCTTCATCGCTCATCTTCTCGTGACCACCTAGAACAAGTCCGCGCGCTAGTGATAAGCCACCAACGATTGCACTTGCCGATGATCCAAGACCGCGGCTATGTGGAATCAGATTTAAGGCACGTAAAGCAACTCCGCGTGGTTTTCCACCGAGAAATTCAAAGCCTTTATACATAGCCTTAATGACCAAGTTTTTTTCGTTTCGGGGCAGATCAAGTGCGCCTTCGCCACTAATATCGACATCGATGATCTGTTCATCTAAAACCTGCGCGATATATCGATCATGCATTGAAAGCGCTAGGCCCAAACTGTCAAAGCCAGGGCCAAGATTGGCGCTCGTTGCCGGCACCTGCACCTGAATAGATTGCGCTTTAAATGTTGGTTTCATTTTAAATAAGACCCAGAGCTTTAGCCGCTGCCTTTACGTTCACTGGAACAACCACCGGACTCTTAGCGCTTTCAAGTGCATATGGAATATCTTTCAAACCATGTCCAGTCACCGTAATAACGATGGTCTTATCTTTTGGTAGTTTCCCAGCCTTCTTATATTTGATGAGGCCAGCTAACCCCGCCGCCGATGAGGGTTCAACAAAAACTCCTTCCTTAGCGGCAATTAAACGATATGCGGCAAGGATTTCGCGATCCGTGACAGAGCCGATAACTCCACCTGAAGAGTCCCGGGCCTCAATAGCCTGCGCCCATGAGGCTGGATTTCCGATTCGAATAGCCGTTGCAATTGTCTCTGGGTTCTTAACTATTTTGCCCTTAACAATTGGTGCCGCCCCCGCAGCTTGAAAGCCATACATCGCCGGGAGCTGTGAAGTGATTCCATCACGGTTGTACTCCTGATAGCCCTTCCAGTATGCCGTGATATTTCCAGCATTGCCGACGGGAAGTGCGTGAATATCTGGGGCATTTCCCAATGCATCTACAACTTCAAAGGCCGCGGTCTTTTGCCCCTCAATACGAAAGGGATTAACCGAGTTCACTAGTGCTACGGGAAAGTTTTCAGATAGTTCGCGCGCAAGAGTAAGGCAGTCATCAAAATTTCCATTGACCTGCAAAATTGTAGAGTTGTGAATTACGGCCTGAGCTAGTTTTCCCATCGCTATCTTGCCCTGTGGAATTAATACCGCTGGAACCATGCCCGCTTTAACGGCATAGGCGGCCGCCGATGCCGATGTGTTTCCAGTGGATGCGCAGATAACCGCCTTGGCCCCGGCCTCTGCCGCTTTCGAGATGGCCATGGTCATTCCTCGATCTTTAAATGATCCAGTTGGATTTAACCCCTCGTACTTAATCCAAACTGTGTTTCCCAATAATTCTGATAGGTAGGCGGCGTGAATAAGGGGTGTGCCACCTTCGCCAAGGGAGATTATCGGAGTTTGCGCAGAAACGGGTAAGCGCTTGCGGTACTCCTCGATAACTCCTCGCCATTGATGAGCGCCCTTTTTTCTATTTGAAAATATTGACATTTAAGCCACGGCCCCTTCAACACGTATGACCGACTCAACTTTATTAACAATATCCATTGAAGTCAGTTTCTTTACACACGCGGTCAATGAAGCCTCACTCGCCTTATGTGTGACAACGACGAGTTCGGCATCACCTCCCAGACCAGCTTGTTGCACGGTCTGAATGGAGATGTCTTCACTTGCAAAGGTCTGGGCAATTGCTGCCAGCACACCGGATTTATCGGCTACGTGTAACCTAACAAAAAACTGTGATTTAACTTCGCTCATAGGTGCGATATCTAAGTCGGCATAATCAGATTCGCCATAACCCACCGTTGAGTATGCGCGATGTCGAGTAACTGCAACTAGGTCACCAAGAATCGCCGATGCAGTCGGTGTACCACCTGCGCCTCGACCATAAAACATTAACTCCCCGGCCGCCTCTGATTCAACATAGACCGCATTAAAAGCATTTCGGACCGAGGCAAGAGGATGTGCCGAGGGGAGAATTACCGGGTGCACACGGACCGAAATCTCATCTTTAACCGTTATCTCAGCTATCGCTAAAAGTTTAATTGTGCAGCCCATAGTTTTTGCGGCGTTAACATCTTCAATCGATATTTCGGTAATGCCCTCACAATAAACTTCATCGATTGTTACGGTACTGTGAAAAGCCAAGCTTGCAAGTAACGCCGCTTTGGCCGCCGCATCGTGGCCCTGAACATCGGCGGTCGGATCGGCTTCGGCATAACCCAGCGCCTGTGCCTCGAGCAGTACATCATTAAACGCGCGGCCCTCTTCATGCATCTTGGTCAAGATATAGTTTGTGGTTCCATTAACAATTCCCATAACGCGAGTGATCTGGTCCCCTGCTAATGATTCGCGCATAGAGCGAATAATCGGAATCGCACCTGCGACTGCCGCCTCATAATAGAGATCTACTTTTGCGGCATCGGCGGCGTTAAAAAGCTCGTGCCCATGCGTTGCCAAAAGCGCTTTATTTGCCGTGATAACTGATTTTTTATTTTTAATCGCCTCTAAAATTAAAGTTCGCGCAGGTTCGATTCCACCCAGAACTTCGATCACAATATTGATCTCGGGATCGCTCACAATCGAGAGTAAATCTGTAGTAAGCAAGGATGCATCGATACCTTCGCGCGGTGCGCTACTGCGAACCCCGACTTTCTTTAATACTAAGTGTGCACCTGATCGGTCAGAGAGCTCTTGGCGGTCAGATTGAAGCAGGCGCGCCACTTGGCTGCCTACAACTCCAGCGCCAAGCATTCCGATTGAGATTGTTTTTAACCCTGCGTCCATTTACGTATTCTTTCACAGATGCCCGTATCGGCGTTAAATATCGAGCCCCAGCAGATCGGCCTCATTCTCACGACGCACAATCACACGGGCTTTACCATTATTAACGGCAATAACCGGTGGGCGCGGCAGGTGATTGTAATTGCTGGCCATACTGCGTCCATATGCACCAGTAGCGGGAGTTGCTAATAAATCTCCTGGTGCAATATCACTCGCCAATTCGATATCGCGAATAAGTATGTCCCCAGTCTCGCAGTGTTTACCTACTAAACGGGTAGCCAACATCGGCGCAACACTGGTGCGATTTGCCAGTATGGCCGTGTATTCGGCGGCATATAGTGCGGGGCGAATATTTTCACTCATGCCCCCATCGACCGATATGTAGCGACGATTATCGCCATTTTCAAGGGTCACATCTTTGACCGTACCTACCTCATAAAGAGTGAACATTGTTGGACCTACTATGGCCCGTCCTGGCTCTATTGAGATGCGCGGTATCGCTAATTTATGAAGCGTGCAGTTTGTTTTTACTGAGTTGGCCAGTGCCGCCATAACTACATCTGGAGCAAGCTCCTCATCGCCAGGAAGGTAGTGAATTCCATAGCCTCCTCCTAAATCTAGCTCTGGGAGTTCGAAAGCAAATTCATCTCGGAACTTTGCAAGAAGGGCGATCAATCGTTCTGCACTAATTTCAAAGGAGTCAGTATCTAAGATTTGTGAGCCAATATGGGCGTGAAAGCCGCGCAACTCGATAGAAGCTAGCTTTTGAACCTGCAGGATCGCCTGCCAGGCAGAGCCACTTGCAATTGAAAAACCAAACTTAACGTCCTCATGTGCCGTAGCAATTGACTCATGAGTATGTGCTTCGATTCCTGGAGTTAAACGAAGCAGAATCTTTTGTACTTTGCCATGCTTAGTTGCAGCACTTGCAACACGTTCGATTTCATAAAGAGAATCGATAACGATTGTCCCAACACCGATCAAAACCGCCCTATCGATTTCAGCCATTGATTTATTATTACCGTGCAGCTCAATCTTTTCTGGGTCAATGCCACCGGCAATTGCAACGGCAAGCTCTCCGCCAGTGCAGACATCGATACCAATTCCGATATCTCTTATCCAGCGCGCAACTTCGGTGCAAATAAATGCTTTAGCTGCATAATACACCGTGCCCGCATTCTCTGTGAAGGCGTGTTTAAGCGCATTATCCCAATTGATTGCACGAGTGCGAAAATCGGCTTCATCCATAATAAAAGCTGGAGTTGCAAACTCTTGAGCAAGGGCCACGGCGGTGATTCCAGAGATTGTGAGTTCATGAGTAATGGAGACGTTAGAGGACCACACAGTTACATCCTCTCCGGAGCGCTCACGCCTAATAAGTTTAAACCATTTGCAATTACGGTTTTTGTAGACTCACAGAGTAGTAGCCGAGCGGTATGAAGCGCAGTTGGAATTTCTTCACCCAATGGAAGCACTCGACAATCACCATAGAAGCGGTGATAAGTACCGGCTAGCTCCTCTAAATATCGAGCGATCCGGTGCGGTTGGCGCAGTTCGGCCGCGGATGCGACGGTTCGGGGAAACTGTGCAAGGACTCCAAGCAGTTCATTTTCACGATCATGGACTAACTGTGAAGGGTCCAAGCCATTTAAATCCATTGATATATTTAATTCGATTGCGTTGCGAACGACCGCCGCGATTCGCGCATGGGCATACTGCACGTAGTACACCGGGTTTTCATTTGTGTTGCGCTTTAAAATATCGATATCCATAACCATCGGTGTATCTACGGGATATCTAATTAAGGTATAGCGCGCCGCGTCCACACCGACCTTTTCTACAAGCTCTTCCAATGTAATAATCGTGCCAGCTCGCTTAGAGAGTTTTACCTCTTGCCCATTCTCCATAATCTTTACCAGCTGTCCGATTAAAACATGCACGTTGTACTCTGGATCATCTCCAGCACATGCCGCGGTTGCCTTAAGACGATTGACGTAGCCATGGTGGTCAGCGCCCAACATGTAGATACAGATATCAAAGCCCCGCTCGCGCTTGTTAATGTAATAAGCCGTATCGGATGAAAAATAAGTGAGTGAGCCATCGGACTTAGTTAAAACCCGGTCCTTGTCATCACCAAAATCACTTGTCCGAAGCCACGTGGCTCCCTCTTCTTCAAAGACATGCCCCTGTGTGCGAAGTTTTTCAATCCCATGTTCGACCGCACCCAGCTCATGCAGCGAGCGCTCCGAAAACCAAATATCAAAGCGTGTTCCAAAATTTTCCAAAACCCGTTGTTGATCTAAAAGTTGAAGCGCATAGGCCGCCTCTCGAAATGCGGAATGGCGCGCGCCTTCAGGCAATAAAGTTATGGCTGGATTCTGTGCGAGAACTTCTTGTGCGAGATCGGCGATGTACTCCCCTTTATAGCCATCCTCTGGAATCGGCTTACTAAGGGCGGCGGCCTCAACCGATGCTCCAAATAACTCCATCTGATTTCCGCGATCATTGATGTAAAACTCGCGTGTGACATCGGCACCGGCCGCCGTTAATACACGGCCCAATGAGTCACCCACTGCCGCCCATCGGGTATGACCTAGATGCAAGGGGCCAGTTGGATTTGCGCTAATAAACTCTAGGTTTATACGTACGCCGGCAAGTGCATCGCCCTGGCCAAAGCGCCCTTGCGCGGTAAGAATGGTGGTGACAAGTTCGGCCTGGCTGGTGCGATTTAAAGTAATGTTTATAAAGCCAGCTCCAGCGATCTCAATCTGTGAAATTTCTGGGACGGCTTTAAGCTGATTGCAAATAACCTCAGCTATTTTCCGTGGATTTTCGCCAGCGGCCTTGGCCAAGGCAAGTGCTACTGGGGTGGCGTAATCGCCGTGATCACGGTTTTTTGGCCGCTCTAGCGTTATCGATGCTGGGGCAGTCCCACTCAACTCGCCACTTGAGATCGCACGAGTAATGGCGGCCATTACCGCTTCCTCAAGACGTTGAATCTGCGACTCCATTGGGCAAGGTTACCGTTGACGGCTTACAAACGTTACCTAATCGTTAGGTGAAAAGCGGTTTTTCATCGATTTTAATAGTGGTCTTTTCCTCGAGACATAATATCTTTATCCATAGTTTCACCCCCCACATTTGGGCAAAACTCCTTTGCCCTTGGGTGTTTCTCATGTAGAAAGGTTTTTAAATATGACAAAGCGTCGTAATGCGATCGCAGCTGTAATTGCAGCTGGTGCTCTCGCACTCACAGGCTTCATATCGGCCTCATCGGCAGTTGCTGCTGGTACTCAGGTCGGTGTAATTCTCCCTGATGCAGCATCTTCTGCTCGCTGGGAAACAGCAGACCGTGTATTCCTAGCCGCAGCATTTAAAAAAGCTGGCGTAACTGTTGACATTCAAAATGCAAACGGTGACAAGGCAAAGTTCGCAACAATTGCAGATCAAATGCTCGCAAAGGGCGTAAAGGTTTTGATCATGGCTGGTTTAGATTCACCATCAACAGCTGCAATCCAAGCCAAGGCTGCTAAAGCAGGCGTAAAGACAATCGATTACGATCGTCTAACACTTGCAGGTCAGGCTTCATACTACGTTTCATTCGATAACGTTGCAGTGGGCAAGCTACAAGGCCAGGGCATCAAGGCATGTCTAGATGCAGCCGGCAAGATGAAGGCTCGCATCGTTTACCTCAATGGTTCACCTACCGATAACAATGCAACTTTGTTCAAGCAGGGTTATGACTCAGTGCTACGTCCAATGATTACATCAAAGGAATACACACTTGTAGATGACCAAGCTGTCCCAGATTGGGATAATGCAAAGGGTGGAGTTATCTTCGAACAGCAGTTGACAAAGGCCGGCCTAAAGCTTGATGCAGTTGTATCAGCTAACGAAGGTCTTGGACTAGCAGCTGTAGCAGTTCTCAAGAAGAACAAGCTCAACGGTAAGGTCTGTGTATCAGGCCAGGATGCAACTGCAGATGGACTTGCAGCAATTCTTACTGGAGATCTCTCAAACACTGTCTACAAGGCAGTTAAGCAAGAGGCAAATGGCGCAGCAGCACTCGCAGTCGCCTTAATCAAAGGAACTAAGGTTACAAATGCAACTGGAAAGACTAACGATGGAATGCGCGATGTTCCATCAGTTCTGCTAGTACCAGTTGGAATCACAAAGGCTAACGTCAAGGTTGTTATTGCCGATGGCTTCCAGACACGCGCAGCAGTGTGCAAGATTGCAACTGAGGCCGTATGTAAGAAGAACGGTATCTAATTTATTAGATACGCTCCTTAAATCACTAAGCAATTCCGGCCCGAGGGTAACCTCGGGCCGGAATTGCTTTAATACCAGAAGGTTTTAATCCATAATAAGGAAATGAAAATAGGGATTTGAGGAAAAATGAGCGAGCCAATTCTTTCGTTACGGGGAGTTAACAAGTCCTTTGGGCCCGTCCATGTTTTGAAGAACGTGAACTTCGATGCCTATGCCGGTCAAGTGACGGCGCTGGTCGGAGATAATGGCGCTGGCAAGAGCACGCTTATTAAATGTATAGCCGGCATTTATCAGGCCGAAGAGGGTGAGTTTTATTTCGAAGGTCAAAAAGTCGATGTTAACGGTCCTCGCGCTGCCGCTGCACTTGGAATCGAAATCGTTTATCAAGACTTAGCCCTGTGCGACAACTTGGACATCGTCCACAACATGTTTCTAGGTCGTGAAGTTAAAAAGGGTTTTATTTTAAATGAATCAAATATGGAGTCACTCGCCCGGAAAACTCTCGATGGCTTGAGTGTTCGAACGGTGAAATCTATCCGTCAAACAGTCTCTTCACTATCGGGTGGTCAACGCCAAACAGTTGCAATCGCCCGTGCTGTGTTGTGGAATAGCAAGGTAGTAGTCTTAGATGAGCCAACAGCGGCTTTGGGTGTTGCTCAGACCGAGCAAGTTCTCAACTTAGTCCGCAGATTAGCTGACAATGGTTTGGCAGTAATCTTAATTAGCCATAATCTCAACGACGTCTTTCGAGTCGCAGACAATATTGCAACTTTGTACTTAGGAACAATGGTCGGTCAAGTAAAGAAAATCGATGTAACAACAAACCAGGTTATTGAGTTAATAACTACTGGTAAATCAGGAGGAGCTAAGTGAGTACCGAGATCCTTGCCGAAAAAGAGACTCTTGGAACAGCTGCAGCAAATTACTGGAGCCGAGTTAAGGCCGGAGATATCGGATCACTTCCAGCGGTTCTTGGCTTAGTAGCACTTTGTGCGATCTTCGGCTTTATGTCTGAGTATTTTTTCACAAATCGAAACTTTGCCAACCTGCTGACACAGGCAGCTCCAGTCATAGTGATTGCTATGGGCTTAATCTTCGTCCTGCTCTTAGGTGAAATCGATCTATCTGCAGGCTATGCCTCCGGAGTTTGTGGCGCCGTCTTGGTCCTCTTAGTGACTAACCATGACGTACCTTGGTACTTCGCGCTACCACTTTCAATTGTTGTTGGGGGTCTCCTCGGGCTTCTAATGGGAACTTTAATTTCGCGGATTGGAATCCCCTCTTTTGTTGTGACCTTGTCGGCATTTTTAGCTTTTCAAGGAATCTTGCTCTTACTCGCGGGCGAAGGTGGCACGATCCCCATCGCCGATAAGACAGTTCTGGCGGTAGAAAACTCAAACTTGACCCCGCTTCAGGGTTGGATCTTCTTTGCCATTCTTGCAACCATCTATGTCCTTTTGGGGCTCAATCGAATTAACTCTCGACGCCGTGCCGGGCTCAAAGCTGAACTCTTAAACTTATGGTTAATCAAAACTATCGGACTTTTAATTATTACTGGCGCCGCCGTCTTTGTTTTAAATCGTGAACGTGGGAACCCGCCCCTTGTGAGTACCCGCGGAATTCCAATCGTTGCTCCAGTAATCCTTGCGATCTTAATTGCGGGAACTTTTGTTCTAGGTAATACCTCTTTTGGTCGCCACCTCTATGCCGTCGGCGGAAACGCTGAGGCTGCACGACGCGCCGGAATAAATGTTAAGCGAGTTCGGACAACCTCATTTGTAATATGCTCCTCATTGGCCGCCATCGCAGGAATGTTATTTGCATCCCGCATGAACTCAATCTCTCCATCAACTGGTGGAAGTTCAACTTTGCTTTATGCCGTTGGCGCCGCTGTGATTGGTGGAACCTCACTATTTGGCGGTAAGGGCAAGATGCGCGACGCCATTCTCGGAGGCTTAGTCGTTGCAGTTATCGATAACGGCATGGGACTGCTTGGCTACGGTGCAGGAATTCAATTCCTGGTAACCGGCGCCGTTCTTCTAGTCTCAGCCAGCGTGGATGCAATCTCACGCCGAGGAAGTATCGCTAACTAACTTACTTCACACCCATAAGATGTTCTAGCGCTAGTTGGTCGATCGCTTCATATCCGTAGCCACGATCACCGGCCGCTTCAGCGTCGAATGAATCTTTGGCAAGATCTCGCCAACTCTCCCCTGTGCTCAAGGTCGATTCGCTCAGGGCTGGAATATTCGACTCTGCCATTGCGCTAATCACCCGTGGATCTGAACGAAAGGCTAAGGCACGCTCCTTGAGGGCGAGGTAGGTGCGCATATTTGCCGACGCCGACGCCCAGACGCCCTTATCGCTCTCGGTGCGTGCAGGCTTGTAATCAAAGTGTTTTGGTCCTTCGTACTCATATCGCTCCAGTAGATCAACAAGGAAGAAGGCCGACTTGAGATCACCGTGACCAAAGACTAAATCTTGATCAAACTTTGGACCGTGTTGACCATTTAAATCGATATGAAATAGCTTCTTTTGCCATAGCGCTTGGGCGATTCCATGAACAAAGTTGAGTCCAGCCATCTGCTCGTGACCGACTTCAGGGTTTAAGCCCACCAACTCAGGTCGATCGAGAGTATAAATAAAAGCTAACGCATGACCGATTGTGGGTAGGAAAATATCACCACGAGGCTCATTTGGTTTTGGCTCTATCGCAAATTTAATATCATAGCGATTTTCAGTTACGAACTCCCCTAATATATTAAAGGCTTCGCGAAAACGATCGAGTGCAACATAGGCATCTTTGGCACCATCGGATTCGGCGCCTTCACGACCACCCCAACAGACATAGGTTGTAGCACCAAGTTCAACGGCGAGTTCGATATTTCTCATCACTTTGCGCAGAGCGAATCGGCGAATATCTTTATCGTTAGATGTAAAGGCACCATCTTTAAAGACCGGGTGAGTAAATAGGTTTGTGGTCGCCATAGGGACCTTCATCCCGGTGGCATCCAACGCCTTCTTGAAGCGATCAATATGCGTGCGGCGCGCACTATCGTCGCTGCCGAATGGAATTAAATCATCGTCGTGAAAAGTCACACCATATGCGCCAAGTGCGGCAAGCTCGTTTACGGTGCGAACTGGATCAAGGGCGGCTCGCGTTGCATCGCCAAATGGGTCACGGGCTGCCCAGCCAACGGTCCAGAGACCAAAGGTGAACTTATCTGCAGGAGTGGGTGTTAATGACATGGAGTACTGCCTCTCACTTGACTGGCATCGGCCGGCATTGGCTGGCATTGACTTGCCGTTTTGTTACATCGCTAACTTACCTCTAATCTTGGAGCCTATCTACATGAGTACGCGAAAAGCCTTATGTAGATTAGCGGGAGTGGTGAAATGGCAGACACGCAGGTCTTAGGAACCTGTGTCTTCGGACGTGAGGGTTCAAGTCCCTTCTCCCGCACACTAATAGTTTTTGAGCTGGGTCAGGCTCATAAAAATGGCTAAACAATCACCGGCTAAGATAAAAAAACTTGCCGCCGAAGCAAAGCGCGAAGGCGCGGCAAATCGTGCCGAGAAAAAAGCAAGAAAAGAATCTACTGCCTCCAATGATGACGCCGAACTAGATGCCTATCACGCACTCGATGCTCAATGGCGTGAACTAGGACTTGCCGCACCGGCTCGGCGAGCGCTCGTTGATGAGGGATTGTTTGCCTTGAGTGACCTACGCAAAATCTCGATCGCTGCCATCAAAGAGCTAGAGGGAGTGGGGCCAAATGCAATTAGGGTTTTGGTAGCCGAAATGAAAAAGGCCGATCTTTCATTCAGAAAATAATTTTTATTCCCGTGCGGCGGCAAAGCCTAGCTGGATGTCGTTCTTAATATCTTCAATGTTTTCAAGGCCAATGCTCATGCGCACCATTCCAGGTGTGATCCCTGCCTTAATCTGCTCATCGGGGCTTAGCTGTGAATGAGTTGTGGAGGCTGGATGAATCACGAGAGAGCGAACATCACCGATATTGGCCACATGGCTAAAGAGTTTTAACCCCTCAACAAATTTACATCCCGCTGGAGCACCGCCCCGAAGTTCAAAAGTGAAGACTGCGCCAGGCCCCTTGGGAGCGTATTTTTTAGCAAGCGCGTTCCATGGTGATGACGCAAGACCGGCGTAGCTCACATGTGCGACATCTGGTTGGCTCTCTAACCAGATGGCCAAAGCTTGAGCGTTCTGTAAGTGGCGATCCATACGTAAATTTAAAGTCTCCAAACCATGCGCTAATAGCCATGCATTAAATGGAGAAACCGATGCGCCGATATCGCGCAATAACTGTAAACGGGCCTTAAAAATAAAGGCTAGGTTCGCGCCGAATCTGCCATTGACTCCAAGCGTTTGGGCGTAGATCAAATTGTTATAACTTGGATCAGGTTTATTAAAACCGGGAAATTTCTCTGGCTGCTTCGCAAAATCAAAGTTACCTGAATCCACAATGGCTCCAACCATTGCATTGCCGTGGCCGGATAAGAACTTAGTAGCTGAGTGCGTAATAATATCTGCGCCATACTCAAAGGGCTTAGTAACATACGGTGTAGCAATGGTGTTATCGACAATCCACGGAAGGCCCGCCTCATGGGCGATTTTACCGATTGCCTCTATATCTAAGACCGCACCAAGTGGGTTTGATATACCCTCACCAAAAAAGGCTTTGGTATTCGGCCGAATAGCTCTACGCCAAGCATCCATATTTCCTATGTCATTAACAAAGGTGACCTCAATACCGTATTTAGGCAAAGTGTAATTAAAGAGATTAAATGTGCCACCATATACATTTGAGCTGGAAACAATATGGTCACCAGCTTGCGCTACATTCATAATTGCAAAAGCAGTTGCAGTCATTCCAGATGCCACTAGAAGTGCGGCAACACCACCCTCAAGGGCGGCGATGCGTTGTTCGACGGCATCCTGTGTTGGGTTATTAATTCGGGTGTAGACGTTTCCTGCTTCGGCAATTCCAAATAAGTTTGCAGCATGTTGTGTATCACGAAATTGATACGCCGTTGTCTGATAAATCGGGAGTGAACGTGAACCTGTCGTTGGATCCGGTGTCTGTCCAGCATGGATTTGTAAAGTCTCAAACGCCCAATCGCTTGTCTCGCTCATGGGCTTCACTCTCGCCCAAAAAAGTATTAATTACAAGAGCATTGTCCGGTTGAAATCTCTGTGGCTAATTAAAAACTGCGTACGCGACTAGCGCTAATCCAATAACAGTTATGGAAATCTTTCCCCTGCGCATATTCAGGTACATCTTTGCTCGTGGAGACCAAGTCGCACCTAGCAGCAGGGCTCCAGGGATAATTATGATCAGACTATGCGCAAGAACACCGCCTATACCGTTCTGGTAGCGTAGATTAATTAAGCCGATTGCTATTAAAAGATAGCCACCCATTCGATAGTTATTGATGAGATTGCCATCAGAGAATCGATGCTCTGAATTATCAAATCCGTTCATGGCTTCCTTTCTAGTAAAGGGTGAAGGGGCGCCGTTTTACCGACACCCCTTCACCCTGTAACGATTTTAAATCAAAAGGTTATGTTTAATAACCTATTTTACTGTAACACCCTCATCTACTTTCATGCCCTCTGCGATTGACTTCATACGTGCGATCTTCAAAATTGTAAGACCGAATACGCACTTGGCCAAGATATCGGCGATGGTGTATCCAACTTGGACACCTACGAACTGTCCTGCTGAGGCCATTCCCGTGGTACTCATGCCCAAGATGTATGAGATTGGGTAGACGCCCCAGGTACCAACGAGCAATAGGCGCAAGCGACCGACGGTCTCTGCAACTCCTGCTGGCTGACTACCGAGTGACTTACCGAGCTCAACAAAGAGAACGTAAAGAATGTAAAGGAATGGAATCGTTGAAAGAACACCGTACATAATCTGGGTGTTATGAACATGAGAAACCTGTCCTGGATACCCAAGCGCGATCATGGCAGCAGATGCCGGAACAAGGCGCATGATTAATGAACGAGAAAGTGCCTTGGCTAAACCTAGAACTGCAATTACTTCAACCAATAGCAGTGGCACAGTGAGTAGCCAATCTACGTAGCGATATGCCTCGTTGAATGCACCCTGATCGCCCGAAACGTTCACGGTCATACCATTAGATGCCTCTTTGAATGAGTTGAAGATACGGATGTAGTGATATCCGGCGATGAAAGTAACCATCGATGACATTACTAAGGCGTTACGGTACTTGGCCAACACACGTTGCTGTGAAACTAGTGTGTAGACGGTGCACGCAAGCATTGAGACGATTCCCAATGAAAAGATATTGTAAACAAGGTTCCATTGATTAGGATCGAGTTTAATCATGTATAGATGCCTCCAAGGAGTACTAATTTCAAAAGGTCGATCGACCCTTAGAGCCAGCGATCATTGGGGACCTCGAGGAGCCTCACTGATCGACGACGTCCTCCATTGTGCAGGTTCTTTGGCGGTTTTGCAGGATGAAATCCAGCTATATTTTCACATCTAACCGGGATTTTCACGCTCAGCGAGGGCGAATCCGGGTTAGTTGCCCTCCCACGCAGCCATCTCTGCGGCAAAAGGATCCAGCCCCATGGGGCCGATTTTTAGGGCATATGTATGGAAGCTCTTCATATCAAAGGCCGCCCCCAACCGCCGCTTGGCATCTTCGCGTGCCGACATCCAGACTCGCTCACCTACCTTGTACGAAATCGCCTGACCCGGCCAGCCTAAATAACGATCCGTCTCGCTCGCAGAGTGTGCCTCATCGAGCAGAGCCTGCTCATTAAGGAGTTTTCGAGCCGACTGTGCGTTCCAGACATTGCCTTCAAAATCCTCATATCCCAGATGCATACCTATATCTACAACGATGCGTGCTGCTCGCAGCGCTTGAGCCGATAGGTAGCCCATCTCGATTCCTGGCTCATCAAAGGCGCCGAGCTCATTCATGAAACGCTCGGCGTAGAGCGCCCAGCCCTCGCCATAGCCGCTAATCCAGGCCGCGCTCCTTTGAAAACGTGTGAGGCGCTCTTTTTCAATGGTCACCGTTGCAACTTGCAGGTGATGGCCTGGGACCGCTTCGTGGTACCAGGTCGAGACTAAGTGCCAACTACTAACGTAGTCCTTACCCAACATCGGAATCCAAGTTGTGCCTGGGCGAGATAAGTCCTCGGATGGTGGATTGTAATATGGCGCCGAAGCACTGCCAGCGGGAGCTAACCGAGCCTCACAGATTTTAATGCGCTCATCGATTTCAAAGAACTCACCGTCCATACGCACCATCGCGGCATCGGTAAAATCCTGTAAATACTTAATAACATTTTCTTCACCCTTAATAATGTACTTCGGATCGTTATCTAAAACATCGGCAACTTCTCGCAAACTCTTTGCCCCCGGCTTAATCTGATCGGCCAAGAGCCACATACGCGCATTTATTGCAGCTAAATCTGCAATGCCCCACTCATAGGTTGCGCGAAGATCTAACTCGGCACCAGTGAAAAACCGTGACCAGATTGCATAACGTTCGGCGCCAACTGCATCCTCTGGCGTTGCAATAAGTAGGTATTCATTTTTTAGAAATGCTGCAGTCGATGCCGATGAGCGCTCCGCCTGCTTTGCCGCTTCATGTATTGCCGGATACTTCAGCTCTGGATCGAAGTTTTTGCACATCTGGCTATAACCACCGTTGGCATATCCCTCAAGCTGTTCGATGACGCCGCGTACTTGACGTTGAGCAGTTGTCTTTCCATGCTTAGCCACTTCACTTATCGTGCTCATCCACTGTGTATGTGCCTTTTCAACGGCTTGGAGCCGAAGCGCGATGTTCGCAAAGTCCTGAGCTCCATGTTTTGGCATTAACTCGAAAATCGATCGGATATTTGAGGGAGGTGATGTCAAAACATTCCACAAAATAAATCCCTCTTCGCTATCGTGCAGGGCTAAAGCCGATGTTAAGCGCTCAGTCATGACCGTCTTAGCGATTCGATCGATCTCATCGATTGGCGCCATTGCCGATAGTTCAGATAGAACTCCACGAATTAGATCTGCATTTATCTGCGCACCCGCAATTGAAAAATCATCTAACTTGTCCTGATTTAGGCCATTACCCAGATATGTACAATCCATCGGGCTTAAGGCTGCAGATTGATCGATGTATCTATCACTTATCTCAAAAATATCTGATCTATATGTCATTGACTATTTTTATCATTGAACCCCCCTTTTGTCGATAGATATGATTCAGGAGTGATCAATGACCAGCTTCGCGAACTCCGTGTTCACCGGGGCTTTACTCCATTAATCTCTGCGCGCTTTATCTCAAATATCGGTAATGGTTTATCACCAATCGCACTTGCCTATGGAGTCCTCGGCCTCAAAGGGGCAACTGGACGAGATTTGAGTTTGGTTATGTCGGCTCGGATATTTCCAATGATTGCACTTATGTTATTCGGTGGTGTCATTGGCGATCGCTTTAAACGTAACCGAATTGTTGGAGGTGCCGATATTTTGGGGAGTGTGTTTGTCGCCATTAGCGCAGCCTCATTTATCTTTGGTTTTAGTTCCGTGTTGCTCCTGGTAGTGATGGGTTTTCTCTTTGGAGTTCTCAATGCAATGTGGCTGCCAGCCATGTTGGGTGTTTTGCCCGCGATTATTCCTAAAGAAAAACTTAAAGATGCAAATGCAGTCGTTGGTTTATTAAGCAACTTTGGCTATGTTATTGGCGCCTTAATCGGTGGAATATTAGTAACGCTCTTTGGCTCTGGTTTGGCGCTATTAGCCGACGCACTCTCCTTTTTTATCGCCGGTGTTTTATTGTGGCAGCTAGACGTACCCCCTATGCAGCATCGCCAGCGAAGATCGATTTTTTCCGAGTTAAAGGATGGTTGGTCTGAGTTCAAATCACGGTCATGGCTGATCGCAATGGTTATCGCACTTACCGGAATCAATGCTTGCTTTGAGGCCCTGATCCAGGTCTTAGGTCCCATTGCATTTAATGAAAACTTGCATGGTGCGCGAAACTGGTCCTTCAACCTAGCGGGATTAACCATTGGCATGATTGCGGGAGGGTTTCTTGCACTAAAAGTGCACCTACGTCATCCTCTTTATTTTGCGTTAATAGTGATTGCATTTTCATCTGTTTGGGATTTCGCGTTAGCAGTACATGCTCCCCTGCTCGTAGATTTATTTGCAGCTTTCTTAGCAGGGGTTGCCGTTGAAATTTATACAGTCAACTGGAGTACCACCATGCAGACAAAGATCCCAGAGGAGTCATTTTCGCGCGTTAGTGCCTATGACGCATTTGGATCATATGCACTTGCCCCTTTAGGAATCGTCATCGCCGGACCCCTGGCCATGTACTACGGCGTAAACCGCATCTTGTGGATTACTGGCGGTGTAACTGTTGCCGCCGCACTGTTAGCGCTACTCGTCAAATCGGTCAGGCAACTTCAGGTTGTCACGAGTGGTGAAGTTTTCTTGCCATAATTTAATTTGCCCGTAGGCTTATCCCATGACACAGCAAGTGGTACTACCGCCAAAGCTACGCGGTTGGTTTCATCTGGCTGCAACACCTGTGGTCGTAATCGCCTCATTGATTCTTTTTATCTTAAGTAAGTCAACGTTTAAGTTTGCAGTTGCGATCTACTCAATTACGGCGATCTTACTTTTTAGTGTCTCTGCCGTTTATCATCGAGTTCCATGGAGCCCATCGAAGAAAAAAATTTGGCGTCGTTTCGACCATGCAAATATTAATCTTTTGATCGCTGGTTCCTATACGCCATTTGCCGTTGCACTCCTTGAGGGTCGAGATCGAACAATCCTCTTATCGGTTGTATGGATCGGTGCTGCAACTGGGGTTGCTATGCGCATCTTCTGGCTGGGTGCTCCACGCTGGCTCTATGTTGCAAACTACTTACTTTTGGGCTGGGTCGCCGTGGCCTATATGCCCGAGCTCTATCGTGCCGGCGGTCTATGGGTACTGCTTCCAATTATTATCGGGGGGCTCTTTTATTCAGTTGGGGCGATTTTTTATGCGCTAAAGCGCCCCGGCCGTGACGCTAAGTACTTTGGCTTCCACGAGCTATTCCATATATTTGTTCTCGCTGCATGGATTTCTCAGTACGTTGCCATCTCGGTTGCGATTTACAGTAAGTAAGGCCGTGCTCTAACCTAGTGCTCTAATCTCACGAACTGCGGGGTACACCATGGCTCAGAAGACCAGCTTCCTCAACTGGGTTGGGTTTAAGGGCGAAGAGCCCGACCAACCATCCTCAGTTGATCGAATTCGAGAGCTAGAGTCACAGTTAGCCGATTTAAAATCCCGTCGTGATATTACGGGTTTGAGCAAGGAAGAGTTTGAAATCCTCGCCACCGAAACGGCGATGGCGATGATTAAATCTGCACAGGCCCGCGAAAGTAAGGCGCACTCAACTGCCTCGCGCTTAGTCACTGAGGCAAATCGGATCACGAAAGAGGAGATCGAGACGGCCGATTCAAAGGCGAGATCGATTCTCTCAGGGGCAGAGTCTCGTGGCCGAAAGTACATTTCAGCCGCCGAAGATGAGGCGGGCCAGATGGTCACCGCTGCGGCAGCCGAGGCCGAGGCGTTGATCGAATCGAAAAAGCGCGAAGTGGCAGCGCTTACATCCTCTGCACGTCGCGAGGGTGAGCGGATTATTAGTGATGCCACCATTGAAGTCTCAAACTATCGCCACTGGCTAACCGGTGTGATGGCCGAAGCCGAGCGCTTATACAAGATTCAAACCCAGTCACTAGATGCGGCACAGAGTGCAATTCACCAATCACGGGCGCGGCTTGAATCTGCATTCAACCGGTTAGCAGATTTACAGAAAAGCGTTGAAGAAAACCTTAACGCCGACGATTCGATAATAGATGTTGGGCCGATCAAAGTTTCAAGCCAGCGCACTAAAACCGCCATTAGCGCACCCGTGACCAGCGCTAAGAAGACGGTGAAAAAGGCTGTAGTAAAAAAAACCACTTCGCGTAATTAACGTGTAATGGCAACTGCTCGCGGGATCCGATATATCCCTGCCATTGACGGCCTGCGTGGAGTCGCAGTGGTTGCAGTCATCTTGTACCACCTGGGATTTAAGTGGATCCCGGGAGGCTTTTTAGGCGTTGACCTTTTTTTTGTGATCTCTGGATATGTAATAACACGTTTACTTTTAGATTCAATCGCGCGCAGCGGCGGGTTAGATTTACGCGCCTTTTATAAAGCACGCATACGTCGCTTATTCCCACCGCTTATTTTCATGATTCTATCGACCTCGCTCTATATCGGTATCTGGGCGCCGCAGGTTATGCGCCGCTTTCTTACCGACTCACCCTTTGCCCTCCTTGGTGGAATGAACTGGTGGTTAGTCTTTCGCCACACTGATTACTTTGATTCAATCGCACGGCCGCCACTATTGCAGCACACCTGGTCCCTTGGGGTTGAGGCTCAGTTTTATCTGATCTGGCCGCTCATTCTCTTGCTTGTTCTGCGCTTCCTCGGCCGCGGTAAAATTCCCGCCGCCGCCTTAGTTATCGCTGCCGTCTCTGGCATCGCACTGCTAGTCCTCTCTTTGCAAGTAGATGCCAACAACGCATCCCAAGTAAGCCATGTTTACTTTGGAACCGACACCCACAGTATTGGGCTTTTCCTTGGTGCAGCGCTGGCAGTAAGTTGGATTCCACAAAATCTGAATAAAGACGTGAACCGACGAGCTCAAGACTTTATCGATGGAATAGGCGTCTTTGGCTTTATTGGAATGCTAGCAACTTTTCTATTTATCAATGAGACGGATCCGACGCTCTACAAATTGGCATTTCCATTAGCTGGAGTATTTGGCTGCGCGATAATCACTTCTATCGTTCATCCCGCATCACGCTTTGCACCGATTCTTAGCAGCAAAATCGCGGTCTGGATCGGCGAGCGCTCATACTCAATCTATCTATGGCACTGGGTAGTTTTCCAAGTAACTAGACCTGCACTCGATATAGAGGGCTCGTCTTGGGCACTAACATCACTGCGCGTCCTCATCGTCCTTGCCTTGGCCGATATTTCACTGCGCTTTATCGAGCTACCAATTCGAAGTGGCTTAATTGAATACTGGTTTAA
>JBBAMX010000005.1:0-47232 GCA_040402335.1 Candidatus Planktophila sp.
AATGGAGTTGGATACTTCCTCAACTTTTTTTGCATCCTTATCAACACAGATCACGATGTACCCCTGCTCAGCTAATGTTGTGGCGATTCCCGCTCCGATTCCCCCACCAGCGCCAGTTATGAGAGCGATATTTTTGTCAGTCATGAGAATTCCCCTAAATCGATAAGTGTTGCGGAAGCATACAAAGAAAAGAGTTACTAAATAAGGTTCTTGATCTGAGCAATATCGGCTGGTCCAACCCCGCAACAACCGCCGATAATCACTGCCCCTAGTGATATCCATCGATCCAGTTGGCTCGCGGTAAAGGCGCTGGATTGATCACCGAGCCAAGTCTTAGTGATTGCACTCCACTCCCGACCAGCATTGGGGTAGATCACAAACGAACTCCCGGTTTTCACTGAACTCATTAATGGTGCAATGAAGGCTGGCGCAGTGCAGTTAATGCCAACCCCTAAACAAAAAGGAGAACTGGCCAATAAGGCTGCGGCATCGCTGAACAGTTCACCAGATGAAATCTCACTCTCGCTTCGGCAACTAAAAGAAAGCCAGAATGGGATCTCGGACTTTACTTCACTGAGTAATTCAAGGATCGCCCTGGCTTCGGCAATCTCTGGAATCGTTTCAATCGCCAAGAAATCAGGGTTGCTATTTATTAATACCTGCAATCGTTCACGGTGAAAGTTCTTCAACTCATCGATAGTTAATCCGTAGTTGCCCCGATATTCAGAGCCATCGGCCAAGTAAGCGCCGTACGGGCCAACTGATGCAGCAACTTTGACACCGGAAAAACGCGCCAATTCGGTAGATGCGCGAAGAGCATCGGTGATCTCGTCATGGCTCCAACCACGTGCCGCGCACCCTGGATATGTAATTTGGTATGAGCTTGTGATCAGTATTTGGGCCCCGGCTTCAACGAAGGATTGATGCGCTGCCCGAATCTGTGTACGGCTCGTTCGTAAAAGCTCGCCCGACCAGAGTGAGGTATCGAGCACCGAGCCCAACTCTTCTAAGGCGGTCGAGAGCCCACCATCAAGAAGCGTGATCGCCGTAGCCGAGAGCATGGGTAGAGCCTATGTCGAAAAAGGAGTAGTGATGAGAGCGATTATCCCTGAGTATCTCAAGGCTTTACTTGGCACCTTGGACAAAAATGAGAGGAGCGATTTGCAAAAGCGATTCGTCGAATCTGCCGCCCGCATCTCGGACATGGCTTATGTTCTTGCCCGTATACGGCCAGTGACTCCTCATAAAGACCACTTTCACCGTTGACGTTGATATAGAGCGCATCAAAGGAGGTGCCACCAACCTCAATTGCCTCTGCCATTATTGTGGATGCGGCATCGACTAGTGAAGCTATTTTGCGCATAGTTAAATCACAGGCCGGTATCTCGGGGTGAATTTTTGCCCGCCAGAGCGATTCATCTGCATAGATATTTCCAACACCACTCATAATCTTTTGATTCAAAATTACACTCTTAATTGTTGCCTTGCGAGACTTAATTTTTGTAACTACCGCATCACGGTCAAATAACTTATCAAAGGGATCAAGCGCGATATGGAGCGCCGATTGCGGAATACCATCGGTTAACTGCTCCAGCGATAACCAGCCAAAGGTTCGTTGATCGCTAAATATGAGTTCTCGCTTATTCAATCCGCGGCTCAACTGGAAATGTGCGCGCACATGCCTTGGTAGCATCCGATTTTTTTGTGCCACCAAAAGCTGCCCAGACATTCCTAGGTGGGCCACTAAAGCTTGATCACGATCGAGTTCAAACCATAGAAATTTTCCGCGGCGATTGATGCCACTAATGCGAGCACCAACAACGGCAGTAAGAGGCGCTAACGAGGCTGGCTTGAGTACTCGAGGGTGTAGTCCCTGCGCACTTCGAAATGTGAATCCAGTAAGTAGATTCACCAATCCTGCACGCACCGTCTCGACTTCAGGAAGCTCTGGCATCTCTGCCACAACCCTTCATCAGCGGTTCGGAACGCTTAAGCTGTTGGTGCAGTCTCGCTTAAGTCACCAGGACTATCAGGGGTTTGAACCTTTGGGGCACCCTTGAAGGTAAAGATTGCGTCGCTGCCTTCGCCTTCGGCATCTACAACGATAATCTCGCCGGCCTTTAGTTCACCGAACAGGATGCGCTCGGAGAGAGCATCCTCGATTTCGCGTTGAATCGTGCGACGAAGTGGACGGGCACCAAGTAATGGGTCATAACCGCGCTGGGCCAAGAGATCCTTAGCAGCTGGGGTTAATTCGATTCCCATATCTTTTGCCTGCAGACGATCATCAAGGTTCTTGATCATGAGATCAACGATCTGAACAATCTGCTCTTTCGTCAACTGATGGAAGACGATTACATCATCGATACGGTTGAGGAACTCTGGGCGAAAATGCGTCTTAAGTTCGTCATTTACTTTGCCCTTCATGCGCTCGTAATTGGTCTGTGCATCATCGCTATTAGCAAAGCCCAGGCCAAGACTCTTAGAGATATCTCGAGTTCCAAGGTTTGTAGTCATGATGATGACGGTGTTTTTAAAGTCAACGGTACGGCCCTGTGAATCAGTTAGGCGACCATCCTCTAAAACTTGCAGGAGCGAGTTAAAGATATCTGGGTGTGCCTTTTCGATCTCATCGAAGAGCACAACTGAGAATGGACGGCGACGTACTTTTTCAGTGAGCTGTCCACCTTCGTCGTAACCGACATAGCCTGGAGGTGCACCGAATAAACGAGATGCGGTGTGGCGCTCTGAGTACTCAGACATATCGAGTTGGATCAACGCATCTTGATCTCCGAATAAGAATGATGCCAGTGTGCGTGAGAGCTCGGTTTTGCCGACACCGGATGGGCCGGCGAAGATAAATGAGCCACCAGGACGGCGTGGATCTTTAAGACCTGCACGGGTGCGACGGATCGCCTGTGAAAGCGCCTTAATCGCTTGATCCTGTCCGATAACGCGGTTGTGGAGTTCATCCTCCATGCGTAGAAGTCGGGCAGTCTCTTCTTCGGTTAGCTTAAAGACTGGGATGCCAGTTGAGATAGAGAGAACTTGAGCGATGAGCTCTTCATCGACTTCAGTAACTTTATCTAAATCAGTCGCCTTCCAATTCTTTTCAGCCTCATGCTTCTCAGCGATGAGAGCCTTCTCTTTATCGCGAAGTGAGGCCGCCTTTTCAAAGTCCTGACCATCGATGGCCGACTCTTTCTCTTTGCGGGCATCGGCGATCTTGTCATCGAATGCGCGAAGCTCGGCCGGGGCGGTCATGCGCTTAATACGAAGACGTGAGCCTGCCTCATCGATTAAATCGATCGCCTTATCTGGCAGGAATCGATCAGATACATAGCGATCGGCAAGGTTTGCTGCCGCAGCTAACGCGCCATCGGTAATCGATACCCGGTGGTGAGTTTCATAACGGTCGCGAAGACCCTTCAAGATTTCAATGGTGTGAGCAACTGATGGCTCTTTAACTTGAATAGGTTGGAAGCGGCGCTCAAGGGCGGCATCCTTTTCTACATGCTTGCGATACTCATCAAGGGTTGTTGCACCGATTGTCTGTAACTCGCCACGGGCAAGCATTGGCTTGAGAATGCTTGCAGCATCGATTGCACCTTCGGCAGCCCCTGCTCCAACGAGGGTATGAATCTCATCGATAAAGAGAATGATGTCGCCACGTGTTTTAATCTCTTTAAGAACCTTCTTCAAGCGCTCTTCGAAATCTCCGCGGTAACGGCTTCCGGCAACGAGTGCACCCAAATCAAGTGAGTACAGCTGCTTGTCTTTTAGAGTCTCTGGAACGTCGTTCTTATAGATGGCTTGAGCTAAGCCTTCAACAACTGCCGTCTTACCGACACCTGGCTCACCGATTAATACAGGGTTGTTCTTTGTACGACGCGAAAGTACCTGCATCACGCGTTCGATCTCATTTTCACGGCCGATAACTGGATCAAGCTTTCCTTCACGGGCGGCCTGAGTAAGGTTTCGACCAAACTGATCTAATACCAACGAGGTAGCGGGCGTTCCTTCGGCTGGACCACCTTGGGTCACCGCCTCTTTACCCTGGTAGCCCGAGAGAAGTTGGATTACCTGCTGACGGACACGATTTAAATCGGCGCCGAGCTTTACAAGTACCTGTGCTGCAACACCCTCACCCTCGCGGATGAGACCTAGCAAAATATGTTCGGTTCCGATGTAGTTGTGACCAAGCTGTAGGGCTTCGCGTAGTGAGAGCTCGAGAACTTTTTTAGCGCGAGGAGTAAATGGGATATGGCCACTAGGAGCCTGTTGGCCCTGTCCAATGATCTCTTCGACCTGGGCACGGACGCCTTCAAGGGAGATTCCGAGGGACTCCAACGCCTTTGCCGCTACGCCCTCACCCTCATGGATAAGACCAAGCAGGATGTGCTCGGTGCCGATGTAGTTATGGTTAAGCATGCGAGCCTCTTCTTGGGCAAGCACAACTACACGGCGGGCTCGGTCTGTAAAGCGCTCAAACATGGGCGAACTCCTTCTATTTCTCTTTGGCTAAGCCTAATACCTGACATACCTGCTGCGCGAGGTGGATTGGTTTATAGCTTTTATAACCCTGCAAACTCGGCTTTTATGCCCGTATTAGCCCAATATTTAGAACTAACTGAGAATCTTTAACATTCTGGTATTTCCAAGTGTATTTGGCTTTGCCGATTCAAGATCTAAGAACTCTGCTATTCCTGCATCATATGATCGAAGAAGTTCGGAGTAAACCGCAGCATCTACTGGAGTTCCCTCGATAACTTCGAAGCCGTGTTTGTTGAAGAACTGCGTTTGGAAAGTTAAACAAAATATTTTCTCAACACCAACACTTTGAGCTCGTTCAATAATCGCATCAAGAATCTTATGTCCGATCCCCTGCTTATGTAGATTTTCAGCAACGGCGACGGTGCGAACCTCGGCAAGATCCTCCCAGAGAATATGCAGGGCACCACAGCCAACGAGTACTCCATCAATTTCGGCGACGATAAACTCTTGAACGCTCTCATAAAGCGTTACGGTCTCTTTGGAAAGCATCTGTCCAGGTGCTGCATACGAATCTACAAGTTTGCGAATAGATTTTACATCTTTAGTTTTAGCTGGGCGAATAACGAGCATCTTTAATCGGCCTCAGGTTTTACTAATGGGAATAAAATAGTTTCACGGATTCCAAGACCGGTAAGTGCCATTAGTAATCGATCAACACCCATTCCCATGCCGCCCATCGGAGGCATTCCAAACTCCATCGCCCGCAAGAAATCCTCATCGACCTGCATCGCTTCAAGATCGCCCTCTGCGCCTAAGGAGGACTGTTCGATTAAACGCTCACGCTGAATAACTGGATCTATAAGCTCGGAGTATCCAGTAGCCAGTTCGAAGCCATCAACGTATAAATCCCACTTTTCAGCTACTCCAGGCAGTTCGCGGTGTGCACGAACAAGTGGTGAAGTATCGATTGGAAAGCCCATTACAAAGGT
Source organism: Candidatus Planktophila sp. (assembly GCA_040402335.1). Taxonomy (GTDB): domain Bacteria; phylum Actinomycetota; class Actinomycetes; order Nanopelagicales; family Nanopelagicaceae; genus Planktophila. The sequence continues at coordinate 5,484 of JBBAMX010000005.1, forward strand.
CGGTGTAATTAACTGATCTTTAGCGACGTGTTCAAATATCTCTTCGGCCAACTTGCCGGTGATCCATTTTGGGTCGATCTTTAGCCCCAGATTTTTTGCAATTGTTTTAAGCTCATCGATTGGAGTGAGCGCCGTTACGGTTTGTCCAACGCCTTGGGAGATCGCGTCGTAGAGCGAAATCTCACGCCAGCTTCCACCAAGGTCGACCTGTCGGCCATCATGGTAAGTAACATTATGGGAGCCAGCAACGGCCAGTGCCGCATTCTGAACAAGTGCACGAGTTAAGTCGGCGATAGATTTCCAGTCACCGTATGCCTGATAACTCTCAATCATTACGAACTCAGGTGAGTGAGATGAATCAGCGCCTTCATTTCTAAAGTTTCGATTGATTTCAAATACTCGCTCAATCCCACCAACGACACATCGCTTTAAGAAGAGTTCGGGGGCGATACGCAGATATAAATCCATGTCGTAAGCGTTTGAAAATGATTTAAAAGGTCGAGCCGCAGCACCACCATGCATCACCTGCAGCATTGGAGTCTCTACCTCAATAAAATCGGCCTTTGCAAATGTTTCGCGTAGTGAACTCATCACCGCTGGACGAAGGCGGGCGTTAGAGCGGGCCTCGGACCTAACTATTAAATCAACGTAGCGCATACGAACTCGAGTCTCTTCAGACATTGGCTTGTGATCATTCGGTAGCGGACGAAGAGATTTAGACGCTAATTTCCAAGAGCTTGCAAGAATCGAAAGCTCACCACGCTTGGAGGTAATAATCTCGCCAGTCACCGAAACAATGTCACCTAAATCAATATCGGATTTCCATGAATCGATAGCTGCCTGCCCAATTTTGTCGAGTGAGAACATCGCTTGCAGCTCGGTGCCATCTCCCTCGCGAAGTGTTGCAAAGCAGAGCTTGCCGGTATCTCGCTTAAAAATAATACGACCTGTCAGACTCTCAGTTACTCCGGTGGCCACATCAACTTCCAGGCCTGCATGCTCACTGCGAACCTCAAGTAAGGATTTTGTGCGCGGCACCGAGACTGGATATGGCTCAATACCGCTGGCGATCAAGGCGGCCCGCTTCTGGCGACGAATCCTTAACTGCTCGGGCAGATCTTCATCGATAGGTTGGCTTTGAATACTCATAATGGAGTGAAGTCTATCGAATCAAGCATTTCGTTCGTGAATTAGCCGAAGGCCTATCAGTGTCAAATCTGGCTCATGATCGGTAATCGTTTCAGAGACTCCGATAATCAACGGTGCTAAACCGCCGGTAGCAATCACCCTAGGAACTCCCGAATAACTCTCGGCGAGCTCGGCGGTTATGCGATCCACGAGGCCATCAACTTGGCCAGCGAAGCCAAATATTGTTCCGGACTGTAAGGCCTCAACGGTATTTTTTCCGATCACACTCTTAGGTCGAACTAACTCTACTTTGCGAAGTTGTGCTGCGCGTGCAGCCAATGCATCGACTGAGATCTCAATACCTGGTGCAAGAGCGCCGCCTAAGAACTCACCTTTAGGTGAAACGACATCTAAATTAGTTGACGTTCCAAAATCGACAACGATTGCGGGACCACCAAATAATGTGTGTGCAGCCAGCGTATTTACTATGCGATCTGCCCCTATCTCTTTGGGATTGTCAACGAGCAAAGGAACTCCGGTTTTTATTCCAGGCTCGACAATTGTGGTCGCAACGTCGGCAAAATAATCTTGAATCATGCTCCGAAGTTCGCGTAATGTCGCTGGGACCGTTGAGCAGATAGACAAGCCCCTAATGGTGTGCCCCTGGACTAAGGCACGATACTGGAGCCAGAGTTCATCGGCCGTATTCCTTGGATCGGTCTTCACGCGCCATGAACGGATTAACTCTTCACCATCAAAAATCCCGAGAACGGTATTGGTATTGCCCACATCAATTGTTAGCAGCATTACATCCCCATCCGCATATTATCTATCAGCCGTACGTCATCTATCCAGCCAGCGATGATTGCACGTTTATTCTTGGTTGAATCTGTGGCAAGAGAGAAACTATCTTCATCGATAATTACTGCGTAATCGGATTTAAAGATCGCATTAGCCAAAATCGTGGTATCGATAATCTCCTGTGCAATTGCGATGCTCGGAGCTAACCGTGCCGCCGTCATCGCTCGATACATCACGTTTGCACTGCTTCGACCCGCTTGCGATAAGTTGATATTGCGAGATGAAAGTGCAAGACCATCGAACTCACGCACGGTGGGCACCCCGACAATCTCTACTCCGCTATTCATTGCGCGAATGATCTGTAACTGCTGAAAATCTTTCTCACCAAAGATTGCAATTTTTGGCTGCACGATTTCAAATAAGCGATTAACAACGGTCACTACTCCATCAAAGTGACCTAAACGCGCGGCGCCCTCGTAAAGATCTCCAAAAGGCGCGGCTTTGATCTCTAGAATTTCACCGGGGTAGATCTCCTCGTAATCGGGCAGCCAAATCTCGGTTGCTCCGGCCAGGGTCGCTAATTCGATGTCGCGCTCGGGGCTTCGGGGATAAAGTGCAACATCCTTAGGGCTCGCAAATTGAAGCGGATTAATAAAGATGCTGACAACAACCTCATCGCCCAGAGTTCGGGCGCGCTTTATCAAGGCTTGGTGACCCTTATGTAAGGCGCCCATTGTTGGAACTAATACGCTCATTTGGCTCCAGTCCTTCCAGGTACCGGGCAAGGTTTCGATAAGTTTATGGGCTCGTGGGCAGTTGCGCCAATAGCTGATCTACTCGACCATGTGTAATCAGCAGTGCATCTGCGTCGATTTCCAACCATGGCTCTAAAACAAAACGACGCTCATGGGCGCGTGGATGTGGGAGCTCTAAATCAATGTCGTGGGTCAACAGGCTCCCATATTGGATCAAATCTAAATCCAGAGTACGCGGCCCCCAGTGTTCTATCCGTTGGCGCCCTAACTTGTTTTCAATCCCTTGCAAGAGTGACAACAACTCTAAAGCGGGGAGTTCACTTTCAATGATGCATACTGCATTTAAATAATCGGGTTGAACTGGACCTCCAACAGCAGCTGTTGTGTAGTAAGTAGAGAGTGCGATTAACTCAGTATCATGTTTTAAATGCTCAACCGCTAAATCTAAACTCTCTTTTAGATCCCCAATATTTGCACCAAGAGCTATTACCGCTCTCATCGCTTTCGAGTAATCTGTACCGCAATATCTTTAAGTGATTGTTCAACTGGTGCTTGCGGCTTGTGTACTGTCACTCTTACCGCGTTAACTTTGAGAAAGCTATGCAGGATTCGATCGGCGATTCGACCGGCAAGTTTTTCAATAAGAGTAACTGGATTAGTTGTAATCTCCTCAACAACTAAATCGGTGATCTCGGCGTAATTAACCGTATCGGCTATTGCATCACTCAAGGCCGGCAGACTCAAGTCAATATCTAGAACGATGTCTACATAGAAATCCTGACCGTTGATACGCTCGTGTTCAAATAAACCGTGGTATCCAAAGCCATGAATTCCGTCGATCAGTATCTGATCACTCATCGCAATAACACATCCTTGTGCGGCTTCACGGAGTGAACTCTAACTCCCCAAATACCAGTTGTAGAGAGGGTTTTAGTAAGCGCAATCGATGCGCCTTCACGTTCATCTGGAGTCTGCCCGCCCAAGAATCGCTTACGGGATCCCCCCACTAACACTCGAAACCCAAGGGCTACAAACTCATCAATACGTTCAATAATCGCCCAGTTGTGGTCGGCATCTTTCGCAAAGCCAAGACCTGGGTCGATTATTAAAGCCGCTTTACTGATTCCTGCGGCCAACGCAGCGCTTACTCTTAACTCAAGTTCAGAGATTACGTTAGGGACAACATCTTCATAGTGCGCCATAGAGTTCATCTCCTTGGAATGTCCCCGCCAGTGCATGGCAATATATTGAGTTTTCAATCTCGCCGCGGTACCCAACATCTCTTTATCGGCCAAGCCGCCACTAACATCGTTAATAAACTGAGCACCAGCTAAAACTGCAGCCTCTGCCGTACTAGCCCGCATGGTGTCGATACTTATTTTGACTCCAGATCGCGCAAGCTCTGTAATAACTGGAATTACGCGCGCTAACTCTTCGGCCTCACTCACACGCTGCGCACCGGGCCGCGTTGATTCACCGCCTACATCGATGATATCTACACCTTCAGTGATCATCTTGCCGGCATGTTCAATCGCGGCATCAAATGAGTTGTAACGGCCACCATCGGCAAAGGAGTCTGGCGTAATATTTAAAATCCCCATTACAAGCATGATAGTTACCTACGTGTTATAAGACTTATTGCCTCGGCACGAGTGGCCGCATTAAGTAAGGCGCCACGAACTGCACTAGTGGTTGTGCGTGCCTGTGATTTCTTAACTCCCCGCATTGACATGCATAAATGTTCACAGTCGATGATAACAATTACACCTAAGGGATCCAGGATTTTCACAATTGCATCGGCGATCTGCGTTGTTAAACGCTCCTGAACTTGCGGACGCTTGGCGTAAACATCCACGAGCCGTGCCAACTTTGAGAGACCCGTAATTTTTCCGCGCGGAATATATCCGATGTGGGCAACACCATGGAATGGCGTTAAGTGGTGCTCGCAGTGTGAAAAGATCTCAATGTCTCGGACAATAACCAGCTCTTCATGTCCAATATCAAAGATCGTGGTTAATACATCTTCGGGGGCCTGCCAAAGCCCAGCAAAACTCTCCTTCATTGCACGTGCAACTCGAGCTGGAGTCTCTTTTAAGCCATCCCGATCTGGATCCTCACCCAGCGCTAATAAGAGCTCGCGAATAGCTTTTTCAGCGCGTGCTTGATCAAATGGTCCAGTAGCGCGACCGTCGGTTACCGATAATTTATTGATTCCCATTTGTTGCCTTCTTACGACGGGTTGGCTTCTTGACTTCCTCAACTACTAATCGAACAGGAACTTCCACCGGTGGTTGATCTGACGGAATACGTGTTATCGAACCGGTCCATGCCGGTCTTGCAGTTACCGATTTTACTTTTTTAAATATCTCGGTGATTTCATCTTTATTCAAAGTCTCCTTATCAAGGAGCACCAACACCATCTCATCTAGGATTTTCCGATTTGCAACCAAGATATCAAAGGCCTCCTGGTGTGCATTTTCAATCATCTTTCGAATCTCGTTATCGACTACCCCTGCAATGCTTTCAGAGTAGTCCCGTTGGTGCCCATAGTCGCGCCCCATAAATGGAACATCACTATTCGCCCCCAACTTAATCGCTCCAATTGCCTCAGTCATTCCATATTGAGTGACCATTGCTCGTGCTAATGCTGTGGCCTTTTCAATATCATTTGATGCACCCGTAGAAGGATCATGAAAAATTAACTCTTCGGCGGCTCGGCCTCCGAGCGAGTAAGCCAGTTGATCGAGTAATTGATTTCGTGTCGTCGAATATCGATCCTCTTCAGGCAAGATCATGGTGTAACCGAGGGCTCGACCACGAGGCATAATCGTAATTTTATGGACGGGATCGGTATGAGGAAGCGCATGTGCAACTAGCGCATGGCCCGCTTCATGGTAAGCCGTAACTCGACGCTCGTTATCACTCATAATGCGCGACTTGCGTTGCGGACCTGCCATGACTCGATCGATAGCCTCATCTAATTCGCTATTTGAAATTACTTTCTTAGCTTCGCGGGCCGTTAAAAGCGCGGCTTCATTGAGAACATTTGCAAGATCTGCGCCCGTAAATCCAGGAGTCCGACGAGCATAGTCAACGAGCTTTACATCTTCGGCAAGTGGTTTGTTCTTGGCATGTACTGCCAGGATCGCTTCGCGACCTTTAAGGTCAGGGCGATCAACGGCGATCTGGCGATCAAAGCGCCCTGGTCGAAGTAGTGCAGGATCAAGAACATCGGGACGGTTAGTGGCTGCAATCAAGATTACTTTTGTATTTTCTTCAAAGCCATCCATCTCAACGAGTAACTGGTTGAGCGTTTGCTCGCGCTCATCATGGCCACCGCCCATTCCCGTACCGCGTTGGCGCCCAACTGCATCGATCTCATCGACAAAGACGATAGCCGGAGCATTTGCCTTGGCCTGAGTAAATAAGTCGCGGACTCTTGCCGCACCAACTCCCACAAACATCTCAACGAAGTCTGAGCCAGAGATCGAGTAAAAGGGAACACCGGCTTCACCGGCAACGGCGCGCGCCAAAAGCGTCTTACCGGTTCCGGGAGGGCCAAAGAGCAGAACACCCTTTGGAATCTTTGCCCCTAAGACGCCATATTTATCGGGATTTGCTAGAAAGTCTTTGATCTCTTCCAGCTCAGCGATAGCTTCATCGGCGCCGGCCACATCTTTAAAAGTAGTTTGGGGGACATCGTTATTTTGAAGCTTGGCACGTGATTTACCGAATTGAAAGAGTTTATTTCCACCCTGGGCCTGGCTCATCATCCAGAAGAAAAGAAAGCCGATAAGTAAAAACGGAACGATTGAGAAGAGGAATGAGACGAGCATTGATTGAGATGGAACCTTTACGTTCCACCCCTTAGCCGGTGGGTTTGAGGTCAAGGCATCGACCAGCGTCGGCTCCTGCCGAGCAACATATGAAGCCTCTACCTTTAATGCGCCCTTAATCTCTGAGCCTGGCTTTAAAATTAAACGGATCTTTTGATCTTTATCAACTATTTCAGCCGATACAACGCGTGACTGTGAAATGGAGTCAAGAGCCTGCGAGGTTTCAATCTGTGTATAGCGATTTCCTGCAGAAGTAATCTGACCAAAGACTGAGACAGCAAAAATTGCAACAAGAATCCAAAAAAGTGGGCCACGAAAGATTCTACTTGCCCGCGTTGCAGGCTTCTTAGGTGTTGAACTTCCAGAGAAACTTTTTTTAAGAGCGCTCTTTTTCGCTATCGTTTTTTTATCTGGCATCTTTGATTCAGTCATATTTTAATTCTCTCTAGTCACTTGGGAAATTATGAGTACATGTGCTTAGCAAGCACTGCGATAAATGGAAGGTTGCGATATTTCTCATCAAAGTCCAGACCGTAACCGACCACGAACTCTGGTGGAATTTCAAATCCAACATATTTAACATCGACTTTGACTTTTGCCGCCTCTGGTTTACGCAAGATTGAGAGTATTTCAACGCTTCCAACACCACGAGACTCGAGATTTGCTTTAAGCCACGACAGGGTTAAACCGGAGTCCACGATGTCTTCAACGATTAATACGTTTCGTCCCGTGATGTCGCGATCTAAATCTTTTAGGATGCGTACTACTCCACTAGATTTAGTACCTGAGCCATACGATGAAACCGCCATCCAATCCATATCAACGTGGCGTTGCAGTGCGCGCGATAAGTCGGCCATCGCCATTACGGCGCCTTTAAGTACACCTATTAAAAGGAGATCTCTTCCTGCATAGTCTTTATCGATACGGGCGGCGAGCTCTTTTATTTTCGCTTGCAACTCCTCTTGCGTTACGACTACGCGTTCGATTTCATTTTCAACTCCAGCTAAATCCACGAAGGCTCCCCTTGGCTCAGTTACGTAAGAGCGAAAGTCTGCCCGAAAAACGCTCAACCTTCACACCACCTGGCAGGTGAGATGGGCCCTGTCCGCTCCATATTGTGATTAACGCCTCCACATAGGCGACATGATCGGCTGAAATCGAGCCGATTGGCGCTCCGGCGGCGTAAATGGCGCTGCGAATAATGCGGCTTCGAATCGCCTGAGGAAGTTGGGCCAGATGCTCACACTCTAAATCCGCGAGATCCAATCCCTGCATTTCGCGCTGGGCCCAAGAGTCTAAGGCATCGGCATCATGACGTAAAAGCTCGGCGCTTCGAGCAAGTGCCTGCGAAATCCCGGGTCCAATCGTTTTTTCTAATACGGGAATCGCCTCAGTACGTACTCGCACCCGAGCAAAGTTTAAATCCATATTGTGGGGATCACTCCAGGGCGTTAACGAAATCTCAGCACACAGATTTTCAGTCTGTGTGCGAGTGATGGCAAGAAGTGGACGAATGTACTTCCCATTTTCCGCCGCCATTCCAGATAACGAGCGAGTGCCCGAGCCTCTGGCCAAACCTAGTAAGACCGTCTCAGCTTGATCATCACGGGTATGACCCAAAAATATTGCAACCGCATTCATTTTTTCTCCGGCAGCATCTAACGCCGCATAACGTGCCTTACGTGCAGATGCCTCTAATCCTTCGGTAATCTCTACCGTAATTTTTTCAATCGTGGTTGATAGACCAATAGATTTCATCTGCGTGACGACTTTCTCGGCTTGCAGCCCCGATTGAGATTGAAGTTGATGATCGATAGTTAATGCATGCACGGTGATCGCAAATTTTGGAGCTTCAACAGATAAGGCATATGCAAGGGCTAATGAGTCGGCTCCGCCAGAAATAGCGACAAGTACTAAATCTCCCGCCTCAAATTTTTCTAACCAACGCCGAACTGCACCTCTGATTGGCGATGCGCTCGAACTCATAAGCTAAGACTAGACCCGACCACCAAATGGCATAAGTCCTTTAACGCTATAAATACTCGAGAATAAAAGACCAGCGTTCTTAGAGTTTGCCTCCCACATCATGCCGTTACCTGCATAGATAGACATATGGTGAATCGTCGAAATTGTTCCGTTATATGAGTAAAACAAAAGATCTCCCGGAACTAAGGCGTCGAGAGAGACGTGCTTGGTGTACCCCGAATACAACGCGGCATTGAGTCGATCCCAGTTGGGCCAGTCCAATCCTGCATATTTAAAAGCGGCGTAAACAAGTCCAGAGCAGTCAAAAGAGTTTGGCCCCTGTGCGCCCCAAACATAAGGCTTGCGAGCGAGTACTTGCTTCTTTGCAAACTCAACGGCCTTAAGGCGTTGAGTCTCAGTTGTCCTGATTGTTGAGCGCCCTTTAAATCCGATATCGGGCCAAATCTTCGCCTGCCCTGGCGTTTGTTGGGCTTGATTTGCCTGCGCTTCTTCTAAGAGGGCGAGCTGTCGCTGTTGCTCCAGTGTTGTACGGATCTTTCTGGCGCCCAACAACTCTTTCATTAACTGATCCTGAACTATTTGTAGCTTGGCGACCTCTTTGGCCTGCTCCGCCTTTGCATCATCGGCTACTTGTTTGGCCGCACTGACTTTATCGGTCGCTAACTGTTGTGCAGCTTTAGCAGCATCGGCGGCGGCCTTCGCCTCGCGGGCGATTATCTCAGCGGCTTTAAATCGCTCCAATGCGATCGTATTTTTTGTACCTACACTGCTCAACATACTTATTTGATCCATCAAATCCTGTGGGCCATTTGCGCTAAGCAGTGGTTCGATATCGCTCATGCCACCGCCCAAGATATAGGCGCTAGTTGCTAACCTTCCAATGACGCGATGTGCCTCGGTAACCGCGGCGGCGGTTTCAGAAGCATGTTGCGCTGCAACACGTGCGATGGCCTGTGCAAGCACCAGCTCTTTCTGTGCTTTGAGGTAAAGAGCGGTTGCCGCATTTGCCTTTATGGTTAAGTTACGTAGATTTTGATTTGCCGCAGCTAACTTTGCAGCTTGGGCATCGGCGGTTTTTTTCTTATCGGCCTCGATCTTCTTAGCCGCTTCAATCTGGGCCAGGGTTGGTTTCGGGCTCTTTGCTAGCGCCGGCGCCGTTATCAGCGTCAACGTTGCAATCAAGGCGAGAGATATCGCCTTTTTTTTCTTCAAATGTAGACCCCTAGCCGAAGGCCTTAAGAATAAATGAGTAAGGATAGAAATAACGGGTAAAACGGGTAGGTGTCCCTAATTAGATACGTCACGGCGCACAAACAAGATGGATGCCACTGCAGCTCCAACTACAACGTAAGCTCCACCAACTACTAATGCATGTGAATAATCAATACCCGTAGACATTCCCCGTGGACTTCCTCCCGATGCAATGGCCGCTAACTGAGCACCAGGCATCCAATTTTGGAGTGAGCCCTTAACGGCTATCAAGAGATTTTCAACGATTAATAGCCATAAAACACCTAAGGAGATTGCACTAATGGGTGAGCGCAGTAATAAGCCCAAGACCATTCCAATAGTTCCAAAGCCGATTACGGAGATGGTTATATTAATAAATGTGGTAATTAATGCATGACGGCCATCGCCACCAAACCATAATGCAGTCGACACCTTTGCACCCGGGGCTAAAATCACCGATGCACTCACGCTAATAACTGCTGAGAGAATTATCATGACAAGTGCAAATAACGTCATAGCAATAAATTTTCCAGCTAAAACCTTGAGCCGGCTTGGTTGGCGAATCAAAAGATTACGGAGTGTGCCATACGTATATTCTTGCGCGGTCTGAGCTGAAAAAACGCAGAGCGCGATGATTCCTAAGAAGCCACCAACGCGATTAAATCCCTCTGCACCACCTGTGGCAAGTCCAAGGACACTTCGTCCAACGGTTCGACCACGATCTGAATTTCCATCCCGTGAATCTATAAGGAGAAAGAGAAGTGATGAAAATAATCCACTAAAAAAGATTACTGCTCCCATTGTTCCAATCAGCAAGGTGGGTCGGCGTAATTTACGTAACTCTGAAAATACAACGTTCCACATTATTTTTCACCCGTCATCTCAAAAAATGTTTCCTCAAGATTGGGCAGCTGTGGCGTTAGTTGCGAGAGTGTTATGCCAGCATCAAAGGCAGAGCGGTTAAACTCTGCAGCCCAACTTGCAGGGCCTTCAACGTGCACTGCCTCATCTCGAATCACTGCATGGTGTCCCGCGGCTTCGGCGATACCAAGTAATACGGTGAGATCGGCAGCTTCGGCGGCTTTTGCGATAATTACCGGCTGCTGGTTAAGCATCAAATCATTCATCTTGCCGGTAAAGACGACTTCACCCTTACGTAACATCACTAAGTAGTCACTAATGAGTTCGAGCTCTGAGAGTAAGTGCGATGAAACAAAGACCGAGGTGCCCTCATTTGCAAGCGAGCGCAGTAGTGCGCGGACTTCTTGAATACCTTCAGGATCTAAACCATTTGTAGGCTCGTCTAACATTAATAACGCTGGCTTGGGAAGCAGCGCCGCTGCGATTCCAAGACGCTGCTTCATGCCAAGCGAGTAAGTTTTATACTTTGACTTTGCTCGATCGCCAAGACCAACTTGATTGAGTAGATCCTGGACTCGATCGGTTGAAAATCCACCCAGGTTTGCTAAGTAGTTCAGATTCTCTTTGCCACTTAGCGCTGGATAAAAAGCCGGGCCCTCAATCATCGCGCCGACCCGCGGCAAATACTTCTCTGGGTGCTTAATCGACTCACCCAATATCTCACCCGTGCCACCCGTAGGGGTGATCAGGCCAAGCAACATGCGCATAGTTGTTGTTTTGCCCGAACCATTTGGCCCAACAAAACCGCAGATTGTTCCAAGCGGAACCTCAAACGAGGCGTGTGAAACGGCCATGCGTTCACCGTATTTCTTACTTAAATCGGTAACAGAGATTGCGGTGTTAGACATACTTCTGATTCTGCCACACTGGCTCTGTGAATCTGCCATGGGGATACCGAGAGCGCGCTGAACGCTTGGCGCCCCAATGGGAGCTCCATCCGCAAACCCATGCAGTGCGTACCGGACTTGCCCGTTCAGGCTTTGGCGAGACATCAGAGGCGCTGTATTTAAATAGTGGCTTCACATACTCATCGGCCGAAGAGGCCCTTGACTCCTTTGCCGAAGAGACCGATCACTTCTTGTACAGCCGTTTCCACAATCCAACGGTTGCAATGTTTGAGCAACGGTTAGCCGCGATTGAAGGCGCTGATTACTGCCTGGCCACAGGCTCTGGGATGTCGGCAATGTTTTCATCCCTTGCCTGCCTAGTTGAACAGGGCGATCATGTTGTTGCATCGGCTGCCATGTTTTCTTCCTGTCATGTTGTGATTACCGAGTTCTTACCTAAGTGGGGCGTCACGTTTGAATTAGTCAAAGGAAATGATCCAACTATCTGGGCTAAGGCGCTTAGTCGGCCCACTAAAGCGGTTTTTATTGAAACGCCTAGCAACCCCTTATTAGAGATTGTTGATATCGCAATGGTGAGCACGCTGGCGCATCAAGTGGGGGCTACAGTAATCGTCGATAACGTTATGGCCTCACCCGTTTTACAAAAGCCTCTTCAGCTTGGTGCCGATGTAGTCATGTACTCAGCTACTAAACACATAGATGGACAGGGGCGAGTACTTGCCGGCGCCGTGCTCGGTTCATCCGAATACATTCATGAAAAATTAGTGCCCTTCACCCGTCATAGTGGGCCAGCGTTGAGTCCATTTAATGCTTGGGTCTTAGTTAAATCCCTCGAGACGATGCAGCTGCGGGTAGAGCGTATGGTCGAAAGCGCTCAATTGATCGCGCAGTATCTTCAAGACCGCCCAGAGATTAAATCAGTGCGCTTTCCTGGCCTTAAATCTCATCCCGATCACGAACTGGCAATGCGGCAGATGAGTGGTGGGGGTACGACAATTGGAGTTGAGTTCGTCGGAAATCAGGAAGTTGTCTTTGCATTTATGAATCGACTTCGAATCATTGATATCTCAAATAATCTAGGCGATAGTAAATCACTCATCACTCACCCAGCGACATCGACCCATCGCCGACTGGCTCCTGAGGTTCAAGCCCAGATGGGTATTACACCATCGGTTTTACGCTTATCGGTGGGTCTTGAGCACTCAACCGATCTCATTAAAGACTTAGATCAAGCGCTTAATTGAGCGGCAACTAGTACGACTGATAGCAGACTCAAATAAGTAATTGACCATTGAAAAATCTTGCCAGCTGTTTTTCCATAATCTGGTGAACTCTCTTTTAGTGCTACTAACTGCTGTGCAAATACCAGACCAAGGGCGAGCGTTACGACAAGTGACCATACCGGCAGGTGGGCTAAGCGCATTAGCAAGATCGAGAATGAGATCATCGAGACGGTATGAAACCACATCTGGCGATGCAGGCGTGTCTTGGTCGCAACAACTGGAAGCATCGGTATCCCCGCCGCTGCATAGTCATCTTTATACTTAATCGCTAACGCCCAAAAATGTGGTGGGGTCCAAAAGAAAATCACCATAAAAAAAGCGAGCGCTGTAAATGAAAGTGAGTTTGTTACTGCAGCCCAACCGATTAAAACCGGCATGCAGCCGGCCGCACCGCCCCAGACGATATTTTGAGAGGTTCGACGTTTTAGGCCAACGGTATAAACCAGTACGTAAAATGCAATCGCGGTAAATGCAAGAAGTGTTGCAAGTGGCGTAGTAAAGATCCAAAAGATAGCAAGTGAAAGTAATCCAATGGCGGTAGCAAAGAGTGTGGCATTTCTTTTAGTAATAACTCCAGTAACAATTGGGCGCTTGGAAGTTCGTGCCATGAGAGCATCACTCTCACTTTCAATGACCATATTAAATGCATTGGCACTACCAGCAGCTAATGTTCCAGCTAAAATTGTCGCGACGACGAGAGCGAAAGAAGGTAGTCCCTTAGCGGCTAAGACCATCGCCGGAAGCGTTGAAACCAATAAAAGCTCGACAACTCTCAGCTTCATGAGATCTAAATATCCACGCGTTGTGCTCGTCACCGCCCTAGATTACTAGTGTTACTGCTGGTTGAGTCAGAGTAGTTTGAGGGTTCTCATTAATAGCACTCAGGAGTTGCATAGGTAAGTATTCTTTGCGATTAGAGTTGGGTTGTGCCTCATAAAACCCTTACTTTCGCGGTTATGGTCGCTCTCCTTGGTCTAAGCAGTCCTGCCCTAAGCAGCCCTGCCCAGGGTGATGTCTTAACTAGTGACACAAAAATGACGCTCGTGAAGACAATTACCGGCTCTATCTCTCCTAAATCCGTTAAATCATCGGGAACGGGTCTCATTAGCGCCCACAATATGATGTACAACCACAGCGTCACTATTTACGATGCACATACCTTTGAACTTTTAAAAACCGTCTCAGACTCAGTCCAACTATCAAAGTTTGGATATTCCAAATACCCGACGCTCTACAAAGGCGCTCCGGTTGAGGGCTCTTACTCCCCCGATGGCAAGTACCTCTACGTTACGAACTACGCGATGTATGGCAAAGGTTATAACAACGAGGGCCATGACACATGCTCGCCATCATCAAAGTATGACTCAAGTTTCCTCTATCGCATTAACTTAGAGAGTTATGAAATCGATGCTGTGTATCCCGTCGGAGTTGTACCAAAAGTTGTAGAGGTGACGCCAGATAATAAATATGTCCTGGTAACGGACTGGTGCTCATATGATCTAAGAGTGATCTCGGTACAAGATCAAAGAACGATAAAAACGATAAAGATCGGAGCCTATCCGCGAGGGATTGCGGTGAGTGGAGATAGTAAAACCGCTTATGTCGCCGAAATGGGCGGAAATCGAATTCACGTTATCAATCTTGATGATTTCTCAGTTACCTATATTCCAATCGGCCTTAACCCACGCGCAATTGTTCTATCTCCCGACGGTTCGCACATGTACGTAACTATGAATGCATCTGGCAAGGTTGCATCCTGGAATTTAATTACGCACAACGCTGAAAAATCAGTTTCAACAGGAAAAGCCGCTCGAAGTCTTGCCATTTCAAGTGATGGTAGCGCCTTATTTGTCGTCAACTTTTTTAGCGGTACGGTTTCAAAGGTGCGAACAAGTGATATGAAGATCCGCCAGACCATCAAGCTCTGTAAAGAGCCGATTGGTATTACTTTCGATACTCCAACTCAACGCACGTGGGTAGCCTGTTATGGTGGATCAATAAAGGTTTTTGCGAATAATTAAGCCTATTTGGTAGGCGTAGGTGCTTGCGCCCTAACAATTGGAGCCGCGATGCGACCTAAAATCCTATCAATGGCCGCTCGAGCTATATTTTCAGCGCGAACCCCACCCGAGATTTCATCGGCCAAAGTCACAAAAACATATTCACGATCACCAGATTCAACATATCCCGCCAAAGTGACGGTGCCATTTAAGGTGCCGGTCTTTGCATGGACCAGGCCTACCGCTGTTGGTGCCGTTGTGATAAATCGATTTTTAAGAGTTCCTGAAATACCACCGACCGGCAACGAGTTATAAAGTTGGGCAAATTTTTCATCTTTACGCGTCTTGATTAGCAGCTGTCCAAGAATCTGCGCAGTTATTCGATTTTTCTTCGATAGCCCACTTGCATCGGCAATTACGAGCTTCGAAGAATCGATATTGAAGTGAGTTAAAAGTTGGGTAAAAGTAGTTGCCACGCCCTTATCATTAAATTCATTTCCAGCCGCTTTTGATGCCAATCTAGCCAATCGCTCGGCAAGTAAGTTATCACTCCAAAGAAGAGTGAACTTTATAATTTCGGCGACGGTTGGCGAATTAAAAGTTGATACAGAGGCAGCTTTCAAAGAGTCAAGGGCAGAGGGATCAACCGGCTTCATCTTTGGATAAAATCCGCGCTGGGACCAGAATGATTTTAGATTGACAATATTGTCTGAATACAACGATGAGTATGCAACGGTGACATTTCGCAGCGAGCCGTGATTAGCCGCCCTGAGCGCCTTCATTGAGGCAAAACCTATGCGCGAGATCGAGATTCGGTGATTTTTCTTAGCCACTGCTTCGCTATAACTCATCCATGGATCGAGTGATCCTTCGATAATGAGCGTCTTAGATTTTTTGCCAAGAAAAATCTTGGTGGCAAAACTGCTATTGGGCTCCAAATACTCAAGAGCTGCCGTAGCAGCGAGTAGTTTCATCACTGAAGCCGGTTTTCTCTGAGAGAGTGAACTTCTCTCATAAATGATTTCACCCGTAGTCTCATCGATCAAGATCATCGCTGGATTAGAAAGCGCGGGCACCTTCAAGAGCACGTTAAAAGTAGCTGGAATCGCCGTAGGTGATAGGACGGCCTGAGCCGGTGCCACTTCCATAGCCATCACGATGGCCAGGAGTGAGAGAGTTAATTTTTGGCGCACAGTTGCTCCGTTTTGATTGTGCACATGTCCTCAGTTTAGAGTGCACATATGTCATTACCAACAACCCCAGGCGAAATTGGTCCAGGAGAGTTTTTTCCCGTTATTGGAGTCGGACCGGCCCAAAAGCCCTGGCCAGAAGCTCCCGAATTTGATCCTGAGTTATTACTGAATGGTGATCGGCGAAATGTTTTAGATCACTATAGATATTGGAGTATTGAGGCGATTGTCGCCGATTTAAATAGCAAGCGCCATAAATTACAGATCGCAATTGAAAACTGGCAACATGATTTAAATATTGGCTCGGTTGTCCGTACTGCAAATGCCTTCAATGTCGCTGGTGTGCATATCGTTGGAAAGCGTGATTGGAATAAACGTGGCGCAATGGTGACCGACAGATATTTAACGGTTCACCACCACCCAACGATTGCCGATTTTGCGAATTGGTGTAAAGAGAATGAACTTCCAATTATCGGGATAGATAACTTGCCAGGTTCTCAGCAGTTGGAGAGCGCCCAGCTTCCTGAGAGTTGCGTGCTTTTGTTTGGACAAGAGGGCGCCGGAATGTCAGATGAGGGTATGGCGGCCTGTGAAGTTATTTATGAGATTAATCAATATGGCTCTACTCGCTCGATGAACGCATCGGCCGCGGGTGCAATTGCTATGTACCACTGGGCGTTGCAGCATCTGCCCCGATGAAAAAGATTTGGCTAACACGTAACTTAATTCTCCTGACTTTAGTTTCATTAGCCCAAGATGCAGCAAGCGAACTCTTGTATCCCCTCTTACCGATTTTATTGACTGGAGTTATCGGAGCTGCACCATTGGCGCTGGGGCTTATTGAGGGCTGTGCCGAAGCTGCTGCAGGTTTTACTAAGTTAATAAGCGGCAAATCGAGCGATCGCTTTGGCCGCAAACCCTTTGTGATATCTGGCTACTCGTTAGCTGCCATCGGTAAAGCCCTCGTTGTAGTTGCGACAAGTTGGCCACTAGTTTTTTTGGGTCGTGTGACCGATCGAATTGGTAAGGGCATTCGTAGCACTCCACGAGACGCTCTGATATCTGACTCGGTAGATAAGGCGCATCTAGGACGTGCCTATGGTTTTCATCGCACCGGGGATAATATCGGGGCGGTTATCGGGCCTGGAATTGCGCTAATTGGGCTGTCGATGCTCGATGGAGATGTTCGTGCAGTCGCCAAATGGGCCTTAATTCCAGCGATTTTCTCTGGCTTATTGACGCTTCTCATTAAGGAGAGCTTTGTTAAGTCTCCAAAAATTAGAACTGGTAAGCAGCCACGCCCACAACTTCCGCACTCCCTGAAGCGAGCGATCGCGACATTAGTTTTAATTCAATTAACTAACATTCCAGATGTCCTTTTATTGCTGCGTTTACATGACATTGGTATTTCAACGCAAGGCGTCGTGCTTTCATACATGCTCTTTAGCGGCGTTACGGTTCTAGCCGCTTTTCCAGCTGGTTACATCGCCGATAAACTTTCGCCTCGCATTGTCTACTCGGTTGGCCTGCTTGCTTTTGCTATAGCTTATGCACTTCTCGGCTCAACTCAGAATCATACAATTGCGATTACGGCTCTTGCCTTATATGGATTATTCCCAGCGCTCACCGATGGCGTAGGCAAAGCTTGGATTGCAGGTTTAAGCGAAGATAACCATCGTGGTCACGCACAAGGTGTCTATCAAGCTTGTATGAACTTTGCCGTGCTGGGTGCCGGTATTTGGGGCGGTTTGATGTGGAGTAAAGGAGCAATTCAGTGGCCGTTAATTATCGCTGCCTTCGGCGCACTTATTGGTTCGATAGTTCTTGCAATAGGCCATCTACGGCACGCTCAATCATAAAAAGGGTTTCTTCGTAGGCCTCGACCGACTGGTTATATGGATCAGGAACTTCTAATTCGTAATACCGGGCAGATGCCGGATCGATTATTGATAACGCTGGATCAAAGCTTCGTAAGTAAAAAACCTTACTCCTTGACTCATTATTCGTGGCGAGTTTAATTGCATTGCTAAAGTTGTTTGAATCCATAACTAAGATTAAATCTGTCGTAAAGAAGTCACTTGATTCAAACGCCCGCGCAGAGTGCGAATAGCGATAGCCAGCCTTTTCCCACGTCTGCCTCGATAACGGGTGGGCATCTTGACCAACATGCCAGGCATCGGTGCCTGCACTATCAACGATAATCTTTGGTTTTTTCCAATCACTCGTCCGGTTAGACAGTACGGCAGCGGCCATGGGTGATCGACATATATTGCCCATACATAGCATCGTTATGTGTATCTCTGCCTGTGTTTTTAAAGCGGCTATCAAGCCTGTGGCTCATCCTCTAACGCCTCTTGAACCGACTTTAAGCGGCGCTCAATCTCATCGGCCTCTTGGATGCGACCTTGCAAGCGGATGATTTTAGCGATTCGGGACTCCACATCGATAATAAATTCGAAGTCCTTTGGCTCATCTTCGCTTACAACAGAGAGAACCTGTTCAAGAGTTGCAAGGCCGTCATCGAACTTCTCCAACAGGATTTGTGCTTTACCAAATTCAAAGAGGGCAAAGTTCTCCCGCCGATGATCATGGCCTGTTTCAAAGACATCAACGGCCTTTCTCGCCGTTTCTAAAGCAAGCTCACCTTGATTTAATTCGATTAAGCATGATGCCATTTTTTGATCACAACGTGCAACATGGATTACCTCTTTGTTGCGCTTAAAGAGTGCACGTGCCTCTTTGAATGAGTCGATCGCCTTTTCGTAATGCTTCAACTCCCTTTCGGCACAGCCAATTAAATGTAAATCATTTGCTGCACCAATTTCATTTCCATCTACTAAATGCTCTTGAGCGCACTGCGCCATAGTTGAAACAACTTTGTCATATTGCTTTGACGTGTACCACCACTCACCAAGCGTGCATGCGAGTTCGAGTGCTATCGGCGATTTATTCTCACGCAAAATCTCAACGGCTTTACTCATTGCAGTTGCAGCCTCGTCCATGCGTTTTAACTGATTCAAGTTGTAGCCGATCGCCGAATATGCCTGCGCTAATCCCTCACTCGGCGCACTTGCACCCAGGGTTGAATAGATATCCCTTGCCGTCTCGGCCAAGGCGAGTGCCTCGTCATACTGTCCGCGAGCATAGATTCTGGCGCTGAGTTCGTAGTACGTGCTGGCCCGCTCCTCACCATCGACCTCTGGAATTCGATCCCAGAGCATCTCCTCTGTGATGATTTCTTCCATGTCGTCGTCTTCGCTCACGCAGACCACCTCTCCTGTGCAAACTCTTTACACGACTCTATACGCAAAAACTTCGAAGGGGGTGGCAATATCAATTCCAGAGCCAGCGGGGTCGATTTCAAATAGACAGTTTTAGGGGGTGGGCCTAGGCTTTCCACTTGCGAATCGTTTGCAACAAGAAAGAGGTTCCCCTTGAACGCCGTTGAAAAACCCACTTTAAGCCTTCGTGAGCGTTTGAGCCCCGATGAGTGGCGCCGTATGGGGGCGATGTTTGGCTTTATCCTCTTTCTTCACGTCGCCGCGGCGCTTTTGATGTGGAAGGCCACGACTGGCAACTACAAACTCAGCGACGGCTCGCTCTTTGGATGGGGCACCGCCGCCCTGGCATATACGCTGGGGATGCGCCACGCCTTTGATGCCGATCACATTAGTGCCATCGATAACACAACACGTAAGTTGATGTCGGAGGGCAAGCGACCTTTAGCAGTGGGCTTTTTCTTCTCCCTCGGCCACTCATCAGTGGTCTTCATGTTGGCGGTTCTACTTAACTTTGGAATCAAAGCGCTTGGATCACAGCTCAAAGATAATAAGTCGTCGCTTCACCACTACACCGGCTTGATTGGAACAACCATCAGCGGAACGTTTTTGATGTTGATTGCGATTTTAAACTTAGTAATCCTGGTTTCAATCATTGGGGTCTTCACCCAAATGCGCAAAGGTACTTACAATGAGGAAGAGTTAGAAAAACACCTTAACTCGCGCGGATTATTGATGCGCTTCTTTGGACCGATCGCCCGTCGCATCGATGCCTCATGGAAGATGTATCCACTTGGTATTTTATTTGGTTTAGGTTTTGATACCGCGACCGAAATCGGATTACTCGTGCTTGCCGGTTCATCGGTGATTGCAGGACTTCCTTGGTGGGCAATAATCTCATTGCCACTCTTTTTCGCGGGTGGAATGAGTTTGCTCGATACTATCGATGGCTCGTTCATGAACTTTGCATATGGTTGGGCCTTTTCAAAGCCAGTCCGTAAGGTTTATTACAACATCGTCATTACTGGGCTATCCGTTGCGGTCGCTTTCTTCATTGGTGGTCTTGAAATCTCCCAAGTCTTTGCCCAACAGCTCAATCTCACCGGTGGATTCTGGGATTATGCACGCGCCTTTGATTTAAATAGTGCTGGCTTCATTATCGTCGGCGGCTTTGCCGGTGTATGGGCTGTTGCGCTCCTGCTTTGGAAATACGGGAAGATTGAAGAGCGTTGGCATAAGAAGGCACATGCCGCGCAGCTTTCACGTGGAGAGCAGAGCGATCATGCCGCAGCTGGAATCGATTTAGGGCCTATTAAAGCCGGTTTTAAGATCGACTAAAACTTCTAAAGCGATCTTGCCCAGAGTGAATTATCACCGACCCCCCGCCACACTCCTAAGACTGTCAGAACACCGATGAAACCAGATTTTCTTATCGGTTGGGAGTTGGATCTTCTTAAACCTTGCCCAAATAACGAGCGTCACTTCACCTAATGAGACGCGTGCAAAGGCGACACCTATAGGAGTTAGGAGTTCAAGACCTAACTTAATGAAGACAAAATAGCATCCCCAAACGACACCTAATGCAATGTAGAGGCCGACCCAGTTAGAGTTTTTTCTAGGGATAACTAAGGGCAAAGGCGCCTAAAGCCGAAGAGACAACCATCCAAACCCACCAAATACGCACAATATCTACATGCCAATGATCTGCAACGTAGAGACCGAGCCGAGAGCGGTTCCAGTTTCCGAGTGAGATAAAGACAGTTAACGCTAAGTGAACGAAGTTAAGAATTGTAAAGAGATAAAAACATGAGACATAGGCACCATCAGAAAATGTAAATGGCGCATTTGCAATCGTGTTGAACTGATAAACGATCGCGATAAGTGATGCCAGTAAGGCAACTAATGAGCCTAATTTAAGTTGAGTTTGATTTGCAGCTCGTACGCCCTTTAACGCATAGAAATGTGCCAAGAGTCCAAAGGCGGCGATTGCCGTTACCGTCCAACTCGGGGTAGAAGAAAGTGGCAGGATCGCTGGACGCTTCTCGGTTGCCGCAGGAAGCCACATATTGTTTACGTTTTGTCCGCGAAGATAGAAATATACAAAGATCATGCTCAACGCAAAAGCGATATCGGCAACTAATAAGAGAATCACTCCAAGACGATTACGGCTTCCGACTACATCGGGGTGTTCATGATGTGCATGCGTTTGAACGCTCATGGCTTCGCCTTTCCATAACCGTAAGGGTCAGATGTCACAGTAGGAAGCTCATCAAAGTTCTCTAGTGGAATTGGAAAGGGAACCGTCCACTCCAAAGTCTTTGCCTGCCAAGGATTCATCGGCGCCTTGACTCCATCACGCCAAGAGAAGATAACACCATAGAGAAGTACCAGCATGCCCGCCATAATTATGTAAGCACCAATTGTTGTCACTAAATTTGCAACGCTAAAAGTAGGGGCATATGCCTCAACTCGGCGTGGCTGACCAGCTAGGCCGACTAGAAACATGCCAATAAATGCCGTATTAAATCCAACTTGCACCAACCAAAATGAGATCCAGCTCAGTTTTTTATCAAACATTCTTCCAGTCATTTTAGGGAACCAGTAGACGAGTGATGCTAACGCTCCAGTTAAGCCGGCGCCCATTAACGTGTAATGGAAGTGCGCAGTTACATACATTGAGCCATGTAGGAATGCATCGGCTGGAACATCTGAGAGATAGATTCCTGTAACTCCACCGATCATGAAGTTCCAGAGCAGAGCAAAGATCGATAGAAGTGGCATCGTCACCCATAAGCGACCTCGCCACAAAGTACCAACTAGAACTAAGAACAACATTCCAGTTGGAATTGAGATTAACTCGGTCGTAATCATGAAAGGTGCGTTGAGCAACGGCGCCCAGCCAGCCATGTACATATGGTGTGCCCATACCAAGGCCGATAAGCCAGCGATACCAGCGATACCCATAACAGCGACGTTAAAACTAAAGAGGGGACGGCGGGTGAAGACAGGTGCCATCTCCATTAAAGCTGCAACGGCTGGAATCAAAATCACGTAAACCTCTGGATGACCCATAATCCAGAATAGGTTTTCATATAACCATCCGCTTCCGCCACCACGAGTGTTATAAAACGTTGTTCCTAAGGCGCGATCAAAGGCCGACATAATCTGAGATAAGAAGAAGACTGGAAAAGCCGGTAGCGCCAGGGCTACCGAGGCAACGACACCGTAGATAAAGATCGGTGTGCGGTTCCAGGTCATACCCTTAGCGCGCATACGCACAACGGTTGTCGTGATATTTGCACCTGCCACCATTGTCGAGAGCGCAAAGATACAGATGAACATTATGTAGCCATCCATACCCAATGGGGCCTGGCTAGCTAATGGGTTATAAGCCACCCAACCAGTTGAGATGCCACCGATAAACTGTCCCCAAATCAAAGGGACTGCGGCGGCGACAATAAGCCAAAAACTAAGTGCATTTAAACGTGGAAAGGCCATATCTCGGGCACCGATCATAATCGGCATGATGAAGTTGCCGAAGGGTCCAGTAATCATGATGATCGTTCCAACAATCATCAAAATTCCATGCGTTCCAACAATCGAGTTGTAAGCCTGTGGGTGCAGCCAACCTCCGCCGGCGTGACCGAGGTTGGTACGGATAAGCATCGCCATCGATCCACCGATAAAGAAGATCAGCATTGTAATAATTAAATATTGAATGCCCACGACTTTATGATCGGTGGTGTATCGAAAATATCGCTTAGTGCCCATATCTTTCCCGGCGAGAAACATATTTTCTTCATGCGTTAAATCTTTGCCCATCACCCAACGAAATGGGCCTACCAGCGCTCCGATTCCGCTCATGAAGCCGATAAACCAGGCCAACATGGATAGAAGAGTAATTTTATCTTCTCGCGTAAGAATCCTTACACCCTCAACGTCCTGTGGCAAGAACTGCAAAGCTAAACGCCAAACTACAAGAGCACTAACAGCCCCGAGAGCTAGTGCTGTGAAGAGGTTAAGTCTTTCGATTATCGATTTACTTGGAGTTTTTGCCGGCCGATTAATTAACGTTGTCATTAGGATTTAGCCTCTACTCTGCCCTGGGCAGCAAACCATGCGTCATAATCTGCTTGACTTAAAACATGCACTTTCGTCTGCATATATGAGTGCAATATTCCACAAAGTTCAGCACATCGAATATCGAATACGCCAATCTTATTTGGAGTAACTGCAGTCTCGGTTATATATCCAGGATTAGCGTTGACCTTTATTCCCATCTGAACAATCCAAAATGAGTGCATGACATCAACGCTCGTTACATGAAAGACAACCGGCTTATCAACGGGTAGATATAAATCTTGACTCCGTGCACCATTTGCGTAATCAAAGTTCCAGACCCACTGCTGACCAGTTACATTTACTTGTAGCGCGCTCTTATCAAGGATTGCCTGTGAGTCTCTCTGAAAGACTACTAAGCCAACCACTAAGGCGAATAGGCACAGCACCGCTGAGAGTGAGACCCAGACTGCAGTCGTGCGTGGAGAGTTTCTAATCTCATGATCGGCATCTGGCGGCGGGTTATCGCCATAGTGGCGGCCCGATGTTAAGACGGTAAGACACATCGCTCCGACAAGTCCAGCCACTGGTGCAGCTGCCCACGTAAAGATACGCATTAAATTTATTACACCGCTCATCGTCTCCGATGCCGGTCTGACCATATTACGGACGTGCAGTTCAACGCCCCCAAAGCCAATCACGGCGGTGCAGATCACCCACAGAATCGCGGTCTTCTTTACATCGGATTTCTTCCACCACTGTGGAGTTTTTGGAGCCATTACATCTGACATGCTCGCCTTATCCCTTCACAGTAAAGTGGCCAGACATATATCCCATTGTTGACATCACATGTCCAAAGTTTCCGATCGTTCCATCACCACATGGATATTCGCAGTTCCAAACATAATCACCGGCACTGCCTGTAATAAAGGTAAAGACGGTCACTGATGGCTTCTTTGTGTATCCAGTATCTGGGACATCGGCACCGGCAACTGCATGCATAGGAACGCTTACAAATAACTCATCTTGCCCCACCGCTAATCCATGAATCGTAAAAGTATGTCCGACTTCATCGGTTGAAATTTTGCGAAAGACTGCACCGTTCAGAGTTGCTGTGCCATCGATCGTTCCTCGTACATGTGAAAAGTAATCGTTATTTAAACTTCCACCACTATCGTAATTTGTTACCGTCACAGTAATTACCGAGTGCGCAGGTACTTGAAAGTTTGAAACGGGTCCGTATGTGACATAGCCAGGGTGTGCGCCACCATCTTTTCCATGGGTTCCGGCCATGCTGTCGGGATAAACTTGAATCGCTAGCACGGCGTGAGGCATGATCCCTTGTGGGGTATCCATTGTTCCGGCCGGAGTTGCGATTAACACGCGTGAATCATTCTTGGCCGCGGCAACATATGTACCTATTCCAGCGATGATGCCAGCTCCTATAACCACAGTGCCAAGTGCTCCTATTTTGCTGAACTCTCTTCTAGATATCTGCTTATCCATATATGTCCCAATCTATAGATTTGGGAGGTGGTGTGACGGGCACACTATCTACCATTAGATTCACATGAAAACTATGAACCAGTTGTAGTTAGGCTAGCGGGTAAGCCCTAAAAAAAGAAGGCTATAACCGGGCGATTTTCTATCGGTTGTCAATTAAGAGCGTTAACCTTGAGAGATCATGCAGATGCCTATTGATCGTTTTGGAATCTGGGGGTCGTGGCAGTTAGCTCCAGAGATTCTCATACCTCTCTTACTGCTCATCTATTTAAATGTACGCCATGGACGGGGTTCGGTTTCAAAACGGGGAGAGATATTTTTTTATTCAGGCATTCTCAGCGCACTTGCTGTC
The DNA here is from genome assembly GCA_040402335.1 of Candidatus Planktophila sp. Taxonomy (GTDB): domain Bacteria; phylum Actinomycetota; class Actinomycetes; order Nanopelagicales; family Nanopelagicaceae; genus Planktophila. Next base: position 30,654 of record JBBAMX010000005.1, read on the forward strand.
ATAGTTACACCTATCGGGGTTCGAGCGATGGATTACTTCTCACTCCACATGGTTCAACACATAACCTTGATGATGATCACCGGCCCTTTGCTAGTACTCGGTACTCCCAGCGTTTTTCACCCAGAAAATAAGCTCTTTAAGGCGATAACCCATCCCTACTTAAGCTGGTTGAGCTATGCCGCTTTAATGATCGGGGTTCATCTGCCAGTACCCCACGCCTTCATCATGGAGCATCCATGGGCGCATAGATTTGTCGAGGTACCTCTCTATCTAACTCTGCCCTACCTCTTTTACTTCAATCTCCTTGATCGAAATTTAATTGGGCGACGTGTCTCACCTGCGCTATCGGTCATCTCACTCTTCATCATGATGGTGCCTGAAACGCTGACTGGCTTCTTTATTTACACCGCGCCTGGCTCAATTTATAAGAACATGTACACCCTTAACGACCAACGCATTGGTGGCTCATTTATGTGGGCTGGGGCGATGATAATCGACACCATCTGGATGTCATTTGCCGTTTACCATTGGATTAAATCTGAAGAGCAGCGCTCACGTGATGTCGATGCCGAAATCGCCGCTGAGAAACTCCAAAGTGGATAAAGATAATGAGTTTCAAGCCCCTGATTGGGTGAGTGATGCGTCGATCCAACAAGCGGTGACGAAGAAACAGCGACAGATTTTAAATATCTCCTTACTTATCGTGGTGGTTTTTTGTTTATGGGCAGGCTGGTTTGAATTTGGACGCGCACAGAGCGGGAACTGGCGGGCGTGGGTCTACACATTTGAGTGGCCTTTTTTTGCCGCAGTATCTATTTACTTATGGCGCAGGCTTTCCAAAGGCGATATTCCGCATATTCCACGCCCAAATCTTGAGAACTCAACTGATCACGTTGATGGTAAGGATGGAGAGTAATTCACGGTAGACTTGTAGCCGTTGAAGCAATCGCATCAACGAATTTCCCCCTAAGCGCCGCAGATGCAGCGCTACTTGCGAGTCTTATTACCACCCTGACGGCCATTAAGTGCCAGTCACACCCGAGACGAGCTTGTCGTCTCGATTGGTATCTATTTCTATGTCTCTACAACCACGTACACCCGCGCCCGGAAAAGCTCGACGCGCAGCATCTGTCGGTAAGCCTAAGCGCGTAAAGAAGGAAGCGGCCTTTAAGGCGGTAGATCCTAAAGCGCGTCACACTACTGCTGAAAAAAATGCACGTAAGGGCGTCGCAGCCCTTCCCGCAGCAGCTAAGGCAACGGCAACTCGTCGTTACTCTGACGCTGCGCCAGGAACGGTATCAAAGAAAGATGTCCGCATAACCGATCGTTCAAAGCTACGGGCGCAACGCTTCCAAGAGAAGACCGCATCACGCCCTCGCGCTTTAGAGGCTCCGGAGGAGCGTAAAGCTCGCATTGAACTCTCACAAAAGCCTGAAAGCCGTGCAAAGAAGTTTGTCGCCGAACGAAGCGAACGGGATAAGCGTCCTGTTGATAAAAGGCCGATTGATAAGAAGCCAGATTTCAAAAAGAGTGAGTATAAGAAAAAAGAGTACGTTAAGCCTGAGAACAAAAAGCCTGAGTACGAAACTACCGATTATAAGAAGCCGGCGTTTAAAAAAACCGATTACAAAACTTCTGATACTCGTCCAACAAATCGCCGAGATGCTGCCGTTGCAAAGGTCTCACGCAGCGATGATGGTCGTCCCAACTTTATTCCGCGCAAAGTAGAGAAATTTGATCCAACACGTCCGAAGAAGCGTAGTGAAGCACCTGATACTCGTGCAGCAAACTTTCGTGCCGGCCGTCCCGTTCGTGATCGCAAGAATGACTCGCCGGCATATGCACGCGATGATTTCAAGCACTCGTCAAAGACTCATACCAATGCCGCCGTTGACTTTGGTGCAGATGATAATTACATCTCAACGAATTTAGCTGACGCTAATTTAATCGATGCTACTCCGCTGACTGAGATTACAACGACCTTCACCGATCTTGGAGTTGATGCACCGCTAGTCAACGCCCTGGCTAAGCAGGGAATAATGCATCCCTTCCCTATTCAGATTGCAACTCTGCCCGATGCCCTTGCTGGACATGACATTTTAGGTCGTGGACAGACTGGTTCTGGTAAGACCCTTGCCTTTGGTTTAGCTCTTCTCAATAATTTAAATGGCAAAGTAGCCCGTCCCCACAAGCCACTTGCGCTTGTACTTACGCCAACGCGTGAATTAGCGCAACAAATCGATGAAGTCTTGATGCCACTTGCTCGTTCAATTGGACATGAATCAGTCGTAGTTGCAGGCGGAATGTCTTATGCAAAGCAGATCACAGCGATGCGTCGCGGTACTGCAATCTTGGTCGCAACCCCGGGCCGCTTAATCGACCTTCTCAATAAGGGTGAGGTTCAGTTAGATCAGTTGGAGATCACGGTTCTCGATGAGGCCGATCAGATGGCCGACATGGGCTTCTTGCCAGTTGTGAAAGAGATATTAGATCAGGCAAAGCTTGATGGACAGCGCATGTTATTTTCAGCAACTCTTGATCGAGGTGTCGATTCATTAGTCCGGCAGTACCTTAAGAATCCAAAGACGCACTCACTACAAAATGATCGTGCCTCGGTTTCAACAATGGAGCACTTTGTGCTAGTCATGAATCCTGGTGACAAGGATGACATCACTAATCAAATCGCTGCGCGTAATGGAAAGACGATTATGTTTGTTAAGACCCAACGTGGTGCCGATCGTTTAGCCGACAAACTTGCTCATGCAGGTGTTGCAGTTGGTGCACTTCACGGTGGAAAATCTCAAGCGGTCCGAACTCGTACACTTGCACTCTTTAAAGAGTCAGTGAACTCTGCATTAGTTGCAACCGATGTCGCTGCACGTGGAATCCACGTCGATGGAATCTCATTAGTGGTACACATCGATCCACCGGCAGACCATAAGGATTATTTACACCGCGCCGGCCGTACGGCTCGTGCTGGTGAGGCCGGAACGGTCGTAACTATCGCTACAACTAAGCAGCAAAAAACAATCGGTGGCCTAACATCTCGTGCTGGGGTTACTCCAAAGTTTGTTGGTGTGACACCGTTGAGTATCGAGTTAATGAAAATTACTGGAGCTCAAGAGCCATCGGGTATTCCATACATCGTGCCGATCGTAGACAAAACGGTTCGCAGTGGTGGTAGCAAACGCCCTCGTCCTAACTCAAGTCAGCGTCGCCGCCGCCCACACTAAGAATGAGGGAATGGGGATTAGCGCATAATCCCAGTGTGACCTAAGGAGTAACGACCTGGCTGGGGCCAGATTGTTAAGCCATGAGGCTCTTTACCAACTTTGATCCGCTTTATTAACCTGCCCTTTGCGATATCAAAGACATAGACCTCATCGTTGTATCGACCTGATACCCAGAAATACTTTCCATCGGCTGAAATATTGCCCATGTCGGGGCTTCCGCCACCTGGAATATGCCACTTGGCGATAAGTTTCTTATCGGCAAAGCGTAAAACTGAGACCGACCCCTCGTCTCGATTGGTTATCAATAACCGCTTCGAATCGCGTGTCACGTAGAGTCCATGAGTTCCACGGCCAGTCTTTAAGAAAGTAAGTTTGCCAAAATTATCGGCCGGCATAATCCACACACCATTAGATGCCATGTCTGCGATGTAAAAGGTTTTTCCATCGGGTGAAATCTTTACATCTTGGGGCATAGGTGATTTCCCACTTTTATTTGGCAGGACGGCCGAAGCGACTAATTTCATCTGTGCGGTATCTAGTTTTAAAAGCATCCCGCTAAACTCACACGAGACTACAAAGAATGACCCATCGGCGCTCCAGTCGGCGTGATTTACGCCAGCGCATGGGACTTTAACTGTTTTTTTGATCGCCATTGAATGCGGATCACGAAAGACAATCTCTTTGTCAGATTCGGCCATGACGATGGCATACTTTCCATTTGGAGTGAAATACAGGTTATATGGATCGTGTACATAGATCTCTTTTCCTGCAGTGACCGTCATTGGATTAATGGGAGTGAGATGATTTCCTTTATTATCATTTACCCACAGCGTTTTTAGATCCCATGATGGAACAACGTGCTGAGGGCCACTTCCTACCTTGATTGTCTTTAAAACTTTATATGTCTTGGGATCTATGACGGTAACGGTAGAAGATCGAAGGTTGGGAACATATACGCGTTCGGGCATAGCTTTAACGACGTCACTTAAATTATTAGGCTTATTGGCAGAATAAATATTATTTGGATCTAAAACAACAGGCATGCCATCGAGAGAGGCGGCGAGGGCGCCCGATGGAGTCAATACAAGAAGTGCGATAGCACAAGCCCAAAATCGCTTCATTATGCGCTCAGAAGTTCGGTTAGTGTCACCGGTGTTAATCCCCGGCTATGAAGATTTTCTAACAACGTGGGCATGGCATCGAGGGTAACTTTATGGCCAAGGTGCAAACTAATAATTGAGCCATTCTTCACGTGCCCCATAACATTGCTAATGACGGTTTTTTTACTTGGATCTTGAAAATCTTTAGAGTCCACTTCATAGGATATGCACTGGTGATATCCATATTTGATTGCCGCTGCCCGGATTAATGGAGTTGAAAACTGGGTACCCGAAGGCCGAAACCAAGCTCCATGGTTTCCAATCAATTTTTTAAGCTCTTTCGCACAGTTAGAAATCTCCGCATCGACTCTCTTAGCTGAAATTCTCTTCATCTGGGTATGTGTCATTGTGTGGTTACCAAGATCGTGGCCCTCGGAGATAATCCGCGCGGCGATAGTTGGATCGGCTACCAGCCAAGTACCCACGGCAAAGATAGAGACTTTAGTATTTGTAACTTTAAAGAGCTTCAATAGCGGATCTGCAAAATCTGGAGCCCCAGCACCATGAAATGTTAGAGCAACTTTTGCGATATTTCGTGGGCCATGAGCGATATCTAGCACTGGCACCGCTTGGGCTGCTGATGAGTGAGCAAGCTCTAACGCCCCGGCACTTATAACTGCCGCGGCCTTGAGAACATCGCGTCTTGTGAGTGACATGGACAAAGGATACTGCAATGAGAATTACTTATATGTAGGCTCGGGCCATGACTGAACTCACAAATAACCCCTTTCTCGAACGTAGCCCGCTTGAGTTTGAACTCCCACTTTTCTCTCAGATTAACGATGAGCATTATCTCCCAGCTTTTTATAAGGGGATGGAGTCACAACTCAAAGAGGTTGAGGCGATTCTCAATTCGCCAGAAATTGCAAGCTTTGAAAATACGATTGTTGCATTAGAAAAAAGTGGACAGATATTGTCACGCATGCTTTTAGTCTTTTTTAATAAATCATCCAGTGACACCAGCGATGCCTTAAATACAATCGAAGAAGAGATCGCACCAAAACTTGCCGCACACCAAGATGCGATTAACTTGAACCCCGTTCTCTTTGCCCGGATTAAATCCCTTCACGATGTTCGCTCCTCTTTAGGGTTGAACAGTGAGGATGCTTGGCTACTTGAGCGCTATTACAAAGATTTAATTCACGCCGGTGCACATCTAACTGCCGAGCAAAGAGATCGCCTGAAAGAGTTAAACGAAGCGCTCTCTATCCTTGAGACCCAGTTCTCGAAAAATGTTTTAGCGGATACGAATGATTTAGCCATTCTGGTTCACAGTATTGAGGAGTTAGACGGGCTGAGCGAGCATGAGATAGCCACAGCCGCGGTGGGCGCGAAAGAGCGGGGCCATGAAAATAAGTGGCTCATTAGTATGGTTAATTTCTCTGGTAACCCTGTTCTAGATTCGCTAAATAACCGTGAACTACGTAAAAAAATTATGCTGGAATCACTCGCCAAAGGCAACCGGGGCAATGAAAATGATAATAAACAAGTACTGTTACAGATCGTTAAGTTGCGGGCCGAGCGTGCTCAATTATTTGGCAAAAATACCCATGCCGAGCATGTAATTGCCGTACAGACTGCCGAGCACCCAGAGAACGTCCATGCGATGCTTCGAAAAATAGCCCCGCCCGCGCTTCGAAATGCAATGGCTGAGGCAGCGGATCTCAAGATATCGGCTGGCGCTGATATCGAAAGTTGGGACTGGGGCTTTTATACCGAACGGGTCCGCCTTGAAAAATATAGTATTGATACCGGCAAGATGCGTCCATATTTTGAACTTGAATCTGTTCTAACCAATGGAATCTTCTTTGCCGCTAATCAACTCTTTGGTATTACTTTTGAAGAGCGGCCAGAGTTGGTTACCTATCACCCGGAAGCCCGGGCTTTTCAAGTCAATAATGAAGATGGATCACCGCTTGGTTTATTTATTGGAGATTTCTATACACGTGATTCAAAGCGTGGTGGGGCTTGGATGAATAACCTAGTTGATCAAAACTTCCTCTTCAATCAGCTGCCAATTGTGGTTAATAATCTCAATATTCCTAAACCTCCAACAGGTAAGCCAACTCTCTTGACTTTCTCAGAGACCACGACACTCTTTCATGAGTTTGGCCATGCACTGCACGGCCTGCTCTCACAAGTTAAATACCCACGCGTATCTGGAACAAGTGTGCAACGTGACTTTGTAGAGTTTCCATCCCAGGTCAACGAGATGTGGATTCTCTGGCCAGAAGTAGTTGAAAACTATGCGCGCCACCATGAGACTGGTGAGAAAATTCCACAAGAGTGGATTGAAAACTTAGCAGCGGCATCAACATTTAATGAGGGCCATGCAACAACCAGTTACTTAGCTGCTGCAGTTCTGGATTTGGCTTGGCACTCACTCACCCCGCAGGAAGCGGCCCAAGTACATGATGTGGAGGGCTTTGAAGCCCAAGCGATTAAGGATTATGGCCTTGATTTTTCACCGGTTCCAACACGGTATCGCTCTACTTACTTCTCACATATCTTTGCCGGGGGTTACTCAGCTGGCTACTACGGATATATCTGGTCCGAGGTCCTAGATGCCGACACCGTTGATTGGTTCAAAGATAATGGTGGTCTACTTCGTAAGAATGGTGAGCACTTTAGAAAGACGCTTCTCGGTCGCGGCGGATCTATCGATTCCATGCAGATGTTCAGAGAGTTTAGAGGCCGGGATTCAACTATAGAGCCACTCTTAAAGCGGCGTGGTCTGAACTAACTTCTTATTAGCCGGTCTCTTTGTTAGCCGGCTGAGCCAGATGGACCAGATTTACGTTGGAAGCGGGGTGCCGGTGCACCGCCTGCCTGTGCGCCACCAACCTTTGGACCCGATGCCGTTCCGCCGCCAGGAAGAGAGGTGTTCTTATGCTTTTTCTTTTCAAGCGCCTCTAAAAACTTTGCGCGGGATTCATCTGCAGGTTTTTTCTCATCTGACATAGCGCAATCCTATCTTTAATTCGTACTTTCTTTATACTCCCGTAATCGAGCTAAGACCTCTGACTCGCGGTATCGGCGATGTCCACCCAGCGTGCGGATCGCGGTTAATTTACCCGCCTTTGCCCATCTAGTTACCGTCTTTGGATTAACGTGAAAACGTTGTGCGACCTCTTTGGGAGTGAGAAGGACTTCTGGGCCCGGCGGAGGATTTATTGTCACACTTACTCCCCTTTAAAATTACGTAAAAACCGCCGGAATTTAAGTTGAATTATCCCGATTCCACTGCGCCAACGCAATACTAAAGCCGCTTAATTCGCCGATTCCATACTTTGAACATTGCGCCAGCGCGACATTAATCGCTCATAGCCAGCTCCCGCAATCATTCCATCGGCGGCAGAGAGCCCTGAGAGTGATTGCAACACATCCTCAATAGATGTATCGGCCGATAAACCATCTTCACCATTATCACGCAGTGATTTATCTAAATACGTTGCTAGCCCGCCGTAATCTAACTCAACAAAGGATTTTGGATGAAACATTTCGAGCCATGCTAATAAATTTTCAAGATCCTGTTCTACCGGTCCCTCGCCAAATGCACTAACAACCGTGTCGTGAGCGCTCTGTGCCCGTGATTTTGCAAGGGTGATAGTCGTGCGCGCAACCGTGAATAATCCATTGCTGTCTTCACCGCGATTGCGCTCTTGCGGTTGAAAGAGTAAGAACCATCGTGGGGGAATCACCCAGGTCTCATTGAGAATATGTGGGACTTTATCTTCGAGTAAATCAACACCGGCAGTAATTACTTCCTCAATCGCCGGCGTAATAAAGAACGGTACGACCGTACTTGGCAGTGAGTCTTTAAAGTTATCAAGGGCTGCCCAACAACGAGTGGCAGTTGCCCAGGGCGAAATATATCGCTCACCTTCGACCTCAATTATATGAACGCCATCTGGGCGATGAACTGGCGGCTCTGGAAAAACTAGACGCCCCAACGCTAACTCTTGCTCGGTGATATAACTTTGCGAGTTAATTACAATCGACTGCCAACGAAGACGATCGGCAGGTTCAAAGGCGGAGAGTGGTTCATAGATACGAAGCGATGCAACGTAAGGTGTTGGTCTCACGCCCGTGAGATGTAGTTACCCTCGGCAAAGGGATCGTCATCATCTTTCTTTTTTGATGTATCGACCTCGCCGTGGAGCTCTTTCGTAAGTCGATCTAGATCCATATCCTGGGCGTTGTACTTTAAATCCCGGGCAACTTTCGTCTGCTTTGCTTTTGATCGGCCGCGACCCATAGGGCGACCTCCTTACCAGTATGTATTCGTCCGAAGCGTAGGTTATCGTGTTTGGTATGAACCGACCAAAGCGGAGCGTGGCTGCCCATCTGTTCTGCCCGTTATAGCTCCTGCGGCCCAGGCCTTCATCCCTCTTGCCGATAGGGAGGCGATGGCTAGGTCGGCCGCCTCTGGGGCGAGAATGGCGACCATGCCGATTCCAGCGTTCCAGGTGCGCTCCATATCGGCCTGTGGGACTGCGCCGATCTTTGCCATGAACTCCATCTCAAGGGGCAGTGACCATGTTGAGCGATCATAAACGGCGGTCAAGCCCTCTGGAATAACACGGGCAGTGTTTTCGGCTACTCCACCACCAGTTATATGGGAAAAACCGCGAAGAGTACCGGGCATTGATTTAATAAGTGCTAAGCAGTCAAGGGCGTAAATCTCGGTAGGAGTAAGAAAGACTTCACCCGATGTTTTACCAAATTCACTCAAATGGGCATCAAGACTAAGTTTCTGGCTCTTAATAATATGTCGCACAAGTGAAAAACCATTTGCATGAAAGCCACTTGAAGGCATGGCGATTAAAATATCGCCCGCCTTTACTAAGTGCGCGCCAAGTTGATTCTCAGAATCAACAACACCAGTAGCCGCGCCAGCAATATCAAACTCATCCTCACCAAGCAGACCGGGATGCTCGGCAGTTTCTCCACCGATAAGCGCGGTATTTGCTTTCACACAGCCACGCGCAATTCCGGCAACAATCTGCGCGATACGCTCTGGAATAACCTTACCCACGGCAATGTAGTCGGTCATAAATAATGGCTCGGCGCCGCAGACAACTAAATCATCTACGACCATGGCAACTAAATCCTCACCGATTGTGTCGTACTTATCAATTGCTCGAGCAATCTCCGTTTTAGTTCCAACGCCATCGGTCGATGTTGCTAAGAGCGGCTTTTTCATATTTTTAAGCGCGCTTGCATCAAAGAGTCCGGCAAATCCCCCAATGCCTCCAACTACTTCGCTACGTGATGCCTTTGCGATCGATGCCTTCATCAACTCAACGGCACGATCACCAGCATCGATATCCACGCCTGCGGCTTTGTACGTACTCAATTAATGTCCGTGGACTTCGGTTATTTCGAGACGCATCTTTCCCTCGGACATATCGGCTGGGATACGGATGGGATAAGTGCCCGTAAAGCAGGCGGAGCAGAGTTTTTCTTCCTTTATCTGTGTAGATTCAATGAGTCCTTCGAGTGAGACATAACCAAGAGAATCCGCGCCAATTGAGCGGCGAATCTCTTCAACCTCTAACCCGCTGGCAATTAACTCTGCACGAGTTGCAAAGTCGATTCCATAAAAACATGGCCACTTAACCGGTGGAGATGAGATGCGCACATGGATTTCACGCGCACCAGCCTCACGAAGCATTCGCACGATCGCTCGCTGGGTATTTCCACGCACAATTGAATCATCGACTACAACGATTCGCTTGCCCTCAATAATTTCGCGCAATGGGTTGAGCTTTAAGCGAATACCTAACTGTCGAATAGTTTGTGAGGGTTGGATAAATGTACGCCCGACATAGGAGTTTTTTACTAAGCCAATTCCAAATGGAATCCCTGAGCCCTTGGCAAAACCAATCGCGGCGGGAGTGCCTGACTCTGGAACAGGAATAACTAAGTCGGCTTCAACTGGTGCCTCTTGGGCCAAGCGGACACCAATTGCAACGCGGGTCGCTTGGATTCCCTGTCCGGCAATTGAGGTATCTGGCCGCGCTAAGTAAACATATTCAAATAAGCAACCCTTAGGTTCAGCAACTGCCCAGCGCTGTGATCGAACACCGTTTTCATCGATGGCGATAAACTCGCCAGGCTCTATTTCGCGCACAAAGGCTGCGCCTACAATATCAAGAGCTGCGGTTTCAGAGGCAACGACCCAGCCCGTCTCTAACTTTCCAAGTACTAATGGTCGAACTCCGTGACGATCGCGTGCTGCATATAAAGTCTGCTCATCCATAAAGACCAATGAGAAGGCGCCTTCAAGCTGTGGCAAGACCGAGATTGCACTTGCCTCAACGTTTTTTTCATTTTGTAGCGAAATTAAAGCCGTCATAATCTCAGTATCGGTCGTAGCTCCACGGTCGCGCCCAGTTGTTGGCTCTAATTTTTGAACAAGCTCGGCTAACTCGCCGGTATTTGTTAAGTTGCCATTGTGGGCTAAAGCCAGTGTTCCATACTTAGTTGGGCGCAGTGTGGGTTGGGCATTTACCCAGGTACTAGATCCAGTAGTGCTATATCGGCAGTGGCCCACTGCTAAGTTACCGGGAAGAGTCGCTAAATCACTTTCGGTGAAGACTTGAGAGACCAGACCCATATCTTTATAAACGAGAATTCTGGTGCCATCACTTGTTGCAATTCCAGCCGACTCTTGACCGCGATGTTGTAAGGCGTACAAGCCATAGAACGCTAACTTTGCGACCTCTTCACCGGGCGCCCAAACACCAAAAACTCCGCAAGCATCTTGCGGTCCTTTATCGGCATCTAAAATATTATGATTGAGTAATCCATCGGGGCGCCGGCTCATGAGGTAATCCTAAGCGGTAAGTACTCACTCAAATCCGCACGAACACCTGAAGCTTTGATAGCGCCGCTGTGCAGTGCTTGCGCCCAAGCTATTTGACCACAAGCAAGTGCTAGCCAGGTCTCGGCATCCATCTCAATAACATTTGCTGGAGTACCGCGGGTATGTTTCGGGCCTTCGCCACACTGCACCGCGGCATACGGTGGAACTCGAACTTCTATTGCGCGACCAGGTGCTTTAATCGTCAATAAGGCGAGCGTGTCTTTTACATCCGCTAATATCTTGGGATCTCGCATATTGATTAACCAAACAGGGCAGGAAAGGTAGAAGTATGCGCGGTACGTAACTCATCCAAAGAGATATCACAACCGTTGATAATTAAACTTTCGCCTCCGCTGCTGCCGATTTTTGTAAGTGTTATTGCATATTTAACCGCTAAGGCCTCAACTGCTTGGCTCATACTTGGATCTATCGCAGTTATTACTCGTCCTGGGGATTCACTCAATAGAGCTACTCCAACATTCTCTAAAGTAATAACTGCACCAACGCCGTAGCGTAAAACCATCTCAGTTAATCCAGCCGAAAGACCGCCCTGACTTAAATCATGGGCTGCGCTAAAGATTGCGTTTTTATGTCCATCCAAAAGTAGCTCAATAAGCCGCATTTCACGGGCTAAATCAGCTTTCGGTGTCTGTCCAACGCGCACTCCATGCAGGAAGGCCCACTCACTTCCCGCTAAATCTTCGTAAGTATCACCGAGAAGATATAGATCTAAGCCCGAAGTCTTAAAACTCATCGGAGTACGGGTTCGAACATCTTGAATAACACCAAGGACTCCAATAACTGGAGTTGGAAGGATTGCCACCGATCCAGTCTGATTATAGAAAGAGACATTTCCGCCGGTAACTGGCAGCCCCATCTCCAAACAGCCATCAGCCAAGCCCCGAACGGTTTCGGCAAACTGCCACATCACTCCTGGATCTTCGGGTGAACCAAAGTTAAGGCAGTTAGTTACGGCAAGGGGGCGAGCACCGGCCGTTGCAATGTTTCGTGCCGCTTCCGCTAAAGCTAACTTTGCACCTTGATATGGATTTAAGTAAGACCAGTTAGCGTTTGCATCCGTTGAGATTGCAACACCTAAATGGGTTTTTTCATCGATCCGCACCATGCCCGAATCATCGGGATGAGATTGAATCGTGTTTCCCTGGACATATTTATCGTACTGAGACGTTACCCAAGATTTATCGGCCAAGTTAGGTGCAGCGGCAAGTTTTAGGACTGCAGCTTTTATCTGCTCACCATTACTTGGAATTGGTAGGTCAACTCGCTTCGAATTAATCTCACCAATGTATGCAGGCTGTGCTATCGGACGGTTATAAACCGGTCCATCATGCGCCACAGTTCGTGGTGGAACATCGACAATAAGTTCGCCGTTCCAAGTGATCTCTAATCGCTCTCCATCGGTGACCTCTCCGATCGCCGTGACAGTAACATCCCACTTAGCGCAGATCTCTAAAAAGCGCGGTAGTTTTTCGGGCTCAACTATCGCGCACATGCGCTCCTGTGACTCTGACATCAATATCTCTTCAGGTGAGAGCGAGAGATCGCGCAGCGGCACCCTATCTAGCGCTACTTTCATGCCGCCAGAGCCACCCGATGCCAACTCACTAGTGGCACAAGAAAGCCCGGCGCCGCCTAAATCTTGAATCCCAACGACTAAATCTTCGGCAAATATTTCTAAGGAGCACTCAATTAAGGTTTTCTCAACAAAGGGATCACCGACTTGAACGCTTGGTCGCTTCGTAGCTCCACTTGTTCCAAATGTTTCAGAGGCCAGAACTGAGACTCCGCCAATTCCATCACCACCGGTTTTAGCACCAAATAAAACAACGAGATTTCCGGCGCCCGCCGCCTTTGCAAGTTTAATATCGGCATGCTTCATTACGCCAACACAAAGGGCGTTGACTAAAGGATTTCCTGCATAACTTGAATCAAAGCTAACTTCTCCTCCGATATTTGGAAGTCCTAAACAGTTTCCATATCCACCTACACCGGCAACAATTCCAGGTAATACCCGTCGTGTATCTGGAGCATCGGGCGGACCAAAGCGTAATGAATCCATAATGGCGACTGGTCTAGCACCCATTGTTAAAATATCACGAACGATTCCACCAACACCCGTTGCTGCACCTTGATATGGTTCAACGAAAGATGGATGGTTGTGTGATTCGATTTTAAATGTGACGGCATAGCCCTGACCAACATCGACAACGCCGGCATTTTCACCAATGCCAACAAGTAAGGCATCTGATTGTGGGGCTTTATCGCCAAACTGTTTTAAATGCACTTTAGATGACTTATAGGAGCAGTGCTCAGACCACATTACCGAATACATCGCTAACTCGGATGAAGTAGGACGGCGGCCTAGTATCTCTTTTATTCGGGCATACTCATCAGGCTTTAAACCAAGCTCGGCAAAGGGCTGCTCACTTTCGGGCGATGCTTTTGCGAGTGCAACGGTATCCAAGGCCATTACTTCACCATCGCCTGCAGGATTGAAGTGAAAAATCCAAGGCCCTGAGCCGATGGCCCCGTGAGCTCGTTTATAGCGTGCTCTGGGTGGGGCATGAGACCAACCACATTGCCGCGCTCGTTTGTAATGCCAGCGATTAAATTACGGGACCCGTTGGGGTTATTTCCAACATAACGTGCAATAACCCGACCTTGATCTTCAAGTTGGGCCAGGGTTTCATCATCGCATTGGAAAGAGCCCTCACCATTTTTTAGTGGAATCGTGATCTTCTCACCTTGAGTAAAAGAAGTGGTCCAGACGGTCTCATTATTTGTAATTTCAATCTCCACATCACGACATAAAAAATGTAAATCAGAGTTACGGGTCAAAGCCCCCGGCAGTAGATGTGACTCACATAGAACTTGAAAACCATTACAGATACCTAAGACCGGCATTCCCTTACCAGCGGCCTCTATTACCAACTCCATTACTGGAGCAAAGCGGGAGATTGCACCACAGCGTAGATAATCGCCATATGAAAACCCACCTGGCAAAATCACGGCATCGACGGCTTTTAAATCAGCTTCAGCGTGCCACAGCGATACCGCTTGCGCTCCGCTGAGATTAACGGCGCGCGCAGCATCACGATCATCTAAAGTTCCTGGAAAAGTTATTACTCCAACGCGCATTAGTTCTCAACTCTTACGCAGTAGGTCTCAATAACTGGATTTGAAAGTAAGCGTTCGGCCGCTTTCTCTACTTCAGCTAATTGAGCTGGCGTTGGATCACCTTCAACTTCGATTTCAAAACGCTTTCCTTGACGTACCGACTTTGCAAATGTAAAACCCAAACGCGGTAGCGCAGCGGCAACGGCATTTCCTTGTGGGTCGAGAATTTCGGGCTTGAGCATTACATCAACCACAATTATTGCCATATTTTTTTCTCCCTCAGTTAGAACTTGCTGCCAGTTAAACGATAAAAAGCCTCTTCGTATCGAAGTGCAGTCTTTTCCACTATCTCCGCCGGTAGTTCTGGGGGTGGACTCTGCCTATCCCACCCACTTTCTATTAAGTAATCACGCAAAAACTGCTTATCAAATGAGGCTTGAGCCCCGCCTGGTGTCCAAGTTGAGAGCTCCCAAAAACGGGAAGAGTCAGGCGTGAGAGCTTCATCGCCTAAAACGATATCGCCAGATTTATTTCGACCAAATTCAAATTTTGTATCGGCGAGAATAATTCCACGCTCTTTAGCAAACTCCGCCGCGGTTTCATAGAGTTTAACCGTTAAATCCTTCAGAGTTTGTGCATCCTGAGCGCCGATAGTTTCTGCGGTAGTTTCAAAATCTATATTGATATCGTGATCACCGATCTCTGCTTTGGTAGCGGGCGTAAAGATTGTGTTGGGCAGTCTTGAGCCATCGGATAATCCAGGGGGCAGATTATTGCCACATACGGCGCCGTTATCTCGGTATTCACTCCAACCACTACCCGTCAAATATCCTCGAGCAACACACTCGATTTCAAACATGGCTAGCGGTTGCACAATCACCGCTCGGTCGGCGACTTCTTGCGGGGCTTCGCTTGATAGAACGTGATTGGGAATAATATCTTCAAGTAGCTCAAACCAGAAAAGTGAGAGCTGTGTTAGCACCGCCCCTTTGCCCGGAATGGTGGTTGGCAGGACCCAATCAAAGGCAGAGACCCGATCGGAGGCTACTAAAAGAATCTCATCTTTGGCGTTGACATATAAGTCGCGCACTTTTCCAGTCCGCAAATGGGTCCAACCAGATATTAAAGCTGCCGGTGGCGGACCAGCTGTGCCAAAACCGCTCACCGAATTGAGCCGGGCTGGTACTGCACTGCTGCAGAGTGCGCGGAAGTTATCGCATCGATGCGATGAACAACTCGTGCAACTTGTTGGCGAGCATCGCCAGTAAATTCAAGAGGTGCGCTAATTAATAGATCAAGTGCGTGACGATCAAATGGCAGACGATCATCTTCGGCTAAATCCGCTAAAAGCGTATTTCCGCTTCCCTGGCGCATGGCAAGCGCAGCTTTTACGGCATGCTCTTTGATTACTTCATGTGCCAATTCGCGCCCCACACCGGCCTTAACCGCGGCCATTAAAATCTTTGTTGTGGCTAAAAATGGGAGATATCGCTCTAATTCAGCGGCTATTACGGCAGGAAATGCCCCAAACTCATCGAGAATCGTCAATGTGGTTTCGAGTAATCCATCGATTGCATAGAAGGCATCTGGAATGGCAACTCGGCGAACAACACTGCACGAGACATCGCCTTCATTCCATTGATCTCCAGCTAACTCACTGACCATGGATGCATAACCACGCAAGACCACTGATAATCCGTTCACTCGCTCGCATGAGCGGGTATTCATCTTGTGTGGCATTGCACTGCTGCCTACTTGCCCGGCTTTAAATCCCTCAGTAACTAGTTCGGCGCCAGCCATTAAACGAATCGATGTTGCAAGTGAAGATGGTGCCGCAGATATTTGAACCAGAGTTGTGACAACATCGTAATCAAATGATCGCGGATAGATCTGGCCGGTCGAATCCAAGATTCGATTAAATCCCAGCTCTTGTGCAATTGCACTCTCTAAATGATTATGTGCCTCAGTTGAGCCAAGTAAATCAATCGAATCTTGAGAAGTTCCAACGGGTCCCTTTATTCCACGAAGAGGTAGTCGGCTTTGTAAAGCCGTTAACCGTTCATATGCAAAAAGCAACTCTTCGGCAACAGTTGCAAAGCGTTTTCCGAGCGTTGTTATCTGGGCTGGAACATTATGTGAGCGTCCAGCGATTGGTTGATCGATGTAATTCATCGCCT
>JBBAMX010000005.1:47332-78317 GCA_040402335.1 Candidatus Planktophila sp.
GCTGGAACATTATGTGAGCGTCCAGCGATTGGTTGATCGATGTAATTCATCGCCTGCTGTGCTAATCGTGCGAGTACCGTGATGGTTTTGTCATGGACAACTTGTAACCCATTGTGAATCTGCATCGCTTCAATATTTTCAGTGACATCTCGGCTCGTTAATCCCGCGTGAATGGCTTCGTGGCCAGCGAGTGCATTGAACTCTTCAATTCTCGCCTTGACATCGTGCCGAGTTAATTTTTCACGGGCATCGATAGCTGCCAGGTCTACTTCGTTCATTACGCTTTCATAGGCCATCACTACATCGGAGTTGATGGTGTGGCCAAGGGAGCTCTGCGCACGCATGACGGCGATCCAGAGTTTGCGCTCGGCAATTATCTTAGCCTCTGGTGAAAAGATTGCGCGCATAGCAGGCGATGCATATCTATCGGCTAATAGGCTCACGGCTAAATTATCGGCCATTTAATTGCCTTTCTCTGCCACTGAAGCGTTCAGTGCTATGTCGCTTCTATAGAAGGAGCCGGGCAGTGAGATCTGACTAATAGCTCGATAGGCGCGATCTCGCGCCTGCGTTAAATCGCTGCCAACGCCGGTAACCGAAAGTACCCGACCTCCGGCCGCTACTAGGCATTCATCCTCGATCGCGGTACCTGCGTGACAGATCTGGACGCTCTCAATCGAAGGAAACGCGGAGATCTTTCCACCACTTGCAGGTGCCGATGGATAACCTGGGGCGGCTAATACAACGCTCACCGCCGATTCATCTCGCCACTCCAAAACCGTATCGGCAAGTCCGCTGGTAGCCGCTTTATATAAAAGCGTCGCAAGGGGGGTTTTTAGAAGTGGGATCAAGGTTTGCGTTTCTGGGTCACCAAATCGAACATTAAACTCAATAACTCGGGTTCCGTGATCGGTGAGGGCTAAACCGGCATAGAGCAGACCAACAAAGGGTGTACCGCGAGCGTTCATTTCAGCGATCATCGGTGCTAAAACTCGCTTGTATGTATCTTCAATAATATCTGAGGGTGCCCAAGGCAGAGGTGAATATGCACCCATGCCACCCGTATTTAATCCTTCATCATTATCACCAGCTCGCTTAAAATCCTGCGCCGGTTGCATAGGTAGGATTGAAACACCATCGCTAATTCCAAAGAGTGAAACCTCTGGACCATTTAAATACTCTTCGATGACAACTCGCTTGCACGCTACTGCATGTGCTAACGCCTCTTCGCGATCACTTGTAACAACAACGCCTTTACCACCAGCCAGGCCATCATCTTTTACAACGTACGGTGCACCAAAACTATCTAAAGCTTTTTCATACTCAGGCACCGTGCTACATGTAAAGCTATGCGCGGTTGGAACCCCAGCATCTGACATCACCTCTTTAGCAAAAGTCTTCGATCCCTCTAACTGCGCTGCCGCCTTAGAGGGACCAAAAACTGCAATCTTTAATCTCCGTAAATCATCGGCGACTCCATTAACCAAGGGAAGCTCTGGGCCGATAACAACCAAGTCGGCAGCGATTTCCACTGCCAGGGCAAGGATTTCTGCATTACTAGTGATATCGAGTGGGTGGCACTGCGCAAACTCTGCTATCCCTGGATTACCTGGTGCCACGTGCAGAGATGTACAGGCAGGATCCGCTAGCAGGCCTAGTCCAAGGGCGTGTTCGCGACCGCCACTTCCGACTAGGAGAATTTTCATTGTTAGATGAAATCCCGTACAACAATAGTTTCATCGCGTCCTGGGCCAACACCGATAGCGCTAATAGGAGCGCCGGATATCTTCTCTAAAAATGCTACGTACTCTTGCGCAGCTTTTGGCAGCTCGCTCAATTTTCGGCACTTGGTAATGTCTTCACTCCACCCTTGAAGGTATTCATAAATCGGTTTAGCATGGTGAAAATCACTCTGAGATGCTGGCAGCTCTTCAACTCGTTGTCCATCTATTTCATAGGCAACACATACCGG
The DNA here is from genome assembly GCA_040402335.1 of Candidatus Planktophila sp. GTDB lineage: Bacteria > Actinomycetota > Actinomycetes > Nanopelagicales > Nanopelagicaceae > Planktophila. The sequence continues at coordinate 49,305 of JBBAMX010000005.1, forward strand.
AATTTTTTCCCAACCAGTTAAAACATCGAGTTTAGTTAAAAAGAAATCAGTTAATCCATTTACTCGAACTGCATAACGGGCGATAGGTGCGTCATACCAACCACAGCGACGTGCGCGTCCAGTCGTAACTCCGATTTCACCACCAATTCGACGAAGTGCTTCACCATCTTCATCAAATAACTCAGTTGGAAATGGACCACTTCCTACGCGCGTGGTGTACGCCTTTACTATTCCAATAACTTTACTGATCTTGGTCGGTCCGATTCCACTACCCGTGCATGCACCACCGGCAGTTGGATTGCTAGATGTCACAAAGGGATATGTGCCGTGGTCGACGTCGAGAAGTGTTCCTTGCGAACCCTCTAAGAGCACGCGCTTTCCAGCTTTGAGTGCCTCATCGAGAAGTAAAACCGTATCTGCCACGTAGGGGCGGAGAATCTCTGCATATCCCAGATACTCATTAAGAACTTCATCGACATCGATATTTTTGCGGTTAAAAACCTTTATTAATACCTGGTTTTTATCGCGCAGAGCACTCTCAATCTTCTGACGAAGAATTGATGGGTCGAAGAGATCCTGTACGCGGATTCCGATCCGGTTGATCTTGTCGGCATAGGCAGGTCCGATTCCCCGACCTGTCGTGCCAATCTTTGACTTACCCAAAAACCGCTCAGAGACCTTGTCAATAGTGCGGTGATAAGGAGTTATCAAATGTGCGTTAGTTGAGATTACTAACCTACTGCAATCTATTCCACGCTCGGTTAAACCTTTAATCTCTTCAAGTAAAACGCCAGGATCAATCACAACGCCATTTCCGATCACTGGCACGACGTTGGGCGAGAGTATTCCAGAGGGAAGCAGGTGAAGCGCATATTTCTGATCGCCAATTACAACAGTGTGGCCAGCGTTATTGCCACCTTGGTAGCGAACAACATAGTCGACGCGATCACCCAATAAATCGGTAGCTTTACCTTTGCCTTCGTCGCCCCATTGGGCGCCAAGCAAAACAAGTGCAGGCATCGGTAAAGCCTCTCTAGTTAGTAATTATTTGAGTGAGGAAGTGCCGGTCGAACGAAGATCTTCACAACCACGTATTACACGTGCAGCCATACCTGCTTCTGCGACTTTACCCCAAGCCCGTGGATCGTAGATCTTCTTATTGCCCACTTCGCCATCGATTTTTAACACGCCGTCGTAGTTCTTAAACATATAGTCGGCAACGGGGCGAGAAAATGCATACTGTGTATCAGTATCTATATTCATTTTTATGACGCCGTAATCCAGTGATTCACGGATCTCTGAAAGAAGTGAGCCCGAGCCACCGTGAAAAACAAGGTCCATAGGCTTACTTCCAGCCGGTAATCCAAGGCGAGCGCTGACGGCTGCTTGCAACGTTGCCAAGATCTTTGGTTGTAAAACAACATTGCCGGGCTTATAGACACCATGAACGTTGCCAAAAGTCGCTGCAACTAAATAACGTGCTTCGCTGCCAAGAGTTTCAACTGTCAGCAAGGCATCTTCTTCAGTCGAATAAAGCTTGGCGTCGTGCTTAGCTTCAACGCCATCTTCCTCGCCACCAACAACGCCGATTTCAATCTCAAGAATTGTGCGAGCGCGAATTGAGAGAGCCAACATCTCTTTAGCTACCGTCATATTGTCAGACATAGAGACCGCTGAGCCATCCCACATATGTGAGTTAAAGAGTGGCGCCTTGCCCGATGCCAGACGTTCGGCACCAAACGCTAAAAGTGGCTTCATAAAGCCCTCAAGCTTTTCAGCCGGGCAGTGGTCGGTATGTATTCCAATATTTACGTTGTAGTTCTTGGCAACGACATGTGCAAACTCGGCTAGCGCTATGGCGCCATCCACCATCTTCTTCACCGTTGAACCCGATGCATACTCGGCGCCGCCCCAGGAAAATTGAATGATTCCATCGGACTCGGCTTCAGCGAAGCCTCTAATTGCCGCGGTGATGGTTTGTGAGGATGAGACGTTGATCGCTGGATATGCAAAGGCGGATTTTTTCGCGCGATCCAACATATCTACATAGGCTTCCGGGGTTGCAATGGGCACTTTTACTCCTAGTGGCTCTGGTGTGAAAACTCTAGGAGAGCGCTCCATTGGACCAGCTAGAGAGTTACATCCAATCATCTCACTTCTCGGCCTATTCACACAAAAGCGGCGCGAAAAAGCCCCCGAAGTTAGCTCCGGGGGCCACAATCGTTAGGACTACATCATCGTCTTTAGCGCCGTTCTTAAGAATTTTGCTAGTGAGGCGACCAGTTGTGGATTGCTTAAGAGTTTGAGAAAGATCGACATGAAATAGGTAAGGCTCATTTTTCTCCTTTTGTTGGGTTCAGAGCATCTTTGCGTTGATGGTGAGCGCCAAAGCACTGGTACTGAGACATTGTTGATAACAATGACCAGCCTGTAATCTCCACTCTTATGAGCGCTTCCCACGAATCCCTTGAAAATCTACTAAGTGAGAATCGACATTTTCCTCCCAGCCCAGAGTTTGCCGCCGCAGCAAATGCAAAGGCCAATATGTACGAGATCGCTGAAAAAGATCCCTTAGCTTTCTGGGATAAGCAGGCAAGTGAGCTCACTTGGGATACACCATGGAGTAAGACTCTTGAGTGGGAGGCTCCCTATGCACAATGGTTTATCGGTGGGAAGTTAAATGCAACGGTTAATGCATTAGACCGTCATGTAAGCCAAGGCCGTGGAGATCGAATCGCGTTTTATTTTGAAGGTGAACCGGGTGATACGCGCACATTGACATACCACCAGTTATTAATCGAAGTAAAAAAATCTGCAAATGCACTTACTGAGCTAGGAATTCTTGCTGGCGATCGAGTTGCAATCTATATGCCTATGATTCCCGAGGCGGTCATCGCTATGTTGGCATGCGCGCGTATTGGAGCGCCCCACTCAGTTGTCTTTGGTGGATTTTCTGCCGATGCGCTGTTGTCTCGAATTCAAGATGCAGATGCCAAGTTGGTGATTACCGCCGATGGTGGTTTTCGAAAGGGTGCGGCCTTTGCCCTTAAACCAGCCGTTGATGAAGCGCTTAAGGGCGAGCACAACGTCACTAAAGTTTTAGTGGTTAAGCGAACAAACCAAACCACCGAGTGGGACTCCACGCGCGATATTTGGTGGCATGAAATCGTTGACCGACAGAGCCCAGTGCATATTGCCGAGAGCTTCGACTCAGAACACCCGTTATTTATCTTGTACACATCGGGAACAACGGCAAAGCCGAAGGGTATTTTTCACACAACCGGTGGTTACTTAACCCAGGTTGCATACACACACAAAGCCGTCTTTGATTTAAAAGCCGAGAGCGATGTTTTCTGGTGTACCGCCGACGTCGGATGGATCACTGGCCACAGTTACGTTGTCTATGGTCCACTGATCAATGGGGCTACCCAAGTTATCTATGAAGGTACCCCGGATACTCCCCATAAAGGGCGCATCTTCGAGATTATTGCAAAGTACGGCGTCACTATTTTATATACCGCTCCCACCCTTATTCGAACTTGGATGAAATGGGGCGATGAGTTCCCACTTGCTCATAATTTAAACTCACTTCGACTTCTTGGCTCAGTCGGTGAGCCGATTAACCCCGAGGCATGGATGTGGTACCGCGAAGTAATCGGTGGTAATCGCTGCCCGATAGTCGATACGTGGTGGCAGACAGAGACTGGCGCCATCATGATTTCACCTCTTCCAGGAGTTACAGCTACCAAACCCGGATCGGCGATGAGGGCACTCCCTGGAATTAGCGCACAAGTTGTCGATGAAAATGCCGAAGCAGTTGGTAATGGGCGAGGTGGTTTCTTAATTGTAGATAAGCCATGGCCAGCGATGTTGCGTGGAATCTGGGGCGAGGATGAACGATATAGGCAGACTTACTGGTCAAGATTTGATGGGTTCTACTTCGCTGGCGATGGTGCGAAGTTGGATGAAGAGGGAGCAATCTGGTTATTAGGACGAGTCGATGATGTGATGAATATTTCGGGCCACCGAATATCAACCACCGAGGTCGAGTCTGCATTAGTTTCACATCCAGCAGTTGCCGAAGCTGCAGTTGTTGGCGCAGCCGATGCGATGACGGGTCAAGGAATAGTTGCATTCGTAATCTTACGTACCGGTATCGCCCATGCTAGTGGTGAGGATTTATTATCTGAACTACGTAATCATGTGGCGAAACAGATCGGTGCAATAGCAAAGCCCCGCCAGATCTTGGTCGTAAATGAGCTACCTAAGACTCGAAGCGGCAAAATTATGCGTCGACTTCTAAAGGACGTTGCCGAAGATCGCAAGGTCGGCGATGCAACGACGCTAGCCGACCCCAATGTCATGGCTTTAATCTCTGATGGCTTAAAGAGTGCTAAGGATGAGGATTAAAACTTAACGCCAAGGTACTTACTTGTAAGGGTAATGAGTTCAATCTCGTTTTTGATCGCACCGATTTTTTTATATCTCACTTCACCGGTTGCTGAGATAAACCACGTCACCGGAACACCCATTCCAAAGTAGGCCCGCGAACTACCATCTTTGTCAAAAAGATTTGGCCAGGTCATCCCATTCTTTATAACAAAACTCTGGCCATCTTTGATTCCTGCCTCTTCAACATCAACGCCCGTGAGCGCCAAGCTCCCTTTCGCTTTTTTATAAAAGGATCGAAAGATCGGAATCTCCTCTTTGCATGGGGCACACCACGAGCCCCAAACATTTATTATCATCGGGCCGCGAAGTGAGTTCACTGAAGCACCAGCTGTTCCATCCAGACATCCGAGCACGATAGAGGAAGAACTCTTTGTACTCTGAAGTTGTGAACATGAAACAACTTTGCCTGCGATCTCCTTCACTGGTATTCCACAACTAGTTAGCAGCAGCAAGGAGAGCGCAAGAGCGGTTTTTTTCAACGAAAATCCTGGTCGGTTTTTACTAGGAGTTGAGCTTTTGTCATATCCATCTCACCAATACCAACGCTGGGGCATAGTTTTGCTACCGGGCAGGCACCACATGCAGGCTTACGCGAATGACAGATACGGCGACCATGCCAGATCATGCGCTGTGACAAGTTAGTCCACTCTGATTGCACAATTAATCTACCTACCGTGTGCTCAACTTTGACCGGGTCGTTCTCGCTCGTCCAGCCAAATCGACGTGAGAGGCGACCAAAGTGCGTATCAACGGTAATTCCTGGAGTATCGAATGCATGCCCCAAAACTACATTTGCCGTTTTCCGCCCAACTCCTGGCAGGCTCACTAACTCCGCTAAAGTTCTTGGTACTTCACCGGCAAAATCACTAACAATCATCATTGCAAGTCCTTTTATGTGACGGGCCTTTGCATGATAAAAACCGCTTTGAAAGACTAGGCTCTCGATTTCTAGTAGATCTGCCTTTGCATAGGCCTTCACATTTTTATATCTTTTAAAGAGCGCCGGCGTAATCGAATTTACCCTCTTATCGGTGCACTGCGCGCTGAGCACGGTAGCGATAATTAGCTCTAGGGGATTTGAAGAATCTAACTCGCAGCGTACATCTGGGTAGGTCTTAGTGAGAATTCGATAAACCGCACGTGCCTGTTTTCGGATTTCATTATCGACTGGCATGAGGCTAAAGTACTCCTCGTGACCCCAGAAGAAGAAGTATTCCGCAAGGCCCCACTCTTTACCGCATTAGATGATCTCGCTTCAGCCTCATTACGGGCATCCATGGATCAAGTCAAGATTTCAAAGGGCAATATTCTTTTTGCCGAAGGCGATGAAGGCGATCATTTATATGTTGTCGTCGAAGGAAAGTTAAAGCTTGGGACTTCAAGTGGAGATGGTCGCGAAAACCTCCTATCTATTCTTGGGCCAGGTGAAATGTTTGGCGAACTCAGCCTCTTTGATCCCGGCCCCCGCACATCTACTGCGACTGCCGTGACCGATGCAAAACTACTGAGCCTTGGCCATAAAAAACTGATTCCATGGCTTGCCGAAAACCCACCCGTCGCACTTCACTTACTTGCACGATTAGCACAGAGACTGCGCCGTACAAATGAGGCGGTAGGCGATCTAGTTTTCTCTGATGTGCCGGGCCGTGTAGCTAAAACTCTTATCGATCTCGGCGAGCGCTTTGGCAAGGTCGGCCCCGAAGGTCTATCAGTACACCATGATTTGACCCAAGAAGAGTTGGCTCAGTTGGTTGGTGCATCTCGCGAGACGGTTAATAAGTCTCTTGCAGACTTTGTGGGCCGAGGGTGGTTAAAGCTCGATGGTCGCTCGGTTTTAATTACAGATTTAGAGCGTCTTTCAAAACGGGGAAATAATTAATCACTAATCTCGACGGTGAGCTCTATCTCAACCGGTGAGTTCAGTGGCAACTCAGCAATTCCAACTGCGCTACGTGCATGCTTGGCACCATCGCCCCAGATAGCTAAAAAGAGTTCACTAGCTCCGTTTACAACCAAGGGTGCGTTTATAAACCCAGACACTCCATTGACATAGCCAACGACACGAACAATCTTTGTAATCTTATTTACATCGGCAACGGTTGCAACGGCGGCGATGGCATTAAGAGCACAGATCTGGGCAAGCTCTTTTGCGCGCTCAGGTGTAACGTCGCCATCGACTTTGCCGACACCGGCCATCTCGCCATTAACTAAGGGAAGTTGTCCCGCGGTAAAGACTAAATTTCCCGTGCGTATCGCCGGTACATAAGCCGCGACCGGCTTGGCTGCAACGGGGAGTTCAAGACCAAGTTCAATAAGTTTGGCGCGAACATCTACTGCATTCACTTAATCTCTCGCTTCATGTAAGCAACTAACTGCTCACCCGTTCCTGGTGCTGGAATAACTTGTACTAACTCCCAACCATCTGAGCCCCATGTATCCAGAATCTGCTTAGTAGCGTGTGAAAGTAGTGGAACTGTCGCATATTCGAATTTCATTTATTTAACGCTTCCTTTACTAGAGTTGAAACTACTGAGCCATCGGCCTTACCGGCGATTAACGCTTTAACTGCCCCCATAACCTTACCCATATCGCCAGCTCCTGCAGCGCCTGTTGAAGCTATGGCATCGGCGATCATCTTCTTAATATCTTCAACGCTTAACTGTGCCGGCAGATATTTTGCAATTACTTCGCCTTCAGCCTTTTCAAGTGCAGCCTTATCGGAGCGACCGGCGGACTCAAATGCCTCAGATGCCTCACGTCGTTTCTTCGCCTCTCGTGAGAGGACGGTGATTACTTCATCATCACTTAAGCTCCGCGCCTCTTTACCCGCAACCTCTTCATTCGTAATCGCCGTTAGGACCATGCGTATGGTGCTCGTCGTTATTTCATTGCGAGAACGGATAGCCTCAGTCAGATCTATGCGCAGCAAGGCTTTTATGCTCATGATGTAAACTCTACCGCGAGAAGTTCGGCGATCTGGGCGGTATTTAACGCCGCTCCTTTACGCAGATTGTCACCACACACGAATAAATCAAGAGCCATGGGATTATCAATGCTTTTACGCACACGACCAACCCACGTCGGATCGGTTCCTACAACATCGGCCGGTGTCGGGAACTTATAGTTCTCGGGATCATCTACTAACTTCACCCCTGCAGCATTTTGCAAAATATCCTGAGCACCTCTTCGCGATGGCTCTTTAGCAAAGACTGCATGCACGGTGAGAGAGTGGGTTGTTAATACCGGTACTCGAACACAGGTCGCTGCGACTTTTAAATGTGGAAGTGCAAGAATTTTTCTTGACTCATTTCGAACCTTAAGCTCTTCTGAAGAGTAACCATCTTCTTTGAGTGAACCCGCCCAAGGGATAACGTTTAAGACAAGTGGTGCAGGAAAAGGACCGTTATCTTTAATAAGTGCACGCACATCACCTGCACTATCACCAGCAAGTGTTCCTGCAATTATTTTGATTTGTTCACGCAGGGTATCGATTCCCGCCTGTCCTGCACCCGATGCCGCTTGGTAGGACGAGACCACAAGTTCTTGTAGGTCGTAATCTTTATGGAGTGCACCGAGTGCAACAATCATCGATAGCGTTGTGCAGTTTGGATTTGAAATAATTCCTTTCGGACGATTTCTCACTTGGAGGGGATTTACTTCAGGGACCACTAATGGAACCTCGGGATCCATTCGAAAAGCTCCTGAGTTATCAACCACTACTGCGCCCCGTGAGACTGCAATCGATGCCCACTCATGTGAGACCTCATCGGGCACATCAAACATTGCAACATCTACGCCATCAAAGCTTTCCGGTGTTAGTGCGATCACTGTCAGCTCTTTCCCGCGGCACATTAACTTCTTGCCAGCACTTCGTGCCGATGCAATCAAACGAATCTCTCCCCAAACATCGGGGCGTTGCGAAAGGATTTCAAGCATGACTGTGCCAACTGCACCGGTAGCGCCAACTACTGCCAAAGTAGGTTTCCTCATAAGCCAGAGCCCCCATAAACAACGGCCTCGCTCTGATCTGTATCGAGCTCGAAGGCGGTGTGTGCGGCCCTTACGCCACGCTCAATATCGGCCTCACGGCAGATAATTGAGATGCGAATCTCGGAGGTTGAAATCATCTCGATATTTACTCCAGCGGAAGAGAGTGCGCCGAAAAATGTTGCCGTTACTCCAGGGTGTGAACGCATACCTGCACCGACTAAGGATAGTTTTCCGATTTGATCATCGTATTGAATCGAAGCAAAACCAACTTCGCCCTGCAGTTTTTGCAAGACGGCAGTGGCATCGCCACCTTCAGATTTAGGCAACGTAAATGAGATATCGGTTAAACCCGTTGCCGCCGCTGAAACATTTTGAACAATCATGTCGATATTAATATCGGCATCGGCAATGGCTTGAAAGATCCGTGCGGCAACACCCGTGCGGTCAGGTACGCCAACGATAGTTATCTTTGCCTCGCTTTTATCATGTGCGATGCCTGAGATTATTGCCTGCTCCATATCTGTCCCCTTTCCAAGGGAGTCACCTGCTGGATGATCTTTGACCACCCACGTTCCTTCATTAGTAGAAAAAGAAGAGCGTACGTGAATCGGTAAGTTAAAACGCCGTGCATATTCAACGCAGCGCAGGTGCAGAACCTTTGCACCACTTGCTGCTAGCTCTAACATTTCATCGTAGGTAATACTCTTTAACTTACGGGCATTTGGTACTACTCGCGGATCGGCACTAAATACCCCATCGACATCGGTATAGATTTCACATACATCGGCATCTAACGCTGCAGCTAGTGCAACTGCAGTTGTGTCACTACCACCACGTCCTAGGGTTGTTACATCTTTTGTATCTTGGGAGATTCCTTGAAAGCCAGCGACGATCGCTATCGCACCCTCTTTCAGCGCCTCTTGAATTCGCCCAGGAGATACATCGATGATGCGGGCGCGACCATGCGCCGACGTTGTAATCACACCTGCCTGGCTTCCAGTAAATGATCGCGCTTCATGCCCTAAATTTGTAATCGCCATTGCAAGAAGTGCCATTGAAATTCTCTCACCGGCCGTGAGCAACATATCTAGCTCACGCCCTGATGGGATCGGGGTGATCTGTTTAGCCAAATCGATCAGCTCATCGGTGGTATCCCCCATTGCTGAGACCACCACAACGACCTGGTTTCCATCGCGCTTTGCCGCCACGATGCGATTGGCAACACGCTTCATGCCCTCGGCATCGGCAACGGATGAGCCGCCGTATTTCTGAACAATGAGTCCCATGGATTAATGGTGGCCTATCAACTTACTTGCCGCTAACCATTTCTCTATTTTTCTTACTATATGAGACGCTGTGCGTGTCATATATTGAGATAACTTCTATCCGATACCGGATCCCATGAAGGTGGCGATACTCTCATTGAGAAACTTGGCATCTGTGGGGTTGGAGCCTGCGCCAGCGGTATGTCCCCACAGGGAGAGAATGGGTAGCAAAACCCCTTTCTTAAGGAAAGCGGCCTCATACTCGGCATCGCTCATTGGAAAATACAGATCAGTAGTAGACGGCATATATAAAACAGGGATTTGAATCGAGCGCAAAGCTGCGCCAACATCACCATTAAATGGTGGAGTTTGTCCCACATCATGTTCACGCCACGTACGCATCTGCAGAATTAGATCATTAGCATCTCCAGCAGTTGCTAAGCCATCGCGATAGCGTGCCACTGCCTCTTCAAAAGTTATTTGAGGATTCTCTGGATCTCTCCACAACTCTTGTCGCCACCATTCCTGTGAGAGCAACCATCCCGTCCAAACCTGACCAAAGACCTGTAGCCCTTTTTTTGGTGGAGCTACGTAATCTCCATCCATAAAATTCTCATCTGATGTTAAAGCAATAATCTGTCCATCTAATCGAACTACTCCATGCCCATAACTCTTAGCTGTTCCTGCAGTAGCCACAATCAGATCCATAAAATTAGGAAAACTAACTGCCCATTGAAAAGCTTGCTGTGCGCCCATGGAAAAACCAATAACCGCTCGAAGATGTTCAATCTGCAAACCTTGAGTAAGCAATTCATAAACGGCTTTTACATTATCGCGAGTACTAATAACTGGAAACCGGGGTCCATGCAGTGGCTCCGGTGTGTTACTAGGAGAGGATGATCGACCATTACCGAAAGCTTCAGCGCTAATCACAAAGTATTTATTAGGATCAAACGCCTTTCCAGTGCCAATTAACCATTCATAACCTTGGTATTGCGCCATATAGCTCGATGGCAACAAGACGGCGTTATCTTTAGCGGCATTTAACTTTCCATAAGTACCATAAATTATCCGTGCCTCTGGAAATATGACACCGCTTTCGGTCTCAAAATTCTTGATAATGAATTCGTGCTCTTCGCTCACTAGATTTTCGTTAGACATTGATTACTCGTCTCTGCTTACTCTTAATCAACTGTACGGCGGCCTTCAAACGCCCGCCCGAGCGTGACTTCATCGGCATATTCAAGATCCCCGCCAACGGGTAGGCCCGATGCCAAGCGCGAGACCTTTATATCTAGCGGCTTAATCATTCGCGCAAGATAGGTAGCCGTTGCCTCACCCTCAAGATTTGGATCGGTGGCCAAGATAACCTCTTTAATCTCTGGATCACTTAAGCGCACCATGAGCTCGCGAATACGTAACTGCTCTGGGCCGATCCCATCGATCGGAGATATCGCTCCACCGAGCACGTGGTACTTACCGCGAAACTCACGCGTACGTTCAATTGCAATTACATCTTTACTCTCTTCGACCACACAGATCGATGCGTTCTCACGACGGGGATCGCGACAGATCCGACACTCTTCCTCTTCAGAGACGTTGCCACAAGTGATGCAGAACTTAACCCGCTCTTTTACTGTTCGAATCGAATCTACCAACGCAGCCGCGATTTCAGGTTCGGCCTGCAAGATATGAAATGCGATTCGCTGTGCCGATTTTGGACCGATGCCAGGCAGGCGACCTAATGCATCGATGAGATCTTGGATTGCACCTTCATACATTCCCGACATTTATTTCTTCTCAATCAATTTAGCGCCAAGCTCTTGGGCCAAAAGCGCCGTACCTGAAAGCAGTGTTTTATCGGTAGGTGCTTCTGACGTACGAACTTCGCGTGCAGCTGGAGTATTTGTATCGATGGATGGATCGACAACACATTCGATACGGCGATCGATACCGATGACATCTACAAATGCTTTACGTAGAATTTCATCGGATTCAGATCGTATAAATGAATCGCGTGCACCTGCATTAACTATTCCAATCGTGATCGCTTGATCGTCAACGGCTAATACCTGTGCTGAAGCACTGAGGAGCGACCATGTAAGTCTGCGGCGTTTTTTTACATCTTCGATAACATCTGGCCATGCACGGCGAAGCGCCGTAATATCAAAGGCGCCGTGCAGCGCGGTTGGAGGCTGAACAGCAGTAGGTTTCGCTGAGCTGTTTTCTTTAACCTCAGCTCCAACCACTGCTAGTTCAGCCTTTTGGACTGAGGTGTTTTCTTTTGGCTCCACGGTTCGAGATTCAGCGGAGCGACTGGATGTCATCGGAGCTAAGTTCTCAGCACGCTCTAAACGTTCGATACGCGAGAGCATTCCGGATTCACTTGAATCACCGATCGGCAACAGAATGCGTCCACAGATTAGTTCGAGCATAAGTCGCGGTGCAGTCGCCCCACGCATCTGGGTCAGGCCTTCGGCGGCGATATCGGCGGCCCGAGAGAGATTTGCACTCCCGATGCGACTGGCTTGATTGCGCATCCGCTCCATCTGATCATCGGGCATATCACGCAGAATCGAGTTGATTGTTGAGTCTTTAAGCGCCTCTACAATCATTAAGTCGCGAAGACGCTCCAAGAAATCGCCAGTAAATCTACGTGGATCGTGCCCTGATTCAATCACCCGATCGATAGTCTTAAATAAAGTAGCACCGTCGTGGGCTGCGATGGCATCGATAGCATCATCTAATAGCGCGCCATCGGTAAAGCCCAGTAGTTGAATTGCAATATCGTAACTAACACCATCACTTCCGGCACCGGCAAGTAGTTGGCCAAGGACAGATAAGGCATCACGGACAGATCCACCCGAGGCACGCACAACTAATGGAATAACCCCTTTAGCTACGCTCACGCCTTCAAGGTTACAAATCTTTTCCAAGTGGGTAGCCAAAACTCCTGGTGGCACTAAACGAAATGGATAGTGATGTGTACGCGAGCGAATTGTTGCGATTAACTTATCAGGCTCGGTCGTTGCAAAGATAAAAATAACATGGGGAGGCGGCTCTTCCACAACTTTTAAAAGCGCGTTAGCCGCCCCTGGCCCAAGTTGATGCGCCTCGTCAATAATATAAATCTTGTAACGCCCTTGCACTGGTGCAAAGAATGCTTTATCGCGTAAGTCCCGGGCATCATCTACTAAGCCATGAGTAGCGGCATCGAGCTCAATTACATCTAAAGATCCCGGCCCATTTGCTACTAAGTCTTTGCATGATTGACACTCACCACATGGATCGGGTGTTGGACCTTTTTCGCAGTTAAGTGAGCGCGCCATAATTCGTGCGCTAGATGTCTTTCCGCAACCACGTGGACCTGAGAATAAATAGGCGTGATGCGTTCGATCTCCCGATAGAGCATTTGAAAGGGGAAGCGTGACATGCTCTTGACCAATTACATCGGCAAAAACTGAGGGACGATATTTCCGATATAAAGCAAGTGACATCGCCGCACTACCCCATCCCTCATCAGTAGCACCTTGGCCACTCCATTAATAATAAATCCATAAAATACGTGAAAAGGATCCCCCGTACACCCGTCAGAGCGTACCTACCCTTGCTGCATTCCTGCCCTGGGGGAGTTCGGCACGGTAACGCCGTACGAGGGATCTGGCGTAATCATAGTTAGCCAGCGCGATAGAGTTCGCCCCTCAGGAGGATTCGCATAGCGGCCGAGTGCGCACGCTTGGAAAGCGTGTAAAGGGCAACCTTTCGAGGGTTCAAATCCCTCATCCTCCGCCATTTTCGACCTGGAATTACTCTTCGTAACCATGAAGTTGAAAAATATCGACGGCGGGTAATTAGCCTTTCTGACTAACGTGGCTCTATGAGTAAATCAAATCCTGAAGAGGAAAAGCAACTTGATGGCCCGGGTTGGACGTCATATCACCCAATTCCAGATGACTGGAATTTTGGTTGTTTTATCGTTGAATACTCAATTCTAAATGGATACGGAAATTTCCGATATTCGCAGAATAACGGCATTGAATTTCATAAATATTCTGAAACGGAATTGAGTAAAGACCATCAGTTCAATCTCGAGATAATGAAAACTTTCTTTATTGAAGCTGAAGAGCACTTGTATACCTCGATTAAAGACCGCATGCCGACTTATTACCCTACCAATCTCTTCCTTTAACAAATGGAAACATATTGTGAGATTAGTGGACGATAGGGGTATGAGCTATTTCGAAGAGTGCTTGAGGCTTGGCGAGTGGTTAAGCGAAGCTGACCGACGTGCCCTTTATAAGTATCTTCTTGAAAGTAATGCGGAAGCTTATAAAGTTAAGCGGATCAGGTTACATAGACATCGGTAGGTTGAAAAAATTCTTTGCACAAAGTGACGTTGATGTAATTCAGAACTATCCGCTCCCTGGTGCAAAACCACAAACTGAAGCAAGTTTTGGGATTGATACCTATCCCTATTACACGCTTGCTTATTACGCCAACGGTAAGAATTATTTAATAGGGCTTATCAAAAAACTTAGGACAAATGACAAGGAAACTCTTGTAAAACTACGAACTTTGTAAATCTATAGCAATTTCCATATAATTGTCACGGAGGATTCGCATAGTGGCCGAGTGCGCGCGTCTCGAACACGCGTAGACGAAAGTCTCGAGGGTTCAAATCCCTCATCCTCCGCTCGTTTTATTTAGCTTTAGCTGGATTGATGCTGTTTGGACTTGCCATGGCTGGAATAGGGCAGTATGTTAAACTTTCCCCATCGTGAACGTGTGAGCAACTAGTTCATTGAGAAAATAAGGAGTTTAAAATCTTAAAAAAATCCTTGGCTATTGTTGGCCTTATCTTGTTAATTTTTGCGGCGCCATCGGCCCAGGCCAATTCATCCTCTAAGGCGTTAGCAAACCTTGGTCCCATGGATATTATGTTTGCCCAGAGCATGATTCCCCATCATCAGCAGGCTATTGACATGTCAAAGCTGGCACTGAAATCAAGCAGCAATAGTGAAGTCAAGTCTCTAGCAAAGTCGATTATCGCAGCACAGATCAAAGAGATCGCCGAAATGAAGTTATGGCTGACCTCAACCAAATCCTCCCTGACCATGGAACATGACATGGGGATGACTGGAATGTTAACCGAACGCCAGATGAGCTCTCTTACTGCACTTAAGGGGAAAGCCTTCGATAAGGCCTATCTAGGAGGAATGATCGCCCACCATAGCGGTGCACTTGAGATGCTGAGTTATCTCAATGGCACGACAAATGCTCAAGCTAAAAAGGTGGCGAAATCTATCAAGGTCGGACAATCGGCTGAGATATCCTTCATGAAAAAGCTTTTAATAAAAATTAATTAAATATCTACGCCAATATATTTAGTCTGCAGAAACTCGTGAATTCCATCAAAGCCGCCTTCGCGCCCCAATCCAGATTGCTTAACTCCACCAAATGGTGCGGCAGGATCGGAGATGACGCCTTTATTAATGGCGACCATTCCAGACTCCATCGCCTCGGCTGTGCGTAATGCGCGGGTCAGATCGCTCGAGAATACATAGCTAATAAGACCAAATTCGGTGTCATTGGCTAGTTCGATTCCTTGCGCATCTGTATCAAAAATTACGATGGGTGCGACTGGACCAAAGATTTCATAGTTAAGAATTGGATTATCTTTTTCTACAGTTAAAACCGTTGCTGGATAAAATGCACCTTCGCCTTCGGGTTTGCTTCCACCCAATAGAACGGTAGCACCGGCGGCGATGGACTCATCGACGATATCAGCGATTTTATTTCGCTCCTTCATTGAAACGCTTGCACCTAGAGTTGTTGTCGCTTCGGTACCGCGTCCCACAACTAAGGCCGCCATCGAGCGGGTTAATTCGGCGATAAATTTTTCAGCGATTGGGCGTTGAACATAGATGCGATTTGCCGAAGTACATGCAGCGCCGCCATTACGCATTTTGGCAAGAAGTAACTGCGGGATAGTAACTGCGAGATCGGCATCATCGTGCACGATTACTTGTGCATTTCCACCGAGCTCCATTGAACATCGAATGATCTTGTCGGCCGCCTCTTTCAATAAAACACGACCAACTTCGGTAGAGCCGGTAAATGAAAGATTTTTTACGCGTGGGTCGTGAAGCATCTTTGAAATCGCAGGGCCGGTTTTTTCAGGCAAGATTAGATTCAGAACACCTTTTGGCAAGCCCGCTCGCTCCATGATGTCGACGATATACATCGCAGTTAATGGTGTTTCAGTAGCCGGCTTTAAAATCATGGTGCAGCCCGCAGCTACAGCAGGGCCGATTTTTCGGGTGGCCATACCTGCGGGAAAGTTCCAAGGCGTAATCAGAATAGAGAGACCGATCGGCTGGTGTGTTACTAAAATCCGTTTATCTCCAGCGGGTGATTTGCGAAAATCACCGGGCGTGCGCACGGCCTCTTCGGCAAACCAACGGAAGAACTCGGCGGCGTAAGCGGCCTCCCCGCGCGCATCAGGCATCGCCTTTCCATTTTCCCGTGAAATGAGCGTTGCAATCGCTTCAATCTCACTCGTCATAATTTCAAAGGCTTTACGCAGGATCTCGGATCGATATCGCGGCGCGGTCTTTGCCCATGCAGCTGCTGCGGCATCGGCGGCTGCGAGAGCGGCCTCACACTGGGCATCGCTGGCCAGGGCGACCTCGGCGATTATCGAACCATCGCTCGGGTCATAAACGGCCACTGTGCCAACTCCATCAAGCCATTGGCCATCTATATATAACTGTGTTTGCATGGGATGAGCATACGCTCAGCCTGCGAGAAGTTGAAGCCGGTGCGCTCTACGATAGGCACATTGCAATGAAGTTGCGTTAAACGCAATTAAATAAAGGAGTTTTTGTGCCAAAGTCGTGGAGTGATAACGCGCCCGCACCTGTCGTATTACAGGACCATGCACATCTCAAAGATTCTCTGGCCTACACCATTAAGCGAAGAATCTTAGGTAATCCATTAAATAGACATACCCTCCATCATCAGCGATTGAAAAAACGTTTTGCATTAGGCATCCTGGCTTCGGACTGTATTTCATCATCGGCCTATGGAACCGAACAGATTCTCTTTGCACTAGTGCCAGCATTTGGTTTGGCGGCTTTTTCAATCTTAATGCCCATGACGGCCGTTGTTTTAATTATCTTGCTGATTATTACCCTCTCTTATCGAAATGTAATCAATGTTTATACCAAGACCGGCGGCGCGTATATCGTTTCGCGCGATAACTTTGGTCCAGTTGTGGCTCAAATTGCCGCCGTTGCACTGATGCTCGATTACATCGTAACCGTTGCAATTCAAGCCGCTGCTGGGGTAGCTGCAATTATCTCAACTTTCCCAGAGGTTATCTCATGGAAAATCCCGATGATCTTATTGGTAATCGCTATTTTAACTTATGGAAACCTGCGTGGAGTGAAAGAGGCGGGCAAGGTATTTGCCCTTCCTACTTACTTCTTTATCGCCTGTATGTTTATCGTTTTTTCAATGGGGCTGTACCGCTACTTCAGAGGCACGCTTGCGGTCTTGGCTACCAATACACCAGGAGCAGTTGAAGTAGGCCAGGGCCATGGACTTTTAACTTTTGCTGCGATATTTATTTTGCTTAGGGCTTTCGCAAATGGTGGCTCATCGCTGACCGGACTTGAGGCGATATCCGATGGTGTTGCCTTATTCCAGCAACCTGAGCATGTAAATGCCCGCCGCACGCTAGTAATAATGAGTGGGTTATTAGGAACTCTCGTCCTTGGAGTCTCCTGGTTTGCACATCGCATCCATGCAATGCCATATGTTTCAGGAACACCGACGGTCATTTCTCAGATCGCTAAAAGCATCGTTGGCACTGGTGGATTCGGCCAGGCGATGTTTATCATGGTGCAGCTAGCAACGATGTTAATTTTATTTGCCGGCGCCAATACAACGTATAGCGCCTTTCCGCTCTTGGTTAACTTTGTGGCAACCGATGGCTACCTGCCTCGACAGTTAACCAAGCGTGGACACCGTTTAGCTTTCTCTAACGGTATCTTGCTTCTATCCGGCGGTGGTATTTTCCTGGTCTTCTTCACTGGTGGATCGGTCGAGCGCCTAGTTGCCTTCTATGCCCTTGGAGTATTTACAGGCTTCTGCCTTGCCGGTTTTGGAATGACACGACATGCGCTTCGAAATCGAACGGGTGCTTGGCGAGCAAAGGTATTTATCAACGCACTCTCTGGTGCAATCTCATTCTTAGTCGTAATTATCTTCGCAGTTGTTAAGTTCACTGAGGGTGCCTGGTTGGTCTTAGTAACCGCGCCAATTTTAGTGGTGAGTTTCTTGCGTCTACGCAGACAGTACACGCAAGAACAAGATGCCTTATCGGTTAAACGAGAGCAAGAGCGTGTAACTTCAATAACGCGCCATGATGTCACGGTTTTAATCGATAGCGTAGATATCGCAACTATTGGCGCGATTCGTTACGCCCGAAGCCTGAACCCACACCACATCAAAGCGGTTCACTTTGTAATCGATGATCGTCACGCCGATGATATTCAAATCGCTTGGCTAGCATCGGAGGCGTTGGGTGATGTCACCCTTGAACTTATCGACTGTCCCGATCGGCGTCTGGCAAACTCTGCCCTTGATTATGCAATTAGAATGACTGAAAAGCCCGATCTCGAACTCACTTTACTGCTGCCCCGGCGCTCATATTCAGGATTCTTGGGAAGACTTCTACATGATCAAACGGCTGAACAGATCGCTGCACCAATTTCCCAGTTACCAAGAGTGGTCGCAACAATTGTTCCCTTTGATGTCGAGCGAATTACTTCTAGCTCAAAACTTCAGCTTCATCAGATGCATGATGTAAAACCAGTTAGCCCCGCCACGGTTTCGCTAAAGAAAGCACCTCCCATTAACTTTGAGCCGGTGGGACATTATGCTGAAAACATAACGTTGATTGGTGATATCAAGTGGCGCAGGCGAGCTCAAGTCCAAGGGCGTGTTACCTCGATTAAAATCGCACCTCATGGAGCCGCGCCTTCTTTGCAGGTGGAGATCTGGGATGAAACGGGTGGCGTATCACTTCAATTCTTGGGCCGTCGTGAAATTGCAGGACTTGAAGTTGGATCTCAAATGCGTGCAGAGGGCATGGTTGGCGAAGAGTCGGGTTCAATGCTCATTCTCAATCCCTCTTACGAACTCCTTGTATAAACTCTTTTAACATCGTTGAGCAGTTCTCGGCTAAAACTCCAGCGCGAACTTCGACTTTATTAAGTGACCTAGGATCTCGAAGTAAATCCCAAACCGAGCCCACGGCACCGCCTTTTTCATCCCAGGCGCCGAAGATAACCGTAGCGATTCGGGACTGTGCAATTGCACCGGCACACATTGGGCAGGGCTCGAGTGTCACAACTATTGTGCACTCCTCTAAGCGCCACTTCCCTAGGATTTCGCAGGCACGGCGTATTGCCACGATTTCAGCGTGGGCAGTTGAATCATTGTTGAGTTCACGTTCATTGTGACCAGTGGCAATTATTTCACCTGCTCCATTAAGAATGATTGCTCCGACTGGTACATCTCCACTTGCAAGGGCTTTTTGTGCGACGGCAAGTGCCGCGCACATTAACTCTTCATCGTTCACAGCTGTAAAAGCTCTGCAAACTGACCACCAAATCCTAAACGATTGGCAATTGCCTCTAACTGTTCATCGGGAAATAGTTCTGCGTCATCGCAGAGCGCCGAAATCTCCATGGCGTTCATTCCCAAGTCAGATAAAATATCGATATGGCCGATTGGAGTTGGATCTTCATCATCATCATCTGGCAGAGGCAACTCTGCAATCTCTAGCAACTCTTCGGCCACTGGATAATCCAGAGCACAAGTTGCATCACTTAAAAAGAGTGAGATATGCGAACCCAAAACTCGAATCAAAATGAAAAACTCTTCATCGATGGATATCATGGCGATAGCGCCACCATTTGTCTGTTGAGATTTAAGGCTCGTGATTATCTGAGCGATATCGGTTGGATCGGGTAAAATCCCGAGGGTCCAACGACCATCTTCATGCCAAGCGGCGATTGCAATATCTAACTCATTTGTGATGCTGCTTACTTTTGCGCTCGGCTCAGCGAGATAATCAAGAGCTTCAAACTCTTCGATCTCCTCAGTCTCCTCGACTAACTCTTCATTGAACTCGGGCATGCGCACATAGTCGCACTCATTGGAACGGAAAGAAAGGGCTGTAAGGTAAGGGGTATGAAAGTACACGTCGCCGATCACCCATTGATAGCCCATAAATTGACGGTTTTACGCGACGAACGTACCGATTCGCCGGTTTTCCGCCGCCTTGTTGAAGAGCTTGTCACTCTTCTGGCCTATGAAGCAACTCGCGATGTGCGCACACATTTAGTTTCGATCACAACACCGGTTACCCAGACCATGGGGCTCAAGATGGCCGATCCGCGTCCAGTTGTGATTCCAATTCTACGTGCCGGTCTTGGCATGCTTGAAGGTATGAGTAAGTTAATACCAACGGCCGAAGTTGGATTTCTTGGAATGGTGCGTGATGAAAAAACTCTTCTCGCAAGTACTTACGCTAATCGACTCCCCGAGGATTTATCAGGCCGCCAAGTCTTTGTACTCGATCCCATGTTGGCAACTGGGGGTACTTTGATTGCAGCTTTTCATTACCTCATTGAGTTAGGGGCCAACAACATCACTGCGATTTGTATCTTGGCAGCTCCAGAAGGAGTCGCAGCCGTTGACAAAGAGTTTGCATCAAGTAGCGTTCCGATAACTATCGTGACCGGCGCACTCGATGAAAAACTTAATGAAAAGGGCTACATAGTTCCGGGGCTAGGCGATGCCGGCGATAGATTGTATGGAGTCGTATAAATGGCATCTACCTCACCTGGATATGGAATCACAATTCGCATCGAAGGAGCGCCCTCTGCACAACCAGTTGTGCTTGCAACTACTGTGATTGCTAGCGCGGGTGCAACGATTACCGCATTGGATGTCGTTGAATCACTCTTAGAAAAAGTCGTTATCGATATCACATGTGACACTATCGATTCGGCCCATGCAGAGGAAATCACGATCGCCCTTGCTAAGAACCCTAATCTCACGGTTCGCAAAGTTAGTGATCGAACTTTTCTATTACACCTTGGCGGAAAGATTGAAATAGCATCAAAGGTGCCGTTAAAGACGCGCGATGATTTATCTCGGGCATATACGCCAGGGGTAGCTCGAATCTGCCAAGCCATCGTCGATGATCCAGCTGATGCACGGCGATTAACTATTAAGCGTAATACCGTCGCCGTTGTTACCGATGGCTCGGCTGTTTTAGGCCTTGGAAATATCGGTCCCGCTGCCGCACTCCCTGTTATGGAGGGAAAGGCCGCCCTATTTAAACGCTTTGCCGATGTAGATGCTTGGCCCGTCTGTTTAGATACTCAAGATGTAGATGAAATTGTGCGCACTGTTCAATTAATCGCACCTGTCTATGGAGGCATTAACTTAGAGGACATCTCGGCGCCGCGTTGCTTTGAAATCGAGCGCCGGCTACGCGAACTTCTTGATATCCCAGTTTTTCACGACGACCAGCACGGG
Organism: Candidatus Planktophila sp.; assembly: GCA_040402335.1. Taxonomy (GTDB): domain Bacteria; phylum Actinomycetota; class Actinomycetes; order Nanopelagicales; family Nanopelagicaceae; genus Planktophila. Next base: position 70,631 of record JBBAMX010000005.1, read on the forward strand.
ACCGCGATCGTGGTGCTTGCCGCCCTGCGCAACTCACTTAAACTCGTAAAGAAAGATTTAAGTGAAGTGAAAATTGTGCTCAGCGGGGTGGGGGCTGCAGGAAATGCAATTGCTCGGCTACTAGTTCTTACCGGTGCAAAGAATATTATCGGCTTCAACCACCATGGTGTAATCACAAATGAGATGACATCGCAAGATTCAATGCAGCAATGGTTTATCGATAACAGTAACCCTGAAAACTTCGGTGGAAATATATCTGGCGCGATGAAGGGGGCCGATGTATTTATCGGGGTAAGTGCGCCTAATGTAATTACGGAATTAGATGCCGCCTCTATGGCCGCTGGAGCCATTATCTTTGCGTTAGCTAATCCAGATCCAGAGATTGATCCAGTTCTTGCCCGTAAATATGCAACCGTTGTTGCCACTGGCCGTAGCGATCAACCAAATCAGATAAACAATGTTTTAGCTTTTCCAGGAATCTTTCGTGGATTACTAGATGCAAACGCCCATAAAATAACCGATAAGTTATTGGTAGCCGCAGCCGAGGCAATCGCTGACTGCGTATCCCCCGAGCAACTCAACGCCTCATTTATAGTCCCAAGTGTCTTTGATCCAAATGTGACGAAGGCAGTTGCCGCAGCGGTAAAGAGATCTGTTTAACCGTACAAGTAAAGAGATCCACGCTGGCTCTATGCTTTTCGTACTCCTGAAATACCAGTGCCTGCCACGAAAACACCGGCAAAGGTCATAGCAATTCCGGTTACAAGGTAAGAGGATATGTGAACACCACTGGTCGGTGAGATTAAATCAATTACAAGGGAGCCAATTAACTGTCCGCCAACACTAAAGAGAGTGAAGGTGAGGACTCCCAAATGTTGAACAATAGTTGAAGTAAAAGCTATGTACACAACGCCTATGACGCCACCCAAATACATCCACCAAGGTCCCATGGGAAGAGGTACAAAGTGTAAATGGTGCGTCACAACACCGAGAAAAATCAGGATTAGCAAAAAAGACGTACCAGTTATGAAATTTAGTAGTGAGGTCGTAAAACTTTGATGTGACGATTCATTTATTTGACCATTTAACGCTCGCTGAACGCCAACAACGGCACCAGCAATACCGCCAGCAATGACTGCAAGCATTGAAAGATTCTTGGCATCGATCCTATCTACCACCGAGATAAAAACGGCGATGATTGTCAGAATAGAAGCGGCAACGCGCCGACCTGTAATCGCTTTCTTGCCACCACCAGTTAGACCTATCCGATCGATAATTAAAGAGACCGCGGTTTGGCCGGCAATGGATGCCACTGAGTAAATAGCAATGCCAATAAGCGGCACTATTTGAGTCTGAATTGCTACAAAACCGCCCCCAAGAGCTCCAGCAAACAACTTCCAGCGAGCTATCTCCCTTTTTTTAACGGCAGCGCGTAAATTCGCAACTCCTTGTTTAATCGCTGGATTAAAAAGCGCAATTAACGTAATGACTACTAAACCTGAACCAAAGGATACTAAAGCCGCCTCTAAGGAGTTATTGATCCGATGCGAAAGCTCTCCATTTGCCCGCGCCTGCAATGCAATTAATAAGCCAGAGAGTGCGGCAAGTAAATCTAAGCGCATTATTTATGCGTACCGTTGAACTCCCGCTTATCAGCAATCCAATCCATAAGAGCGAATAAGACTCCAGATGCCACAAAAGTTAAATGAATGACAATTCGCCACTTGGTGCCAGCGCCTACGTGATCTGCCCCAGCTAATTCGATAAAATCCTTTAGTAGTTCGATTACAGAGATGGCGACGAGGGAGCCAATTAATTTAATCTTTAGCCCGCTGAAATCTATCGTCCCCATCCAATGTGGGCGATCTTCAGACTCGGTGGCGACATCGATTCGCGAAACAAAGTTTTCGTATCCTGCAAAAATTACCATCAGAATCAAATTAGCTAGAAGCGTTAAATCTAGTAGCGCTAATAGATCCAACGTGAAACTCTGAGGCGTTGCCTCTCCAATATGAATCGCTAGGTGATAAAACTCGACTAAAAAACGATAGGACAGCAAAAAAAGTGCTCCAACAAGTCCTAAATATAGGGGGGCCAAAAGGTAGCGTGAGCGAAAAAGTACTACTTCGATACCGTGAGAGACTTTATTCATATCTAAATTTTAACTTACTCTTCAAGAGTAAGTGTGATTTTAAGCCATTTTTCCTCTAAATTGTTTTTTAAGGTTATGGAATTTTCTAAATTTTTTGTAATATCCAGCAACTCTTCAGATTTAAAGGCTGCTACTTCTAGCTCATCTTTCAAACTCGCTATTTGAATATCGGCTTTTTCCATCTGTCGTTCTATGCGAGCTTTATCCTTCTTTAATTGGCGCTCTTGCGCGGCGTTCGAGCTTTTCTTTTCCTTCGTGCCTATCGTAGGAAGATTCGTTGCATCATGGCGAAGTTCAAGGTACTCATCTACTCCCCGAGGCAGATCTCGTACAGATTTATCTCCTAGCAAACCAACGAATCGATCACAGACGCGTTCAAGAAAGTATCTATCATGAGAGATAACGATTAACGTTCCGCCATAACTATCTAATAAATCTTCGAGTTCGGTTAGAGTCTCAATATCAAAGTCATTTGTTGGCTCATCCAGTAAAAGAACGTTGGGGCTATCCATCAAAAGCCGAGTTAACTGTAGGCGGCGTTTTTCTCCACCCGATAAATCTCTTACTGGTGTCCACTGAGATTCGCGGTCGAATCCTAAGCGCTCACAAAGTTGTGATGCTGAAAGCTCACGTCCGCCACCGAGTTCAACCCGATTTGCAATCTTTTCTACCGCTTCAAGTACGCGCCACGTTGGATCTAACTCATCGAGGTGCTGGGTTAGAAATGCAGGTTTGACGGTAACGCCAGTTACTAGTTTTCCAGCGCTCGGGTGGATCTCACCTACTAATGTGCGCATCAAAGTTGTCTTGCCCGCGCCATTGATTCCAACGATTCCAATCCGATCTCCCGGGCCGATATTCCAGTAAAGATCTTTTATTAATTCGTTCTCGCCAAGTTTTACCTGTAGATGATGGGCCTCATAGACGGTTTTACCTAAGCGATTGAGCGCAAATTTAAGTAGTTCGCCCTGATTGCGTGGCTCTGGCTCTCCGGCGATTAAGACATTTGCCGCATCGACTCGAAACTTAGGTTTTGTAGTTCGGGCAGGTGCACCACGCCGTAACCACGCTAACTCTTTTCGAACGAGGGCGTTGCGGCGGGCATCCATCACTGAACTCTGCCGAGCCCGTTCGGCCTTTGCTAAAACAAATGCGCTATATCCACCCTCGTACTCTTCTACTTTTCCATCAACAACTTCCCATGTGTAGTTAGTAACTGCATCAAGGAACCAACGATCGTGAGTAACAACGGTAACGGCGAGAGTTTTCTGATTATTTAAATAATCTGCAAGCCATGCAACTCCCTCAACATCCAGATGATTCGTTGGCTCATCGAGCAGAATTAAATCGAGCTCATTGATGAGCAGCTTTGCTAAACCGACTCGCCGACGCTCACCACCAGATAGTTGTCCAAATTTACGATCAAAGATGTGATCATCAAAACTGCCAAATAGACCGGTAAAAACTTCACGGATATTGGGTTCACTTGCCCACTCATGTTTTGCGGTGTCGCCTAAAACTACTTCTCCGACTGTGCTTTCTGGATTTTCAAAATCTACTTGTGAGAGAATTCCGATTCGAGCTGCGTTAGATTTTGTCACTCGGCCCAAATCTGGTGTTTCAATGCCTGCAATAATCTTCATCAATGTGCTCTTACCGGAGCCGTTTCTGCCAACGATTCCAATTCGATCGCCTTGTGAGACGCCGAGTGAGACCCCCACTAAAAGCTCTTTTATGTCGAAGGCTTTGGAGACCTCTTCGATATTTACAACATTGCGCGCCATGATGGGAGAGCGTACCTTTCATCCATGAACGTCACCGACCGTGAATATGCGCTCGAACTCGATAAAAACGACCCTTTAGCCCGATTTAAATCAGAGTTCGTGGTTTCAGATCCCGATCTCTGTTATTTAGATGGAAACTCATTGGGCCGATTACCCAAGGCGACGATCACCGCGATTAATAGCTTCATGGTGAACGAATGGGGGCCTGAAGTCGTTTCTGGTTGGGGACACTGGGTCGATGAGGCACAGCCAACAGGTGATTTATTGGGCGCGGCGGCCTTAGGCGCAGGCCCAGGTCAGATTTTAGTCTGTGATACGACCTCGATTAATTTCTACCAACTATGCCTTGCCGCAATCCAAGCTCGACCAGGGCGCAAAACAATAATCACCGATGCGGCAAATTTTCCTACTGATAGATATATTCTCGATGGAATTGCAAAGCAGTTTTCTCTTAATCTAGTAATTATCGATAATGAAGATCCGGCAATTGCTACCCATGAGCGAATCACAACGGATCTACTTGCACCATATTTAAATGAAGATGTCGCTTTGGTTACCTTGCAAGTAATTCAATATCGCTCAGGGGCAAGAAACGATATCAAATCAATTACCGATCAAGTACGTGCGATCGGTGCCTTAGTAGTTTGGGATGCAAGTCACGCCGTTGGAGCTATTGAGTTAGATCTCGATGCAAACGGGGTCGATCTCTGCATCGGCTGCACCTATAAGTACGCAAACTCTGGTCCAGGGGCTCCCGCTTGGTTATATGTCGCAAAGCGGATTCAAAAAGAGTTGCAGGTTCCAATCCAAGGATGGTTTGCCCAAGAGGCACAGTTTGAAATGGGAGCCGAATTTATAAAGGCCAATGGAATCCGCGGATTCCAGATTGCTAGCCCATCCCTCATGGGAATCCGATGTGTTCAAAGCTCTATGAAGATAATTCAATCAGCTGGAATTGCAGCGATCGCCAATAAGGCAGCTATTGGAACTTCAATGATGATCGATTTATACGATGCCTGGCTTGCACCCCTTGGTATTGAATTGAGTACCTCACGCAATCCGAAGGAGCGAGGTGGCCATATCTCCTTGTCCCATCCAGATGCCGCTCAAATCTGTTTAGCGCTACGTAAAATTTCAAATGTAATCCCTGATTACAGAGTTCCGAACTCCATCCGACTTGCCATCTCTCCCCTTCCAACTTCTTACGTAGAAGTATGGGATGGCTTTGATCGAATGCGTGATTTAGTGGCCACCGGCCGCTATAAAGAGGTACAAGAGAGTGGATCACGAGTCACATGAGTAAAGAGGTTTTTGGATCGGCGCTCACTTATACATCTTATTTAGCCGTCGATGAACTCTTGGCTTTGCAGCGCCCACTCTCGGTTGGACCTGAGCACGATGAGATGCTCTTTATTATCATTCATCAAACTTATGAGCTCTGGTTTAAACAGTTAATCCATGAGTTTGCTCAAGCACAGCGTGCAATGGAGTTGGGAGATACGCATTACTCGCTGGCTATTCTGGGCCGAATCCGAACGATCATGAAGGTCTGTGTCGCTCAAATAGATATTTTAGAGACGATGACACCTCTGCAATTCAACTCGTTCCGCACATATTTAGCTTCATCGAGTGGCTTTCAATCAGCCCAGTTTAGAAAGATCGAAGCGATGTTAGGTCGCCGTGATAGTAAAATCGCGGGGCACTTGCCACTGAATATTCAAAGTGAAATTACTGCAATCACTTCTATTAACTCTGTGTATGACTCAGCACTTGCCTATCTCGCACGCCGTGGACATTTAATCCCACTCGATGTTCTCAACCGAGATAAGAGTCAGACGTATACCGTGGACTTGCGTGTGCAAGATGTTTTGCTCGACATACATCAAAACGATCCTGAAAGTGCCATGGTGTGTGAGCGTTTACTCGATATTGATGAAGGCGTTCAAGAGTGGCGCTATCGCCATGTGAAAATGGTCGAGCGGACTATCGGTCATAAAATGGGTAGCGGCGGATCAAGCGGTGTTGAGTATCTTTCCAGCACGCTATTTAATCCAGTGTTTAAAGATTTGTGGGAGATTCGTTCACGTTTTTAAAGTGGGAGCCCGCTTAGCACTATCTCAGAGAGCTCTTTGCGTGATCGTGGAGCTTGTTCGCGCTCAAAGGCTGCGCCCTCAAGTCGCTCGGCTGGAGCTTGCTTGCCGATCGCCACAATAACTATGGGCCGCTGTCCCGAAAAGAGCTTGGTGGCCTTTTCCGCATCAAAGCCCGCCATTTGATGGGCCGCTAAGCCTCGATGATGTGCCTCTAAGGTCAGTTGGGCTACGGATAATCCACAGTCAAATAGATATGTAGCGTTTGGCTTTCCCTCATCGGTTTCGGGCTCACCACCGACGGCAATCAAAGCAGATGCCCGAAAGGCCCAACTCTGATTGAAGGGAACTAGGGCCAGTAAAATCTCATCATATGTTGAACTGCCGCGTAAGCCGAAGATAAAGCGCCACGGCTGGATGTTATTTGAAGATGGCGCCCACCGGGCGGCCTCTAACAATGCAAAGCTATCATCTCGGCTCAGCTCAAACTCTGAATCAAAGGAGCGGGGACTGCGTCGATTGGCAAAAAGTTCATTAATCTCTACTTCGGTCTTTGCTCGCATCATTCTGCAAAGGCTAGTGCATAGATAGACTTCGAGCATGTCAGCTTGGATTTTTCACACTGCGGATTGGCTAGTTGCGAACAATTTGCAGACCCCTTTATTTATCTTATTAATTTTTTTAGCATTCGCTGAAGCGGCAGCCTTTGTTGGATTTGTTTTACCCGGAGAGACATCGCTGCTTATAGGCGGCGTATTAGCCCATTCAAAAGTCTGGCCGCTCTGGCTCTTTATCCTCTGCGCAATAATCGGCGCAATTGCCGGTGACTCCGTAGGTTATGAAATAGGAAAGCATTTTGGCCCACGAATTAAAACTAGTGGCTTTGGAAGATTTGTCGGTGAAAAGCGTTGGAAGTTAGCTGAGCATATATTCGCCAAATACAACGGTGGAGCGATTTTCTTTGGTCGCGCACAAGCGCTTATGCGTGCTCTTGTTCCTGCACTTGCCGGAATGAATAAGGTCCCTTATCGGACTTTCTTAAAATGGAACGCAGCCGGTGGGATAGTTTTTAGCACGATAGTAATTGTTCTTGGATATGAATTTGCTAACTCACTGCATGTGCTTGAGAAATATTTGAAGTACTGGGCCATCTTCTTCTTAGCTTTAGTAATTGTTCTCGTCTTAATATTAAAGAAAAAATTAGAGAAAATGATCGAAGACTAATTCGGCGATCAGCCACCCCATGAAGAGTGAAGTGGCCGCCCCTCGGCGTATCCAGCCGGTGATTGAACTCCTATAACTGCGCGATCGGCAAACTCTTCTAAATTGCCTGCCCCTGCATATGTGCATGATGAGCGCAGCCCAGCGATAATCTCATCAAGTAAGTCTTCAACGCCTGGGCGCTGGGGATTTAAGTACATGCGCGAAGTAGATATTCCCTCTTCAAAAAGCGCTTTGCGAGCGCGATCAAAGGCATCTTCTCCGCTTGTACGGGCGGCAACGGCACGTGCCGAGGCCATTCCAAAGGACTCTTTAAATAACCTGCCATTGACATCGCTCTGTAAATCTCCGGGAGACTCATAGGTACCAGCAAACCACGAGCCGATCATCACCTGTGATGCACCAGCGGCAAGGGCTAATGCAACATCGCGGGGGTGGCG
>JBBAMX010000005.1:78417-84671 GCA_040402335.1 Candidatus Planktophila sp.
ATATCACCATTAATTCCTACAGCTGCGGCAACCATTAATTTATTATTTTTATCGACTGCAGGTGAATACAAAGTGCCACGGAGCGCACCTATTCGCGTAATAATCCCAATTAAATCACCATTCGATGAAACAACTGGCGCTAATTTACGTCGATGCTGTGTTAAGAAATCAAAGGCTTCGCGTGCATCCAGAGTTTCAACCATCGTTATGAGCTCTTTACTCATCACTTGATGAAGCTGAGTAAATCGGTCAACGCTCTTGCAATCCTCTTCGGTCACGATTCCAACCGGCTTACCACCATCCACAATTACTATCGCTCCATGAGCACGTTTATGTAACAAACTAACGGCATCGGCAACGGTCTGATGTGGAGTGAGTGTTATTGGAGTGTCAAAGAAGGTGTGGCGCGTTTTGACCCATTTAATAACACCATCTACAACGGTATGCGGAATATCTTGAGGAATTACAGTGACTCCACCGCGTCGGGCAATCGTCTCAGCCATCCTGCGACCAGAGATCGCCGTCATATTCGCAACAACGATTGGAATCGTCGTACCGGTTTTATCGATAGCGGTTAAATCGACATCCATTCGACTGGCTAGTTCGGAGGCGTTAGGGACCATAAATACATCGTCATATGTTAAGTCGTGAGTTGGAGTATTTATGAATCGCACGTATGGAAACTATACACAGGTAGAATGGCTCCATGTCGCAATCCCTCATTTCGGCCCGTGGTTTAACGAAGAAGTTCGGCGACTTAACGGCCGTAGATGGCATCGATTTCGATGTTTCGCGCGGAGAGTCCTTTGGCTTATTAGGTCCAAATGGTGCCGGAAAATCAACGGTTATGCGCATGATTGGCGCGACCTCCCAGCGTGATGCCGGCCAATTAACAATTCTTGGAAAAGATCCCGAAAAGCATGGTCCCCAGATTCGTGCGCACTTAGGCGTTGTTCCCCAACAAGATAACTTAGATATGCAGCTAAGTGTTACCGAAAATCTCTATATCTATGGACGCTACTTTGGACTACCCCGCAAATTTGTAAAGGGCAAAATTGATGAGCTCTTATCTTTTGCACAGCTCGAAGAAAAACGTGACTCAAAAGTTGAAGCTTTGAGTGGTGGCATGAAACGGCGATTAACCATCGCCCGTGCACTCGTGAGTGAGCCCGAAATATTGATGCTCGATGAGCCGACAACTGGATTAGATCCTCAAGCCCGACATATCTTGTGGGATCGATTATTTAGATTAAAAGAGCAGGGCGTCACACTTGTCATCACCACGCATTTCATGGATGAAGCTGAACAGTTATGTGATCGCTTAGTGGTCATGGATAAAGGCAAGATCATGGCGCAAGGTGCACCTGCTGGGCTTATTAAAGATTATTCGACAAAAGAGGTTTTAGAGGTGCGTTTTGGTGCCGATCGAAATCAGGAGGTCGCTGATGCGTTAAAAGCGATGTGTGAGCGCATTGAAGAGTTGCCCGATCGTATTCTGATGTACACCGACGATGGTGAGGCTCTGCTTGAGAAGATTTATGCATCTGGTTTACATCCTAAAACTTCACTTGTCCGACGTAGTTCACTTGAAGATGTTTTTCTACGCTTAACTGGAAGAACGTTGATCGAATAATGAGCATCACAAATACACGTCAGGGATCTCTGCGCTTAGTCGATGCGACCAAGATTCACTCGCGCGGCGCAATCTATGTTGCGCAGGCTCGAATACGGACCATGATGAAGTGGATTTGGATGATTTTGGCTATCGCAGTCGCCAATCCCGTTCTCTACTTAATCTCGGTTGGCGTTGGCCTAGGTGGCTTAATCGATAAGCATGTCGGAGCCGCTGGTGTTGATGGTGTTAAATATTTAACTTTCCTAGCGCCGGCGTTACTGGCACAGGCAGCGATTCAAGGTGCGATGGATGAGAGCGTCTTTCCAACAATTGAAGGATTTAAGTGGCATAAAACTTTCTATGCCATGAACTCAACGCCGCTTACCGGTTCTCAGATATCTGTCGGCGTTTTTCTCGCCGCGTTTTTTCGCACCATTTACACCGTACTTCTCTACTTCGGAGTGATGTGGGCATTTGGCGCTCTGGAGTCCCCTCGGGCATGGTTAGCCATTCCAGTGGCTATCTTTGCCGGAATCTCCTTTGGCGCCATCATGCAGTCGGTGGCAGCGAAATTAGAAAATGAAAATATCTTTTTCGTTGTGCTGGGCCGTTTCATCATGATGCCACTTTTTTTATTCTCTGGAACCTTCTTCCCTCTTTCCTCAATGCCCTTCTTTCTGCAGTGGATCGGCTGGATATCGCCACTATGGCATGCCACCGAGCTCGGTCGTTACTTAACCTATGGCCACGTAATCACTCCGGCGATGATGTGGATTCACGTGCTGGTGCTTACGGTGCTGTTGTTTGTTGGTCTCTATCTCTCCGCCCGAATTTATAGCAAGCGATTGGCGAAATAGATGTTCATCCCAATGGCCGTTGCAATTGCCGAAGCCCGCATTGGTAAGTTGGGTGAGCGTTATTATTCCGGGCGAGTGCCGCAGCTTTTAGAACGTGGCCTCATCGCCTTTCGCTCATCTACATGGATGATCGTTTTATCTGGATTCATCGAGCCAGTCCTCTACCTCCTCTCCTTTGGATACGGTGTTGGAAAACTTTTACCATCGATCACGGTGGGCGGTGAAAGTATTAAATATGCAGTATTTATAGCACCGGCACTCTTAGCCACAAGTGCGATGAATGGTGCGATTTATGACTCGACTATGAATGTTTTCTTTAAGTTAAATCACGACCGTATTTATCACGGCATGCTCGCGACTTCGATGGGTCCATTAGATGTTGCACTAGGAGAGATTGGCTGGGCCTTACTTCGCGGATTTAGTTATGCATGTACATTCATGGCCGTTGTAGCACCCCTTGGCTTAATTCCAAGTACCTGGGGCCTACTTGCGATTCCTGCAGCCGTTTTAATTGCATTTGGTTTTGCGTCCTGCGGAATGGCTATTACTTCCTATATGAAATCATTTCAGCAGTTAGAGGTTATTAATATCTTCTTACTCCCTATGTTTCTTTTTTCTGGCTCTTTTTATCCAATTTCAGTATTCCCTCAATGGTTGCAATTTATAGTTAACTTACTTCCCCTGACGCATGCAATTAATTTAATCCGTGGACTATCGCTGGGCCATATAAACCTAGCTTTAGCTGGTCATGCAATGTATTTTGTAATAATGATTATTTGTGGACTTTTCTTCACAACAAAGCGATTAAATGCGCTTTTTATGAAATAAAAAATAAATAACCCTGTAAACACGCGGAGTTTCGAGGGTTGCATTTAAAAAATGGCATGAGATACTTAAGCCTTAGTTCGAAAGAGCTAAAAAACGAACCGGGAGAGTACTTCTCAAACGAGTTTCAAACGCTGAAACCTTTGCCGTACAAGCTTTACAATGATTACACAAATTAATCACAAGGAAACTTTTAGATTTGTCCCTACAACATCCGTAGAAATTCCACCCGAAAGAGTAGCTGCACTCCTGAAATCTGAATGGGAGTTATTTACTAAGCAGACTGGGAAAAGTGCCGAAGAGAGCCAACGCTCCTTTAAATCTTTGCCCTTAGGTGTTACCTCCAGCTTCCAACACTGGGATCCCTATCCCATCTCAATCGTTAGCGCTAAAGGTGCCTGGATGACCGATGTCGATGGCCGTGAGCTACTCGATCTCTCCATGGGCTTTGGCGCAATGCTGGCAGGCCATCTCAATCCAACCGTTGTCGATGAGGTAAAACGCTCTCTGGAAACGGGAATGCTCTTTGTCACCCCCTCACCTATCTCAACCGATGCCGCCGAGCGAATCTGTCAGCGCTTTGCCATCGATCAAGTCCGCTTCACTAACAGCGGAACCGAGTCGACGATGTATGCAGTGCGTACTGCGCGAGCAGCAACGGGTAAAGATGGAGTTCTTAAGGTCGAAGGTGGCTATCACGGCAGTTACGATCCATTTGTTGTTTCAGCTAAACCACCAATTGATGAAATCGGCGATGCCAGTGAACCTATCGCTCATGTTCCTGCAGGTATTGTTCCAGGAGATATTTACGTCGTCTCCTATAACGACGCCGACTCATTAGCTCGCATCTTTGAAAAAAGCGCTTCAAAAATCGCTTGTTTTATTATTGAACCCGTCATGGAAAACCTTGGCATCATCTTGCCGGATGAGGGATATCTTGAGCGAGTCCGTGAACTCTGCGATGAGTACAACGTCGTTCTCATCTTTGATGAAGTTAAAACCGGTTTAACCGCTGGACACCAAGGTGCGGCACAGCGCTTAGGTGTAATTCCAGATCTAATCACTCTCGCTAAATCAATCGGTGGCGGACTGACGTTGGCCGCTTTCGGTGGTAAAAAGAAGTACATGGATTTTGTAACCAATGGCAAGATGGCCCACTTTGGAACCTTTAACGGTAATCCACTTGCAATGGCCGGTATCCGCGCCGTAGATAAAATCTGCACCGAAGAGACACTTGCAGTTGCTGAAGCTTTTAATCAGCAGGCGCTAGATCGAATAAGTGAGATTATCGAGGAGTACCAACTTCCTGCACACACCGTTGGTTTCGGCGTTAAGGGCTGCATCACGTGGTCAACTACACCACTTCGCAACTACCGTGATTATAAAGCTACCGACTTTGCCGTAGCCGAACTATCCTGGCTCTTCTCACTTAACCGTGGAATCATTACACCTCCCGGCCTTGATGAGCAGTGGCTAATATCTTTGGCACACGGCCAGAGAGAGGTTGATCTTCTTGTTGAAGATTTCCGCCAGTTCGCACAAGCACTTCGCGCCTAAATAGCCTCTGGCTGAGTAAATAAGAAGGGGAGTACTTAACTCCTTCTTATTTACTGGATTTAGTAGTTGCTAATCCTTTTTTGCATCTCTTTTCAAACTAATAATGGCAAGAATTGAGAAAATAATGATGGTGACTACAAATCCAAGGTAAAGCGATGTTGGCACTGTTCTGGCAAAGATAAAGACATAGACATCTGGCATATAGAAGAAAATGGCTGAGAGAATCACATAACGCCGTAGTTGTGCCCACGCCTTATCAAGAAAACTAATAACAGCGCGTGAAGAGTAGAGCGCATATGGAATCGAAGAGGCTAGATCTACCAATAAATAGCCCCACGGATTGACATTATGATCTCCAAAAAATTTATTTATTGCAAAAGCTCTAAAACATGCCCATACGATAACTAGAGCCAACCATGCCTGTTGCGCATGCTTGTTTCGTAGAAATGCAACGCTCTTTCCAATGTTCATAGGAGATAAGAATAGGGCCGTGATAGTTTTTCAACCAAAGTTACTCCATGCCCACTTCTCTTACCCCCAAAGTTGCGCGTCGAGCGGGCTATGTCCTTCACGTGATGACCGCCAGTGGGGCCGCCGCTGGCTTAGTAGCGTTGCAAGCCATCTTCGATGGGCGTTGGCGCGATGCTCTAATTTGGCTTATCTTCTGCCAAGTTTTAGATGGGCTTGACGGTCCAATTGCGCGAAAGCTTGATGTGACTATTCACGCTACCCGTATTGATGGACATATTCTTGATTTGGTTATCGATTACTTGACCTGCGTCGTTGTCCCGGTTGCCCTTCTTGCACGCCTTAACTTACTGCCTCCACACTATGAAGTCTGGGTTGCTAGCGCAATTTTCTTATCCTCGGCACTGTGGTTTTCTCGAACCGATCTTGAAACCGATGATCACTGGTTCAACGGCTTTCCAGCAGCCTGGAACCTAGTTGTACCAACTTTTCTGATTTTAAATTTAGGCCATAACGCAGTTTTAGCTGCATCGTTAATCCTTTGTATTGTCCAACTGACAAATATTAAAATTCCCCATCTAATGCGAGTTATTGCTTTTCGTAAGATTACTTTGTCATTCACCGTCGTTTACTTAATCGACTTGACTTTTCTTTCATGGCGTTATCAGACCGAAGCTGGTAGCCATGCAAACATGCTTGAAACTGCGATCTTGTTGACTTTCCCTTGTTATGTCACCTGCTTATCAATTTGGCGTACTTGGTTCGTAAAATAAAAGAAGTTCGACCCCTCAAGTGAAAGGCGAGAGAGGTCGAACAGTGCGCGCGAAGAGATTCGAACTCCCAACCTTCTGATCCGTAGTCAGATGCTCTATCCGTTGAGCTACGCGCGCTTATTTAGTTTTGTACAGCCTGCGCATCTTACCTGCTTTTTA
>JBBAMX010000006.1:0-8654 GCA_040402335.1 Candidatus Planktophila sp.
CCCCCATGGTGGAGGTGCCGGGAATCGAACCCGGGTCCTTCGGTGCAAAAACAAGGCTTCTACGGGCGTAGTGTGATTAACGCTTTCTCAGTCCCGAAGTTTCTCCACACAACTCTTCGACGAACTCATTTGCGAAACTGTTCTCTCACGTCGTTCGCAACACCAACGCGATGAAAAGCTCTCTGTCGACGCTAGGTTCCAGATCGAGAGCGGCATCTGGGCTAACGGCTTCGATACTTGCTTATGCAGCGAGTTCGAAAGCTTGCTGATTTGTGTCAGCAGTTATTTTTTGCACGGATTATTGGTTTACGAGATCATTCCGGCTTCCTCGGCCCGCTTCCCCTGCCTCAACATCCAAAGTCGAGACCGTTCACCCCCAAGATTTATTGTGCTTTCACACATAGAACTTGGAGAAAAAGAAACGTATTTCTTATCCCCTATTTAATTGTCAACTACAGCTCGCCGTCGCAACATCGCCTCAAAAATTGAGGTATCGAAGCGGCGGTGCTTAAATTGTAGGTCAACAAGGCAGAGTTTCATAATCTACAAATCTCTCGCTTGGTTACACAGAGTTAATAAGCGGCGCCGACTCTGGATTACGTTGAATCACTCTTCGTAGCGCTTGGATGCCTTACCGCTTTTGCCTGAGTTGCCGCGTGAAATTACGCGCGCGACTTCGCGATCGGCCTCTCGTGCCTTAATCGCTTCACGCTTGTCATGCGCCTTTTTACCACGGGCAACTGCGATCTCAACTTTAGCTTTGCCATCTTTAAAGTAAAGCGAAAGTGGAACCAACGTAGTTCCGGAGTCCTTCAACTTCGCAATTAACTTAGTTAACTCGGCCTTATGCACCAAAAGTTTACGCTCGCGTCGCGGTGTATGGTTCGTCCACGTTCCCTCGGTATATTCGGGAATATGTACACCGCTCAGCCACAACTCTCCATCATTAACCATCGCAAAGCCATCGATTAAAGAGGCACGGCCCATCCGCAGAGATTTAACCTCGGTGCCCATTAAAACTAGACCACATTCAAATACATCCTCGATGGAGTAGTCATGGCGGGCTTTTTTATTTTGGGCAATGAGCTTTCGACCAACCTCTTTTACCATCGCCTGATCACCGCCTTCAGCGCTCTTTAAGCCATCTTTTGATAACTACCGCGCTTATTCTCTCACTAAGTGAGCCGGGATTAGACCTTTAAATAACGACGCAGCGTAATCACCGATGCGGTGGTGGATACAAATAGACCAGTAGCCAATAGATAGCCCGATGCGACCCACACTTCATTCCATCCAAAGAACTTCGTGAAAGTCAAAAGTGGCGCAACTTTGGCATCGACCACCGTTTTAAGTGCTGCAAGTAATCCAGTTGCCAGCGCCCAACCAACGATCGCTGAGATCACACCCTCAAGCAGAAATGGAAGTTGAATCGACCACGATGAGGCCCCGACAAGTTTCATCACACCTGTTTCACGACGGCGATTGAAGGCGGCGATTCGTAGCGTATTACTAATTAAAAGCGCGGCAGTAAGTACCGAGGCCAGACCAACGAGTAATGCACCGTTCCGCAGTACGCCTAAGAGCTTAAAAAACTTCTCTAAAATACTTCTCTGATCCTGCACCACGTCTACACCAGGGCGACCCGAAAAGGCGCTGACGATTACGGCAAACTGCGTTGGATCCTTTAACTTAACTCGAAAAGATTCGGGAAGTTGATCAGCGCTCACGTTCTGGGCTATCGCTGAGTCTTTAAATCGCTCTTGAAAGCGCGTGAATGCCTGTGACTGAGACTCATAAAACACACTTGCAACTACCGGCATATCTTGGATATCTTTTTGAATTGCCAAACGTTGATCTGAAGAAACCACTCCGCCAGAACATGAAGGCGACTCCGAGAGTGAGCCGCACAAAAATACTGAGACCTCAATCTTGTCATACCAATAATCTTTCATCGCACCGACTTGGGCGTTAGCAAGAAGTCCGATTCCAAGTAGGGAGAGAGAGATCGCGGTGGTGATGATTACTGCAAAGGTCATCGTCATATTCCGACGAAGGCCGATACCGACTTCACTTAATAAAAACCGAGCGCGCATTTTCTAGCCTTCCGTGAGGTTATAAATCAAGAACGTATCGATCCGAATATCCATCAAAGTACTTAGCCCGTGTATCCATAGACGCCACGAACTTGGTCACGAATTACATGGCCAAGATCTAACTCAATAACTCGCTTTCGCATCTGATCAACGATCCCCGAATCATGGGTCGCCATTAAGACGGTGGTGCCCTCACGATTAATTCGATCGAGTAGCTTCATGATGCCAACACTTGTCGCCGGATCTAGGTTTCCAGTTGGTTCATCGGCGATCAAAATCGGCGGGCGGCTAACATAGGCCCGAGCGATCGCTACCCGCTGTTGTTCGCCACCAGATATCTCTGAAGGTAGGCGATCACCCTTATCCTCTAGACCAACTAGCTCTAAGACCTCTGGTACTTCGCGATTAATCTCTTTCTGCGAATAGCCAAGGACGTGCAGAGTAAAAGCGACGTTCTCGGTAATCGTCTTATTGGGCAGTAATCGGAAATCCTGAAAAACAGTTCCGACCTGGCGCCGAAGCTCTGGGACCTTATGGTTAGCGAGAGTTCCAAGATCCTTACCGGCGACATGGATTACCCCTGAGGTTGGGCGATCTTCTCTAAGAATCAGGCGAAGAAAGGTGGATTTACCTGAGCCAGATAAGCCCACAAGGAAAACAAACTCACCCTTAACGATCTCTAAGTTGACGCAGTCCAACGCCGCGCGCTCTTGACCGGGATACATCTTGGTGACTTTTTCAAAGCGGATCATTCGACTCTCCCGAAATACTTCAGGCCCACGTTTTATGCTCACGCGAGCGCTAAGCCCATAGTTTAGGTACTTGCGAGGGTATTTTACGTATTTACGGCAGTGTTTTAGCTAGCCACTAGAGAGGTCCTGGGATTTACCACGCTCAAAGGCGAGAGAAATATGTGAGATTGATTTCATTGTGGCGCGAGCTATGAACTACGGCGCCAGCGAATTCCAGCCTCAATAAACTCATCGATCTCACCATTGAGAACGGCTGAAGTATTTCCAGTTTCATAATCTGTGCGAAGATCCTTCACCATTTGATAAGGCGCAAGCACGTAAGAGCGCATCTGATTTCCCCATGATCCAGAGTTATCGCCTTTGAGTGCATTCATCTTCGCCGCCTCCTCCTGGCGACGTCGCTCCAATAACTTTGACTGCAGCACCGCCATGGCCGTTGCCTTATTTTGAATCTGTGAACGTTCGTTTTGGCATGAAACGACGATGCCTGTTGGAATATGAGTTAAGCGAACGGCCGAGTCCGTTGTATTCACGCCCTGGCCACCCGGCCCCGACGAGCGATATACATCGGTTCGAACCTCTTTCTCATCTATCTCCACATGATCACTCTGCTCAACTACTGGAACAACCTCAACGCCGGCAAATGAAGTGTGGCGCCGGCTCTGACTATCAAAGGGTGAGATGCGAACTAATCGATGCGTCCCCTGCTCCACCGATAATCTGCCGTATGCGTAAGGGGCGCTGACTCGAAAGGTCGTTGATTTTATTCCAGCCTCTTCAGCAAAGGATGTCTCCAAAACATTGACCGTGAAACTGTGGCGCTCACAGTAACGCAGATACATTCGCATGATCATCTCGGCCCAATCGGCCGCCTCAACTCCACCTGCCTCTGAGCGAATTGTGATCAATGCATCGCGATCGTCATACTCACCATTGAGAAGTGTCTGAACCTCTAAATCACCAATCGTTTTTTTAACGGCATCTAACTCATTCTCAGCATCACTTTCGCCGTCTCCATCGGGCTCACTTGCCGCTAACTCAAAGAGAATAGGAAGCTCTTCAACCCGCCTACGAAGCCCGGTCAGTTTATTAATCTCGGCTTGAACCCGAGATAACCGACTAGTTACCTTCTGCGCGTTCTCTGGGTCGTTCCACAGTTCGGGTGCGCCAGCCTCTTCCTCTAAAATAATCGCTTGGCCGCGAAGTTTAGGTAAATCTAAGACTTTTTCAATTGAGGTTAGAACACCATCGATTGCGGCTATCTCTAATCCATATTCGCGAGCGACCATGTGTGAAGGATAGCCGAGTTAATGTAAGCGAACTCCAAATAGATAGAACCCTTCCTGTACTTGATTTGTTGTTCCTGCCGTTGCGGTAAGAATCGCTGAACTCATTTTTGTGAAAGGGAGAATAAATGGAAGCTTGACTTGTGCATAGGTCGATATTTCAAGGGATGTGCCATCACAGGTTAAATCACTTAGAACAAGGCCTTGTAACTCGTGCCGCTTCATGGAGCCGGTGTCATTGCTCCAGTTATGAAGTTCAAGAACAACATTCAATAACGCTTGATTGCAGTCGATCGGAATCTGGGTATGGTCGCGGTGAGTCAAAAACGCACGCGGTGCTGTAAGAATCGTGCCCTTTCCGGTGTAGTACGCGCTCTTATCTAGGGTGTGAACTCCGCGCTGGGCCGCGGCCTCACTGGCCTGTGCTAAAGAGCGCTTAGCTACAAAAAGCGTTGCAACATCACTCATCACCATCAGGCTGGCGACAGTAATTAAAAATAAGCCGATTATCACAACGCTTAATGAGCCTTGCTCATCACTAATAACTTTCTTTGTGGATTTTTTTGCTTCCATATAGATTAATTTAAAATTAGGCTTTACATCCATGGGCTTACATACTCCTGAGCAGAGGCTTCAACGATTCGATGAGATTGTTTATCAATGTATGAGATGGTTAATCGGATTCGACCATTTGCCGCAAAGCATGGGCTCTCTGAACACTCATATTGTGCCGAAAGAGTTTGAATCTCGTGCGCATCAAGTCCAAGGTGTTCGGCAATCACCGTCACTGCCTGTGCTGAAACAATACGGCCGGCTTGATCATTCTCACTACCCACATAGGCCCGTAAGCCCTCTCGAGCTAGCGTTCGTACAATCTCTTCGTTCCCACTCACGGAGGCAAAGCTATTAATATAGATAAAGATGGGAATGAAGAGTGGGATCGCCAGTAGGACGAACTCAACTACGGCACTTCCACTCTCCTGCCTTAATAAATTAAGATATCTATCAATTAAGTGCCTCCTCATTGGGTCGGCTCCATCACTGCCACGCCTTTAACATCAACCGTGGGCGATCCACCCATGATGGCGATTAATCCAGGGAGTACTTGCGGAAGTGACCTTCGGTGATGGCTCACAAGAAGTCGGATATGTGCAAATCGATCTGGAGAACTTAACTCAATAATCTCATCGGTGGCCGCATTCTCACCACTAATCGCACGCCGGGATGCTTCACCCTGCGCCATTGCGGCCTCACCATTGCGCAGATTCGTGGCGATAATGATTTCGATTCCTATGAGGAAGAGAATGAGTAATGGAATCAAAACCATTGCACTTTCTACATTTCCAAGATCAGATCGCAGCGGTTGCTTTCCCTGCTTGTAAACGAGGCAACGCTTCACGCGCTTAATAAATACTTGCCCTCTCGGCCTGCTATTAATTACTTTCTTTTTGGCTAGAGCTCTACTTGTAGCGAGTATTAGATTCATCCCGAACGCCTCAGCGGATACCGTTCATGGCATCGAGTGAGTTTCTTAAAATTGCGCTAAGGCGCGGAGCGGCGATTGTCCAGATCGCCGTGACCAAACCCGTGGTCATAAGGACAACAAGTACCCAGCCGGGAACATCTCCACGTTCATTTCGAAGCTCTGCAAAAAATCTTTTATGAGCACTGATTAAAAAATTACGAAGCAGAATCTCACCCGTTACAAACTTTGTAAGTACGCTTTTCATGGCTTCTCCTTGATGCTAATTGTGATTGAGGTTGGATTTCGGTCGAAGTCTTCTATCTGGATTAAGCTCGAAGAGCTCAAGCGATAAAACTTGTGCATATCTGTAAACTTGTATCTATCTGGAAACTTTTAACTATCCGGAACAGAGTAGGTACTTATTAAAGAGTCAGAGCTAACTCCTGCGCTGGCATTCTTTCCTGTACCTTCTCGGTATCGCCCCACATACAGTTGCACCTTGGATGACGAGCGAAACGATTAATAGTTGGGGTTAAGGGCGTCAGATAATTCACCTGGATCTGTGCACCCATCAGAGGCGTCACTCCTGTATCAATATAAGAAATTGCGGTTTGGGCAGCTATTGAAGCTATCTGGTGGGCTACTGCGATGGGTAGCTCTTCACTTGTTCCATGAGTTGCCTCTAATGCAGATTGAAAACCTCCCTGCCTCTCCGCTACTCCCAGTGCATGACAGTAAATACACGGTGTCAAAGCGGGACGAACTAAGGGGCCACAGGTTGCAACGCCACCAGCGACTCTTCCGACAAAAAGATGATCGGCTCCATCCCGAATAAAAGAGTTAATGAGCTCGGGCTCATAACTGCCAACGATTATCCGTAAGCTTCGTTCTAAAACTACCTCTGGTAAGGGTTTGTGGGTCGAAGCTTGATGTGAGGCCACCGGAAAGAGTGACCATTCTCGAGCTAGCTCTTCCATCCGCACTCGAAAATTCAAGCCGATATCGCTGGTTCGAAGGGCTCCACTGCCAAGATCGCAGTCGCTAATCGTTGAGTGTTTTTGCATCGAGCTAAGTGAAATACGCGTATTAGTAACTCCGCTGGCTAAAAGAATCGAACAGATAAGCGTAGCCGTACGCGAACTTCCATAGATTTCAACATCGAAATCCTGTCGAGTGGATAGAAGCGTTACGCCTCCATCGCTTGCTCCATCAATCCATGTCGCCTGGCTCAATTCGGGAGCTAGCCTTTTCTGTAGCTGACTAAATGCGCCATCAAGAGTTTGGTCTTGCGTGTGTGCGGCGCGTGAGGCGATACTCGATTGAAATCTATTGTGGAGAGTTATTTTATTTTTAACGGTATCGATAAAGTTTGCATCTTTTAGCTCGGATAGAACCGAGTCCACTATTTGTATCGGGGCCGATAAAAAAAGACTTATCTCTTCGGGAGTCTTGCTACCCGTAAGTTGTGCGATTATCGCGCGAGCGCCAAGGTGAAAAATCTCAATCGCATAATGTGAAGTCGCTAAGTGGATTGAGCGCTCTGCAGTGATTGAGGCTCGGCTGATATAGACCCCGTTTTTTAGTCGAGGGTACGTGTTGTTGTGCTTTGAAATCAAAACGGGCACTAACTCGGAAATCCGATCCGTGGAGCTTTGAATCTCTTCGCACTTGTCTTGAACCTCTGGCAGTTGGGCATTTGTGGTTTTCATAGGGAGAAGGCTGAGCGATATAGCGCGCCGTTATCTTTCTCGCCGAAGATCGTGTGGGATTAGCTGGCTTTAAATCACGCTCTGTTTGAAGCGCGTTGCTCCCCGTAAAATAATGAGGTTTTACATAGATGAAAAGAGCCCCGACCCAAAAAATCGAGCCAGGACCCTCCCTACTGCTAGACGCTTATCGGAGCGAAGGGTTGAACGGCGATGAGCGAAATTTAATTACTAGGCTTTTTTAAGGAAAGTGCTTATTTTCGTACCGCAGACTGGACAGACACCCTTTGCCGTACGTTTTCCCGAGTCGCTTATAACGATAGTTCCTTCGAACTCATGCTTCTCTTTGCACTTCACGCAGTAAGCAGTTCCTTTATATATATCTGCCATTCTCATCCTCCACTTCACGCCTGCAATCCCAGGGGATCGCTCCCCGCATGGGGCAGGCGTTGTTATACATGACGATACCTCGCAGTGAGGCAAATTTCACCTATCTAAGAGGTTTTAAGCAGGAGTTTTTTTAACTCCTGGGGCAGCGCCAGCGCAGTTTCGGCCGCTTCATATCCATCTAAATAAGCGTTAGCGATCTCGGCATGGGCAAATCGAGCCAGGATCGACTTAAATCCAGCTCCATGATCACTGATCTCCAAGTGGATCGCCTCATGGAAGAGAACGTAATCGATAGCGTAAGCAGGCGCGCCTTTGAGCCGATCTGAGATGCGAATAGTGCGATCTACGCTCGTACAGGAGCCCCACCGCTCGCGCATCGCGCGCCAGGAGACATCGGCCGGTCGGATCGTGATCTCCGGGGCCAGTTCGCTCAGGAGCTCATCGATTCGAGCTGCCAGGGCCCCCTCACTCATAGTTATCGCCGCCTCCTGTGCCCGAATCTTGGCTACCATTTGCGGCACCATCGCCCGCTCATCGGCCTTACTCATTCGCGCCGGAATCGAGATGACGATGCGGCCGCCCGCTCGATAGGCCGAGACGCTCTTTTTGCGGCGATTTGAGCGGACCACGACAATCTCACCCTCCCCTATCCCAGGAAGGGCCGCATCGGCCTCTAGCTCCTGCTCGCCCTCTAGATTTGCGGTGAGATTTCGATGAGAGCGATCGATGTTCACTGCCTCAAGATATCGGGCGGGGGGTGATGTAGCCCCAGCATTCACCCGTGTTGAACTCATTATCAGGAAAAAAACACGTCTGTCAAGGCACTGCTTAGTTGATTCTCGGGCCGATTGCATTTATCTTTCACTTACGAACTCCTCGGATAACAATTCTTTATCGGCAAGGGGAAGGCTGATAAAGAGTGTGCGCCCGGGGAGTTCGCTTTTTTTCTCCCTCGATGTGCG
>JBBAMX010000006.1:8754-20781 GCA_040402335.1 Candidatus Planktophila sp.
GGCTGATAAAGAGTGTGCGCCCGGGGAGTTCGCTTTTTTTCTCCCTCGATGTGCGCAGAGATAAATCCTGGTAAACATATTTGCAGCACCAACCGCTCATGGACATGTCCGGACAGAGTAAGAGCTACGCAGGTGCGATATAAAAACCGCCCTCACAGCCTTTCAACACATAAAAACTAAAGCGAAGATAAGTCCTCTGGAATCTCAATACTCTTCAAATAACTCTCTGGATTCATCAGATCTTCGGCAGTTGGAAGAATTCCGCTCCAAATATGATCACGGCTTTGAATATCTCTTATTGAGACCACGCTCGCCCAAAAAGCCGCAGCCTCACGAGCAAGACGGGGTGAGACTTGCAGTCCAAAGAGATTTGAAAATAGCTGCGCAGTTGGTGCCGACGTGGCGCGCTTGCGGCGCAACACCTCTTGCATCGCTGAAATATTTGGGAGGCGATCCTTCGCCGCGTTACCAACAACGCTCTCATTCCAACCATCTACAAGCGCTAAAACAACCTCTAACTTGGTGAGCGCTTCACGCTGAGCAGGAGTCTCGGCTGGAGTAAAGATTCCCTCATTAAGCGCCATAGTAAAACTCTCAGGATTGGTTGGGTCGAACTCACCCGAACTATCGGCAGAGGCTTCAAATAGCTCCTGTGCTTTTTGGGCAATCGCATCGATATCAATATTTATCCCTTTGCCATAATCTGAAATTGCACTATGAATATATGCGACAAGCCATGGATTATGGGCAAATAAACGTGCTCCCGCACTCTCGCGAAGTGCATGAAAAATACGGACTTCATCAATCGGGATATTTAAATCCGTAGCCCACTCATTTATATTTTGAGGAACTAGAGCTGGATAGACCGGATGAACGAGCGGTAGACCAACATCGTGAATACCTGTGACAGTGGCGGCTAGACCTCCGATTGATTGCCCCAACTGAGTAGCCATTAGCGTGCCAATAAAAGAGCGAAGCATGGTCGAAATCATTTCCAGCGGAATCTGCCCCGCACTCTCAGGAGAGCCTTGAGCCTGCTCACTCGTTTTGTTAAGGAGCTCGGTTATAGCTTGGGTGAGTCCAAGCGCCAGTGGCTCGACCGTACTCTGCCAACCCGCAATCGTTGAATCAACCCAATCTCTTCGAGCAAGTGTGCAGTTAGCAGCAATATTTATCGGTTCAAAGAGGATAGCTTCATTGAGCCAAAGTTCGGCGATTGAAAAAGCCTGCTCAATATTTGCTACATCATTTGCACCCATCGGATCAGAGCCTTTTGCGGTGACGAATTTTTTTGCAGTATCGCGAACAGTATTTTTAGGTAACGCCTCATTGCTTTCTACAAAGCCTGAGCCACCCATACCAAACTTTGAGAACTCTTCTTGAATCTGTTGTTGCATCGCCTTCATCATGGCGGCAAAATCTACCGAGCCATCGTTGTTGTTGCGCTCTGCCTCATCCGAGTTATCGGGTGTAAATCCAAATGATGCCACGACGTGCTCCTCTCAGAGATGTAACCTACTTTTTATCATATTTCTTCCCGTAATTCTCAATGTAATTACTAGATCTATCTCTAGCCAGTATCGGCGAATCTGCGCAGCGCATCTATCGGCGCGTGAAAGTTCATGGCAGGGTAGAGTTAAGGTATGTCGAGCGCCGCTACCGCCCTAATCTGGTGGATTGTTCCCGCCATCGCCCTAATTGGCGCCTTTGGATATGTGCTCTGGATCTCCAAGTTCCAAGTTAAATATCAGCAGGAGACGCAGCGCTCAGTTGGGCAGTTCCAGCGATTTCAAGAGTCCCTGCGTGATTCCCAGGCCCGTGATCTTGAGGCTCCAATCTCTTCGGAAAAAAATGAATCGTCAACGCCCGATTCCGAGCTCCACTCTTAACTAGCGTTAATCGTGCGCTTCTCACCACTTCCGCGTTTGGCACGTCTACTTCTTGGGGTTTTTTTTACATTAGCCCTAATCGCTCCGCTGCCCTTTGTCATCGTTTTACCAGGAAACGCAGAAAATATATTCGACAAGATTATTACTATAAAAAATCAAAAATTCTTTCCTGCAACGGGTCGGTTAGATCTCATGTCGGTGCGCGTAACAAATCCCAATAACTGGATTATCGGACCCGAGCTTCTTTACTCTTGGCTCAGGGGGGACGAGGCTGTCTATCCAAGAGCTGCCATATATCCACCTGGAACAACTCTTGAAACTGAGAAAAAGACGGCGACGGCAGATATGACCGGTTCACAAAATAAGGCGATCGGAGCTGCGCTAAAATTTCTTCGAGATAATCCCAACTTTGGGGCAAATCCCGATCAACTCAACGCCAAAAATATTATCTTCGATGTAAAGCGCACCGGTGGTCCAAGCGGAGGGATGATCTTTGCAATCGGTGTCATAGAACTCTTAACGCCGATCGATATTTTACGCCGGCGCCATATCTCCGGTACTGGAACTATCGCAATTAACGGGGAGGTCGGCCCGATCGGTGGGATTAATGAGAAGATTCACGCCGCCGAAAAGGCAGGTGCCACTATCTTCCTAGCACCGATTGGAAATAGCGGTGAGATATCCGATCCTCCCGCTGGAATCAAAATCCTAACGATAGCCACACTCAGTGAGGCGATAAAAGCCTTGAGCGCAAAGGGCTAACTCCCCACAATACGCTCAGAAATGCCGCAACAGAATGGGAAAGACCGCAACAAGTTCAGACAGGCTGAGAAAGTGGCCCGTGCGCTATTGCGCTAGCGTTATCCCATGATGAGTAATGCAGCCCCCCAGTTCAACTTTAAAGGCCGTCGCGGTCCACTTCCAATCACTATCGCCGCACTGGCCGTAATCGCTATCGCCCTGGTATCACTGAGTGGTTTCTACGCCGACTGGCTCTGGTTTAAATCCGTTAACTTCACATCGGTCTGGTCCACGGTCCTTTTAACAAAAGCTGCATTATTTATTGCCGCGGGCTCAATCACCGCCGCAATTATTTTGCTCAACATTATTATCGCCTACAAGCGCCGCCCGCTCTATGTTCCAATGAGCGTAGAGGCCGATAACCTTGAGCGTTATCGCGCCCAAATTGAACCGATAAAGCGTTGGGTTGTAATTGGCCTTGGAGCAGCGCTCTTCTACTTTGCTGGAACCTCTGGCTCCACATTATGGTCGACATGGCTTCTCTTTAAAAACTCAACTCCCTTTGGCGTTAAGGATCCACAGTTCAATATGGATATCTCCTTCTTCGCATTTCGGCTGCCATTTTGGCAAACACTTATTGGGTGGGGAATCTCAACTCTAATTCTGGCAATCATCGCATCGGCAGTTGTTCATTACTTGTATGGAGGCATTCGCCTTCAAGTTCGCGAGGATCGAACCACCGTCGCCGCACGCGTACAACTATCGGTCCTACTTGGCGGAGTGGTCTTGATAAAGGCAGTTGCATACTGGTTTGATCGTTATGCACTGGCTCTGAAAGAGAGCAAATTAATTACTGGACTTACCTATACCGATGTCAATGCGCTTTTGCCCGCTAAGGCGATCTTGGCTGCAATTGCAGTTCTCTGTGCCCTGTTGTTTTTTGCAAATATCGTTCGCCGATCATGGGTACTACCTGCAGCTGGAACTGCATTACTTGTTATCTCTTCGGTCTTAATCGCCGGCATCTACCCAGGGATAATTCAGCAGTTCCAGGTCAAGCCAAGTGAGTCTACAAAAGAGGCACCATTTATTCAGCGAAATATCGATGCCACCCGGGCGGCGTTTGGCTTAGACAACGTGCAAGTAAAGGATTATCAAGCCACTCTTACAACCTCGGCAGGTCAACTTTCAAAGGACGCTGCATCGATTGCAAATATTCGCTTAATGGATCCAAATGTTTTATCGGCGACTTTCCGCCAACTGCAGCAGATTAAGCCTTACTACACTTTCCCAGACTCTCTCGATGTTGATCGCTATACGGTCAATGGCGTCAAGCGCGACACTATTGTCGCCGTTCGTGAGTTAAATATTGCGGGCAATCCCTCACGTAACTGGATTAACGATCACCTTGTCTATACCCATGGTTTTGGTTTTGTCGCCGCATTTGCAAATGCTCGTGATGCCGATGGAAAGCCCTCCTTTGTCGTCGGAGATCTCCCACCGACTAAAGGCCTTGGTAGTTTTGAACCGCGCGTTTACTTCGGCGAAAATGTTCCCGACTACTCAATCATTGGTGGCGTGAAATCAAGCAACCCGGTTGAGTTTGACTATCCCGATGATGCCTCTTCAAATGGACAGAAAAACTTTACGTACTCAGGCGCCGGTGGCGTGCCGGTTGGATCTCTGCTTAATAAGTTAGTTTTTGCGCTCAAATATCAGGAGCAGAGAATTCTCCTCTCCTCCTTGATTAATAAAGACTCCAAGATTCTCTTCGAACGTCAGCCCCGTGATCGCGTCGCTAAAGTAGCGCCCTGGTTAACTCTTGATGGAAATCCATATCCAGCGTTAGTCGATGGTAAAGTCATTTGGATTATCGATGGATATACGACTAGCTCGGGATATCCATATTCAAAGGAGACAACTCTCTCGAGCGCAACAACCGATGCGCTTACTGCGCGATCGGCTTCGGTCACACCGCAGGGAAATCAAAATGTGAACTACATCCGCAACTCCGTTAAAGCAACGGTAGATGCATATGACGGTACCGTCACTCTGTATCAATGGGATGAGAAGGATCCAGTGCTTGCTACTTGGATCAAAGCATTTCCCGGAACAGTCACTCCAAAATCTAAGATCTCCAAAGATCTCATGTCACACATTCGATATCCGGAGGATATTTTCCGTGTTCAGCGTGAGATTCTCTCGGCTTATCACGTTCAAACTGCCGCGGCTTTTTACGGCGGCCAGGATTTCTGGCGCGTGCCACGTGATCCATCTACTTTCGGTGCCAATGCAAGTGCCCAGCCTCCTTACTACTTGACCTTACAAATGCCTGGGCAAGTAAAGCCATACTTTGCGATTACAACTCCCTTCGTTCCTCGTGGTGGCCGGGAAAACCTTTCCGCATTCGCCGTCGTCAACTCAGATGCCGGAGCTGATTATGGCAAGATCACCGTTCTTCAACTTCCACGTAGTACTAACGTTGCTGGGCCTTCACAAGTTGCCTCAAACTTTGAGGCGAAGCCAGAGGTAGCAAACTCGCTCTCCTTGCTGCGCCAGGGTGGTTCTGATGTTGTGCTCGGTAATTTACTAACGCTTCCGGTTGGTGGTGGGTTGCTTTATGTACAACCTGTCTACGTTCGTGCAACATCTAATAGTGCTGCTTATCCATTACTTCAAAAAGTACTTGTCTCCTTCGGGGATCAAATCGGATATGACGACACTTTAAAAGGCGCATTGGATCAAGTATTCGGTGGTAACTCTGGCACCACATCATTGACAAGCGGGGTGACAACTACTGTCACCGGAACAACAAATACTTCATTGGCTAGCGCCTTGGCAAGTGCCAAGCAAGCACTCGCCGATGGGCAGACCGCATTGGCTAAGAACGACTTCGCTGCATATGGTAGAGCACAGGATCGATTAAAATCGGCGATTACTGCAGCGATTGCTGCGCAGTCAAAGAAATAATATTTAATTTCGATAAAGACCAAATTCAAGCAGTTCTATGCGTGGATTTGGTCTTTATCTCTTCCGCCTCTAAGATTGAGCAACCGACGCGGGGTGGAGCAGCTCGGTAGCTCGCTGGGCTCATAACCCAGAGGTCGTAGGTTCAAATCCTGCCCCCGCTACTATCAGAAACTAACGCTTGAAGTTAGCGCATACGCACCATTGGCCTAAAAAACCGGTGGTGCGTATTTTTTTAAATTAACAAACTCTCTCTACTTTCGTACCATCACCATTAATTTATTGGAATCATTGGTTGGTAGATCACAGACAAAACCGCGGCAGAGATAAGCCGTCGCTACTCCATCTAGCATCGCTCGGTTTTGTAGTAATCCAATTTGTGAATTTGTGTTTGGTGCAGCGCGAGCAACTACCGCGCCGGGCGCAGTTGCTGTCCACGCTGCCTGCCAGAGTTTCTCGGTCTCTTCACTCTTTGCTCCAACAATTGCAATCTGCATCGGTCCATCAACCATGGCTGTAGCGGCAACCAATCCCCACCCGACCGCGCGTGGTGCCCGCGTTATCAATGGCGTGATCTTTGCAAGGGCGGCCTCTGCCCGGATCCGATAACTATTCTCGCCGGAAATGGCCGCATAAGTCAGCATTGCATTCGCAGCTGCCAACCAGCCCGCGGGCTCGGCGTTATCAGAGATGCTCTGTGGTCTGCGCACCAACGATGGCGCATTATCGGCAGTATCAAAGAATCCAGCCGCGCCATCATCGAAGTGGGCAAGAATGTTATCCAGCAACTTTCCAGTCAAAATAATCCATTTTTCATCTCCACTCACTTGATAGAGTGCGAGAAATCCCTCTGCCATATTTGCATAGTCATCCAAAACACCCCAACTTAAACCAGCAACGCCATCGCGTGAAGTTCGCAGTAATCGGTGCCCAGTTACATCTAGATGCACGTTGGCAATGAGTTCAGCAGCGCTCTCTGCCGCCCTAATCCAGGCCGGTTCATTAAAGAGCACACCCGCTTCGGCAAGGGCGGCAATGGCCAGCCCATTCCACGCGGCTACCACTTTGTCATCACGGTTTGGACGCGGGCGAAGATTTCGGGCGTTGAAAAGTTCGTGTTTAACCTGACTCCAACGCAGTTGATCGACTGGATCATCGAGCAATTGGAGGGTAGAGAATCCATCCTCAAATGTGCCGGGATCGGTAACTTGTAAAATCTGCGCGGCCCAACGACCATCGCTCTCACCGAGAAGCTCGATTAATTTTTCAATACTCCATACATAGTAGGTACCTTCGGAGCCTTCAGTATCGGCATCAAGGGCAGATGCAAATGCGCCTTGATCGGTACGAAGTTCGCGCAGCACAAACGCTACGGTTTCAGAGACAATGCGACGGGCTAACTCCGATCCCGTAAGACGCCACCAGTGTGTGTATACACGCAGTAAGAGTGCATTGTCATATAACATTTTTTCAAAATGCGGTACTACCCATTTACTATCAACCGAATATCGCGCGAATCCCCCTCCCAGTTGGTCGTAAATGCCTCCACGAGCCATTGAAGTAAGGGTTTTTTCTGCCATCGATAGGGCCTGCGAGTTGCCAGATCTGGCGTGTTCGCGTAATAAAAACTCCAAAACCATAGAGGGAGGAAATTTTGGCGCGTTGCCGAATCCTCCATGCGCGGGATCGAAATCGCGAGCCAGGGCTGTAACTGCGCTCTGCAAATCTTCGCCAGATGGCAGCGCCCCTGATTGCAGCGTGGAAGTTTCCAGCGATTCAATGATTTTTACTGCAGTTATATCAATCTCGGCGCGCCTTTCTATCCACGCCTCTTGAATGCCAACCAGTACCTGCATAAATGATGGTAGACCGTGATGAGCAGTCGGAGGAAAATAAGTTCCTGCGTAAAAGGGGCGGCCCGCTTGATCTAATAAAACCGTCATTGGCCAACCGCCGTGGCCGGTCAGGGCTACGGTTGCTTGCATATAGACGGAATCAATATCCGGACGCTCTTCACGATCGACTTTAATGCTGATGAAATGTTCGTTGAGAAAGTTCGCAGTAGTTTCATCTTCAAATGACTCATGCGCCATAACGTGACACCAATGGCAAGCGGAGTATCCAATGGAGAGAAAGATCGGCAGATCACGCCTGCGCGCTTCGGCGAATGCCTCATCAGACCACTCCCACCAGTGAACCGGGTTGGTGGCATGTTGCTGCAAATAAGGACTTGTGGCAAGGCCTAGTCGATTAGTCATGGTGAGAAAAAACGCTACTGCTCGAGCGCTTTTACTTTATCCGTAAGGAGTTTGTTACGACAAAGAGTGATGACAGGGCCATGGCAACTGCTGCATATATGGGACGTAATAACCCTAGGGCTGCTATCGGTAGACCCATCACATTATAAATTAATGCCCAGCCCATATTTAGATGAATTATTCGCAGCGTCTTTTTCGCCAATCTCAGGGCATCTATAACGCTTGCAAGACCTGAGTGCATTAGCGTGATGTCGGCACTTGAAATCGCGGTATCGGTGCCGGTTCCCATCGCCATAGATAAGTCCGCCGCTGTAAGGGCTGCAGCATCATTTATTCCATCACCGACCATAAGCACACAGTGGCCCTCGGATTTTAATCGCTCTACAATCTTTAACTTCGTCTCCGGTAGGGCGGAGGATACAACGTGGGCGGAATCGATACCGGCTATTGCTGCAACCGATGCGGCAACTTCGGCGCTATCACCCGTTACTAACCATGGAGTAATTCCCATTGCACGCAGAGCCGTAACTGTTGCACCTGCATCGGCTTTCAACTCATCGCCAACGGCAAAGACGGCCAAAGCAACACCATCCCATGCAAGAACTGAAACTGTGAGTCCGCCTGCTTGTCCCTGAGCGATTGCTAACTTTAAATCAGGGTGAAAATCAGTTGAACTATGCGCAATAGATACGGGAGATCCAATTAAAACCACCGGAGACTTTGAACCCAGATTAACTCGCCCAGCAGCGCCGGCACCTGGGGTTACGGCATATTCACTTACTTCAAGATTTGTCGCCCCTTTACTAAGGGCATATCGGGTAATAGCTAAAGCAATGGGATGTGAATTTGGTGATTCAATTGCTAGTGCAGTGGAGAGAATTCTCTCTTCGGTAATGAGTGTGGCAAATGAACTACCAAGAACTGCACCGGCAGCGATCGACACCGTCGCCTCTTGGATATTCATCGAACCTTGAGTGAGTGTGCCAGTCTTATCGAAGATGACTGTATCTACCGTGCGTGCAACCTCCAAGACCCGTGGCTCACGCAGAACTATTCCCCGCGCTGCCCCACGTCCAGATGCCACGAGTAAAGCCACCGGCGTTGCCAAGCCAAGTGCACAGGGACAGGCAATTACTAAGACCGATA
Source organism: Candidatus Planktophila sp. (assembly GCA_040402335.1). Taxonomy (GTDB): domain Bacteria; phylum Actinomycetota; class Actinomycetes; order Nanopelagicales; family Nanopelagicaceae; genus Planktophila. The sequence continues at coordinate 17,756 of JBBAMX010000006.1, forward strand.
TCGCCACTGAAATAGAACGAGTCAATGAATGATCGGTGTAATACCAACCAACAAAAACTCCGATTGAAATGAGAGTAACGATTGGTACAAAGACCGCACTGATTCGATCGGCAACTCTTTGAATCGGGGCTTTAGAGCCTTGCGCGCTAATAACCATCGCTGTGATTCGGGCAAGTTCAGTATCACTACCAATTCTTGTTGCACGCACAATTAAACGGCCATTGTGATTGATCGATGCGCCGACAACCTGCGAACCTGGAGCGACATCAATTGGCTTTGATTCACCGGTAAGCATCGAGTTATCAACCGAGCTTTCGCCCTTAACAACAATTCCATCGGTTGCGATGCGATCTCCCGGACGAACTTCAAACTCGTCACCGATCTGCAACTGCTCGATGGGAACAATTAGTGGGAAACCTCTACGAACAATTGTTACCTCTTTGCTACCGAGTGCAAGAAGTGATGAAAGGGCGGCCCCAGCACGTGACTTTGCCCGGACCTCTAAATAGCGACCGAGAATCACAAAGAAGAGAACGCCCGCTGATACCTCGGTATACACCTCACCTTCACCCGTTGAATTGGCATAAATTGACCAAGTAAATGCTGCGAGTGAACCAAGTGAGATTAGATTATCCATCGTTGGATGTTTTAGATTACGTAGTGCTGCGCGATGAATCGGCCACGCAACCAAGAAAACAATTGGCGCGCTTAATGCGATTACAACCCAAGCAGTTGCCGAATAAATTGGATGTGGCAGACCAAAGTAATCTAGGCCTTGAAATACCCACTTATCTACCTGGTGGTGCCAACTCATGAACATTGAAATAGCAACGGCAGGAACGGCAAATATAAAAGCAAAAAATACGGCTCGTGCAGATTTTTTACTATGTAACGCTATAGATAGTCCATCCTGCAATATCGCCGCTTTATATCCAGCTTTTTCAACTACTTTGACTAAGTTTTTAATATCAGTATCGGCAGGGGCCAAGATATGCGCGGTTTCGGTGGCGAAGTTGATAGTTGCGCGCACACCGTCAACGGCATTTAACGCCTTTTCGACAGTATTGACGCATGAAGAGCAGGTCATTCCCTCAATCGATAGCGTTGTCGATTCTAATACCGTACTCATTGATTTAACCTAGCTATCACGGCTTTATGAAGCAGAGCGTTGGTTGAGACTCCACTTGCACCAAAAGGACCTTGCGTACCTGCGAGATTCGAAAATATCCCACCGGCTTCGCGGACGATAATCTCTAACGCCGCCATATCCCAAATCGCCAAAACGGGTTCGATTGCTACATCTACTGCGCCCTCGGCGACCAACATGTGCGACCAAAAATCGCCGACACCCCGAGTCCGCCATGCATCATTTAATATTCTTTGAAACGCCTCTAATCGAGCGTCGAAGCCAATAAAATCTGAGTAAGCAATAGATGCATCTTCGATCGAAGTGATTTGAGAGGTTGATAGCTTCTTAATATCTCCATTGAAATTCACATAAGCACCAGCACCCTGGGAGGCAAACCAGCGGCGCGAGAGCGCTGGAGCGCTGGCAACTCCGACAACGACCCGATGGCTCTCATCTTCGGCAACTTCTACCAAAGCGATTAAGCATGCCCAAGTAGGTACACCACGCATAAAATTTTTGGTCCCATCGATGGGATCGATAATCCAATAACGCTTTGCCCCAGAAATATCGCTACCAAACTCTTCACCTAATAAACCATCGTTAGGGCGATGAGTCGCAAGGCTGGCTCGAATCGCAGTTTCAACGGCGCGATCGGCATCGGTAACCGGGGTGTTATCCGGCTTAGTCGTGATTACTAGATCCAAGGCTTGATATCTATCTAATGCAATGGAATCGGCTAGATCGGCTAATAAGTGCGCTAAAGCTAAATCTTGCGCATAGTTATTAGCTTCACTCATATCCATGCTTGAATCTTAATCCTCATCGGCTACTGGTGTTGAATCCTTGACTGCCAAGAGCGAGCGAAGGCTAGCCAGCCGAGCGCTTCTTTCAGGGTTACGAACACCTTCGGGAGCTGCCCAGGCATCAAGTGAGCATGAACTCTCAGCGTGAGAACAGTTAGATAAACAGTTTGCGGCCACCAATGATAGGTCGGTGAATGCATCGACGATTCGGCGAGTATCTATATGTGAAAGCCCAAAGGCGCGGATCCCCGGTGTATCAATTATCCAGCCACCGCTAATGCCAAGAGGCAGGGCTACTGCACTTGAAGAGGTATGGCGACCGCGTCCCGTCGCAGCATTTACATCACCCGTTGAGCGATCGGCATCGGGAACAAGTGCATTAATCAAAGTAGATTTTCCAACTCCTGAGTGACCTACTAAAACGGAGATCTTTCCTTCAAGCATCACATGCAATCGTAGTAAATCGCTCTCACGTGATTCGCTCTTTATCGCTGTATGTAAAATCTCAACATCTAACTTTGAATATTCCGAAAGAAAATCTGGGATCGGACCAAGGTCGCTTTTAGTAATTATTAACTTTGGAGTAATACCCTCGGTAAATGCTGAAACTAAAAAGCGATCAATCAACCCTCTTCGTGGCTGCGGATTTACCGCAGCAACAACAATTACTAACTGATCGATATTTGCCACAATAGTACGTTCGACTTGAGCGGCATCATCGACAGTTCGACTAAGAGAGTTGCGACGCTCCTTAACTGAGACAATTCGAGCAAGGCTGCCCGGGTTTCCGCTGACATCGCCAACCACTGAGACTGTGTCACCAACGACGACAGATTTAGGCCCTAACTCGCGAGCGCGCATGGCCGTAAAGGTGAGCCCAGTACTCGTAATACAGCGCTGGCGCCCACGATCAACGGTTGTAACAAAGGCACTTATCGCATCGCTATGGCTTGGTCGATCTTTGCTGCGTGGGCGCGTACTTCGACTAGCACGAATACGCGCATCGGATTCGTCATACTCGCGCGGCGTCATGCTCTATACATTCATCGCTTCATACCAGGAGTGAGCTCCAGAGCCCCGAAAAATCTGGCAGC
>JBBAMX010000006.1:20881-80592 GCA_040402335.1 Candidatus Planktophila sp.
ACATTCATCGCTTCATACCAGGAGTGAGCTCCAGAGCCCCGAAAAATCTGGCAGCGTCTTGCGAGTGGTTGCTATGTTTTCAACCGCTATCCCTGGAACAACTAAGCCAATGACTGCTCCTGCGGTTGCTAACCGGTGATCATCGTAGGTATGAAAAACACCGGCATGCAAGGCTCTAGGTGTAATGTAAAGCGAACTCTCATCCTCTTTTACATCCCCTCCTAAGGCATTTATCTCTCGAGTCAAGGCCGCTAACCGATCGGTTTCATGCAGGCGCAGGTGAGCGATTCCACGAAGGTGTGAAGGTGACTCTGCAAAAACTGCCAACGCTGCAATCGAGGGTGTCAGCTCGCCCACTTCATGTAAATCAATATCTAATCCTTGAATTACCTCAGGGGCGTTCAGAGTTAAACCATTTTCATTCATCGAAATATCGGCGCCCATCTGCGAAAATATTCTACGCAGTTGATCACCGGGTTGAGTCGTTGTATTGGGCCAGTCTGCGATCGTGGCGCGCCCGCCACAGAGCATCGCAATGGAGAGGAAGGGCGCAGCATTGGAGAGATCGGGCTCAATTACTAAATCGCAGCCATGGAGTGCGCCTGGCTCGACGCTCCAGGTTTGTGCGTCGGCATCGACGCTAACTAATGCACCAAAATCTCTCAGCATTTTGACGGTCATATCGATATGCGGCATCGATGGAAGCGGACCGCCGCTATGGGTAACTTTTATTCCATTTTCAAAACTTGCAGCCACTAACAAGATCGCCGATAAAAACTGACTAGATGCACTGGCATCGATAGTGATCGCACCGCCTGGAACTACACCCTCACCATGCACCACTAATGGCAGGCTATATCTTCCCTGGTGATCGATGTTTACACCCAACTGCTCAAGGGCTTGAATTACCGGGGCGAGTGGGCGCTCATAAGAGCGGGGGTCTCCAACAAATGAGATCGCACCACTGGCAAGGGCTGCTAGAACTGGTAAGAAGCGCATGACGGTTCCAGCGTTTCCAACATCGATCGTTGCCGGTCCGCTCATCGCCGTGGGTGTAATCCGCAGTTGATACTCACTGGCTCCATTGACAAGTGAGTTCGATTCATGGATTCCTATACCAAGGGCTGCAAGACCTTGCACCATGAGTTCACTATCTCGCGAAATCAACGGTCTTCGCAGAAGTGTTGGAGAGTTGGCTTGTGCGGCTAATATCAAAGCGCGATTTGTGACCGATTTTGATCCTGGAATTGTGAGCGAGATATCGACTGGATTTTTGCCGCGAAAAATCGCCGGCCAGAGGAGCTCGTTTTTACTCATTGATTAAGTCTATCCTTTTCCACATGTGTGGCCGATATGCGCAATCCGCCGATATGCGCCAACTTATGGAGCAGTTTCAAATAACTGGTAGCTCTCCAAATCAAGCTTTACAAGCCAGTTGGAATATCGCACCAACTAACCCGATTTACATTATTCGTGCCGATTTACAAGTACCCACTGAACGTGCCTTGGCCATCGTTTCATGGGGGTTGATCGGACCCTGGCTGCGAGATCTTGCCTCAGCAAAGGCTTCACAATCTCGAGCGATAAATGCTCGTAGCGAATCAATCCATGAAAAGCCAACTTTTCGTGCCGCCTTTAAATCGAACCGGTGTTTGATTCCCGCCGAAGGTTATTACGAATGGGCAACTTCACTCGGGCGGTATGCACCAAAACAGCCTTTTTATATCCATTCCCGAGATGGGAGACAGTTAGCGATTGCCGGAATTTGGAGTAGCTGGCAGGCACCAGGGGGTGAGTTTATTGAGAGCGCATCGATAATTACACAAGAGGCAGAGGGTGAACTCGCACAGATTCACAATCGAATGCCACTATTTATGCCGACCGATTTTTGGGATGCCTGGCTCAACCCCGACAATCGTGAGGTTGAAAAGATTAAGGCGATGATGAATCAAATATCACAATCATCCACCGTATTTGCCCGCCCAATATCTAGGGCGGTTAATTCAGTATCGAACAATTCACTTGGGTTGACGGTAGAAATCGATTTAGGTGAGCCCGAAACCCTCTTTTAGCGATAGCATTTTACAGTAATGACATCGATGGATCTGGTACAAGAAAGTTCAGCGGATCGCACTCTCCGCTTTGAACGTGATGCCCTTGTTTTCACAAACCAGCTATATGCCGCAGCGCTTCGATATACGAAAAATCCTCACGATGCCAAAGATCTCGTGCAAGATACGTATCTCAAAGCCTTCGCCTCCTTTCACCAATTCGAGCCTGGCACCAACTTGAAGGCCTGGCTTTACAGAGTTTTGACGACAACATTTATCAACAGTTATCGAAAAGATCAACGGCGACCACAGATTTCTGGGGGTGAAATCGAGGATTGGCAGCTAGCCAACGCCGCATCACACTCCAGTAATTTAGGAAAATCGGCAGAGGTTGAAGCTCTCGAAAATCTTCCCGATAGCGATATAAAACGGGCGCTCAACGCTATTCCAGAAGAGTTTCGCATCGCCGTCTACTTGGCAGATGTTGAGGGTTTTTCATATAAAGAGATCGCTGAAATAGTTGGCGTTCCAGCTGGGACGGTTATGTCTCGGCTGCATAGGGGAAGAAAACAGCTGAGAGAGCGGTTAACTGAGTATGCAAAGGATCTTGGATATACGGTTAAGGAGCCCACTCCATGAGTGAAAATGAACTGCTCCCCTGTAATCAAATTCTTAACTCCTTTGTGCTTCTACTCGAAGGAAGTAGCGATCTTCCAATGATCCAAAGCATTGAGATCCACCTTTTAGAGTGCCCAGATTGCACAGCTGAACTACTTCATGAGAGAAAAATACATAGTTTAATTCAAGATGTTCTTCAGCGAACATGCTGCGAGGCGGCACCGGCCGAACTTCATGAATCAATCTATCTACAGATTCACAACCAATTAAATGAAGGTTTTGCTACCGAGATATTGACTGAGTTTACTTTTACCGAAATCTCAATCGAGATTGATGAGTTTGGAACGATTGAACATCGTGAGATCACAATTGAACATACCGAGGAAATCCGGTATCAAAGTGGGACAGCCGAAGATGGCCAGGGCTAACCGGTGAATCCAACTGAAGAGATTATTGGGGTTGTTGGCTTTTCTAATATGACTGTGCGCCCAGGTGATACATGTGTTGTCCAAGGTGTGGGAGATTTACCCATCATCTCCGCATCCCAATTGGTGCATCTGATGGAGCACGCCGCCGTGGTCTCGCTGGATGAGTATCTAGCCACTGGTGAAACCACGATCGCCATTAGTATCGAGATAATCTCATTGAGCCCAGCGCAAATCGGTGCCGAGCTTCGAGCGACTTCGCGCTGTATCGATATCGAGAATAAAGAGCTTACTTTTGAGTGTGAAGTGTATGAGGGGCAGCGTCAAATTGCTGCAGCAATAATAAAAAGAGCGACGGTAGAGCGAGTATCTTTTCTCGCACGTACCGCCGCTCAATCAATTAAAAACTTATGAGGCTTTTTTAGTCGCCCAAAAAATCTCAGCAATTTCATCGATTTTTGTAATCAACTTATCGGCGACAGCTACATCTTGGGTTCCTTTTGTCCCAGCAGCTCCGGCAAGTTTCGTCGCCTCATTAAATAATGAGTGCAACTGTGGATATGCCTCAAAGTGTGGAGCCTTGAAATAATCCGTCCATAGAACCCATAGGTGCTCTTTTACTTGATGTGAGCGCTCCTCTTTGATCGTCACCGAGCGTGAACGAAAATCGGGATCGGTATTTGCTGCATATTTCTCCATGCATGCCTTTACGGAAAGCGCCTCAATCTTTGCTTGGGCTGGATCGTAAACACCGCATGGGAGATCACAGTGTGCGTAAACAGTTCTCTTTGGTGCAAACATAGTTTGTCTCCTCGGTAAAATTATCGTGTGTATCCCCTACACGTGCCAGACTACTCTTCGTGGGCAAATTTGGCACAGTCAGGGTTAAGGGAAGTTCCATGTCACCTACCTTCAATAACGGCGACTGGTTATTTGTCCACTGGATTAACGCTTCCACCCAAAAACTCCAACCAGGAGTCATCGCAGTCGTCGAGCGTGAGGAGTACCCTGGAATTTTTCTTATCAAGCGGATTCAAAAGATGCATGCCGGGCAGTTTTGGGTACAGGGAGATAGCGAAAAAACTACTGACTCACGGACGTGGGGTTGGCTAACTTCGAATGAGATTATTGGAAGGGTTTTATTCCGATACAAACCGGTACTCTCTTTAACGCGTAAAAGCCTCAAGCATTAAGGCTTTTTCCTCATCTTCATGGAGATGATGATTTCCAGTTGCCGGTGATGCAGTCGCTCGCCTAGAGACACGACGCAGAATCCTTGAACCAAATCCGCGACCTCCATGTTGCTCTGAAGTGCGAAGAGCTATGTGCGACCATGGGCCTTGATTTGCAGGCTCATCTTGAACCCACAACAAGTTTGCTTGTGGATGCTTATTAGCTTCAGCGATCATCTCATCGATCGGCAGCGGATACAAAAGCTCAACACGGACAATAGCTGTGGTTGTCTCACCAGATTTTGTTCGTTCTGCAACTAGATCGTGATAAATCCTACCTGAACAAAAAATTAATCTGGTTGCATCTACTACAGATTCATCGGCAATAACTGGTTGGAAATATCCACTAGTAAAATCACTCAATGAAGATGCCGCCGCGCGCAGGCGCAACATTGATTTAGGTGTAAAGATAATTAACGGCCGGCGAGCTGGATTTTTTGCATGCCAGCGAAGTAAGTGAAAATAAGATGCCGGTGTTGAAGGCTGGGCGACGGTCATATTTTGTTCGGCGCAGAGCGCTAAATAACGTTCAATTCGCCCTGATGAGTGATCCGGGCCTTGACCCTCATATCCATGAGGCAGAAGAAGCACAAGGGAGGATCGTTCGCCCCATTTTTGCAGCGCCGAAGAGATGAACTCGTCGATTATCGTTTGGGCTCCATTTGCAAAGTCTCCAAACTGACCTTCCCAAAGCACAAGCGCATCTTCACGCTCCACGCTATAACCATACTCAAAGCCCATCGTTGCGTATTCACTGAGTAGTGAGTCAATTACAAAGAAATGGTTTTCATCGCTATTTAGGACACGAAGTGGCGTCCACTCATTTCCATTTTCTTTATCGATAATCACTGCATGGCGATTGCTAAATGTTCCACGGCGGGAGTCTTGGCCGGCAAGGCGAATAGGACGATTCTCTTTTAAGAGTGAGCCGAAGGCCAACATCTCACCAGTCGACCAATCAATGGTGGCATCGTTGAGTGACTCAACACGCTTTGCTAATTGAGGCAATAATTTGGGATGCACATTGAAGCCATCTGGAATCTCCAACTGACTCGCGGCTATTTCGCGAGCAAGGCTTTCACTAATCGAGGTCACAATCTCATTGGCCTCCGGAGCCACTGGTACCTTAAAGTTTGGATCACTCTCTTCCTGCAGATTATTGACGGCTGCATAGACCGCCTCTAATTGGGATTGATAATCGCGCGCTACCTCTTCGGCCTCTTCTAATGAAATATCTCCACGGCCAATTAAAGCCTCAATATAAAGTGTACGAGTTGAACGTTTCGCATCGATCATCTTGTACATCAAAGGCTGCGTAAAACTTGGCTCGTCACCTTCATTGTGGCCACGACGCCGATAACAGACCATATCGATTACAACATCTCGATTAAACTCTTGACGATAAGCAAAGGCCAAACGTGCAATCCGAACACATGCCTCGGGGTCGTCACCGTTCACATGAAAAACGGGTGCCTGAATAATCTTTGCGAAATCAGTTGAGTAAGTCGAGGTTCGAGATGCATGCGGAGAAGTTGTGAAGCCAACTTGATTATTAACAACGATATGGATTGTGCCACCGGTGCGATAACCGGCTAGCTGCGACATCTGCAGAACTTCGGCGTTCACACCCTGACCTGCAAACGAGGCATCTCCGTGGAGCAATACAGGAAGTACCGAGTATGCGTTTTTAACGTTCAGCTTGTCCTGCTTAGCACGCACGATTCCCTCTAAAACGGGATTAACAGCCTCAAGGTGTGATGGGTTAGCCGCCAAATAAATCTTCGTAGTTGCACCCGAGTGCGAGGTAAAGACGCCCTCGGTACCCAAGTGGTATTTCACATCGCCAGAGCCGTGAACCTGATTTTCGGCGTAATGGCCCTGGAACTCTTGAAAAATCTGGCCATGCGACTTGCCTGCAATATTTGCCAGAACATTAAGCCGGCCACGGTGGGGCATACCTATACAGACCTCTATCAACCCCTGATCTGCCGCACTTGAGAGGATGGCGTCGAGTAATGGAATTACCGATTCACCTCCCTCAAGTGAGAATCGCTTTTGTCCAACAAACTTGGTCTGTAAGAAGCTCTCAAAGGCTTCGGCGCTATTGAGTTTATGCAAAATCCGTAGGTTTTCCAGTGGTGCTAATTTTTGCGTTCCAATTTCTATGTGCTCTTGAATCCATCGCCGTTCATGCGGGCTTTCTATATACATATATTCCACGCCCACTGTGCGGCAGTAAGAGTCCCGCAAGATTCCCAAAATCTTTCTCAGCGGCATAAATGCACTCCCGCCGAAACCGCCCGTTGCAAATTCACGGTCTAGATCCCACAGTGTTAATCCATGAGTTACAACATCTAGATCTGGATGTGAACGCTGCCTGTACTCCAATGGATCTACATCTGCCATCAAATGTCCGAATGTTCGATATGCCTGAATGAGCGCCTGCACCCGAGCGGTCTTATTTATCTGTTCATCCTTACCAAAATCAAAGTCCTTAGCCCATCGAATTGGCTCGTAGGGGATGCGAAGTGCTGCGAAGATATCGTCATAAAAACTCTCACCCCCTAATAAATACTCACTCATTCGAGATAAAAAATCACCCGACTGTGCACCTTGAATTATTCGGTGGTCGTAAGTACTCGTAAGCGTCACAACTTTGCTAATTGCCATTCTGGCAAGAGTCTCTTCACTAGTTCCATGAAACTCAGCTGGATAATCTAAAGCGCCAACACCGAGAATTAATCCCTGTCCTTGAACCAGGCGCGGCACTGAGTGCACGGTACCGATTGTTCCAGGATTGGTAATTGACATTGTTGTTCCTGCAAAATCTTCGACCGCTAACTTTCCGCTACGCGCCTTTTTTATTACCGCCTCGTAGGCAGCTAAGAACTGAGCGAAATCCAGTTCCTCACAGCCTTTCACCGAAGGTACTAATAACGCTCGCGATCCATCGGCCTTAGCTAAATCGATTGCAACTCCAAGATTGATATGTTCTGGACGTCCTACTGCAGCTTTTCCATCGAGTTCACCGAAAAAGGAGTTCATCTCTGGTAGCGCGCGGACCGCCTTGATCATGGCGTAAGCGATAATGTGGGTAAAAGATACTTTTCCACCGCGTGTTCGCTTCAAGTGATTGTTAATCACAATGCGGTTATCGATCATCAACTTAGCTGCCACCGCCCGCACCGAAGTGGCTGTAGGAACTGAGAGAGAGGCCTCCATACTTTGGACTACCCGGGCGGCTACTCCACGAATTGGCTCAAGCGTCGATGCGCTCGGTGTCAATAAGACAGGGAGTGGTTTGTTGATTGGATCTGCCGGTGTCGGAACCGGTGTGGCCGTATCTCGAACGATTGGTTGTTGAATTGCGGGCCGTTGTTGGGCTTTGGGGACAGGTGGCACACCTTTAGAAAGTGAGGGTGATGGGACAGGTGCCTGCGGTGCGGATGCGATCGTTGCGCCAGGCTTATTGGATTTAAAGTACTCAATCCAAGCTGGCTCAAGGGATGAGGAATCGACTAAGTATCGCTCGTACATCTCATCGACGAGCCAATCATTTGCACCAAAATCCTGGGCCGGCACTGGCGTACTCCTTCTTGGTGTGAACTTGGGCTAAGTCTATCGGGCGCAAGCACATGACCGGAACTTAACGCTACTTTCTCAGAAGGCGAGATTGAGCACACCAAAAACCAGCTACTAGGGCAGGGTTTATCCATGGCTTTAGCGATTGTGAGCGGTGCAAGTCGGGGATTGGGCTTTGAAAGCGCTCGGGGCTTAGCGCGGGCGGGCATGGATCTCGCACTCATTGCGCAGGATCATGAGCGATTAAAATCTGCTCAGAGAAAATTAATGGAGGAGTTTCCCGCTCTCTCAATTCAAATTTTTCCCGTAGATCTAGCAGATTCTTTAGCTACGCGCCAAATAATTATCGAGATTCAAAAACTTGCGACCCCTGAAATTCTCATGCTGGCCCACGGTGTCATGAGCGAAAAAATCTCCAAGACTTTAAGAACCACCGATGAAGAGTGGCGTCGAGTGATGGCGATTAATTTAGATTCGGTCTTCACTTTAGTAAATGGTTTGGTGCCACCAATGGCTCTGGCCCGTAAAGGGCGCGTGATTATCTTTTCGGCCTGCCTTGGTCGTATGTCGGGGCCGGGAAATGTTGGTGGCCTTGCTCCGTATCGAATTAGTAAAGCAGGTGTCAACGCACTTGTTAGAAATCTTGCTCATGAGACTGGCTTAGGTGCACGCGGTATTTTGGTGGATGCAATCTGTCCCAACCACTCACGGACAGATATGGGTGGCCCCGATGCACCAAGGAGTGCGGCAGAGGGAGCGGCAACTGCGATCTGGTTAGCAACACGTGAGTTTAAAAGTGGAGATCTTACCGGCGTGCTTTATGAGGATAATCAGATTATTCCCTGGTAATTCCAAAAACGAAAATAAAAGCCTTGTAGCAGCTCTTTAACTTTTAGTTGGAATAGCTCGAAGAACTGCTATCAAAGTAATCGTTGCGAGTATGGCCAGTGGAGCTGCAACCAACCAAAGCCCAGCCTGAACTTGGTATGAGACCACACCGAGAGCGATTAAATTAGCGAGCACTGCAGGTGATCGTCCAAAGTATTTTCCACGGCGATATCCAAAAGCAGCTGCGGCAAGTCCCCCACAACCAAGCAGTACAAAGAGCAATACTCCAAAGAGTGGGAGCGGTTGAAAACTCTTTGCCTTCAAAGTTAGTGCTACCAGCCATAGACCAAGGGCTGCAATTACTCCCGACTCGATAAAGAGTAGGGGTGCCACTAGTGCGCGAGCCTTGGCGGCTTTGGCAGGATCTTGCATCATGGAGGAGAGATTAACTTATCGACCTGCAGATAGCCCACTCTTTTCCCACGATGGCATCCATGATTCGCAGACGCATTTATCTGCTCCCCCATTTTTTTATGAGCAGTTACGACGCCAAGTCGCCCTTTCTAAACGTACGCAGTTAAGTTTTAGCCTCATCCGAATTATCTTTGATCGAAAGCTCGAGAATGGCGAAAACGGGCGGGTTTGCGCACAGGATATTTTGCATTTCTCCTGCGAACTGCGCACATTGACCCGAACCGAGGAGTGCATCGGCCGTCTGGGAGTCAATGAATGTGTCATCCTCATCGGGGAGGGTGGGGATTCGGCGCAGCGATTGTTTTCACGACTATTAAGTTCGCCCATCCTGCGGGTCAATGACTCACTACGGATCTCGCTCGCAATGGTCACATCCCTGCCCGATGAGGTCGCTCTCGAACTATTGAATCGACTAGATCACGTGGCTTTATCCACGCATTGAGTTGGTATCACAGCCATATGTCAGTGGGGGTTCTAGGTTTCCGTCATGGAGCTAGATATGGATATAACCTTTGGAGAGATTGCCCCTTTTATGTGCGACCCTACAATTGAAGAGATTTGGATCAACTCCCCGGAGCGGATTTTTATCGCCCGCAACGGAAAAAGTGAGTTAACAAACCTCCTTCTTACTAGCGAAGATGTTCGCAACATCGTAGAACGGGCATTGATGTGGAGTGGCCGACGCTTAGACCTCTCCCACCCATTTGTCGATGCTCGCCTTCCTGATGGCAGCCGCCTGCACGTCGCAATTCCAGAGATTACCGCGCAGCACTGGGCGGTAAATATTCGAAAGCACCTGATGCGTAACTTGGGAATCGATGACTTAGTTGAGCGAGGAGTCATGAGTACTTTTATCGCCACTTCACTTAAATACTCAGTTCGAGCTGGCTTAAATATCTTAGTGTGTGGGGGTACGCAGTCCGGTAAGACGACTCTGCTAAACGCCCTTGCCGGGGCGATCCCACGGAGTGAGCGAGTAGTGACTATCGAAGAGGTCTTCGAACTGAGCCCACAACTTCCCGATGTCATCGCACTACAAACTCGAGCCCCCAATTTACAAGGTGAGGGTGAAATTGCACTGCGCCGATTGATTAAAGAGTCGCTACGAATGCGTCCCTCACGCATCATTGTTGGAGAAGTCCGCGAAGCCGAAGCGCTAGATCTACTTATCGCACTTAACTCGGGACTTCCGGGTATGGGGACACTTCATGCCAACTCACCGCGTGATGCAATCATCAAACTTCAAACTCTTCCATTACTCGCCGGTGAAAATATCTCACATAAATTTATCGCTCCGACCGTTGCCTCTGCCTTTGATCTAATCGTGCATGTATCTCTCGACCAGAATGGAATGCGTCGAATCAAAGAGATCTGCGCACTTACAGGAAGATACGAAAATGATCGTGCCGAGATCGAAAGCCTTTGGTCATGGAACGGTAGTGATTATGATCGCGGAATCGGCACTCTCCCACACCCTGATAAGTTCGCGGCAATCGGTTTACCATTAACAAGTTGGTGGCGAGTATGAAGATTAACCTGCGTACCGCAGTAGCTGCTTCGGTAACCATCTCTCTCGTTTTTCTACTGACCGGCACAATCTCAATCGCTCTAGCTTTTGGGGCTTTAGTCGCTGGATCAACTTTCATCACGTTGCGTACTCGAAATCTTCACAGTGAATCGGCGCTTATCGCTGCCTGGCCAGAGGTTATAGATCATTTAATCTCAGGGATTCAATCCGGCTTATCGCTCTCAGAGTCTTTAGCCGGACTGTCAACGCGGGGGCCAGAAATCTTACGGCCCGCCTTTTTTGAGTTTCGCACATCGCTCTATCGCCATGGTGATCTTGGTGAAGCTATAGATGAGTTAAAAACACTCTTCCATCACCATGGAAGCGATCAAATCTTCGAGGCTTTATTAATCTCTAAAGCGCTCGGTGGGAGTGAGCTTTTAGCGATATTACGTACATTGGGGGATTTCTTGCGGCAGGATCTCGCACTACGTCGCGAAATTGAGGTTAAACATGGTTGGATTAAAAACTCCGCTCACCTCTCGGCCGCAGCTCCGTGGCTTCTCCTTCTTCTTTTATCGACACAGCCGAGTACTGCCGCTGCATACTCAACCCCAACCGGTTATGCGATCTTGATAACCGGTTTAGTCATGACGGCAATCGCCTATCTCTGGATGAATCGGCTAGGACGCCTACCACAGAGCCCTCGTGTCTTTATTGGCGCTACGCCGGGGCCACGCAGATGCTGACATCTCTTATCGTTGCAATGCTTTTTGCGATTCCTGGGGCTCTTCTCTTTATCTTTGATTCGAAAGATGATCCCTTTAAAGAGTTAGAGCGTCGGATGAAGGCTGGTGTCTTGAAAACTCGAGATCGTAGCGGGATTCAGGGCCGCTTAGCAGAGCTTGGAAAAAGCAACCCCACCGATTATCAAGATTTCCGAATCCGCCAGTTAGGTTTCTGCGCATCAAGTGGCTGTATTACTTTTGTTATTCTATTAATATCTAATCATTCACTTTTTATTTCGATACTTTTCTCAACGCTCCTAACTGGCTTAATCTTTATAATGATTGATAAAGAGCTAGGTAAGCAGATAAAAAAACGGCGCCTAACCATCGAATCAGAGTTTCCTGCCGTCGTCGAGATGCTCACACTTGCTATCGCCGCTGGCGAAACCCCCATGAACGCCATTCTTCGGATTGCCCTCTCGGCCCAAGGGTCGCTCTCAAATGAGTTTGAGACTGTTGTCTCAGATGTTCAATCAGGACTTCCACTTCATTTAAGCCTTGATTCAATGGGCCGCCGCATTAAATCGGTGATGATTCGAAGATTCATCGATGCCATCGTCACCGCCACGTTAAGAGGAGCGCCACTAATAGAGGTCCTCACGCGCCATGCGCTTGAGGCACGCGCTAATCAAAGAAATATAGTCATGAACGCGGCTGGCAAAGCCGAGATCTCGATGATGATTCCAGTTGTTTTTCTCATCCTGCCCATCTCCATACTATTTGCCCTCTGGCCATCCCTTTCAAACTTGAATCTCTTTGCTTATTGAACGTATATATGGGAGTAACAAAGAAGGCAAAAGCAACAAAGAAGTAGCGTTAAGAGAGAATATCCTTACTTACAAATCGGCTATATGCCCAGGCTCCAAAGACAGTTAGATACGCTAATTGAAGTAAGGCGTTTCTAGCCATTGAAGTGAGATCCATAGGCGCACGAAGAATATCGGCCAAGCCCAGCCAGTAGTAACTTGGTAGAAATGGATGTATCACTTTTATCTGGGGCAAGCTCCCTAATATCTGTGAGACCGTGGAAACTACAACTGTTGAAGCCATCGCCCCTACAGGGATTACGGTCAGGGTTGAGATAAATAATCCAATTACCGATAGTCCAAGAAGTGAGATAGTCACGTAGATTGCGACCAAAAAGATTCGTAATAAGGCGTTCGGTATTGAGACAACGTCACCGGATAATAAAGTAACGGGCCCAATTGGGAACAAGATTGCGCCAACGATAATTCCGGTAATCATTAAGATAAATGTTGCGGCCACGGAAAATACGGCAGCCCCAATGAACTTGGCAACAAGTAGCTTGGCTCGATTTACCGGAGCGATTAATAAATACCGTAGCGTTCCGGTATTTGCCTCTCCAGCAATAGTGTCTCCTGCAACAACTCCAATTGTCAGCGGAAGAAAAAGCGGAATAGCTAAAATCATCGCGGTAAAACCAACAAATAAGCCGTTTTGACTCACCCGATCCAAAAATGGTGGACCTTCTCCGGGAGGCAGAGTTTTGCCTGATAAAGAAACGGCGATTGCAAGAAAGATAGGTATAAGTGAGATCGTAACCAGCATCGCCCAGGTACGCCGGCGACCGAATAAGACCGTGAGCTCGGATTGGATGAGGGATTTAAAACCTTTAAATAAGTCAGCGGAGAACATCAAAGCCCTCTCCCGTTAAAAGAACGAATCGATCTTCAAGCGTTGGTGCCAGAAGAGTAAAGCCCTGCACTCGCACCTTTGCTGCAGTAAGCGCCTGCACTATCTGACCTGCTGCAATCAGGTCGTGGGCTATCCCTGCCCTAATGACATCTGATTCTAAGTGTGCATCGATCCCAATCCCTTGAAGAACTAAAAGGGCTTGCTGGGTATCTGGAGTGTTGAGTGAGAGGTTCAAGGTCTCACTAAAGGCTAACTCTTCCAAACTCCCTTGAGCAACGATCTCTCCCGCACTCATGACCGCTAAATGGGTGCAGATCTGTTCTATTTCAATGAGCAGATGACTTGAGATAAAAATAGTTATTCCCTCGGCAGAAAGAGATCTGATCAATGATCGCACTTCTCGGGTTCCCTGTGGATCTAATCCATTAGTTGGCTCATCTAAAATTAACAGCTCTCGAGGTTGAAGCAGGGCATTTGCAATCCCCAAACGTTGCTTCATTCCTAATGAGTAAGCATGTAGTTTTTTATTTGCAGCCTGCGTTAAACCAACTCGGGCCAGAGCTAAATCAACGCGCGCGCCACGAGTATGCGGATTAGCAAAGCGATCAGCGCTATCAAAGCGGGTTAAGTTCGCCCGTCCAGAGAGGTATGGATAAAAGGCAGGGCCTTCAACCAGTGCGCCCACTTTAGGCAGAGCATCCCCACATTCGGCTGGGATTGATTTTCCTAGAAGGCTAATCTCACCACTTGTTGCAGCAGCTAAACCTAATAACATCCGAATCGTTGTGGTTTTACCCGAGCCGTTAGGGCCAAGAAAGCCAAAGATCGATCCTGAAGGAACGCGAAGATTAACCTGGTTTACCGCGTTGTGAGAGCCAAAAGATTTAGTTAACCCCTGAGTGTGAATTGCATACTCAGTTTCTAAACCTAAACTCACTTGCTTGCTGCTGCCTCAATCAAACTTTTTATTTTTACGGCGCCCATTAAAACACGGCCGTCGTCTGCGATAAATACATTGAGAAGTGCAGTCGAAAAAATTCGCCCGCCCGATACCTTTGAAGTCAGATCTAAATAAAGTTTATTTGACTCGGTAAAGGCTTTGAACTGCGCCGGAATGTCAGCTGCTGGGATCGCAACAACTGCCGCCCAGCCCTGGGCTTCGAGCTTTGTCGCAGCATTCGAAACCGCTGCTGAGCTCACTCCGCCCTGCGTTTTAGGCAGCTGAGTTAACTCCCGGATCTTTGAAGGGGTTGGAAGCTCTTCCACCCGGGTTCCAACGGGAGGGGTGAAGTCAAAGAGCTGTGAAGCCGGTTTTGCAAATGAAATCGATTCGAATGCCACTTCAAAGGCCGGTGCTGATTGGCCGATCGCCATAATTCGCACTGCAAGAGGTAAGCCAGTTGCGGCATCAACTGAGATCGTTGCCGATTTAAGCAACGACTCTGAGGAGTTTGGGGCGATAGTTAATTGGTAAACACCGCGCCCTGCGACCTTAGCATCGGCGCCAACGGTGATAGTTGAGTTGAGTGAAGCCTTTGCAATTAGATAATCGGCAACTTGTCCTGGAGAGCTAAAATTCAAAGGCAGTTTGGAGCTGTTGCTGTTGAATAAATCTTCTGCCTCACCCTTCGCCTTTACTTCATCGGCTGGATCGGAGGTACCGTGGCGGGCTAAGGATTTACCGGCATCGTATGACCAGAGGTTGCTACCGTTTCGGATGTAATCCCGCTCCGACATTAAATCTAAAACCTGCAGGCGAAGCTTGTGGCTTCCATCAACGTAGATATTTGCGGTATGGGTCCCAGCGAAAAACTCTAAAACTAAAGCGAGATCACCTTGAAGGGATGCCCGTGGAATAAAATCAGCGAGCGATTTAGGTAGCGTCTTGGCCGCTTCATCGACCATCGATTGGGAGACGTTAGGAATAATATTCATCGGTGGTAGTCCGAGATCGGCCTTTTTAATAATCCGTCCTGAAAACGCAATCTCTGGATTTGTATTAATTAACTGCAGGATTTGTGACGCGGTTTTATCGGGCAGATTAGGAACGGCATTTGCCTGTACAGAGAAACCAACCGCTGTTGTGATCACCAAAACAGGGGCAAGCAGCGCGGGTACCCAACGCCTTGAGATACGTGACACAAAACCCTCTTCTCGCTCGTTAACTCCTCAATATTAACGGTGCAGCCAAATCCCCTCCACCTGAAATCTCACCCCGAGTTGTGACCTATAGCGCATTTGACCAAGCCCTTTTTATTGGACTGTTCTAAGATTTGAGCCATGGCACAAATACCTCGAATTAAAAATGGATTTGAGCCAAAGATCTGTCAGCGATGTCAGCGTCCATATGAGTGGCGCAAGAAATGGGCTAAGAACTGGGACGAGGTCAAGTACTGCTCCCAGTTCTGCCGTGATCGTAAATGAGATCGCTTCGATATGTCCCATTTGATCAGCTCCATGAGAAGTTCGGTGTTTTAAAGGGCGCCGATAAGGCTGCCGATCTTATTATTTTCATCGAAAGTCAGTCCATGTTAAGAGGTGCCGAGTGGCATCCGGAGCGGCTCTTCTTTCTCATCTCTTCGGCGCGCCACTTCGCGCAAGCTTTAAAAGAAAAAGGCTTTGACGTTCTATATCTGAAGTCGGAGACGACAGACTCTGGTCTACTCGAGCTTCAAAGAGAGTATCCAGGTGTACCAATAATCTGTTCTGAGCAGTCTTCGTTTCGCCTAACCGAGAAATTACAAAAGTTAAATCTCACCTTTCTTCCTAATGACTTTTTCCTTACATCTCGAGCGGACTTCTCAAACTGGGCGAGTGCACAGAAATCTTTTTTAATGGAGAGTTTCTACCGTAAGCAGCGCAAGCGCCTGAATGTACTGATGGATGGTGAAAACCCGATAGGTGGTGCCTGGAATTTTGATAAGGACAATCGTTTACCTCCTCCTAAAAACTACTCGTGGCCGCCATACCTTGAGCACAAGCGTGATGTGATCGATGAGCAAGTTGCACTGGATCTGGAGATGCGCCCGACTACAACCTGGGCGACAACACGGCAAGGTGCCGTAAAGCAGTTGAACTACTTTATCAAATATCACTTTGCACATTTTGGTCCATATGAAGATGCAATGGCTCTTGATAGTTGGTCACTACATCACTCACTACTTAGCCCTTATTTAAACAATGGTCTCTTACATCCAGGTGAAGTAATCGCCGCGGCAATAAAAGAGTTTGATAAGGGTGAAGTCCCGATTGAATCCGCTGAAGCTTTTATCCGCCAAATCATCGGCTGGCGTGAGTATGTAAATGGTATGTACTGGTTCTTGGGGGCTGATTACCGCAACAATAACCAGTTAGATGCCAGACGCCCGTTACTGCCATTATTCACCGATCCCAATAAAACTTCGATGAACTGTATGAAGTCCACCGTAACCGATATCAAAGATCGAGCGTGGCTGCACCATATCCCCCGGCTTATGATCCTCAGTAACCTGGCATTAATCACTGGCACTAATCCACAAGAGTTTTTAGATTGGATGCGCCGTAGTTTTATCGATGCAACCGACTGGGTAATGGTGCCAAATATTATCGGGATGGGAGTACATGCCGATGGTGGCCAGATGATGACAAAGCCCTATGCCGCAGGAGGTGCATACATCTCGCGTATGAGTAATTACTGCAAAGGCTGTGTCTACAATCCAAAACTTCGGGTCGGTGAAACCGCCTGTCCTTTCACAACCTTGTACTGGGATTTTCTAGATCGCCACAGAGAAAGCTTTGTTAAGAACCACCGTATGTCTCAACAAGTCTTTGGCCTAAATCGTCTCTCAGACTTACCAGAGTTAAAACTGCGTGCAGCGCAGGTTTTAACCGGACTAGAAAATGGAACCATCTAAATCATTTACAGATAGTTTTAAGCAGCGATTAAGACTATAGATTAATTACTCGCCTCACCGTAATTAAATGTTGTGACACATCCACCATCAACAGTGACTATTGAGCCGGTCATAAATGATGCACCATCTGAAGCAAGAAACACTGCAACGTTGGCAACCTCGATAGGTTGTGCTTGGCGACCCAACGGCTGCATCGCAGCGGCCTTCTCTCTGCGATCTGTGGCAGCTTTAAAATCCTCCTGGCTCATAGATGGTCCTCGTCGTCCAAGACTGGTATCTATATAGCCGGGACAAATTGCATTCACCCGAATGTTGTCAGGGCCATAATCCACGGCTAACTGTCTAGTTAAGTTAATAATTGCACCTTTTGTTGCACAATAAGCCGAGGCTTTTGGTGCTCCTATCAAGCCATAAGTTGAGGCTATATTTATAATTCGACCATCTCCTGCTTTCAGGAAATGCGGAATTGCGTATTTAGTCATAAAAAAACTCCCGATAAGGTTTACATTAACAACTCGGCTAAACTCTTCAGTTTCAACCTCATGCAAACGTTTTTGGCCTCCTCCAATACCAGCGTTATTTACAAGAATGTCTAGTCCACCAAATGCTGCAACGGTCTCGGCAATAACTTTCTGTACTTGAACCTCATTGGAGATATCGGCTTCGACAAAAATCGCTCTCCCACCAGCCTCTGTAATCTCTAAGACTGTACGAGCTCCATCTTCGATCAAAGTATCGGATACACAGACGTGTGCTCCGGCAAGTGCCATAGCTTTAGCAGTAGCCCGGCCGATACCGTTTCCCGCTCCCGTTACTACTGCTACTTTGCCTTGTAGAGTTTTTTCAATGTTCATAATTAACTCCATTCAACAATCGATCGGGTAAGGACTACAGTGGTAATAAAGCGACGGAATAAGGCAAGTGGATCAGAGTCGCTAAACTCAACGGTTTTGACACCGGTTTTGACCGTACCTGGAAGCCAAGTAGCCATATCTGCAAAGTCGTTATTATGAAATGTGATCTCGATAGTAGCTGGGAGTTTGATGTTAGGAACTGGAATACTAGCGAGCCCCTGGATCGCCGCCTGAGCTTTCTGAAAAATTAAATCGCAGGCCTGCTTGGGATGCATACTGTCGGCGGCAAATCGGGTGATACTTTTTTTCACAACTGCGGCGTGAATCCCTGGTGACCACATCCTAGTTTCAACCTCGGTTGTTTCATCGCCCGTAACAAGCACAATTGGGACTCCATATGCCTGAGCAACGAGGGAGTTAAGCCCGGCCTCTGAGACAAACTCTCCATTAAGGCGGATATCTGCAATCGCACGTGGATTGTATGTATGCGAGAGAACAGATGCTTCACTACTCATCGAACCATGATAGGAAACAAAAAAGACCGCATCGAAACTACTGTCTAAGCCCTGCATCATGTACATAGGTTTGTGCTTACCCGATAAGTAGCGAGCGCTGCCTTCAAGGGTGTGCGGATGCAGATTTTGCATAGATGAGTGCGAATCATTGACTAAAAATTCAGTAGCTCCCGCAGCCATTGCGCCCGTAATACTCGCATTAACTTCGTTTTGTAATAGCTCTCGGTAATATCCATACTCTGGATTTCCAGGTATGCATTGATTCCAATCAACTACCCCGGCTGTACCTTCCATATCTGATGAGATAAATATTTTCATAGCGCTCTCCTTGGGTGAAATTCGGGAGCAGTTGAATGCTCATTCATGAGTGTGTAAGTAGAGCCTTCCATTCCAGCAGCCCCACCGTGTCGACCATCTTGAGTCAACGATAGACAACGCAGTTCGGCGCGGAATTCATCTGGTAGGGCGCGAGCCTCAAGTAGGGCGTTAAAACAGGCAGTCTCTGGATCCTGCCCAGCGCGGATATTTTCAACGACTGTCCGTGCGGTTCCCGCCCGAAGTGCGAGCTCACCCCGTCCGGTGCAAGCGGCAGCTCCATATCTAATATCCGAGTAGTTCCCAGCACCTGCAACCGCCGAGTCTCCTACCCGACCAGGGTGTTTATAAGGGTATCCACTCGTGCTTACGCCACAAACTAGTTCACCACTCTGGTCGAGTGCAATTATATTAATTGTTCCCCACGGGCCTTCATGTGGCGCCATTCGCTTTACGAGTTCAAGGGCGGCAAGGCGATAGCGCTCATCGCCCGATGTAGCCTTCGTATTCTCACCCTCTATTGACTCTTTGGGGATAGTTTTTAACTGCGCAAGCCAAAGTTCGCGTGAAGCTGGTGTAAGAAGCTCTGCTTTTTCAAATCCTAAAAACTCTGCAAACGCCTCCGCTCCTTCTCCAACGAGAAGTGAGTGCTGTGGAAGCTCTTCCAAAACTTTTCGTGCTATTGAAATTGGATTCGGGTAGTTCTTTACCGCAGCGACCGCACCGAATGCACGTGTCGAACCAATCATGATCGAGGCATCTAGTTCTACGATTCCCCGCGCATTTGGTAAACCGCTGGTTCCGATGTAGTGATCCTCTAGATTATCTTCACACAGCCGCAAACCACGCTCTACAGCGTCAAGAGCACTTCCACCTGCCCGCAAAATCTCCATAGCGGCCGGAATACCGGCCTCACTTCTTTCGCTACCAATTATTATTGGCATAAACTTCCCGGTCATCTATCGGTCCTCATTTCTAATTAACCAACAGGCATGCCGCCTGATGGGACTCATCTATAACGGTAAGTGCTGGATCAATGCTTTCACAGGCTTTAACGGCGACGGGACAGCGACTTCTAAACCTGCAGCCAACTAAGGCGCTCTTCATCGACTGTAACTCACCGGATGGTGCCGTTGAGATTTTTGAGCCGGCGGCCATTTTTGGTACTGAGCTCAATAACAACTTTGTATACGGATGTGATGGATTATTAAAGACTTTTTCGGTCTCTCCGATTTCCACAATACGTCCTAAATACATAACTGCAATTCGATCACTCACCTGACGTACAACGGCGATATTGTGGGATATGAATAACATCGTTAAACCAAGATCACGTTTCAAATCCATTAATAAGTTTACAACCGCTGCTTGTACTGAGACATCTAGCGCTGAAACCACCTCATCGGCGATAAGAATTTTTGGTTCGAGTGCTAACGCTCTAGCGATTCCTATCCGCTGGCGTTGTCCGCCAGAGAACTGCCGTGGATAGGAGGTCAATGCGTCGTGAGGAAGACCAACGAGTGTTAGAAGTTCCTTTGACTTCTCCAAAACACTCTCTTTAGTTGCTAAACCATGGAACATCAGAGCTTCACGTAAGACCTCTCCAACGGTCATTCGTGGATTTAGCGAAGAAAACGGATCCTGAAATACCATCTGCACACAACGTCGTTGTTCAAGTGTGCGCTCTCTGCCGGCCTCTTTGCCGTTCAATTCAATAGAGCCTGCCGAGGCGGAATAAAGCCCAACCAGTGTGCGCCCAAGAGTTGATTTACCGCAACCAGATTCGCCAACAAGACCCAGGGTTTCGCCCTCTTTCAATTTAAGGCTCACTCCATCAATTGCTGGAACATTGAAGACTTCTTTATTTTTCAATCGATCTGTTAATGACTGTCGTTTCGAAAAATGTTTTACCAAATTATTAGCAGAAATAACTATCTGCGACATTAGCGTCTCCCTAACTTCGAATCAGAGGCGGCCCATAAATCTCGATCGCTAGATTTAAAGCATGCGCTCTGTGATTCATAAATCGGCAAAAGTGCGGGCTCCATCGCTGTGCATTGTGCCTCCGCGACAAAACAGCGAGGAGCAAAAGGGCAACCAACAACGGGTAAGGTCAAGTTAGGTGCCTCACCATAAATTGAAAATAGTCGATGCACCGCCGCATCAGGGTCGGGAGCGGCTTTAAGAAGTGAGTAGGTGTATGGATGAGATGGTGAGTTAAATGTCGTAGCAACCTTGCCAGCCTCAACAAATCGTCCGGCATACATTACCTTCACGGAGTCACAGATCTCATTAACTACGGCTAGGTCATGCGTAACAAAGACGACTCCAAGTCCAGAGTTCTTTCGTAACTCCAAAAGCAAGCGCAGTACTTGAGCTTGTATTGTTACGTCCAGGGCGGTCGTCGGTTCATCGCAAAAAAGAATCTTCGGTGAACCTGAAAGCGCGATCGCTATGGCAATTCTCTGTCGCAGGCCACCTGAGAGTTGGTGGGGATAGAGCCCAAAGCGTGCCTCGGCATCTGAGATTCCTACCTGCTCCATTAAAGTCAGCGCAGTTTTTCGGGCATCCTTTTTACTCATACCAAGTCGAAATCGCGGAACCTCAGCTATCTGATCGCCCACGGTGATCACCGGATTAAGGGCTGCAATTGCATCCTGAAATATCATTCCAGCGCTTTCACTCAGCAAAGCTCTGCGCGCTTTTTTATCTAACTTTGCGATGTCCTGCCCTGCCACATAGATTTTTCCAGAGGTGAGCTGTGCGTTATTTGGTAAAAGACCAAGGATCGCTTTTAATGTGATTGATTTTCCGCTGCCCGATTCTCCTACAATCCCAATTGAATCCCCAGCGTGAATCTCTAATGACACACCCCGAATCGCTTGAAGAAGACCGCGATTAGTCTTTATCTCTACCGAAATATTTTCAACGGCAAAGAGTGGGGCAACCATTTAACGCTCCAATCTAGCGACAAGACCGTCACCAATGAGAGATAGTGCGAATCCGACGATTACCACCATGAAGCCTGGAATCGTTGCCAGCCACCACTGCTGCAATATATATGGCTGTCCTTCTTGAATCATGGAGCCCCACTCTGCTGTTGGGATTGGAACACCTAGTCCAAGATAACCCAGCGAGACAATGGCCAAAATACTCAGAACAATATCACTCATAGAGAAAACGATCGCTTGTGAGATCACATTAGGAAGTAAATGGCGGCGCAGTATTCGCCCAATCGGGAGCCCAGTTAATTTCGCTGCATGCACATAATCGAGTTCCTTGGCGACTAAAACATTTGCCCGCACGATTCTGCAGTATGCGACCCAACCTACCAACGTTATAGCGACAATAATACTTTTTACTCCAGGGCCAAAGATAAAGACTAACGCTATCGCTAAAACATAAAACGGGAAGGCAATAACCGTATCCACAACACGCATGACCAAAGAGTCAAATCTTCCACCAAACCATCCCGTTAATAAGCCAAGTGAAACACCGATAATGAATGGAAGTAAAACTGCTAAGACGCCAATCGTTAAATCGATCCGGGCTCCATAAATCAACCGTGAGAAAACATCACGCCCAAGTGCATCAGTTCCAAGCCAGTGAGCACTTGTTGGGGCTGAGAGAGTCTGCATTAAATCCTGCTCAGTCGGGTCGAACGAGGTGATCAGTGGAGCAAATATTGCAGCCATTACTAATAGCCCAAGAATCCCCGCGCCGAGATAAAAGGTTTTTATTGATTTCATTTTAATGCAACTCTTGGATCTAGGGCTGCGTGAATAAGATCGGTTAATAAATTTACAACGACCACCACTAAAGCGAAATAAAGCGTTACTCCCTGCACAATTGGATAGTCACGTTTGGCGATAGCATCGATCATTAAGGAGCCTGTACCTGGAATTACAAATACTCTTTCAACGATAACCAGTGAGCCGACGAGATACGCGATATTAATTCCTAGAACCGTCACCGATGCAATAACTGCATTTCTGAGGACGTGAACGAATGTAATCCTGGTCTGAGAGATTCCTTTTGCTCGAGCCGTCAAAACATAATCTGAATCAAGGATTTCTAACATGCTTGCACGAAGGCTCCGAATTAAAATAGGTGAGAGCAAAATGGCAATCGTTAGCGATGGAAGAAAAATTGAGCGGAGATGCTGTAAAAATGTATCTCCAAACCCGCTGACTGGAAAAAGTGGAAATTTAAGGCCAAGGAGCAAGATCAGCATTACCCCAATCCATACCTGCGGCATTCCTAGGCCAATGATTGGAATTGCCCTGACCAATTGATCCCGCAGTGCACCGCGCTTGGAAGCTGCCAAAATAGCTAGCGGCAGAGCAATCAAGATAGAGAGGAAAATGCCACCAGTTAAGAGCATCCCGGTCTCGGGTAGTCTTCCCAGAATTAACTTCGCTACGGGCTCTTTGTTATCAAAGCTAAAACCCAATGAGCCATGAAAAATCTCGCGAATGAAATTTATATATTGAATCAAAATGGGCCTATCAATACCGAGTTGATGATTTATAAGTTTTATTCGATCGGGAGTCGCGTTTTGGCCCAAAAGAACATCGGCAGGATCTCCTGGAATCAAGTGCACGATAGTAAAAACCGCCACCGAAATACCAAAGAGAACGGGTAGCATCTGAATGAGTCGCCTACCTGTGTAGGTTAAGTAACTCACTTTGATGCCACCCGCTCTCTTCGTTTAGTAGTTAAATCTACTTCGGGTCAAATATTGGAAGATTATCCTTTTTTAACATCTTCCATGTGATAGCTATATGTTGGAGTCACAGCAAAACCAGTGATGTTACTGCGCCAAGCATATTTGTACGGTGCGTTGAATAGAAAACCCATCATTGCATCTTCAGCTACTTGCTTTTGAACAAATGAGTAGGCGGCTTGGCGAATCTTTGGGTCAACGTTTGTTTGACCTCTCTTAACTGCCGCAATAACCAACTTGTTTGAGTAGTTCGTGTAGAAGGCATGTGTGCCACCCTCAGGGCTCAGCGCAAAAGTAAGTAACTCATCGGGATCAGAAATATCCATTGTCCAACCAGTAGTTGTCATCTGGTACTCCATCGACTTCTGAGTCTTTCGCTTTACGCTTGGCTCCTGTGTTTTGATG
Organism: Candidatus Planktophila sp.; assembly: GCA_040402335.1. Classification (GTDB taxonomy): domain Bacteria; phylum Actinomycetota; class Actinomycetes; order Nanopelagicales; family Nanopelagicaceae; genus Planktophila. Next base: position 44,751 of record JBBAMX010000006.1, read on the forward strand.
ACTAGTGTGATTCCAAGCTTTTTAAATGAGGCTTGAAGAATTGACGCAACAGCGTTGTCCTCAATGCTGCCGCCACTTGCCAAGAACTCAAGAGTTAATCCCTTTGCGAACTTCGACATTGAAAGCTCTTTTGCTGCCATCTTCATGTCGTACTGGATTCCCGGTGTCTTGGCATCATAAAATCCCACATTTGGCGCCAGGATTGAGTTAGATGCAAAGCCGTTTCCAGAGAGAACTACCTTGATTAGAGCATTTCGATCGATCGCATAGGAAATTGCACGGCGCACGTGTACATCGGCAAGTGCCGGGACCTTATGGTTAAAGGCCAAGAAACGTGATTGTGCCGCTGGAAATAGACCAACTTTGATACCAGGAGCCGCTTTTAGTGATGCGATCGATGATGCTGGGGGCTCTTCATTAATATCGGCTTGACCACCCTTAAGCATAAATTCGCGGGTATTGTCATCGACAACGTATTTCCATGTAACCGAATTGAGGTAAGGCTTTCCTGGCTGCCAGTAAGACTTATTGGCAACGAGCTTAATCTCAGTTCCTGGAGTCCAGTGATCAAGTTGGAATGGACCGGTACCTATTGGGCTCTTGAAGAACTCATCGGCGCTCTTTCCACCATAATTATTTTTTAAAATTGAGTTGCTAAAACAGGCCAGATCAGAAAGCAGTGGTGCCCATGCAAACTTAGTCTTTATTACAACCGTATCTGCAGCTGGCGTTGAAATGCTATCGATGGCGGTATTTAAAAATCCCCATCCATCACCCGGTGTCGCTTTATCCAATGAAAACTTGACATCGGCTGAGGTCATAGGAGTTCCATCACTAAATTTTACATCGGTACGTAGTTTTATTGTCCACGTTACCTTGTCGCTACCAACGGTTGCGCTTTTAGCGAGCCACGGCTTCACATCTTTTCCATCTGGCGTGATCATAAAGAGTGGTTCGTACACTTGTTGTTGAATAAAAATGGAGTCATTCTGAGCCAAGTCTGGATTAAAAGTAGAAAAATCCTGGTTTCGAACAAAGATTAAATCTCCACTTGGAGCTGCATGTGCCGATACTGGAACCACCACAGTTGCTAATATCGTGATAGCAGCAAAGAGTCCACTTAGTAGCTTTCCTCTTGATTTCATAGTTTTATTTTCCTATCTCGCGAGAAGTAAATTTACGATTGCGATAGTTTAAGGGAAAAATAGATTTTGTCTATCTACTTGCTTACGGATCTCAATCTTTGTTTTAGATTTATTACGAATGTATAACTTTTAGAAAAGTGAGTGGCCGCCATCAATCGACAAACACTGTCCAGTAACCCAATCTGATTGTTGCGAGGTAAAAAAGCCCACACCATTTGCTATATCTGTTGCTTGTCCAAGTCGGCGAGTAGCGATACCTACAAGTAACTTTTCCTGTCCATCGGGGCCATAACTCTCCCACTGCGAGATCGTGGAGGGATTAGAAAGTACAAACCCGGGCGCAATGCAGTTGACTGTTATTCCATACTGCCCTAGTTCATATGCCATTTGGCGGGTGAAAGCTATCTGGGCCGCCTTGGCAGCGGCATAAGCCTGAATTCCGGTCAGACTTACACTGCGGCCAGCACCCGATGAGATATTAACGATTCGTCCCCACCTGTTCGCCTTCATTCCAGTCACAACAGCTCGGGTGCATAGAAAAGTTGTTTGCAGGTTTGCATCAAAGATAGCTTGCCAGGACTCTCCGGTGATCTCTTCTAATGGCTTAAAGCTTTGACCGACCACACCACCTGCACAATTGACCAGAATATCGATCGCTCCGATGCTCTCAAAAAACTCAGTTACTTCTCCTGGGTCGGATAAATCTGCAATATCTCGATCGACTCCGTGCACTTTATGTCCCTGTTCTTGCAAAGTGTTGAGGATCGCCATACCCATTCCATTTGCTGCACCGGTAACTACAGCCGTACGTGTCTGATTCATACGCGATGATATCCACCAATATTACTTTGGCGAAAGAAAGAGTATTATTGGCACGCGCAACCTCTGATCAATCGAAGGTGGTGGTTGCTGAAGTAATCACTCGCTTGGGCCACTTGGGTGAAAACCCCTACTAAAGCCCCAACTTCATCTCGCCGATAAGTATTGATAAAGATAGGATTTTGGTTTAGCTATTCTTTAGGGGTTACTACATTGACTAAAAAAGATATTCGAGTGGGTCTTTTGGCATACGGCGCTATCGGCGATGACCATAACCGCGCCGTTCAAGCCACCGATGGGATGGTTCTGACTGCGGTCTGTGACACTAATCCAGATCGGCTAAAGGCGGCCATTCGGCTAGCACCCGATGCGAAGACTTTCACCGATGCCCTACAAATGTTGGACTCTGGAGAGATAGACCTGGTTGTCGTTTCAACACCGCCTAACTCTCACTATCACTGGGCTAAGGCGGCGCTTGCGCGCGGAATCCATGTAGTTCTAGAGAAGCCGATGGCGTTAAAGACCGATGAGTGCGATGAGCTAATCGCCATAGCCCAAGCGGCAAAACTACTCTTGGTGGTCTATCAAAACCGCCGGTACGACTCTGACTTTGTAACTTTAAAGGCGTTGATTGACGCTGGAGCGATAGGTGATGTTTTTCAATTTGAAAGCTTTGTTGGTGGGTACGCCAAGCCATGCTCATTCTGGCATTCAGATGTCGAAGTCTCAGGTGGTGCGATATTTGATTGGGGCAGCCACTTTATCGATCAAATTCTGGCAGTAGTTAAATCTCCGATTCAACATGTGAGTGGATTAAATCAGAAGCGGGTATGGAATCATGTAACAAATGCCGATCATGCACAGGTAGTTCTTACATTTACCGATGGCGTTCAGGCAACATTTACCAACTCAGATTTGGCTGCAGCGCGCAAACCTAAATTCTTTGTGCTTGGTACTAAGGGCGCGATTATTGGCGATTGGGATCCGTCTGCAGGATCGGTGGTCGCTGATCTTCCGGCCATAATCTCTCTTCACCACAGTGATGGAACTCAAGAGATTATTTCTCACATACCTAGTGAAGAGTTTTCATTTCACAACTCGCTAGTTAGATTCATTAATGAAGAAACCCCACTTACAATCTCTGCACAGCAGTCAAGAGATGTCGTTGCGATTATGCAGGCGGCGGAAGAGTCGGCCCTTGCCAATGGAGCTCAGATCGCGCCATCGCTTCTTCGTGTATGAACCTTCGCTGGGGCTTTCTCGGGGCAAGTTGGGTTGCCACCACCGCAATGGCTCCGGCAGTGCACGCATCCAAATTCGCCACACTCCAAGGAGTAGCAAGTCGAGACTTAAATCGCGCAGCCGCACTAGCACCGGTTACTGCATATGGTTCATACGCAGATTTACTGGCCGATCCCAAAATAGATGCCGTCTACATTTCATTAGCAAATCACCTTCATTACGAATGGAGCATTAAGGCGTTCCAAGCTGGCAAAGATGTCCTATGTGAAAAGCCTTTAGCCCTTAATAGTGCCCAGGCCCAAGCGATGTTTGATTGTGCCAGAGCAAATGATCGCTTGTTAGTAGAAGCGATCTGGTTTCGCTGGCATCCACGTTTTAGAAGAATTGTAGAGATTGTTAAAAATGGCGATCTCGGCGAACTATTATCCATAGATTCAGCATTTACCTTCTCGCAATCTTTCACCGGCAACTATCGACTCTCACCACAAATGGGAGGTGGAAGTCTTATGGATGTGGCTCCTTATCAACTTCACACCTGGGTTGCGCTAAGCGATGCTGCCGCAAAATTTGAAATAATCTCAGTAAGTAAAGATATTGGTCCGACTGGAGTTGATCTAAGCACCGTAATAGATGCAGTTATCGATAAGCATCTTGCAGTCCGGGCAGTGACCTCTTTTAAGGAAAAAGAAGAGCAACGTCTAACTATCACCGGGCAGATGGGTGAAATCGAGTGCCCAGGCAACCAGGCTTTCACATCGTGGAATTGCGCGAGTGCGCTTTTGATCGGCGATTATGAAGAGGTGTTCGCCCCAGTTGATCCATTTTTATTAATGATTGAGAGCTTTGCCGCCCGACTTCGTCACGATAAATATTGGCTACCAGAAATAAAGGACTCATTACGAGTCATGGAGATGATCGACCAAGTTAATAAGTTTTAAAAACCCAGTAACTCAACCTTCAAAATCACCACCACGACCCGTAATTTTTTCACGACGCTTCTTTGGTGCCTCATATTTAATAAGAAAAAAAGCAACGATTAAAGAAAAGGCTCCAAAAATTATTAAGCCAGATTTCATCCTTAAGCTAGAACTGCCCAGACGACAAGTGCAAAGATTGCAAGACCGATTCCCACGATTGCAATTGCGGTGAGTGAGAGTAACCCACGTGAATCAGCGACCTTTTTGGATAGCTCTGAAGAGTTAGTAATTGCTTTGAGATCGATAATTAACGCCTCGGCTTCACGAATCGCCGCATACTGAGAAATCAAAGCCAGGATTCCAGTTGCTGCTGCAACGCCAATCGTTAAATATCGCGCTCCAGTTGAAGCGGTTTTAAATGTTCCTAACGATGATAGAACAAAGACTCCGATCAGCATTAGCGTTGGTGCAATTTGAGCATTAATTATGTGTGAGCGCTTTTCATTCCAAAGTCCTAACAAACCCTTTTCATCCATGACTGCCTCCTTAGGTTAAAAATCTTGAAGCCCAAAGTTTACACTTCACCCTTTTCTACGCTCGGTGAAACCCTCTAATTCCAGCTAATGATGCGTAATTTCAGGTGGCTATATACAAAAAAAGTAAAAAAACCCTGAGAATTCTTCCCGAGCCAGGATTAATTTCGACGCTAAAGAGAGGTTAAAGAGAGGTTAAAAAGATGATAGGGAGAGTTAAAACCAAAATGCTAACAGCCAGATAAAGATTTATATTTCGTGTCCAGACATAATAAAAAACTGAGCGTGAATTATCTACATCAAAAAAAAATATAAATAACATTTTAAGGTTTTGGAAATATGATTAAGTATATCTAAATTTGTACAGCCATAATTTTTTGAATGGAGATGTAATGCAACCCGAGAAATTATTGGAGCTATCTAACTTCCTTGCGCGAGGGCCAAAGTCTTATAACGAGATTGCAAAGTTCCTAGTTATGAATACATTCAGCGAAGAGCGAGTTCTCTCACTAATTCTTGGTGAACTGATTGAGACCGGAGTTGTCTGTCCCTTGGCCGGTTTTGGATGGACTACTCAGGATTTCAATGAGTTTCCTGATCTTCCGATTCAATCCGACACGTGGCTAGCAACGGCTATTCGAGAAAAGCAAGTATCGATTTTTAATTACACGGAAAATATAGAGAAGGAGTATCCACGGCTTCTGGAAATCAAAAACTACGTACCCGAGAGTTGGCAATCTGTTGTCTCCATTCCCGTTTATCCAATCGGGGGTATGACAATGTTCTCATCAAAAGGACTTGAGCTCACAGAGTCGATGAAACTATTTTATATTGCAGTTGGCTCTTTGCTCGGTCTATATGCTAGCCGCTTGCCGGAGGCCCTGGTTGAGGCTGCAATAGAGGCGAAGAAGAAGATTGATCTGCCGCAGGTACCATTAAGTGATCGCCAGTTAGTAATTTCACGGCTTTTGGAGCGGGGCTTTAACAACGCTGAAATCGGGATAGAGATTGGCTATAGTGAATCATTAGTTCGCCAGGAGACCGTTGCTATCTATCGCAAGCTGCAGGTAACGGGCCGAAAGGCGATGCAATCACTCCAAGCCCTGCGCTTAGAGGCCGAGGGTGAAGCAGTTGAAAAAATTGCTATCGGAGTTTGATCTTCAAACTTATTTATTGGCTTAGGCTGCACTCTCTCTCCGTTCTAGTACTTCACTTGCCCGTGGGCGCCCAGCTTTGCGTTTACGAAGAATAACTTCGCCATCTTCAAATAACTCACCGCCCCATACTCCTGCTGGCTCCTTGCGAGAGCGTGCGCCAGCTAAACATTGAGTTCGAACAGGGCATGGAGTGCAGAGTGCTTTAGCTTGCGCGATAGAGCTTTCAAGCTCGGAGAAGTAAATCTCGGGATCTGCCGTATGACATGGGAGATTAAAAGAGGTGCCATCGATATACGAGCCCGTCACTGCATTTAACCCGATCTTGGTATCTGCCCATCCTGGTATTAGTAGCTCACTCAAGAGAACGCTCATCGCCCTCACCTCTTCTCTCTATCCTGCTTCATGGTTTCTAGTAATTTCTCAATGAAAAAGGGCCCGAATCCTTTATGGATTCCAGGCCCTTGGTTTTTAGTTCTTATTCGAATTTATCGAGAAGAACTCCAAGTGGCCTCGGCTCCGGCATAAAAGGCTGCGTAAAAGGCAGGCTTAGATGTATGCCACGTGGTGCGGTAATTGGCTAAATGAGAAGAGGATGAGAGCACGGAAGGCATGGCCTCGCAGGAGATTAACGATGAGTTAGACATTTTCAACTCTCCCCTTTTCTTTAGCGCCTTTTCAATTTGAAATCGACGAGCGATGAGCATAAATCATTGGCGCTGGCTCATGCAAGTCAATTAAACTCAAAGTGAAACTGGGGCAGTAAGCACATCTAATTTATGTGCTAACTAAGCCTGCCTCAATCAGAAAACGGGATGGCCTACCCCGATAACTCAGATGTAAATCTACCTTTGCGCGCGTGATTCCAACGTAAAACAGGCGCCGCTCCTCATCTATCGAGGCCTGATCACTACCCGTTGCCGAGTTTTCAAGTGGCAACAGACCCTCACTGACACCCATTAAAAAGACACGCTCCCACTCAAGTCCCTTAGCGGCGTGAAGTGTTGCCAGCGTTGCAACTGGCATAACTGGGGGATTATTTTGTGCAACCCGATCTTCGAGTTCGCGCAGATAGGTACGTAAGCTCTTAGGTGAAAAGCCGGCATCACCATCTAATTCACGGGCAAGATGAAGTAAGGCTGCGATCCCATCGATATGAGCCCCGCTTAAGAAGGGCTGTGCCAATGTTCGAAGCTCATCGAGCCATAGGACGCCTTGTGCTGGAATAACCGAGGCGTTGCGCACTAACTTTAAAAACTCTCGAACATCGGGACGATCAAAGAAGCGATCGCTATTTCTAACTTGATAAGGCAGTTTGGCGGCGTTCATTGCGCGTTCAAGAGTATTGAGTTGGCTATTCGTACGGGCAAGAACTGCAATCTCTTGAGCCTGTGTACCATCCTTCAAAAGCTTTTTTATCCAATCAACTATCCCCGCGATCTCAGATGTCTCATCTTTAAATGCATCTACCGATGGTTTATCGCCGTGATCATTGAGTGCTACTAACTCTTGCCCCATTTGGGCTTTGCGCAGAACGCTGTTAGCCATAAAAGTTATCTCCGGTGTTGAGCGGTAACCAGTTGTTAAGCGAACGACTTCGGCATCGGGGAAGCGTTGTGTAAATGAGTTAAGAAATACTGGAGTAGCACCTGCAAAAGAATAGATCGTCTGAGCTGGATCACCAACGACACATAACTCATTGCGCGATCCTAGCCAGGCGTTGATGAGCCGTTGTTGTATTGGTGAGATATCTTGATATTCATCAACGGTAAAAAATCTATATTGATCTTGAACACGTTCACGTACTTCACGCTCTTGTTCAATCATCGCCGAGGTAAGGAGTAATACATCTTCAAAATCCATAGCCCGCTCTTGGGCCTTCACAGATTCATAAGCCATATAAATCTTTGCGATTTGTTCGGCGTTAATCCTTGCTTTCACTGTTCGCTTACCGAGTTCGCCTAAATAATCCACCGGTGCGACTTGTGAAACTTTTGCCCACTCAATCTCTGAAGCGATATCTCGCATTAAATCCCGGGACGATATCGATAGTTCACTGGTTAATTCGGCGCGCTTAATCGCTTCGATAATGAAGCTGGTCTTTGTTGTAATCAGATCCGGGGTCCGACCCCCGAATACCTGTGGCCAGAAGAAAGTCAGCTGTTTAAGGGCAGCTGCGTGAATCGTCCGCGCAGCAACGGCCGGTACGCCTAGTGAACGAAGGCGCATGCGCATCTCACCGGCGGCTCGGGCGGTAAAAGTGAGCGCTAACACCTTGTGAGGATCCATTACGCCTATAGCTGCGGCATATGCGATTCGATGGGTGATTGCGCGGGTTTTTCCCGTTCCTGCTCCGGCAATCACACAGACCGGTCCTCGTGCCGCAACGGCAACTGCCCTTTGCTCGCTATCTAATGCCTCTAAAATCTCATCGGCCCTTAAATCTCCGCTCAAGCCCGCCACGCCTGTCCACCTATTAAATCCTCAACTTCAAAACCAGCTTCGGCCGTGTACCAACTGGTGATCATTTTACGTGCCACCGATATTGATGGTGGAAGTAATAACTCTCCCGTCTCGATCGCCGTTTTCATCTCTTGGCGACTAAACCAGGCGATCTCGGAGATCTCTACACCATCAGGCTTCGCACTTTCGGGATGGTCGGTGAGCGCTTCAAAGGCGATCATGATTGAGGCCGGGAAGGGCCATGGTTGTGAGGTTAAATAATTTATATCGTTGCAGTAGACACCGGCCTCTTCAAAGACTTCACGCGATACGCACTCTTCAAATGACTCTCCTGGCTCCACGAAGCCGGCAAAGGCCGAAAATCTCTTCTCCGGCCAAATCTCTTGATGCCCGAGCAGGATCCGATCGGTTGCATCTTTAACAAGAACTATCACAGCAGAGTCGGTGCGTGGGTAATGTTGTGAAGCATCGGCAACACAGATGCGAACACTTCCACCTAAATCACTGAGAGTTTCTCCCCCGCAACGCGAACAGTATGGATGAGCTCTATGCCAATTGCTTAATCCAACGGCATGCATCGCAAGGGTTAACTCGACTTCATCTAAATCCCCTCCGATTTCACGTAAAGTTTTAAATCCATCAAATTTAACGTCTTCATCCTCGGGTTCACTTATCCATGAGGTGTTCCATGCGAAATAGGCCTGAACTCCATCGCGCGCTAAGCCGAGAAAATAACGCTCACCCATTTCAAAGCCGGCCGCTAAGCTCTCAACGGCATCGGCGGTCAAAAATCTCAATCCATTCTCATCGGCCCCTACCTGGGCCGCGATTACTGGAAGGATCAAGGCGTTTTGCCACAATTGGGCCAGCTTCGCTGGATCGTTTCGGATATCACTTGCACGATCGATGGGTGAGAGTGATTGATTTCGAGCGCTCATATAGCCCTCAGACTACTAGCATCGCCTCATGCGCATCACCTCATGGAATCTACTGCACGCGCAAGCTATACCACCAGATATAAAGGCAGATAATGGAGCGCTTCTGCGGGCGCAGATCGCCCGTCTCAACAGTGATGTCATCGGGCTGCAGGAGATTGACTATTTTCTCGATCGCTCGGGCAATCACAACCAAGTCGGCAAGATCGCCCAGATGATGGCGGCTGAGCACTGGGCTTTCGCGCCATCTCTTATGGGTTCACCCGATGAAGGTAACGAGATTCCAAGTGAGAGCGATCCGAAAGTTGTGACCAATGCAAGTGAATTAGCGCGCTCTGGATATGGAATTGGAATTGCCTCCAAGATTCCTGTCACCTCTTGGCATCGTTTAAATTTGAAGGGTTCACCTATCGGAGTACTGATGGCTTTTCCAGTGGATGGCAAGTTAAAAAGGGTCTATGTACGCGATCATCCACGAAGCGCTCTCGCTGCCTGCTTGGATAATGGTTGGTTGATTATAAATACGCACTTGTCCTTTGTACCATTTTTTAACTTAGCTCAGTTAATAAAGATTAAGCGTTGGGCCAACACCCTAGGTATCACTGATAAATCCAAGATAATAATTATGGGGGATTTAAATATACCTTTTGCTATTTTTGTTACTGGATTTAAATGGCGTTCACTAGTTGCTCAGCGTACTTTTCCAAGCTGGTATCCCAAGCTTCAAATAGATTTTTTTCTATCACAGGGATTAACGGCGGCAGACGTTCAACATATTCAATATCCGCATGCCGGTATAAGCGATCATCTACCGTTACAGATAGAGGTTGATTAGTCCGCGGCTTGAATCGATTGCACGAGCGCGATAAGTTCGGCCTCATCAAGTAAGTCAGTTGGGCGATCGGTGACCGAGGTAGGAACGTAGTGAAATGCCGCGCTAACATTAGAAATCTCCACACCAGCGAGTTTGGCCCAAGCCAGGCGATACATGGCCAACTGAACTGCGCTGGATGCAGCTAACTTCACAGATCCGGTCTTCCAGTCGACGACCTCAAAGCCGGTTGGTGTTGCATATATGGCATCGATACGGCCGCGGATTAATACCCCACCTATCGTGGTTTCAAAGGGTACTTCCACGCCTACCGGCTTGCGATCGGCAAACTGACTCTTGAGCCAGGCGCTCTTTAAATCCTCCAACGTAGCGTCTGATTCAATCGGATCTAAATAACCTAAATACTCGTCACCAAATAAAGTATCGGCATCACTAAATTGCCGCTCCACCCATAAGTGAAAAGCGGTTCCATGACGCGAATATTGATCCTGTCCGCGCGGCATCGGCCGACGGATATTGAGCGCTAAATCCTGCGGATCTGCATGCAAGGCCACAAGTGTTGAGGTCGATAGTCGAGGAGGGAGTAGAACTTTTATTGGTCCACTTGCCCGTTGCCGATTCTCGTTAATTAATGCCTGAGCATCGAAGATCCATGATGCAACTTCGCTGTCGTTAGATTCACCCAACGTATGTGGCGCGCAACTATCTACGAGTGCAATCGCGGCATCAAATGCGCTCCGTCGATCTCCGAGTGCATCCCTCGGCCAGATTGCAGTGATTGGATTCTCAAGCGCTGGATTTACTGCACCTGTTTCTGGTGGCGGGGCATCAGAGATCATCACACCCCCTAGTGCGCTTGCAGCTTCGGCGATAAGGTAGAAGATCTCACTTGGTTCGACTGGACGGCTACCATCACGCCAACGTGATGTGGTACAGATCAAATGTGATTTAGCCCGAGTGACGGCGACATATGCAAGGCGCATCTCCTCCCGAATCTTAATATTCTCAACACAGAGAGCGCCATACTCTTTAATTACCTTTGCCGCCTCACTATTTTTAGTAACTCCTGCTAAAGAAAATACTGGCAACTCATCTGCATCACCACGTAAAGTAAATGGAATATGACGTTCATTTTTTAACCAGTTATCTGGATCGGTTGTATTATTTCCAGGAAAGGTACCCTCGGCTAAGCCCGGTATTGCCAGAACATCCCACTCAGCGCCTTTTGCCATATGCACCGTCAAAATCTGTACGACATCGCTTCGAATCTCAGGGGCTCCAGCCTTTAGCCCGCCTTCAGAATCGCTAGCGACATCGAGCCACTGCAAGAACGCTCCGACGCCACCGCCCGTGCGTTCAAACTTGGCCGCCTCATCTAAAAATCGATCCAGGTGTCTGCGACCAACTTGCGAGCCATCGCGGAGCGTTACCTCACTCTCAAGGCTCAGATAACTCTCAATCTCTGCAATCAGATCGCTCATTGAACCTCCAGCCCTGGCACGCAACCTGCGCAGATCGTTGGCGAAGCGTACGAGGCGCTGAAGGCCGCTCGGACTAAAACCGTTTTTAGTTGCGGAGTGAATCTCATCTAAGGCATCGATGATTGAGCCAGCAAACTGATCATCTGCCTCTAACTGATCTGGGTTTCCAGCGGCAATTTTTTTAATAAAACTCTTTGAATCTTCATGAGCGGCCTTCGCGCGATCTCGGCTGAAGCTGCCAAGGGCTGCGATATCACGGGGGCCAAGATTAATTCTTGGACCCGTAAGGTGTCGCATGAGCGATGATCCCGCGTCGGGATTGGTAATAATTTTAAGTATTGAGACTACATCGGCTACTTCTGGGATGTGAATCAATCCTCCGATACCAATAACCTCTACGGGCAGTCCAGCCAGATGTAAAGCATTTTCAATCGCGGTAATCTGTTTTCGCTTTCGCACTAAAACCGCCGCAGTTTTTCCCGAAGTTGGCCTCCAATTATTTTTTATGTACTCGGCGACGGCTGCAGCTTCAGCTTCGATACTCTCAAAGATGCCATATGCAATCTCACCCTTACCAGCACCTGGTCGAGCCTCTAACTGAACTACTTGTTGCCCACCCGCTGATTTAATCTCATCGCCTATACGGTTAGCTGCAGCCAAGATCATGACATCGTTTCTAAAAGTCGTCGGCAGCGTGAAAGCTCCAGGAGCGTTCTGCCCCTGTACTTTTGGAAAATACGCAGCGAATGAGCCCATCGTCCCGGCCGAGGCTCCCCGCCAGGTATAAATGGCTTGTGAGGGATCACCAACGGCCATTACTGGGTGGCCAGTTCCATCCACCAAATTTCCAAAGAGTGCGGACAACATCCGTACTTGTGACTGCGATGTATCTTGATACTCATCGAGAAGTACAACTCGATACTTACCGCGCTCTAGTGCACCAACGTCGCTAAAGTTTTCTGCGATATCGGCGGCGAATGACATTTGGTCATCGAATGAGAGCTCACCGGCCGCCTTACGCTTTTGCATAAAGAGCTCAACCATCGGCAGGAGTGAGCTACGTTGCATCATCGCCCGCTCCACTGCTCGAACCTCTTCGTTGCGCGCTCCAAACAAGGGAGCTAATTCAGCGATTATCTGGTCACCGACCTCCTGAATATCGGCGGCCTTTACTTGATGCTCCAGCATTAACTTAGAGAGCCCCAATAAATCTTTGATGACCGTGCTCACCGCACTTGTATTTCGATAAGAGTCATCAGACCAGTTGCGCACTACATCCGATGCGATCTGCCAGATCGCCGCCTCACCCAACGGCTCGGCATCGGCATCGATTCCATATCTAATCGCATGCTCTGCCAAAAGTTTGCCAGCGTATGAGTGATACGTTGTCACCGAAGTTGAGGTAGATGTAATGTGTTTGAACTCAGAAAGTGCCGCTAACTGGCGCAAACGTCTGCGGATACGCACTGATAGCTCACCGGCGGCTTTGCGGGTAAAGGTGAGTCCAAGAATCTGATCGGGGGTAACTAAACCGTTAGCGACAAGATATAAAACACGGTTGCTCATAGTCTCAGTTTTGCCAGAACCGGCACCCGCAATGACGACCGATGGCTCGAGCGGACTGCTGATAATCTCAGATTGATAGCGCGTTACAGATTTAATCGATGCACCAAACTTTGGGTGGGCCTGTAATTTGGCGATAATCTCTTCGGGTGAGTATTTGATCTCTCTCACTTATCAATCACCGTCCGCCCATCACTTTGAACTGGGCAGGATTTCCTTACTGGGCAGCCTTTACAGCGCTTATTGATCGTGGCAAAGAATGTTGCAGCGCCCATACCTTCGCCAATAGTTTCAAGAGTTTCCTTGGTTTCCTCTATATCAATCGCGTACTGCGCACGGATAGCTGCACCTGCACCGCTAGTACCTAAATACACTAGTTCGGCGCCTGCTGATTTGCTGCCAACTGTAAATCCGCCTTCGGCAACACCTAACTGATAACTAGCAAGCTGCAGGTTCGCTTTGGCATCATCTTTGCTAATAGCAGTACCACCTGTTTTAAAATCGATAATAAATAGTGATCCATCGGCTTCAACTTCAAGTCGGTCGACGCTTCCTTTTATACGTGCACGACCAAGCTTTACATCAAAGCGGATTTCAGCATCTACAACGCTTCGCGTCGCCTTATTGTGGTACTCAACGAATTTCTTAAGCATCGTCACTGCGTCTTCAAGGTGCGATGCACTGACCCATCCAGAGTCTGGATCGATAAGCCGCCATGAACTCTGTAGATTCGCAATTAAATCCGCTTGCGTTGTGCCCGGCTCTTGCACCATCTTGGCGGCAAATGCATGGATCGCCGATCCTAAAACTTGAGCAGTGCTATCGCCATCACTACCTCCTTGACTTTGCAAAAACCATTTAACTCCACACTCCATAAATGTCTCAGCCCCACTCGGTGAGACCACAACCTCCTGACTGGGATCGATGACAGGCGCATCGCTACTAAGCGGCACTGAGCCGATCCAGTTAGCGGGGTCGGCTAAATAGATGCCGTCGCCCTTCATCCGCTGCAATATTGCGGCGGCATCAGCGGCATTAGCACCACTTAATTGACTACGAAGTTCGGCAACTAATGCAGGCACGGTAATGGGCCTCGGAACTTCACTTAACTTTTGTTCAAACTCAATATCCTCACCATCGGTTTTATGAACCATAACTTCAATAGCTTCGAAGAATTGAGAGGGCTCCTCGTCTTCGCGCTGCACCGCGGTAATAAACATGGATTGCTTAGCGCGGGTGAGAGCGACGTGAAATAACCGCTCTTCATCGGCTAAAAGGCCACTTGCAGCGATCACATCAAGTTGATCGCGGGCGATATCGGGGTTGCGTTCGCGCTCAACCAAACGCTCGGCGCCTAAGAGTGAAGATCTCTGCTTGAGATTTGGCCACACCCCCTCTTGCAATCCAGCGACTGCAACTAAATCCCACTCCCGACCCTTGGCGCTATGCACGGTGAGAATCTCTACAAAATCTGGGCGCACGCCTTTGGCCGTGATCACATCTCCAGCGATATCTTCAGTTGCTATTTCGGCGATAAATGCGCCGGGACCAGATAATGGAAAGCGCTGTGAATATCGAGCGGCGCTTTCAAATAACTGCATCATCGCATCTAGATCTCGATCTGCCCCCGCCCCTCGAACTCCCGGACGTAAGGCTTGATTGCGCCATGATGTCGCCAACTTTTCGCCATCGCCGAACATCGCGTTATCCCAGATTGCCCACAATAATTCATCGGCAGTCGCTTTTTTATTTCGCGCAACGCTCCGTGCTTTTTCCAGTAGTTCATGAATCCTTGTAATCTCTTGTGCACCTTCGATAAATAGATCTCCATCATCAATGGCTGCAATTAATAACTGGGTACCAGATCGTAGATCATCATCGCTACGAGCTGCAATCAATGCACGGCGAATTCTGCGCAGTGAAATCGCATCTGCACCTCCAAACTCGCTCATTAATAACTTTTCGGCGCTTTCAAAGTTAAGGGGTTGAAGTTTTAATGCAATACGAGCAAGAAGCAGAAACGGTTCAGTTGCAGGATTACCGGCTAGGGCTTGTAGTTCACTAGCCACTGGGATGCCTACCTGTGAAAAAGCGCGCCGTAAAGATGACGATGTTATTCCGGGGCTGCGCAAAATAATCGCCATGTCGCTGTAAGAGATTGCATCTCGCAGATGCGCACTACGAAATTGATGGGCGATAAAGGCGGCCTCTTCGGCCCCTGATCTAAAGCGGTGTACCTGTACTTGGCCGGGATTTTCATTGCCACAGCTGCGTTTACGGGTGATTGGTGCGCCCTTCATCCGCTTTGCAAAGCCTAATCCAACGTCAAAGATTGTCACTGCATTTCTAAAAGAAGTATCGAGAACTATCTCTTGTGCGCGATATGGATCAAGGGCTGCAGATAATCCATCGGGATCTGCACCACGGAATCGACCGACGGCGCTATCGGCATCGGCGCAGATAATTACATCGTTGCCCGCCAATATCGAAAGTAAGGCTCGTTGTGCAGGATCGCTCTCTTGAAACTCATCGACCATTATCGTTGTAAATCGCCCACGAAGTTTCGCCAATAGCTCAGGGTTTCTGTGCAGGTGCAAGGTAGCCCTGGAAGTCAACTCTGATGGATCAATACGCATCTTGGAGTCATTAGCACCGATTTCGCGCATCACCATAGAGTTTAAGTAACTCTTCCAAAACGTGGCTGCTGCAAACCAATACTTTTCCCCCTCTGACTCCCCAAGCCTGGCAAGGTCATCGGGATTTAGCCCGCGTTCGGATGCGCGTAAAATCAAATCTCGAAGTTCACGGGCGAAGCCATTAGTTGTTAATGCGGCATGTAAATCAGCAGGCCACGCTTTATATCCATCTTCGATATCACCCTTGAGCAGCTCTTTAATGTAACTCTCTTGCTCGGGGCCACTAAGTAAAATAGGTTCGGGATCGTTTTTATCGGCCTTCATCTTTAAAATTGAAAAAGCCAGCGAGTGAAATGTTCTAGCCAAAGGTTCAAACATGGTCTTGGTTGTGCGCAGCGCGATTGCATCGCGGAGCTCGGATGCGCGCTCTCGTCCAAAGGTCAGCAGCAAAATAGAGTCAGGGTTCTGACCTTCGGTAATTCGCGCTAATGCAGCTTCAATTAATACCGTTGTCTTGCCCGTACCTGGACCGCCTTGAACAACAATTGGAGATCCACGGTGAGCAACTGCAGCTATTTGTTCTGGCGATAATTGCCGAACAGCTTGTGTAGCCTTTACGCGCACAAGGGTAAAGCTGTTGGTACTCACAGTGGTTATCTTGCCCGACCCATGCGACAAATCAGCCATTCACCTAGCCATTAGTTAATGTGGTACCACTGTGGTACCATTTCCCCATGGCAATGAATCTGCGACTTACTCCCGAACAAACAGCTGGCCTGCGGGCAGCAGCTGAACAAGATGGCATTTCTATGCAGGAAGCGGCCCTTGCCGCCGTTGATGCATATATCGCGCGCAGGCCACAACGCCTGGCCGCTGCAATCGCTCGGGTAGCTACCGAGGATGCCGAGCTTCTCGACCGCCTGTCTAAGTGAGCGATCCGATTGATTTTTTAGATCTTCATGACCTCATTGAAATTGGTAAATCACTTATCGCTGATTTCAGAGTCCGTGATGAGGGGCTTCTTGAATCTGCTGCCATGCGACCACAGACCACTGTTTATGGCGAGGATGCATATCCAACATTTGAGGAAAAAACCGCAGCGCTCATTCATTCTCTTGCTCGCAATCACGCCTTAATTGATGGCAACAAGAGAATCGCTTGGTCAGCTGGTCGCATCTTTTGCCTAATCAATAGCCGTGATTTAGCCATGCCTATTGACGACGCCGAAAAGTTGATTCTCGACACAGCAAAGCGCGATATAGATGTTGCTGAAATTGCCGAGATATTAAAAAAGGCGATTAAGCAAAACTAAACGTTCTGGTTGGCCTTCTTGGCGCGTGCAGTTGTACGGGCACGCTCATCACCATCAAGGACAACTTTGCGGATACGGACAACGGCTGGAGTAACTTCAACGCACTCATCTTCGCGGCAGAACTCAAGTGCGCCCTCCATGTTGAGCTTCTTAGGTGGAATCAAACGCTCTGACTCATCGGTGCCCGATGCGCGCATGTTAGTAAGTTTCTTTTCGCGAACACAGTTAACATCCATGTCATCGCTTCGGGAGTTTTCGCCGATGACCATACCCTCGTAAACTTCATCACCGGGTTCAACGAAGATGCTTCCGCGATCTTGGGTACCGTATAACGCATACGATGTAACAACACCCATACGATCAGAGACAAGTGAGCCTGTTCCGCGTGTGCGGATATCGCCATGCCAGGCTTCATAGCCATCAAAGACGTGGTGTAACAGACCGGTTCCGCGAGTCTCAGTTAAGAACTCAGTTCTAAAACCAATAAGTCCACGAGATGGAACGCGGTAATCAAGGCGGATCCAGCCTGTGCCATGGTTAACCATCTGCTCCATGCGGCCTTTACGAAGCGCCATCAACTGAGTCAGCACACCGAGATACTCCTCAGGTGCATCGATTGTTAAACGCTCCATCGGCTCATGAATCTTGCCATCGATCTTCTTGATAACAACCTGAGGCTTACCAACGGTTAATTCAAAGCCTTCGCGCTTCATGATTTCAACGAGCACGGCCAACTGAAGCTCTCCGCGACCCTGGACTTCCCAAGTGTCAGGACGCTCAGTATTTAACACACGCAATGAGACGTTACCGACCAACTCGGCATCAAGACGGCTCTTAACTTGGCGCGCAGTAAGCAGTTTTCCGCTTTTGCCAGCCAACGGAGAGGTATTGATACCGATGGTCATCGAAATAGATGGCTCATCCACGATGATCAGTGGAAGTGCATGCGGATTTTCATTATCGGCGAGAGTTTCACCAAGAGTAATTGTTTCGATTCCAGCGACAGCGATGATGTCACCAGGATGTGCCTCAAGCGTTGGAATGCGCTCTAACGCCTCTGTTATTAATAACTCTGAAATCTTTACTCGCTCCATCGTGCCATCGGTCTTAATCCATGTTACCGACTGACCCTTTTTAATAACACCTTCGCGCACGCGGCATAGGGCTAAGCGGCCAAGGAATGGTGATGAGTCAAGGTTGGTTACGTGAGCTTGCAGCGGTGCACCTTCATGATACTCAGGTGCTGGAATTGCAGAGAAAATTGTGTCGAACAAAACATCAAGGTTTTCTTCCTCTGGCATTCCACCATCGGCAGGACGTGTCAATGAAGCACGCCCAGCTTTTGCCGATGCATAAACAACAGGGAACTCAATCTGTGATTCGTTGGCATCTAAATCTAAGAACAGTTCGTAAGTCTCATCGACAACTTCGGCGATACGCGAGTCGGAGCGATCTACTTTATTAATGAGCAAGATAACTGGAAGGTTCTTTTCAAGTGCTTTGCGCAAAACAAATCGCGTCTGTGGCAGTGGGCCTTCAGATGCATCGACTAACAAGATCACGCCATCGACCATTTCTAGTCCGCGCTCTACTTCGCCACCAAAATCGGCGTGGCCTGGCGTATCAATAATGTTAACGATCGTGTCCCCGCGTTTAACTGCGGTATTTTTAGCAAGAATTGTAATTCCCTTTTCGCGCTCAAGATCCATTGAATCCATCATGCGCTCTTGGCCTTCGCCCTGCTTCTTATAAGCAGCAAAGGCGCCGGACTGCCACAACATCGCATCAACGAGCGTTGTTTTACCGTGGTCAACGTGGGCGATGATCGCCACGTTACGAAGGTTCTCGCGCTTTTTGATTGGCAGGTCTTTGAGGTGTGCTTGGATCTTGGCCACGAAAACTACTTTCCTTAGGAAGCCAGCCTTTATCAGGCTCTGCCTCTATTTAACGATTGGTTGGTACAGAGGCCAATCTGTCGGCCGCACGGAGAGATTCTACCTTTGCTCCTTCATATGGCGAAATCAGCCCCTATTTTCAGGCTCAACCGATTAACATTTCTCAATGAACAGAGAGATTTTTCATCTCACCGATAGGCGAGACCTTGAATACTTATCAAATGGAGCCGTACAAAGGTCCGCAGTAATTCTCCATGCTGGCACAACCCAAGATGTGACTGGTTGGCAGACCTGGCTTGAGTATTTTGCATCACAGGGCGTATTTGCCCTCTCTTTTGGGCGCAGCGGTTATGCGGCAAGTACTGCAATGCCCGGACGAGTAACCATTGATGTTGCAAATGATATTTCAGAACTTTGTGACTCACTTGGAATAAGTAAATTCGTAAATATCGGTTTATCCGGTGGTGGCCAACATGCAATCGCAACTGGCTTAGATCCGCGTTCTGTTGGGGTCGTCACTGTGGGTAGCCTGGCTCCATTTGCAGAACTAGGTCAAGAGTTTTATACGGGAATGAAGCAAGCCGATTTAGCAGAATATGCAGATGCTTTAAAAGATATAAATCTCTTGGTTGCCCGCTTTCAGAAATGGCAAGGCGGTAATCTTGACGAGACTATTGCAGGTACTGAACTCAGCGAGCGAGATAAGTTGGCTTCTGAAAAAGATACCTGGAAAGTCCTCCTCAAATCGTGTGTATTCACAATGCAACAAGGATGGGACTGGGTGGCAGATGATTACAGTTCATACCTAAAGCCATGGAGATTTGATCCACGCGATGTCACAGTGCCCACTGTAATCTGGCAAGGAGGCATAGATAAAAACGTGCCGGTACAGCATGGCAAATGGCTTGCCCAGCACATGTCAAATGCACTTCTTGAACTCCGTGAAGATGAAAGCCACTTAGGAATTATTGTAAACTACGAGGAAGAAATAATGCAGTGCGCGATCGTTCTACTGATGGCCTAGCCAGCGGACATCACACCCTACTTCTATTTAAGGATTTGGCGTACCGGTGGACAATTCACCGGCTGCAGGCTGCCAATCTACTTTTGTTCCAATGACTCTTAATTGTCGGGCTCCTGAACCTCATCCTGCCCATCATCTGCATGCAAGATGGCGGCGGTGTCTAGCCTAAAAGCGCTCTGTTTGATCTACCCAACGTTCTTCGGACAGTTTTGAATTCTCATGCCACGGGTGTGGCTTGAGGTTAGAGGTTCTCATATTCCACCGGTGTTAGATAGCTCAGGAGATGAATTGGCTTTCGTGATTACTCCCTTGCTAACAAATCCCCGCCTCCTAATTAGAACTCCAACTTCTGGGGTTTAGTTCAGTCCCTATCGCTGCGGGGGTATTTTTTCCTATGCCTAAAGATCCTTCCCGTGAAGCCCACTTCCTAGCCATTGAAAAGAAGTACGGCTTTTCTCAAGCCCACACCAACGCTATTAAAAAGACAATTCAACTTCCGATTGATTGGGAAGTAGATGACGAGTTAATCCAGGCCGTTATTAAAGCAAGCCTTGCTAATCTTAAATAGCTACTTCTGGTAGTGAAAGCGTGCAGAAATAATTACTAGTTTTTTACCCTCAACGCGATAGACCAAGCGATGTGTTTTATCAATGCGTCGTGAATAGGTATCTTGGTCTTGAAACCTCAGCTGTTCTGGCACGCCGATTCCTAAAAAGGGAGACTCCAAACAATTAGCGATTAATGCATTAATTCGATCTAGTTTCTTCTGATTGCCACTATTGCGCCAGTAATCTAGATCTGCAAGGGCGCGAGAAGTGGCGACAACCTGGTCTAATTTGTTTTTAGGCACAACTGAACTTACTTACTCTTTTTCTTGACCTTGCTTTTCTCTCTAACTGTTGTGAGTGGAAACTCCACAGAGTGCAATTCTCCACGATCGGCTTGTGCCAAGGACTCCAGCAACCATTCACGATTGGCAGGTGTGGATAGCAGATACGCAGTTTCAATCATGGATTCATATTCGCTGACTGAGATTAAAACCGCGTTCCCAGCCTTGGATGTGATGACAACAGGCTTCATGTCGGCATTGACCTGTTCGATCAATGGAAATAACTGAGCTCGTGCTTGTGAAGCGGTAATTGCCATGAGGGAGGCCTTTCGTGAGTGGTACAAGAAACAGTACCATACTCAAGCCTGGCCATCTTGAAGTAAATAGGGTCAATTTTCAGTTTGCCCTACCGGTTCGTTTCCTGATCTCTCTCAATCAGCTGGAGCTGGTCAGTTCCCCTCAACCCCGTTAAGGCCAAATCTGCAACCACTATTAGAAATATTCTAGGAACCTTAGGCTTCACAGTCAGTGGTCTGCCCATCTATGGACCAACTGAAGGTCAACAACCAGCAGCTCAATCTTTTGGCGATCCCGTTTATAACAAGATCCTTGATCAGTGCGGTGGTCACACAGGCCCGGGCCGTGAATACCACCACCATGCAATTACTCTTATCGATCAATGCAACTTATCTAAGCAAAGCATTCTTGGCTATGCCTTAGATGGCTTCCCCATCTATACCACTCTGGGATGTTTGGATAAGAAATGCAGTAAAACAGCCACAATGAAATCTGGTTACGTTAAAACTGGTGACCCAACTACAAATACATGGGATGCCTACACATACACCGCAAATAAATCCACCACCACTTTAGATGCCTGTAATGGACGCACTCAACCCGATGGAACATATGGCTACCACGTAACAACTAACTTCCCCTACATCATCGGTTGTTTTACTGGCACCGCAACACTTCCTAAGGGCCGAGCAGGTGGAGCCATGCCACCTATGAGTGGAACAAGTAAGCCTTAAGAGTTTCCGTTAACTCTTAATCATCAGGTCGGGCGTTCGAACCCCATACAACGTAACAAAGTTGGTCTATCCGTAAAATAGAAGCAAATCTTAGAAGTGATTGGCGTTTATTTACACATGTTGGGTGTGCGCTAAACAGCACCAAGATAAGTAGGAATCACGATTTCGTTGTATTGCAGGAAGCCCGGTTTAAAAGGCGGATCGAAGCGGCAGATGCGGGTTTCTTCGGAGAGTGAAATGTTAACTTTGGAAGCACTTGTGCGCAGCTCTTCAGTTATCTCTTGTGATAGCTCATCTGTTGCTCTTCCGCGGAATGATTTGGCTACGCATGTTTCGGTATCTAATTCGCGCAAGGTGACTTGTGAATCGTTGGGATGTGGCAAGTGGCCAAAGATGCTCCCTGATGGCATTACGAACGAGACGAACCATCCGGCGGATTCCGATCTATCTGCATTTTGGGCGGTGATTACTGGGGCAGTCATCGCGATTTTTTGCGAGGATTTGTTTCCTTTTGAGATGTAATTAAATAATAAAGAGAAAGCGCTGTTTGTTGCAGTTAAATACTGGGCAGAAACTTTGACCTCTGCGATGACGCAAGGCAGATATTCACGAAGTTCAAAATCCTTATAAGTTTGTAATACTTTATATTCTTGACGTTTAGTCATAACACGAGCCTACTCTTGGGCGGTGCCTAATGTGAATAAGTGATGCGAACTCCTTTTTTGTTTAATTTCGGATATTCCAGATGTTCTTGCACCCATAAGTGCAGGCATTCTCATACGATAGTGACATGACATTTCGCGCCGTATCACCAATTGATGCACAACCTTATGGTCTACCGATTGAAGAGTATACAAAGGAGAAAACCGAAAGTTTGATTAAGCGGGCATTTGAGGTTGCACCATCTTTAGCTGGTCTATCTCCAGAATCCCACGCAAAGTTGCTCTCTTGCATTGCAAGAGCGATAGAGTCCAAGCGCGAATCGCTAATTGAGACTGCCTGCTCGGAGACGGGACTTCCGGTTGCTCGAATTTCAGGAGAGATCACCCGAACCGTAGTTCAATTTCAACTCTTTGCAGAGTTAATAAAAACTGGGCAACATCTCAGAGTTGTAATTGATAAGGCCGATGCGAATTACTCTCCCGCTCCAAGAGCTGACATTAGAAAATTCAATCAGCCACTTGGGGTTGTCGCAATCTTTGCGGCAAGTAATTTCCCCTTAGCCTTTTCCGTTGCAGGTGGCGATGCTGCATCGGCGATTGCCTCTGGAAATGCAGTTGTCGCCAAAGCACATCCCTCGCATCCCAATACATGTGCAATTGTTGAAACTGCGATCAAGGCGGCCTTGGTTGAATCCGATCTGTCCGGCGATCTTTTCGCAATTGTTCAAGGCGTGAATCCGGAAATAACTCATTGGCTAGCCACTCACCCGTTGATTTCAGCCGTTGGATTTACTGGCTCCGAAAAAGTAGGGCGAATTTTAATCGATCTCGCCGCCAAGAGAGATCGGCCAATACCTGTCTTTGCTGAAATGGGAAGCCTCAATCCGATTTTTATTTCGGCTTCGGCGATTGAGCAGCGATATGAAGTTTTAGCTAAGGGGCTGGTGGACTCTGCGTTGATGGGCTCCGGTCAGTTCTGTACTAAACCCGGGCTTATTTTTGCGCCAGAGCATGCTGGGTTTTTCACAGCGATTAAAGAGTACTTAGCTTCGCTTTCAGTTGCTCCATTACTTAATAACGCGATTTTGGGGCGTTACAACGATTCCATCTCAAGAGTTTCAGCGATCCCAAATGTAGAAGTTGTACAAGGGGTTACTACTGAAATTGGATTTGGGGTTACTCCTACCTTCTTTTTTACCGATTGGGGAACGGCCAAACTGCACCCTGAGTTATTGGAGGAGCATTTTGGACCAACCGCAGTTGTAATTTGTGCAAGCGAAGATGAGTACTGTGAAATCTCCAAGAGCCTTGATGGTCAGTTAACGAGCAGTATTCATGGAAGCGAGAGCGATTCATTTGTTGAGTTAATTAAAATCTTGGCTGAAAAATCTGGGCGCGTTCTTTGGAATGGATTTCCAACTGGAGTCGCCGTGACCGCTGCAATGAACCATGGTGGGCCTTGGCCAGCTTCGTCTACGCATACAACTTCGGTTGGTATCGATGCGATATATAGATTTATGCGACCCGTTGCTTATCAAGGCTTCTTGGATGCTGCACTGCCAAAGCCGTTAAAGGATTCAAACCCTTGGGGCGTTCCGCAAGATATAAGTTAAACCGTAAATCCGCTAGGAAATGGATCGTTGGGATCAAGCATCCACGTTGCCTCACCCATTACCCATGCTCTTCCTGTGATCAGTGGAACTATCGCATCAATGCCACCAACCGTGGTGCGCTCTTTGATGCGTCCTTGAAAACTTGATCCGATCCATGATTCATTATTGAGAACATCGCCCTCTTTAAATTGGCCACGGGCAACCATCTGTGCCAGCCGCGCACTTGTCCCCGTGCCACAGGGTGAGCGATCAAACCAACCGGGATAAATCGCCATTGCATTTCGCCAGTGCAGTGGACCATCACCACCTGGCGAAATAAAATCAACGTGATGACAGATTGCAATCTCTGGATTTTCAGGATGCACGGGGCGATTCTGTTCATTTATTGCATTGGAAATTTGTAGTCCTAGATCGAGAAGCCTCTGTCCATTTTCCCGTTTAAACTCAATCCCCACTCTTTCAATGGGGACAATCGCATAGAAATTTCCTCCATAGGCCATGTCATATTGGAGTTTGCCGAAGCCTGGTACATCTACAACTTGATCTAAGGCAAGGGAAAAGGATGCGACGTTTGTGAGCGTGACATTTTTAGCTCGACCGTTTTCAACCTCTACATCAACTACCACTAAACCCGCTGGGGTATCAAGACGGATCGTGGTTACCGGCTCGATGATAGGAACGAGTTTTTTCTCAATTAACGCCGTTGCTAGGCCGATCGTTCCATGTCCACACATTGGAAGGCAGCCTGAAACCTCTATATAAATGACTCCCCAATCCGCATCGGGGCGAGTGGGCTTTTGCAAGATTGCACCACTCATCGCACTATGACCTCTTGGCTCATTCATTAACCAGTGGCGCCAAAAATCCATGTGCTCCATAAAGTACAGCCGTCGTTCAAACATCGTTTCGCCAGGGATTTCACCGATTCCAGATGTGATGATGCGGGCGGGCATACCTTCGGTATGTGTTTCAACGGTCGTAACTGTGCGAATGCTCTGCATTTCTTGAATACGCCTTATCGATTCTTAAAAAACGCCAACGCCACATCCATCTCGCGATGAATCTGTGCTTGTTCATGGGCAGGTAGTGCAAGGCGCGGCAATCGCGTTGGACCGCCGTAGCGACCAACGTGATCCATCCCTAACTTAATCGCTTGAATAAACTCTTTCTTTGAATCCCAATGAAATACATCGTGAAGTGCTGCATACATCGGTGCGGCTTCTTCAAATTTGCCGGAGATTGCAAGGTTGTATAACTCCATGCTCTCCTTTGGAAGGGCGTTGGGGAAACCAGCGATCCACCCGGAGATTCCAGCGAGCGATAGCTCAAGAAAAACATCATCTGCACCGACAATCACATCGATACGGGGTGCTTGTCGCTTGATCTGCCAAATTCGACGAACGTCTCCAGAGAACTCTTTTATCGCAACGACATTAGGAACTTCATCGGCGATGCGGGCGACTAACGTTGGTGTTAAATCAACTTTGGTATCAAAAGGATTGTTATAAGCGATGATTGGAGCTCCAACTCGGCCCACCTCTTTATAATGCGCCACTACTTCGTCATCGGATGCACGATAGGCATTAGGTGGAAGCAACATCACTGCCGATGCACCGGCCTTCATTGCTTGTTCACTCCATTTGCAGGATTCGGCGGCGCCATATGCCGCGACTCCCGGAACGACGTTAAATCCAACGGGTGATGCAGCTACTGCGACCTCTACCATCCTGGCGCGCTCTTCATGGGTAAGGACTTGATACTCACCGAGGGAGCCATTGGGAATAACTCCATGTGTTCCATTTTCAGCTAGCCATGCAACATGCTCGGCGTACTTGTCGTAATCGATTGAGAGATCGTTTTTGAACGGGGTGGCAGTGGCGGTAAGGACACCATTCCAGGGATTAGTCATAGCGCACAAGATACTTCTTAATCTGATCCAATACCATCACCGAGTTGGCCCAAAGTAATCGGCGATGCGATCGGCCGATTACTGCCTGCGATTCGCTCTTGATCGCGCACGGCACAACCCCGCATATTTCCAACGATCTCAGAGATACTCTGAGAACACACTCGACCTTGGCATAGACCCATCCCGGCCCGAGTAAATAGTTTTACGGTTCGCGAGTCATTAGCTCCAAGATCGAAGACCGATGATGAGATTGCATCGAGTGAAACCTCTTCGCACCTGCAGATGACGGTCTCATCGGTAAGCCAACCTTGCCACCCATTGGGAATCGGATGGCTGCGCGCCAGCGCTCGGGCAAATCTCTGCCTCGCCGATTTTAATCTACTTAATCGATAGGGGATTTTTTCACCAGCGGCAGATAACCCTGCGATCTCCCCCTCGATCAGCGCCAGATCGGCGCCGCCTATTCCAGTGGCTTCACCTGCGACCCAGATATTGGGCTGTGAACTTAGTTGAAACTTATCCACCTCAACGACAACGGTTCCATCGCTATCAACGCGCTGGGCGCAACGAAGGATTCCAGCCAGGCTTAAGTCGGGCGAAAACCCCCATCCAACTGCGACAACATCGCACTCAAGTAAATTTTCACTTCCCGGTTTAACGTTTAAAAATCTATTTACTTTTGCCACTGTGACTAATCCCGATTTTGCACTGATAAGTGCCGAGCCAAAGTTGACGCGTATTCCAAGTGAGTGAATTAACTTCATGTAGTACAGGAGCTCGATAATCTTTGAAGGATTGCGAAATATTGCAGGTAAAGAGAGTAGCCAGCGAAGCGGAGAGTGAGCCTCATAGACTCCAACTACCTCGGCGCCGGCGCTAGCTAATCCCGTTGCCACGGGAAAGAGAAATGGACCAGTCCCGGCAATCACTACTTTCTTTCCCGCTAAAACTCCATGGGCTTTTAACAACGCCTGTGCACCACCGGCCGTCATGACTGCCGGCCCATCCCATCCAGGAAAAGGTAAAACTCGATCATATGCACCTGTTGCAAGAATTATTTTTTCGGCTTGAATAGTTTCCTCTTTATCGGCGCGAAGAAAATTAACGCGGTATGCGCCTTGAAAACTCTCAGCGCTCCACACTGTCGCCCCAGAAATATATGTAACCGCTGGGTTATTGGAAAGCTGTAGAAAATAAGGCGCTGCGCGTGCCGATTTAAATCCCGTAACTACACTCTGATGGCGCCAATATTGACCGCCTGGCTTAGCTGCAGCATCCAGGATCGTAACCTGGCATCCGCTTCGCACGAGGGCAGCTGCAGCGGCTAAACCAGCAGGGCCGGCTCCAATAATAAGAATCATTGGTTGCTCACAATCGACATTCCTTCACTAATTTCAATCAGGCATGCTCTTTGATTGGCAATCTCATTCACAACGACAACGCAATCAAAACAGATGCCGATTCCACAGAAAATAGCGCGTGGCTTTTCATTAAAGCGAGTCACTCTTAACTCTCGAACCCCGGCTGAAAGAAGCGCCGCCGCGATACTCTGCCCCGATAATCCAGTAAATACTTCTCCGTTAAATTTGAAAGTGATTGGATTATTCATTGATGCACTTTACTAAATCGATTGGGTGAAAAAGCCGATGCATCCATGAATGTATTTCGTCCTAGAATCGAATCTGTAAGAAGTAGGGCCGAGCCCGGAGCTAAGCCAATCCCGGCGCCTTCATGACCGGCGCAGTGCCATAGGCCTTCGACGTGAGAGTCCTGGCCAATCACCGGCAAGTGGTCGGGGGCATAGGGTCTAAAGCCCTTATATGCACGCAGCAAACGCACATTGCGCAAAATTGGAAAGAGTGAAGTTGCTTGCCGAGCAAGAGTTCGCAAAATCGCATAGTTCATTGCGCCATCAAAGCCAACACGTTCTCGACTAGCACCAATAAGAATCGTGCCACTTCTTGTTCCCTCAACAACCGTGCTTGTCTGTAAATCTGCATTGCTACTTGCTACGTTAGTAACGTAGGCAGAGTCATAGACTTTATGGAAAATGTACTGCGGAGCCGGTTCGGTAACTAAAATGAATCCACGCCGAGGCGCAATTGGAAGTGAAGATCCAGCGAGTTGAGCGATTTCACTAGCCCAAGTTCCAGCAGCGTTAACAACGACCGGCGAATAAAACTTACCCTGGGTTGTACTAACACCAGTGGTTTTTCCAGCTATCACATCGATTTTTGTGACTTCAGTATTAGCCATCAAAGCGCCACCGCGTTCGATAACTCGTCGAATCATCTGTGCGGCCGCTAACATTGGCTGGCACTGTGCATCCTGCGGATAAAAAATACCCGAGTTAATTTCTGGGTTAAGAAATGGCTCAAGCTCGCGTAACTCTCGCCCAACAACATGTTCAATGACGACACCGTGGCGGGATTGGTTATCGGAAAAACTTCTCAGCTGCGCGTCATCTTCTCTTGCAACGACTAGCCCGCCTTTGGCTTCGAGTTCGAATGAATCACCAACATCTTCTTGGAATTCAAACCAAAGATCTCTAGAGCGAAGTGCCAGCGTTAACTCTGGACCAGGCTCTTTATCCGAAACCAAAATGTTTCCTTCACCGGCACCAGTTGTCCCACTGGAGACGGTACTTCGATCGATGATTAGTACTTTCATGCCTGCATTTATAAGTGAAAGGGCGGTACATGCCCCAACTATCCCAGCTCCTATGACAATCGCATCGGGGTTTTCCATAACTGATTCTCTACCCCAGGTTGGATTTTGTCCGCTTGGAGAGCGATGAATTCACGGCAGAACCGCCCGAAAGTAGTAATTCACGTCGCAGCACCCAGTTTTTGCAGAAACTGTGAAGTTAAAGCCTGAAAAATCCGATTTTCTAGTATTGCGAGAAAATCAACATCGTGGGCCCATTAATTTTCTTGATGGTCGCCACATTTGAGGGCATTGCCTTTAGCTTTGATGTAATTAATGAAAGATGCTTTGCAGGCAGCACCCTCAGAGTTACGGTGGTACTGGCAGCGATAGCGTTTGGTTCGGCGAATGCAAACTGGGACGCAATAAGAATGGGAAGTATAAATTTCTTCATTTTATTCTCTTTTTCTAATAGAGCGAGAGGTTACACGACGATTGATGATCGTGCATTTTGAGTTTCAAAGCGACAAATAATAATTAGTGTGTAGCGTTGTATTGATGCTAAAACTAATCGTTCTGCGGAAAACCTAAGTTGATTCCACCATGGCTTGGATCTAACCATCGACTTGTAACAACTTTGCCGCGAGTAAAGAAGTGAACACCTTCAGTACCGTGTGCGTGAGAGTCGCCAAACAAAGAGTTCTTCCAACCACCGAATGAGAAGTAAGCCATCGGTACTGGAATCGGGACATTGATTCCAACCATGCCGACTTCAACTTCATTTTGATAACGGCGCGCAGCTCCTCCATCGTTTGTGAAGATTGCGGTTCCATTTCCATACTCGTGGCCATTGACTAGCGCTAATGCTTCATCATATGAAGCAACGCGCAGCACGCTTAATACGGGTCCAAATATCTCCTCTTTATATATCGCCATCTCCGGAGTGACATTGTCGAAGAGGGTAGGTCCAAGCCAGAATCCATCTCCGGCGACCTCAAGCGCACGACCATCAACAACAAGAGTTGCACCGGCCTTTGCACCGGCTTCAATGTATGAAGCGACTTTATCGCGGTGCAGAGCAGTTACGAGAGGGCCCATGTCTGAGCCTTGGGTTCCATCACCGGTTTTAATATTTGCCATACGGGATTTAATCCGAGCAACGAGTGCGCTTGCAATCGGTTCAACGGCGACGATCGCAGAGATTGCCATGCAGCGCTCGCCAGCTGAGCCAAAGCCAGCATTGATCGCGGCATCGGCGGCAAGCTCTAAATCGGCATCGGGCAGGACAACCATATGATTTTTTGCCCCACCAAGTGCCTGAACGCGCTTGCCGGCTTTTGTGCCAGTCTCATAGACATAGCGAGCGATTGGAGTAGAGCCAACAAATGAAATTGATTTAATCCCTGGATGCGTAAGGATCGCATCGACTACTTCTTTATCTCCATGCACAACGTTGAAAACACCATCTGGAAGACCGGCCTCTTTCCACAGCTGTGCCATGAGCATTGTGGCACTAGGATCTTTTTCAGATGGCTTAACAACTACCGTGTTACCACATGCGATTGCAATGGGGAAGAACCACATCGGAACCATCGCTGGAAAGTTAAAGGGCGAGATAATTGCAACGGGCCCAAGTGCTTGGCGGATTGAATAAACATCGACACCGGTAGAAACCTCTTCCGAAAAACCACCCTTTAATAGGTGAGGGATTCCGCAGGCGAATTCAACGACCTCTAGACCACGTGTCACTTCTCCAGCGGCATCGCTGAGAACTTTTCCATGCTCTTCGGTAATTAATGCTGCGATTTTTTCCTTATTTTGTTGCACCAATTCGCGAAAGGCAAAGAGAACTTGGGTGCGCTTAGTCAGCGAACTATGGCGCCACGTCGCAAAGGCGACAGTTGCAGCATCAACTGCTCGGTCCACGGTTGCCGCATTTCCAAAGGCCACCGTCTTTGTGACCTTGCCGGTGGCGGGATTGTAAATATCCCCTGCACGTTCTGACTCTGTCCCATCAGGGGCGCCATTAATCCAATGTGTAATCTGATTCATAGGTGCAATCTACTTCAGGGGGTTAGAATGGCGCCACCTACTAGTTAAAAGGCCAGTGTGATGACGACACCAATTAGTGATCCAGATAAGCAAGCCGCCGTTAGCGCTGCAGACCGAAAATATGTCTTTCACTCATGGTCGGCTCAAGGTGCGATTTCCCCAATGCCCGTTGCTAGTGGGTCGGGCTCACGGTTTTGGGACCATGCGGGTAAGGTCTATTTAGATTTCTCGTCGCAGTTGGTCTTTACAAATATCGGTCACCAGCATCCTAAAGTAATTAAGGCGATTCAAGCCCAGGCCGAAGTACTCACGACCGTTGCGCCGCAACATGCAAACGATGCCAGAAATGAAGCGGCCCAACGTATTGTGGAGCTTGCAAGTAATCACTTTGCAAAGGTTTTCTTTACGAACGCCGGTGCCGATGCGATTGAAAATGCGATCCGTATGGCGCGTATGCACACCCATAAACATAAAATCTTGAGTACTTATCGCTCTTATCACGGCAACACAGGAGCTGCGATTAATGCAACGGGTGATCCACGTAGATTCCCTAATGAGTTTGCCTTTGGTCACGTTCACTTCTGGGGACCGTACTTGTATCGCACCGCTTTTTGGGCCAAAGATGAGGCCGAAGAGTGCAAACGGGCGTTAGAGCACCTAGAGCAGACAATAATCTTTGAAGGTCCAAATACGATCGCAGCGATTTTACTTGAATCCATCCCAGGAACTGCAGGCGTATTAACTCCACCACCCGGCTATCTCGAGGGTGTTCGCGCATTATGCGATAAATACAATCTTTTATGGATTGCAGATGAAGTGATGTCGGGATTTGGTCGCACTGGAAAGTGGTTTGCTTACCAACACAGCAGCGCCGTCCCAGATTTGATTGCCTTCGCCAAGGGAGTTACATCTGGTTATATCCAACTAGGTGGAGTCGTCATCAGCGAATCGATCTCCAAGACATTTGATGAGCGAGTATTTGCCGGTGGCCTAACTTATATGGGGCATCCATTGGCATGTGCAACTGCCGTTGCCACAATCGATGTAATGAAGGAAGAAAAGATGTTAGAAAACGCGACCATGATCGGTGAGACGATCTTGGGGCCTGGGCTAATTGAGCTTGCTAAAAAACACAAAGTCATGGGTGATATTCGCGGATCCGGTGTTTTCTGGGGTGTTGACTTAGTGAGCGATCGCGCAACACACGAGCCCCTTGCTCCATATGGTGCATCGAGTCCTGCGATGAATGAGTTAGTAGCGGCCTGTAAGAAGAATGGCCTTATGCCATTTAATAACTTCAACCGCATTCACTTGTGTCCACCCTGCAATATCTCAGTTGAAGATGCCAAACTCGGACTTGAGATTATTGATAAGGCTTTAGGCGAAATCGGAAAGTATTACACCGGCGTTTAATTAAAAAATACTTAGACGTTAAACCTAAACTCAACGACATCACCGTCGTGCATGATGTAATCCTTGCCCTCCATGCGTACCTTGCCCCTTGACTTTGCCTCGGTCATCGAGCCCGCGGCGATTAAATCATCGAAAGAAACAATTTCAGCTTTAATAAAACCTTTTTGAAAATCGGTATGGATAACACCGGCGGCCATTGGTGCAGTATCACCTTTGTGAATCGTCCATGCGCGGACCTCTTTAGGTCCGGCCGTTAAATAAGTCTGTAGACCAAGGGTGCGAAAACCTACGTGGGCCAACGTTGCAAGGCCTGGCTCCTCTAAACCAATTGACTGTAAAAGCTCTAGTGCATCTTCATCACTGAGCTCTGCAAGTTCGGCCTCGGTCTTTGCATCGAGAAAAATCGCCTCTGCAGGTGCAACGAGTGCCGATAGTTTGGCGCGCAGTTCGGTGTCGCCCAGCTCGGCGGCATCGACGTTAAAGACATAGAGAAATGGTTTCGCAGTGAGCAACTGCAGTTCGGAGATAAGAGCTAACTCAACTTTACTGCTAGAAACCGGCTTTCCTGAGTTAAGTACTGCCTCGGCCTCTTTGACGGCATCCACTACTTGTTGGCGATCTTTATTGACGCGCGCCTCTTTTTCAAGTCGGGGCAACGCCTTTTCAATCGTCTGTAAATCGGCGAGCGCTAATTCGGTATTAATAATCTCCATGTCACTGGCTGGATCCACCCGGCCTTCGACATGAATAACATCGCCATCGCTAAAGACGCGGATGACTTGGCAGATCGCATCGGTTTCGCGGATATTGGCCAAGAACTTATTTCCAAGGCCGGCGCCCTCGGACGCCCCTTTAACGATTCCGGCGATATCGACAAAGGAGACAACGGCGGGTAGCAGGTTGTTGGAGCCAACGATGGTGGCAAGGGCTGCCAATCGCGTATCGGGCACTCCCACAACGCCGACATTTGGTTCGATCGTTGCGAAGGGATAGTTCGCAGCCAGCACGTTGTTCTTGGTCAAGGCGTTAAATAGGGTGGATTTACCCACGTTAGGCATGCCGACGATTCCAATTGAGAGAGACATAAGGTGTAGAGCCTACGCGGAATTGTCGGTGCTCCCTGCCACGATAGCCCCATGCCCACATACATAGTGACCCTATTAATTGGAGTAATCACCGGTGGCGCCATCGGCTATCTCATCGCTGCAGTTAAATCCGCCGCCAAAGCTGGCACCAGTAGCGCCGATCAACTCTTGCTTCAGGATTACAAGGAGCAGTTAGCGGCCGAGCGTGGCAAGACGGAGTCGACGATTAAGTTAAATGCCGAGCTCAACGCGATGAAGGAGTCGGTCGAAAAACTTTCGACTCAGTCCAATGAGGCCAATCGAATTCGAACCGCAGCCGAGGCCAAGTTAGAGAGCACGATTAATGAGATGCGCCGCGCCTCTGAGTCCATCTTCGATGAGACCAAGAAAATCGCCGGTGCATTAACTAATAATCAAAGCCGTGGAAAGTTCGGTGAGGCGCAACTAGAACTCTTATTACAGGGTGCGGGCCTTCGTGAGGGACATGAGTACAAGAGACAGCGCTCTACAACCGATGCCGACTCTTCGGGAATTCCAGATATCACGGTAAAGATGCCGGGTGGTAGCTCAATCTTTATCGACTCAAAGTTTCCCTTTGATCGCTTCGTAGAGGCATTCGGCACCGAGGTTCAATCTAAGCGCGATGAGTTTCTAGCTTTACACACCAAGGATTTTCTCAAACACATCGATGCCCTGGCCAAGCGTGGCTATCACAAGTCGGCGGGCTCACCCGACTTTGTCGTTCTCTTTGTCCCATTTGAAACCCTACTCTCTGAGGCCTTGCGCATGGAGCCCTTGCTGTTGGAAAAGGCCTTTAAGCTCGGCGTCACAGTTGCAACCCCCACATCGATGATGGCGCTACTGCGCACTATCGGCTACATCTTTACCCGAAATAAGCTGGCTGAGAACGCCGATGAGATACAGAAAGTCGCAAGTACGTTTTTAAAAAATATCACGCTGCTCCACACCAAGATCGTCGCCGTCGGTAGGGCGATTACAACTACCGCTAAGGCGTATGAGGATTTAGTGCCGACCGCTGAAAAGACGGTACTGAGCCCTGCCCGAAGAATTCACAACTTGGGAGTCACGGGTGACAAAGATAAACTCGCCATTGAATATCCCGAAGCGCCGGCATCGGTACGTGAGTTAAAAAGCGATGAGCTTGGAGGCGATGATGATTTCATCGATGCCGAAGAGGTCACTGATGGGGGAGATAAATGAACGTTACTAAGCAAATCTCTACACGGGGACCTGGCTTAAAAAAGCAGGGCGTAGTAACGCTTCAAAGCCTATTAAT
This sequence comes from Candidatus Planktophila sp., assembly GCA_040402335.1. Taxonomy (GTDB): domain Bacteria; phylum Actinomycetota; class Actinomycetes; order Nanopelagicales; family Nanopelagicaceae; genus Planktophila. The sequence continues at coordinate 79,239 of JBBAMX010000006.1, forward strand.
TGCACTTGTCACACTCATCGAGCTCCTGCTTCGCGGCGGAGTTGGGATCTTTACCGGAGTAATAATCCTGGCCGCATTTTTCGGGGGCCTTCGCTTTGGCCGTCCTGGTACGAACTATGTTGCAACGGTTACTCCACCCCTTGCATTTGCGGGTAGCGCCTTTCTTTTCACGCTTCTCATCGATGGATTTAAACTCTCGCGCGTTGGAATCGATCTCATCGCAGCTTTAGCGAGTGAGGCGCCATTTTTAATCCTTGGTGCCGCCTGTGGCTGGTTTATATTTCTTAATGCAAAGGCAAAAAATAAGCCACCTAAAGCTCGCGATTAATTAAATAGCTCTCCCATATCGACATGGCGCTCTCAGCGTCCAATAGGTCAATCTCTGCTTGAGAAATATAAAGATTTTTGAGTAGGCGAGCCGCCAGCCATGTTGGAACTGGTTCGTGAGTGGCTACATCTTTATTTGGCATTTTTCCTTGGCCTAAATATGCAATGACCTCGCTTAAACTTCGAACGATCTGGTTAGGCGCCAATGTATTTAATCGATCTCGTAACTCTTTGTAAATCTTTGAATCTGCCCGTGCACCTATCGCCCAGATTTCGGCTATCTCCACTATTACTGAGCCTGAATTATCAGTGTATGTTCGCCAGATTATTCGCCAATGTCGATCTCCAACAGTCAACTTCCTCCAACCGATGAAGCCACCAAGTAATGGATGACCAGCCAAGGGATTACGTTCTATTAAGAGAATTTTTTTAAGAACCTGACGCAGTAACTCTTTATTCTTCCTCGATAATCGTTGAAGATCTTCAATCGCTGGTTGAATTAATTGAACATGAACAACAGATTTATTATTTGTCGCCACGTAAAGTCAATGTATTCCAGCGTTTATTTCGCTTTCAAGTTCGGCTTCAAGAATATCTCTATCAAATCCAAGAGATGATATGACCTCATCCAGGGTTGAGCGATTTCCGTTATCACTTGCAAGGCGGGCAAGAACTAGGCACGCGCTTCGCAGATCTCGCTCAAGCTCTTCGAGCTCTTCAAAGCGGGATATGCCAACAACGGCCGCTACTGGGGTTCCATGCTTTTCCACGATTAAGGCTTGACCATCCCGTGCTTGGCGCAGAATTGCAGAGACTCCGCGTTCGGTGGCTTGTGTAACCGTAAGGGTTTCAAACTGCGTTATATCCATAGGAAAACTATACAGTTTTCTATATAGTTATTAAACCCGACCCTGGTCCCTGTTAATTAACCGAAACTACATCTTCCCCGCAGCTTTTAAATCTTTTCGCAGTTCAGGGGGTAAGGAGAAGAGCAGGGACTCTTGCATCGCAGTTACAGTCTCAACAT
>JBBAMX010000007.1:0-22249 GCA_040402335.1 Candidatus Planktophila sp.
CAGTCCATGGCCATCTGAACAAGGAGCGGCTCAGGGCCATCAAATGTCAGCGTATCTCGCAGGCGCCAACCGAACTCAACTGTCGCCGCCTTTGAGTAGAGATCTAATCCAACTTGATCCAGGGCATAGGCCTCGACCTGGCGGCCACGAACACCTTCAAATGTTGGATTGGTGCCGATTGAAATCGCTGCGGGCCAGCGATCGATTCCAACGGATAACCAGCCGGCATAGACCCCATCGGCTGGAATCGTCTGGCGTTCAAGATCGCCAAGGTTTGCCGTTGGATAACCGATTTCACGTCCACGTTTTTCACCATGAACAACGATGCCATCTAAGCGATGAGGGCGGGTCAACAGTTCGCGCGCCTTTTCAACGCTTCCTGCGACGATTAGTTTTCTGATGCGAGTCGATGAGATAACTTCCCCATCATTAGGCGCTAAATCTAAGATTATCGTCTCGAACTCAGAATATGCTTTAAGGCTTTCGACATTTCCCGCCGCTTTATGCCCGTAGGTGAAGTTCTTACCGACTACAACTTTAGTTGCACTCAACTGCTGCACAAGAATTTTGTTAACAAAATCATCAGGTGACATCGCAGCAAACTCTGGCGTAAATTTCATCACCGCAACTTGATCCGCGTTGTGAATCTTCAATAGTTCGATGCGATCACTAAGAATTGTTAATAAAGTTGGTGTTCGATCGGGTGCAAAGACACTTACAGGGTGAGGGTCAAAGGTCAACGCGATAATCTTTTCATCCCCTGCGATTGCTTTGGCATGGTTAAGTACATCCTGGTGTCCCTTATGGACTCCATCAAAGACTCCAATAACAACTATGCTCATATGGATATTATCTCAGGATTAATTAGCGGCGGCGAATACAGCGATAGGCTTTGCAAAGCCAGCTTTATTTGCCAAGAGTGCGATTAACTCATTATCGCCACTGATGGCGGCAAAAATCTCATCGCTTGAATTAGGAGTTAACGGGCGACCATATGAGAGCTCCTGGCGCTCATCTAGGGCTAAATCACGTATTGGAAATGTTGCGCGGGCCACATCTGCCAGTGCCAGTGGGGTGAAATCACCGGCCTTTAGCGCAGCCAACGTGATCGCTCGATTCAATGCAAAGCCGGCTACTCGAGAACGGCGAAGGGATGACAGGTGTCCACCAACGCCCAAGGTGTCGCCACAATCGCGCGCAATCGCACGGATGAAAGTCCCTGCCGAACATGTAACTTCAATATCGACTTCCACAGTTGAATCTAGGTGACGAATACTCAGAATATCTAGTTGAGTAATTGTTACCGCTCTGGCTGCGAGTTCGACAACTTCTCCGGCACGCACTCGATTGTAAGAGCGTTCGCCATTTACTTTTACAGCCGAGACCGAGCTTGGGCGCTGCATAATCGCACCGCGCATCTTTGAGAGCTCAATTTCGATCTGTACATCGGTAACTGCACTAACATCTGCGCGAGAAATAACCTCACCTTCTCTGTCATCAGTGACCGTTGCAGCACCTAAAACAATCGTGGCAAGATAACTCTTATCCCCATCGGTGATGTATTGAAGCAAACGAGTAGCGTTATTAAAACCTAATACGAGGATGCCGGTCGCCATTGGATCTAAAGTTCCGGCATGCCCCACCTTACGAGTTCCAAGTGCCCGCCGTGCAATCGCGACAACATCGTGACTTGTCATCCCCGGCTCTTTATCTACAACCAGGAATCCGTGCTCGATGATTACTCTGACTCGATTATGCGTGGAGCTTTATATGGATCTTCTCCCCCGGCATATGTTGCATTTTTGCGCAGTGCAGCGACTTCGGCATCCTGCTCATGCACTCTGGCAAGGAGAGTATCGAGCGCCTTCGCACTCTCAGGTAGCCCATCTTCAAAGAATTCAAGAGAGGGAGTAATCCGTAAGCCAAGTTCGCGACCAAGGGCTGAGCGGATAGCGCCCTTGGCACTCTCAAGAGCTGCGGCCGTTGATGAGCGCGCCTCCTCATCGCCAAGGACGGTGTAAAAGACCGATGCCATCTGTAAATCTCCGGTTACGCGCGCATCGGTGACCGTGACAAAGCCAAGACGCGGATCTTTAATCTTTGTCTCAAGAATCTGTGCCACGACCACTTTTATGCGATCGGCGACTTTTAAAGTACGGTGTGATGGGCTCATTACTTATACTCGCTTTTTCTCGCGCATCTCAAATACTTGAATGACGTCGCCCACGGTGATCTCCTTCATGTTGCCAAGACCAATTCCGCACTCAAAGCCCTCTTTGACTTCATTGGCATCGTCTTTAAAGCGCTTGAGCGAATCGATAGTCAGATCATCGACAAGAACCTTGTCACCACGCAAAATACGTGCCTTTGCATTTCGGCGAATGAAGCCGTCTTTAACAATAGATCCAGCGATGTTTCCAGCCTTTGAGGATTTAAATATCTCGCGGACTTCGGCATTACCCAGAACGAACTCTTCGTAAATTGGCTTGAGCAGACCCTTTAGTGAGAGCTCAACATCATCGATCGCCTGATAGATCACGGAGTAGAAGCGAACTTCAACCCCCTCTTGATCGGCAAAGATCGCTGTTTGTGGCTCTGGCTTAACGTTGAAGCCAATCACAACGGCGGTCGAGGCCGATGCCAAGGTGATATCGCTCTTGGTGATCGCTCCAACGCCACGGTGAATGACGCGAAGATCTACCTCGGCTCCAACATCGAGTGCCATGAGCGCCTCTTCAAGTGCCTCAACAGATCCGCTGACATCACCCTTGAGAATTAAGTTAAGCGTTGAGACCTTGGACTGCTCCATAAAGTCTTCAAGTGAGACCTTCTTGCGCGCCTTTGCGAGTTGAGCATTTCGCTCAGCTGCCTGTCGCTTCTCAGCGATCTGACGAGCGGTTCGATCTTCATCGGCAACCAAGAAAGTATCGCCAGCGTTAGGAACTGAAGTAAATCCAAGGACCTGAACCGGGCGAGATGGACCAGCGGTTTCAACGTTGTCCCCGTTCTCATCCAGCATCGCACGTACGCGACCAAATGAACCACCGGCAACTATTGCATCACCGATCTTTAAAGTTCCACGTTGGACAAGAACCGTTGTTACTGGACCGCGACCACGATCAAGGTGGGCTTCGATTGCAACACCGCGAGCTTGCTCATCGGCGATTGCGCGAAGATCGATAGCTGCGTCGGCAGTCAAAAGAATTGAGTCAATTAAATCATCAACGCCCTGACCTGATTTAGCTGAAACATTTACGAAGATCGTCTCTCCGCCATACTCTTCTGCAATCAAGTTGTACTCGGTGAGTTGCTGACGCACCTTGTCCGCGTTGGCACCCTCTTTATCCATCTTGTTAACCGCTACGACGATTGGAACATCGGCGGCTTGCGCGTGATTCAAAGCCTCGATTGTCTGAGGCATGATGCCGTCATCGGCTGCGATAACCAGAACCGCGATATCGGTAACCTTCGCGCCACGGGCACGCATTGCCGTAAACGCTTCGTGACCAGGCGTATCGATGAAAGTGATTGCGCGATTTACTCCATTGTGATCATGGTGGATTTGATAGGCGCCGATGTGTTGTGTGATTCCACCGGCCTCAGATTTCATAACCTCGCTCTTGCGAATTGCATCGAGAAGTGAGGTCTTACCGTGATCAACGTGGCCCATCACCGTTACGACCGGCGGGCGGGCGACAAGTAGTTCAGGGTCAAGGGCGGCGAGCTCATCGGCCAAGTCAATATCAAAGCCTTGTAGAAGTTCGCGATCCTCATCTTCGGGACTTACGATTTGAATCTCATAACCTAGCTGTACGCCGAGAATCTCAAATGTATCTGCATCAACGGACTGTGTCGCCGTTACCATCTCACCTAAGTGAAAGAGTGCTGAAACAAGGGCCGCTGGATCTGCGCCAATCTTGTCGGCAAAGTCGGCCAGTGAAGAGCCGCGTCGCATACGGATAGGGGTTTTACCATCGCCATGTGGAACAACTGCGCCACCAAGTTGTGGCGCCTGCATATTGTCGAACTCGTCGCGAAGTGCTTTACGCGATTTTGCTTTGCGACCTGATTTCTTACTCGCATTTTTTCCAAATGCTCCACCGGCACCGCCACGTTGTGGTGGGCGCCCACCCCCTGGACGAGTAGGAGCACCAGTTGTCGCAGCACCTGCCGGGCCATTACTTTTATAGGGAGATCCTGGAGTTGGTGCACCACCGGTGCGAGGAGGAAATCCAGTTGCACCTGGTGGACGGGCGCTAGGAGGTCGTGCGGCAAAGCCTGGACGCACCGAGCCTGGACGAGCTCCAGCCATTCCTGGTCGCGGAGCACCCATAGGTCGCTGGGGCGGACGCGGAACTGCGCCGGCAGTTGAAAATGGGTTGTTACCTGGGCGCGGTGGCCGAGGCAGGGCAGAGATCCCCGATGAGAATGGATTGTTGCCGACACGCGGTGCCGGCTTTGGTGCTGTGGCAACGGGCTCTTCGTGCGCTGCGCGCACCGCCTCGGCCTTTGCATGAAGCTCGGCCTTGTGTAGTTCACTTCGAAGCTGTTCGGCTTTAAGCGCCTCTAAATCCACGCCAAGCTCGGCGGCGAGAACTGCCGCCTGTTGGGCCGTTACATCATCGCTCGTCTTGACTACCGTCTTCTTAGCCGCCGCTTTTTTTACCGGCTTGCTCTCTTCGACTGGCTTTGCATCTGGATACATCTCAATGAGCTTGCGCACAACCGGCGCTTCTACCGTTGAAGATGCTGACTTTACAAACTCACCTAGCTCTTGGAGCTTTGCAAGGACGACCTTGCTCTCCATACCGAGTTGTTTTGCTAACTCGTGTACGCGGACCTTTGACACATTTTCCCCTGTCTTGGCCCGCATATAAAACACATGCAAGCCCTAGTTGTACGACCTCATAGATCTAGTGAGCTCATGTGAGTTTCATATCTTTCATATCCATTCCATTGAACGTTCAGGGGGTGATTGTATCTAATGAAGCTCTGGATTACATAATGGGGGTATCGGGATGAATATCAATACGCCAGCCAGTAAGGCGGGCCGCCAGGCGGGCATTTTGTCCATCTTTTCCAATGGCTAGCGATAATTGATAGTCGGGAACAACGACCTTGGCACAGCGCCCCGCCAAATCGGTAATTTCAACGGAGATTACCTTTGCCGGTGCCAGTGCGTGTCCAACAAAGATCGCTGGTTCCTCCGACCAATCCACGATATCGATCTTCTCGCCATGAAGCTCATCCATGACTGCGCGCGCCCGAGAACCCATCGGACCAATGAGTGAGCCCTTAGGGCTTACCCCTGCTCTATGCGATTTAACTGCGACCTTAGTACGGTGCCCGGCCTCACGGGCAACGGCCATAATCTCAACTATCCGATCGTTAATCTCTGGGACTTCAAATGCAAATAAGGCTTTAACAAGGGCAGGATGGCTGCGTGAGAGCATAATCTCTGGCCCTTTAAGTCCTTGTTTAACTTCTACGACAAAACATTTAATTCGATCACCGTGAGTATAAATCTCACCAGGGACCTGCTCTTGCGGCGGAATTCGCCCTTCAGTTCTGCCAAGATTTACATTAATCATCTTTGGATCTCGTCCTTGTTGGACAACTCCCGAAATCACATCGCCTACATTTCCGGTGAACTCACCGACGATTGATGCATCATTAGTTTCACGCATCTTCAATTTAATAATCTGGCGGGCAGTCGAAGTTGCTACTCGAGAAAATCCCGCAGGCATATCTGGCTCATCGCCGATTTTTTCACCCAGCTCGTTAAATTGTGGGATCAGTATTTCAATCTCACCGCTCTCACGATCCAAAAATGCGCGCGCGTGGCGCTTTGCATCCTCACTCTGGTTATAAGCCGTCAATACACCTACTTCAATCGCCTGAATCAACTGCTCAAAAGGAATTCCTTTTTCAGTGGTGAGCGCAATGAGAGCACTTATCTCTACATGCATTTACTCCTCCTCTTTACGGCTAAATTCGACCTGCACTTGAGCTCGTTTAATATCGCTTAAGAGAACGGTATGGCTCTTCATTCGGCCCTTTATATTCTCAATAAAATCTGCATCGATTTCACGCAGTTCGACTAAGCGTGCCGTCAAGAGTGATTCATCGTTAAAAACTAATGAAATTACTCGCGTAACATTTCTCTCCCAATGGCGGCGCAGCGTCAGTGGACGATCGACCCCTGGGGATGTGACCTCTAATGTAAATGCCCCATCGATTTCATCGGATTGATCCAAAAATTCGGAGATTAATCGACTTACCTCACTTACTTCATCGAGATTCAGTGGCTCTTGTGCATCGACAACACACGTAACGACTCGATGGGCACCTGGGTTAGTTACGACAATCTCTTCAAGAAAATAGCCAGCGCTTTCTAACACGGGGGTCAAAGTCAGAGTAAGTGATTGTTGGAGCGACATTTTGAGCTACTTTCTTATTAAGTTGTGCCACTAAGTCTAACTAAAAACTTTGGAAAGTATCAACTCCCACCTTAATAATAAGCGCAATAGTTACGAGCAGAAAGATTTTTCGCACAAGAGTTGAGCCACCACGGATGGCAAGTCTGGAGCCAATTATCGCCCCAATAAGATTTGTAACACCAAGGGCTAATCCAATCTGCCAAATAATCGCACCATGTATGCCGAAAATTAAAATCGCTCCCAGGTTAGTTGAGACATTAACAACTTTTGCAATCGCCGATGCCGTAATAAATGCGTATCCAAGTGATGCGACAAGCACCAGCATGAGGAATGAGCCGGTGCCTGGTCCAAAGATCCCATCGTAAAAACCAATTACAATTCCAGAAAAGGCGGCGATCTGAACTCTTTGCATGTCGGTGTGTTTAAATCTCTCAACCATCCCTAAATCGGGTTTGAGCCACGTGTAAGTTGCAACAGCTATTAAAAGAATAAGAACGAGGGGCCGCATACTCGATGTCGGAATTCGAGATGCCAGCGATGCACCCGCGGCCGAGCCAATAAAGGCCGGTAAGGCCATCGCGATGAGTACTTTAGGTTCAGGTTTTATTACCCGGCGATAAAGCGCTGCCGCGGTTGTCGTCCCAAAAACGGAGGCGAATTTATTTGTGCCAAGAATCGTTACCGTCTCACTCTTCGGCAGCGCAATCAGGAGCGCTGGAAGTTGAATTAATCCCCCACCACCGGCGATCGAGTCAACGAATCCGGCAAAAAAGGAGGAGCACAGAAGAAATAATCCTGCGGTGAGAGATAGGTGAGCGATGAGTGATAAGCCTTAGTTAAGTAACAAAGCGATCGCCGATACTGCGCCATCTAATGCGACCTCACTCTTTGCCCCCGTTGCTCGCACGCGAACTTCCACGTTTCCATTGGCAAGGGCCTTACCCACTACAACGATAATTGGATTACCAATTAACTCGGCATCTTTAAACTTCACACCGGCACTTGCTTCGCGACGATCATCGAGCATTACCGAGATTCCGGCAGCCTCTAACTTAACTCCGAGATCAAGGGCGGTATCAAAGGGTAGATCCTCTTTACCGGTCGCAACGATGTGTACCTTTGCCGGTGCAATCTCAGCTGGCCAATTCAGGCCAAGCTCATCACTTGTCTGTTCGGCGATCGCCGCAACTGCGCGAGATACACCGATTCCATATGAGCCCATCGTGACTATTTGGGATTTACCGTTCTGATCCAAGACGCTTAAGTTGAGCGCTTGGGCATATTTACGGCCAAGTGCGAAGATATGGCCGATCTCAATGGCTCGATCGATAAGAATTTCGCTATCGCACTCTGGGCAGGCATCGCCGGCGCGGACTTCGGCGGCCTCAATGTAAGCATCGGGCGTAAAATCGCGACCGTTTAAGACAAAGCGAGCGTGTCGATTTTCCTTATTGGCACCAGTAATCCAAGCGGTTCCGGGAGCAATTCGTGGATCGGCATAAAGCATAATGCCATTGGCTTTAGCATCTTGTGGACCAATGTATCCCTTAACCAGCTGTGGATGTTTTGCGAAATCAGCCTCTTCAAATATACGAAGTTCATGAACACCATTTAAATTCTCTTGCAGGCGTTTTAAATCTACTTCACGATCACCAGGCACCAAGACTGCGATTGGGTTTCCATCGGCAACTAACATTATATTTTTCAAAGTATCTGCAGCAGAATGACCGTTGCCAAACTTCTCGTTCATAACTGCAACTAACGAATCGATCGTTGGAGTATTCGGAGTATCTAACTCCTCCAAGGCCGGAACTCCCGATGGATCGCCAGGGGCGATTTTAGTCAGCATCGCTTCAACATTTGCGGCATACCCACACGTTGGGCAAAGTACGTAAGTATCTTCACCGGTTGGACAAGGCGCTAAGAACTCCTCGGATCGCGAGCCACCCATTGCACCTGAGACCGCCTTTACAATGTTGTACTTCATACCTAACCGGTTAAAACAACTGATGTATGCATCGCGGTGCCTTTGATACGAAATATCTAATCCGGCATCATCGACATCAAATGAGTAAGAGTCCTTCATGACGAACTCACGGCCACGGATGATTCCACTTCGAGGACGGGCTTCATCGCGATACTTCGTTTGAATCTGATAGATAGATAGCGGAAGATCCTTATACGATGAATACTCTGACTTGACCATCAAGGTAAACATCTCTTCATGGGTTGGGCCAAGTAAATAATCGCCGCCTTTTCGATCTTGTAGCCGAAAAAGTGATGGCCCGTACTCACTCCAGCGACCTGTGGCCTCATAGGCCTCTTTCGGTAAAAGTGCTGGAAAATGCACCTCTTGAAAGCCTGCTTTATCCATCTCGGCCCGCACCACGTTTTCAACGTTTCGAAGCGTTATTACGCCAAGAGGCAGCCATGAGTAAATGCCTGCTGCGATTCGACGGATATATCCAGCTCGCACAAGTAAGCGATGGCTTGCAACTTCAGCGTCGGCGGGGTCATCGCGGAGCGTACGCAAAAAAAGCGTAGACATTTTTAACATGCTCAGAGCCTACCCAACATCAACGGTGGGCATACCTGATGCAACGCCCGCGGCCTCCATCTCCTGCGCTAGCCGCATCGCCTCTTCAATAAGCGTTTCAACAATCATGGACTCTGGGACGGTTTTAATTACTTCTCCCCGAACAAATATCTGACCTTTTCCATTTCCAGATGCAACACCGAGATCGGCTTCACGTGCCTCTCCAGGTCCATTAACAACACAGCCCATAACGGCAACACGGAGCGGGACGGTCATGCCTTGTAAGCCCGCTTGAACTTTTTCGGCGAGGGAGTAGACATCTACCTGCGCACGTCCACATGAAGGGCATGAAACAATCTCAAGTTTACGTTGGCGCAGATTGAGTGATTCAAGAATTGAGATTCCAACTTTAACCTCCTCAACGGGAGGGGCTGAGAGAGAGACGCGAATCGTGTCGCCAATCCCCTCTGCCAACAGGATTCCAAATGCCGTAGCGGATTTAATCGTGCCTTGAAAAATCGGTCCCGCCTCTGTAACTCCAAGGTGCAACGGGTAGTCGCATTTGGCTGCAAGGATTCGATAGGCGTTCACCATTGTGACTGGATCGTGATGCTTGACTGAGATTTTAATATCTGAAAATCCATGCTCTTCAAATAATGAGGCCTCCCAAAGCGCAGATTCAGCTAACGCCTCAGGCGTAGCCTTTCCATACTTTGCCAGGATTCGAGGATCTAGCGAGCCTGCGTTGACGCCGATTCGAATTGGGATACCGGCATCACCGGCCGCCTTTGCAACCTCTTTGACCTTGTCATCAAACTGCTTAATATTGCCTGGGTTAACCCGGACGGCGGCGCAGCCCGCATCGATTGCGGCAAAGATATATTTCGGTTGAAAGTGAATATCGGCGATGACTGGGATCTGAGATTTCCTGGCAATCTGAGCTAAGGCATCGGCATCATCTTGACTTGGTACCGCAACGCGCACAATCTGACAGCCGGCCGCGGTGAGTTCGGCGATCTGCTGAAGCGTGGCGTTGACATCGGATGTGAGTGTGGTGCACATCGACTGAACGCTGACCTGTGAACCACTACCAACGCCGACCTTGCCCACCATGAGTTGTTTCGTCTTTCGACGGGGAGCCAGAACCGGTGGTGGCGCAGTTGGAATACCTAAATCGACCATGTGCCTAGTCTGCCGTAAGTAGCCAGGTTCTGCTAAAGATTGAGTGAGACTGGATTGACGATATCTGCAACAAGCAAGAGCAGTGTGAGTCCAGCCAAGATCACAAAGACCACCATTGTGATCGGTGTGAGCACGGCGACATCGATTGGATCTGGGCGAGGGCGTTTGCGCAGGCGGGCGATAAATGCACGGAGCTCATCGGCGATAGCTACAGCCATGTGGCCCCCATCGAGCGGCAAGATCGGCAGCAGGTTAAATAGGCCGACAAAGATATTCAAACTAGCGATAATGAGTATAAAAGTTGCAATCCGCTCTTTCATGGAGAGGTTTTTACTACTTAACGCCTCGCCCGATACTCGCGCAACTCCAACAACTCCAACTAAACCATTTACATCACGCTTTTGCCCACCAACGCTCTGGCCCCAGAGCGCAGGGATCTTTGAGGGAAGTTTTATTAATGATTTAACACTCTCGACAAGGAAATCTTTTGTGACTAATCCTGCGCTCTTAAAGGAGGTAGGGAGCCCACTACGTTTGAGACCCGTCTTATTAATAATTCCTAAGAGATAGCGTTTTTTTCCATCCACGGTCTCTAGCCTGGAAGAGGTAGTAATAATGAGATCTTCACCTGAGCGTCGAATCCCAAGAGTTAAGACCTTGCCCGCTGAACTTCGGATTGCGGCGACATCAACTGCCCAGTTGCTTACCCTCTTTCCATTAATAGATGTGATCTCATCGTCGACCATGATGCCCGCGCTCTGGGCTGGCGAGCCCTTCATGATTTGGGCAATCACCGGGAGCACTTGCGTTGTTCCGATTCCGGCAAAGAGCGTTAATAAAAGTATGTATCCGATAACAAAGTGGAGAAATGATCCGGCACCTAAGACGATTAACTTACGTCCCGAGGATGCCCGATAAAAGGCGCGCTCCTCCTCCCCGCTAGGCATGGGATCGCCTGGACTCATGCCCTCAATTTTGCAGTAGCCACCGGCTGGAATCGCTTTAACACCAAACTCGGTCTCACCCCGACGATACGACCAGATTCGAGAGCCGAATCCAAGGAAAAACTCGGTGACCTTCATACCGTAATACTTTGCCGTCAAGTAATGTCCAAACTCATGGATCATGACCGATAAAAGTAGGGCGATAACGAAGGCCAGGATTCCAAGTATCTGCATTATGAGTCCAATCGTATTAGATATCCACGCGAGCGCACCCGTGAATCATCTACTACTGCGGTGACATCGGATGTATCGCACTCAGTCGTTGAGGTTAATCGCCCACCATGCGTAAGCACGCTGGGCATTTAACGATCCAATAAGTTTTGAGTTGGTGAATAACTTTGACCGGAGCGCCGCTTTGCGATCGCGCTTAACGCCTCGAGCACAACACGATTGGCCAGAATTGCAGTGATGTCAGCGGTATCAAATGCGGGAGCAACTTCTACGACATCGATCCCAACGATCGGAAGCTCTAAGCAGATACGACGTACGGATTCAAGGAGCTCACGGCTTGTCATTCCACCCGGCTCTGGAGTCCCGGTCCCCGGCGCCATTCCTGGATCAACTACATCGATATCAACCGATAAAAAGACTCCATCACAGCCATCGGTTAGTTTTAAAAACGACTCATCTAATACGGTATTTAATCCACGGTGAGCTATCTCAGTCATCTCATAAGAGCGCATCTCTTTATCGCGCATCCAATCTAAAGTCTGAGCATCGGGCCAATATCCACGCAGTCCAAGTTGCAAGAATCGATCGCCTCTAACAATGCCGTTTTCAATCAAGCGACGCATCGGAGTTCCATGGCCGATTAATGCGCCGAACTGCTCCGTGCCCGTGTCGGCATGGGCATCGAAGTGAATCATTGAGATCTTTCCCAGGCCCCGGTGACGTGCGATACCAGCTACATCGGCAGAAGCTATTGAGTGATCTCCACCGAGAATCACGGGAATAGCACCGGCGCGTGAGATTTTTTCAGTCGCATCGGCTAAAACCGCTAAAGAGGCTATTAAATCTGCGCCAGGCATTAAAAGATCACCAGCATCTACAACTTTTAACTCTCTTAAGCCATCAATCCGTAGAGCTAAATGTGGTCGCTGTGCATCGTGGGGTAAATAATCTCCACCGCGAATAGCTTGCGGACCAAACTTTGCACCCGATCGATGCGAGGTTCCACTATCGATTGGTGCTCCAACTATAACTACATCGGCGTCGGCGAATGTAGAGGGAGTATCTAAGTCGCATCGCGCTATACCGAGAAATGTGAAGTCAGGACCATACATATTTCCATGGTTAACCATGGGTTAAGAGTAAAGGCAAAGAGTTAAGAATCGAAACCCAGGCCCAGAAAATCAAGGAGGCGAAGCCAGAGATTACGCTTTCCTTGGCGCTCATCGGCCCTATTGATAGACCATTGAGTTAATCGGATAAAGATAAAGCGAAATGGCTCGGGCGGAAAAGGTAAGGGTTTTTTACGAACCATTTTTAAACGAGTCCGCTCATTATCGACATTATCTAAAAGATCTAACATCACTTGAGCACCGAAGCGGGTAGAGCCAACGCCTAAGCCGGTATATCCCATCACGTAAGCGACGCGACCTCGATATGCCATCCCCCAAAAAGGTGAAAAACGCGAGCAGGTATCGATCGCTCCACCCCATCCATGTGTAAATTTAATCCCTTTTAACTGTGGAAAAGTCTCTAAAAAGGCCTGGGCTAAGTGCGCATAAATCTGCGAATCCGATTCATACTCTTGGCGGACTTTGCCACGGAAGTTGTAAATCGCATCGTAACCGCCCCAGAGAATCTCGTTATCTTTCGTCATTCGATAGTAATGGAACTGGTTACCTGCATCGGATAAACCTTCGCGCGCACTCCAACCAATGGAGTCGAGTTGTGCTTTTGTAAGCGGCTCAGTCACTAATTGAAAGTCATAGACCGGAACAACATATTTATGTGCCCGTCTTATAAGTGATTTAAAAACATTGGTAGCTAAAGCTATTTTCTGAGCATAGACAGTGCCATAAGGTGTATGAACAATCATTCCATTATTTGTGCGCTCTAACCAATCAACATGAGTATTTTCAAATATTTTCACACCTAACTTGATGCAGACCCGCTCTAATCCCCAAACTAATCTCGCCGGATCGACAAGTGCAGTTCCATCTGGATCCCAGAGCGCTCCTTTATATAGAGGAGATTTTACACGTGCTTGAATCTCGGCTTGAGTAAGAAGCTCAACGTTGTCACCAAATGAGTTTCGTAATTCGGCCTCGTGATGCATCGACTCCATCTGCCAATCTTCGATTGCAACTCGCAGTTCACCGTTCCATTCGAAGTCACAATCAATTCCATACTTCTTTATTGTTGCTTCAATTCCATCGAGATTTTCCCGCCCCAAACGCTCAATAATCGCCATCTCATCTTTAAAACGGCTGTAGCCATTCATAAATCCATGAGTAAGTGAGTAGCTACAAAAACCACCGTTGCGACCCGATGCACCGGCACCGGTCTCTCTCTGTTCAAGGAGTACAACTTCACGCTCTGGATTTTGCTCTTTAGCAAGTAGAGCGCTCCATAACCCGGTATACCCGGCTCCCACGATACATAAATCGGTAGTCAGATCACCGATTAACGTCGGATGCGGAAGGGGTTCAAGTGGATCCTCATCCAGCCAGTACAGCGAAGGTTGCATCTGAGACAAGTGTTTAAGAATGGACGGGTCGATGTTCGCCATCGTGCTATCCGGCCTTGACCGGAATCACCCCTTCAATCACAACTATGAGCTGGCCCGGGTCCTCCGGAACCTAACCCCACAACGCAGATTTTCATTTGACGACCTGTAAGTCGCTGTGGCTACGGGACGAGGTTAGCGCGATTTCCGTGTTTTTACGAGCTGACCCGCTAGAACGATTACTAGCGCGAGAATAAACATACTCGAACCAATCACATTTGCCTGCGCCGGTATACCTCGGGCCGAAGCGACGTAAATAAACTTTGGAAATGTAGTGAGCGTTCCAGAGTTAAAATTGGTGATAATAAAATCATCGAATGAGAGTGAAAAAGCCAAAAGTGCGGCACCAAATATTCCAGGTGCGACTAAGGGCAAAGTGACACGGCGAAAAGTCGCAAACTCATCGGCATAGAGATCCATTGCCGCCTCTTCCAGTTTGGGATCTAAGCTAGCTATTCGTGCCTTTACAGTGACAACGACAAATGAGATACAGAACATGACGTGAGCGATAACCGTTGGCCAGAAGCCAGGGTTTATTCCTAGATTTAAAAACATAGCTAAAAGTGATGCGCCTAAAACGATCTCCGGGGTTGCCATCGGCAAGAAAATCAACAGATTCACGGTAGATCGACCGCGAAAACGGTGACGGCCAAGCGCAAATGCGATCATAGTTCCTAAAATTGTGGCGACCGCCGTGGCTAAAAATCCTATCTTGAGTGAGTTACCTAAGGCCGAACATACCTCCGGGGCACCGCATGGATTCTGCCAGTTTTTAAGAGTGAAGCCGCGCCAGGTGAGATTACTCTTACCGGCATCATTGAAGGAGAACGCCATTGTGTAAGCGATGGGGATGAAAAGATAGACAAAGGCGAAAAAAGCGTAGATTCGAAGAAGATTCTTTGAGATCCACCGCTTCATACGAGCTCTTCAGTTCCTGAGCGGCGCACGTAAATAGTGACCAGAATTAATATCGCAGCCATTAAAATAAATGAGAGCGCAGCTGCCGTTGGGTAATCAACTATCTCAAAAAATCGAGACTCAATCACGTTTCCAATCATCCTAGTCTTTGGATTACCCAGGAGTGAGGCGTTGATGTAGTCACCGGCCGCAGGGATAAAAGTAAGCAAGGTGCCGGCAACTACGCCAGGCATTGATAGCGGCAAAGTTACTCGGCGAAATGTTGTGATTGCATTTGCATATAAATCTCCCGATGCTTCAAGCACCCTTGGATCTATGCGCTCCAAACTTGCATATAAAGGTAGCGTCATAAAAGGTAGAAAGTTATAAGTCATACCCGTTACGACCGCAAAGGCACTTGCAGTCAGCCCAGCTTGTGGCCCAAGTAGATGTAGTGTTCTAAGAACAGTTACGACTGGACCTTGATCTCCTAAAATCTGCTTCCATGCAATAGTCCGAAGTAGAAAAGAGGTAAAAAAAGGAGCCACGACTAGGACCAGTAGTAAATTCTTCCATTTGCCAGATTTAAAGGCGATGGCATAAGCCAGCGGGTAGGCGATCGCTAACGCGATAATCGTGGCTAAAACCGCATAAAAGATGGAGCGCATGAACTGCTCTTTTGAGCCCGAAATCGCATCAAGATAATTTGCAAATCTAAAACTCTGAACATAGGCCCCGATTTCACCACTCGCCGCCGGTGTTTGAACGCTGGTGCTGGCTAAGTTTATGAGTGGATAGACGAAAAATACGGCTAACCAAGCCAACCCGGGAATCAGCAGCAGATAGGGCGTACTGGGCCGCTTTATTCCACGGCCAACACTTGAGCTCTTGGCCCCAGAACGAATAGCGATCATTAAAGTTCGTCAGGGTTAACGCTAGTACCTGCTTCAACATCGGCGGTGCCATCGAGGGCAAATGTGAACTCTGGCTTCCATGAAAGTTGTACCGTGTCACCTTTTTGTAGATGTGAGGCTCCACCATCGTTTTGTTCAAAGACGGTGAGCTCTTGACCCCAAGGCATCTCAATCACGAATTGGGTGCTCACGCCAACGAAGGAGATATCGATTATCTTTCCACCCCCCAAAGTATTAACTTCACTATGTTCGATTGAGATTTTTTCTGGTCGAATGCCAATCAGGACGGTCTTCTCAAGATTTTCCTTTGCAAAATTCCTCGCTGTTGGGACCACTATGCGGTTACCATGAACTGAGACTTGTAAGTAATCACCGCCAGAGCTTTCGATTTTTCCTTTTACTAGATTTGATTGGCCAAGAAAGTTCGCAACAAATACAGTCCGTGGGGATTCATAAAGCTCGACGGGTGATCCCATTTGTTCAATTCGACCCTCATTCATTACCGCGATCGTATCGGCCATAGTCATCGCCTCCTCCTGATCATGAGTTACATGAACAAAGGTCAAACCCACCTCGGTTTGAATCCATTTCAACTCAATCTGCATCGCACGGCGGAGTTTTAGATCTAATGCGCCAAGGGGTTCATCGAGCAATAACAGTGCGGGACGATTCACGATGGCGCGCGCTACGGCGATCCGTTGTGCCTGACCCCCTGATAACTGCGCCGGCTTTCGCTGCGCTAACTGGCCCAGCTCTACTAGGTCCAAAACCTTTGTTACCGCCTCTTTAACATCTTTTATCCCACGCCGGCGAAGACCAAATGCAACATTTTCAAATATTGTTAAGTGTGGAAAGAGCGCGTAATTTTGAAATACGGTATTTACCGGCCTGGCATATGGCTTTGCAAATGTAATATCAGAACTTCCTATCTCAATCTTTCCAGATGTTGGCTCTTCAAGACCGGCGATCATGCGAAGCGTTGTAGTTTTCCCGCAGCCCGATGGTCCAAGCAGAGCAAAAAAAGAGCCCTCTGGGATAATTAGTGTTAGATCATCTACGGCTAAAAACTCTCCAAAGGCTTTGGTGAGATTACTCAATCTTAAATCACCCTTTGTTACTGGAGCCTTATCGGGCATTAGTTACCGATGGCTTTCTGGAAAGCGGCCTGGTATTTAACCTCATCACTTGGAGAGAGCGCGGTAAATACGCTCACCTTTGAGAGCGCGGTTGCATCTGGGAAGATATACGGGCTTTTTGCCAAGACTGGGTCGATCTTCTCCATCTCAGCTTGAGCGCCTTGAACTGGACAGACATAGTTGACGTAAGCGGCAACTTTTGCGGCGACTGCCGGATCGTAATAGTAATTCATTACCGTTTCAGCGTTCTTTTTATGCGCAGAGGTGGATGGAATTATCAAGTTATCACTCCACAGCGTTCCGCCACTTTCGGGCACAGCAAAATCAAACTTTCCTTTATTCTCACTCGCAAGTTGGAATAAATCTCCCGACCAGCCAATCACTGCAATTGCATCGCCCGAGATGAGATCCTCTTTATAGGAGTTACCCTTTACTTGACGGATAAAGCCATCGGCAATTTTCTTTTGCAGAAAATCTATAGCGTTCATAAACTGGGCATCGGTAAATTTCTTGGAGATATCGACACCTTGATACTTCATAATTATCCCCATAGTGTCACGCATCTCGGAGAGAACTTCGATTCGCCCTTTATTGGCTGGTGCAAATAGATCATCCAGGGTGTGGACGCCTTTCGGGAGCAACTGCTTATTCCACCCAAAGCCAGCAAAACCAGTCTGCCAGGTGAGCGTATTTTTGCGGCCAGGGTCAAATCCGACTTGAGCTAGCACGGGCAGAATATTTTTTTTATTTGAAACCGCGGCCTCATCAATCTCCTGCGTGTACCCCAAACGGATCCAACGACCGGCCATCCAGTCGGTTAAAGTGACTAGGTCATAGCCAATATCTTTGCCAAGCTTTAGTTGGCCCGAGACTTTTCCATAAAAACTATTATTATCATCGACATCCTCTTTATAAGAGATATCTAAACCAGAGGATTTCTTCAGACTCTCTAAGGTTGGATAGTTCTTTGCCTTCGAGTCGTAATCTAAATAGAGAGTCCAGTTGGCCCAGCGCGCGATTTTTTCCTTCTCTGAAATATCGCTCACGATAGCCGATGTAGTTTTACTGGAAGAACTGGTTCCACACGCTGCCAATAAGCCAAGGCCACCTACTCCCCCGGCCGCTGCAATGAAACCGCGGCGTGACATCTGGGCCCGGATTAAACTCTTTAACTCAGGTGGATTCTTTTCCGGTTTTTTCATGGAGACTCCTTAAAGAGTTAATTGCAGTGATATCAGTTTAGGTCGCTACGCCCATCGCGTCACCTGTCTAAGCCTCTAAATTACTCATCACATGCTTAATTCGCGTGTAATCTTCAAAACCATAGCCCGATAAATCCTTGCCATAGCCCGAGCGCTTAAATCCACCATGTGGCATCTCTGCCACCACGGGTATATGGGTATTTATCCAAACGCAACCAAAGTCAAAGGCCTTAGCCATACGCATGGCCCGACCATGATCTTTAGTCCAGACACTCGACGCTAATCCGTAGTCAACGCCATTTGCCATCTGTACCGCTTGTGCTTCATCGCTAAATCTCTGCACGGTAATAACCGGTCCAAATATCTCGCTTTGAATCATCTCATCCTCTTGTTTGAGCCCGGCAACTACCGTTGCTGGGAAGAAGTAGCCCGGGCGATCAAGAGCGCTTCCACCGGCCATCACCGTTGCGTGAGAGGGAGTTCGATCGAGAAAACCTGAAATACGTGCCAACTGATTGGCGTTATTAACTGGTCCTAAAAAGACATCTTCATCCGGTGCACCTATGGCAATGGCTTTTGCCGCTTGGCTCAAGAGTGCAACGAAATCTTCATAGACCGATGCTTGAACGATTACACGTGTAGCTGCCGTGCAGTCTTGCCCAGCGTTAAAATAACCCGCGATTGCAATCGCTTCGGACGCGGCCACTAAATCAGCGTCGGCAAAAACTACTACTGGGGCTTTTCCACCAAGCTCTAAGTGCACTCGCTTGAGCTGCGTTGCCGCCGATTGTGCGACTTGAATTCCAGCTCCAACCGAACCTGTTATTGAGACCATATCGGGCCGCTTATGTTCTACAAGCATCCGTCCAGTTTCGCGCTCTCCACAAATTACATTAAAAACACCTGCGGGTAAGAACTCAGCCATGAGCTCGGCCATCCATACCGTGGAGGCCGGAGTTGTATCGCTCGGCTTTAATACAACGGTATTTCCGGCGGCTATTGCCGGCGCCCATTTCCAAACGGCCATCATCATTGGATAGTTCCATGGAGTTACCTGGCCTATAACTCCGATTGGTTCGCGACGAATCATCGAAGTCATCCCCGGCATATATTCACCGGCCGATTTACCTTCCAGATTTCTTGCCGCTCCCGCAAAGAATCTGATTTGATCCACCATAGGTGGGAGCTCCTCGGAGGTCGTCAGCGAAATTGGTTTGCCAGTATTTGTACTCTCAATCTTAATAATCTCATCTTGGCGGTTCTCAATCGCATCGGCGATTTTAAGTAAGGCGCGCTGACGCTGCGATGGAGTTGAATCACGCCACGCTGGAAATGCATCACTTGCTGCGCTAAAGGCGGCATCGACATCGGCAGCGTTTGATTTCGGAGCGCGGGCATACTCCAGGCCAGTTGCTGGATTAATGAGTGGGGAGCTCTCACCCGAACTACTCTCTACTGACTTGCCATTAATGAAGTTCGATAGTTTTTCCATAGCCCGAGATTACGCGTACTCTCCCCAATTGTGTAGTCCGCAAACTACAATCAACGATATGCGCACTGGTTTTTCCTATGAAAATTCGCTGTGGTGGTCCTCGATAGCGCATCCCACTTTTAACCCCGGCCCTATTAATTCGGCGTGGGATGTAGCGATAATCGGTGGCGGCTTCAGTGGCCTTTGGTGCGCCCACCATTTACTCAATAATAATCCAGGGCTCGCCATCGCTATCTTTGAAAAAAATCTGGTTGGTTCAGGTGCCAGTGGACGAAATGGTGGCTGGGCTTCAGCGCTCTACCCCATGAGCGATCGAGCCTTAGAAAAGCGTAGTGGCAGAGAGGAGATCACCGCCCTTCACCTGCACCTGGCTAAAAGTATCGATGAGATCGGTGAATTTGATCGCCACAACGCAATAGGTTCTGGTTTCTTTAAAGGTGGCTCACTAAGTATCGCTAGAAATAAAGGCCAACTCGAGCGAATCGAAAAGAATAACCCGCAGGCTTTTCTTTGTGAGCAAGAACTTAATACCCATATTCATATGCAAGGCGCCATGGGTGGCTCATTTACCCAAGATTGCGCCGTGCTAAATCCAGCGGCTTTAGTTGTTGGTTTAGCTAAAAATTTAGCGACTAGAGGTGTCAGCATCTTTGAACACAGCCTAGCTTCGCAAAATAGCCAAGGCGTCACGGTGAGCGTTGATGGCGAAGAAAAGAACGTGAAGTCGAAATACGTTGTAGAGGCGATCGAAGCGTATCGAGATCGCACTCGTCATCAGATTCCAATTTACTCCTTGATGGTCGCCACCGAACCACTCTCTGAGAGTGATTGGGAGCAGATAGGTTTAAACCAACGCGAAAGCTTTGCCGAAAATCGCCACATGGTTACCTATGCTCAGCGCACAAGTGATAACCGATTAGCAATTGGTGGCCGCGGTGCACCATATCTATTTGCCTCAAAGCGCAAGGATTCAAGTGAGAGCCGTGCGCAGATACATAGCCAAATCCGTAGTTTGGCCATTGACTGGTTTCCAATTTTAAAGGAGCGAAAATTTACCCATGCCTGGGGCGGGGCGGTCGGAGTTACTCGAGATTGGTCGCCTTTTGTTCACTGGGATGGCCGCTTAGGAGCCCTGGGTGGCTATGGTGGGGATGGAGTAACGCTTTCATATTTAGCTGCGAACTCACTGGCCGATCTGATCAGCGGGAATAACTCTGATCGTGCCGCACTTCCATTTGTAAATTGGCACAGTAAAAAATGGGAGCCAGAGCCTTTGCGATGGCTCGGCGTAAATCTCGCGATTACTCTTACAAAGTTAGCCGATGTTGAAGAGCGGATTACGCAACGAGCTAGTCTGCTTGGAAAGTTTATTGAGAGATTATTTTAATTTCTCAGCCGCGGCTAACTGACCACAAGCACCATCGATTTCACGCCCGCGAGTATCACGGACCGTGACTGGAACCCCATAACTTTCGAGGATTCGAACAAATTCAACCTCATCTTCACGTCGAGATGCCGTCCACTTAGATCCAGGGGTGGGGTTGAGCGGGATTAAATTTACGTGAGCATTTCTATTCTTTAACAAACGCCCCAATAAATCAGATCGCCAAGATTGATCGTTGATATCACGGATCAGTGCATACTCAATAGAGTAACGACGCCCCGTGCGTTTTTCATATGAATCAGCGGCGGCCAGGACTTCGCGAATATTCCATCGTGAGTTAATCGGTACCAAGGTATCGCGCAACTCATCATCTGGCGTGTGCAGTGATACCGCCAAAGTGACTGCGATACCCTCTTGCGTAAGTTTTTCAATTCCATTGACTAAGCCAACAGTTGAAACCGTGACCGAGCGTGCGCTGATGCCCAAGCCATCTGGATTAGGGTCGGTGATGTTTCGAACCGTGCGGATTACCGCGTTGTAGTTAGCCAGTGGCTCACCCATTCCCATAAAAACGATGTTAGAGAGGCGAACGGGACCACCAGGTAGCTCTCCATTGGCACATGCACGAGCGGCGGCAACTATCTGCTCGGTAATCTCACCGGCAGATAAATTACGTGTGAGTCCGGCCTGTCCCGTCGCGCAAAATGGGCAGTTCATTCCACAGCCAGCTTGCGAGGATATACATACGGTTACACGGTCGGAATAGCGCATTAAAACGCTCTCAACTAATACTCCATCATGGAGTTTCCATAAATCTTTTCGGGTCATTCCATCGTCACAAGTAACTGAACGGACTAGTTCGATTAAACGTGGGGTAAGAGCTTCGGCGATACTCAAACGCATGTCGGCTGGGATATCACTCCAACTTTGAGGATCATCAGAGAGGTGTGAAAAATAATGAGTAGCAACTTGACTCGCTCTAAATGCAGGAAAGCCCAGCGTCGTTGCCAATTCGCGACGCTCTGCCGGTGAATAATCGGCGATATGTTTTGGTACTTTTTTTCGCTGAACGGGCTCATCGAAAACTAATTTAATCTCAGGGATACTCATAGCCAGCTCCTTACTAGTTCGAGAGCTAGCCACAATGCAGGTGCTGAGATCAAGACCGAATCCAAGCGATCTAAAACTCCACCGTGACCAGGTAAAAATGTACCCATATCTTTAAGCGCTAAATCGCGCTTCATCGCACTCTCAATTAAATCTCCACAGGTTGCGGTAAATACGATCATTAATCCCGCTACAACACCGATCCACCAATGCATATGCAT
>JBBAMX010000007.1:22349-78417 GCA_040402335.1 Candidatus Planktophila sp.
GTTGCACTTGCTACAAAGCCCTCGGGGCCTTTAGTGAGAAGTTGAATCAGAAGCACTGGAATGGCGATCGCGGTGGCAACGGCTAAACCGGCAACTCCCCCGTTCCATGTTGCATAAGCCAGAGCGAACGAGGCGATGAGCAAGCCATTGCGTGAAAGATAGATCTCTCGTACTTTAAAGGCTCGAACTATCTCACGAATTCCCAAAGCTACGGCTACTGCGACAACGGCGGCAAAGATTTCCCGGTGATATGCCAGAGCAAACCAAATTAAGGCGATGAGCGATAAGGAGACGGCGATTGAGGGCAGAAGCTTTCGCCCAGCCCGTTTGTTAATCGCAGCATTTATCGAATGAATATCAGACATGGAGTAAAACTTCCTAGATTTCTAGAAGTTCGGTCTCCTTATGCTTGAACATCTCATCGACTTTCGCGACATGCTCTGAAGTAATCTTTTCTAACTCTTTTTCGCCACGGGCAACATCATCTTTACCGACATCGCCATCTTTCTCCATCTTCTCAATCGCCTCTTTAGCGGTACGGCGAATGTTTCGCATTGAAATCTTTGAGTCCTCGGCCTTGCTCTTTACAAGTTTGATGTACTCCTTGCGTCGCTCTTCGGTTAGCTGCGGAAAATTAATACGGATAACTGCTCCATCACTGCTTGGATTAACCCCTAAATCTGAATCACGGATCGCCTTCTCAATATTTAACATTGCGCCCTTATCAAAGGGGGCGATAGTTGCCATTCGGGCCTCAGGAACTTGAATAGAGGCTAACTGCGAAAGCGCAGTGTAAGTGCCGTAGTAATCGACCATTATTTTATTAAAGAGTGATGGGTGAGCACGACCGGTCCGAATCGAAGCAAAATCATCTTTTGCGACTTCGACCGCTTTGCTCATTTTGGTGTCGGCATCTTTTAAAACGCTCGCTACATCTGACATCGCTACTCCCTTTTTAATGGACCTTGAGCGCTTAAGCGACCAAGGTTCCAATCGATTCACCGCGGACAGCACGGCCGATATTTCCATTTTTCATTAAATCAAAGATAACGATAGGGAGTTTGTTCTCCCGACAGAGTGCAAAGGCTGCAGCATCTGCCACCGCAAGTGATTTCGATAGGACCTCATCGTAAGAGATGCTGTCGAATTTAGTCGCCTTGGGATCTTTCTTAGGATCGGCGCTATAGACACCATCGACCCCACTCTTTGCTAGTAGTAATGCCTCAGCCTTTATTTCAAGTGCGCGTTGCGCCGAAACGGTGTCAGTTGTGAAATAAGGCATGCCGGCACCGGCACCAAAGATAACAACGCGCCCTTTTTCTAGGTGTCGAATTGCGCGAAGTGGAACATAAGGCTCGGCGACTTGACCCATAGTGATCGCAGTTTGAACGCGGGTGGCAATGCCCTCTTTTTCAAGAAAATCTTGCAGCGCTAAACAGTTCATAACCGTTCCAAGCATTCCCATGTAATCGGCGCGAGAGCGATCCATTCCTCGCTGCTGAAGCTCGGCTCCGCGAAAATAATTACCACCACCGACAACTATCGCTACCTGAATACCGGTGCGCGCGACGTCGGCGATCTGCTTTGCAATATCTTGTACAACATCGGGGTCTACACCTATCCCCTTTGCGCCGCCAAAGACTTCGCCAGAGAGTTTAAGGAGCACTCGCCGATACGTTCCGCGGGTACCGGGCATGAGTGCTCCTTTTAAACTAGTAGTTCGATAGTTAAATCTTAAGCGTTCAACCTTTTAAAGCCTATTGACCCACGCGGAAGCGATAGAAGGCCTTCACGGCCGTTCCCGCCTCATCGAGAATCTGCTTTACGGTCTTTTTCGCATCTTTGGCAAAGGACTGCTCAATGAGAGAGACCTCCTTTACAAAGCCGGTGACTCGACCCTCAACGACCCTTTGGATCGAAGCCTCGGGCTTACCCTCAGCGATCGCAGTTTCATGCGCAATCCGCCGCTCATTTTCGATCAGATCTGCAGGTACATCCTCACGATTAACGAATTGAGGGGCAAAGGCGGCGATGTGCTGAGCGATATCTTTACCAACGTCACCTGCAGCTTTAACTAACTGGACCAAGACGCCAACTTGAGGTGGAAGATCGGGAGATGTGCGGTGAAGATAGATTCCAACTGGAGAGTCTTTGAGAACTGCGATGCGGCGAACTTCGATCTTTTCGCCCAACATTGCATTGGCCTCATCGATAACCGATTGAACACTACTTCCATTTGCAAGAGTGCTAGCAAGAAATGCCTCAACTGAATCTGACTGCGCAGTTTGCAGATGCGCAAGGAGTTCATCGGCTAGAGCAACGAATCGATCACCCTTTGCAACGAAATCTGTTTCACAGTTAAGTTCAAGCATTACGCCAAGATCGCCTTCGACCTTGGCAACTACTGCTCCATTTGAAGTAAGTCGACCTTCGCGCTTAGTGACGCCTTTAAGTCCCTTCACACGAATAAGATCGATGGCTTTATCGTAATCGCCCTGCGCCTCATCGAGCGCCTTCTTGCAATCAAGCATTCCCGCCGCAGTTGCTTCGCGAAGTCTCTTTACATCGGCAGCTGTATATGCAGCCATATTAATTAAGCTCCTTCTACTGGTGCAGCTACTGGAGTTTCAACCACTACATCAGTAACCGCTTCTTGGGCTGGAACCTCGGACTCAACAACTGGTGCTTCTACAGTTGGTGCTTCGGGCACGATGGCCATCTCGCTCTCCCAGTCGGCTAATGGCTCTCCAGCTGCTACCTCTGCTGGTGCATCAGAACTAGCCGCTTCTTTAACGTTTGCAGAGCGTGCGGCAAGGCCGGCGACGATCGCATCGGTGATAACACGGGTAAGTAGTCCGATAGAGCGGATCGCATCATCGTTACCAGGAATCTTGTAATCGACCTCATCTGGATCGCAGTTTGTATCCAAGATTGCAATAACAGGAATACCAAGCTTCTTAGCCTCTTGTACTGCTAAGTGCTCCTTCTTTGTATCCACAACCCAAATCGCTGATGGCAACTTAGTCATGTGGCGGATTCCATCTAAGTTCTTGAAGAGTTTTTCGCGCTCGCGACGAAGCATCAATAGCTCCTTCTTAGTAAGAAGAAGATCATTAGTATTTTCAAGTGCTTCTAACTCTTTAAGGCGCTGAATACGCTTGTAAACAGTTGGAAAATTAGTAAGCATTCCACCTAACCAGCGCTCGGTGACGGTTGGCATACCAACGCGTGCCGCCTGTTGCATGATCGGTTCATGTGCCTGCTTCTTGGTGCCAACAAAGAGAATATGGCCACCCTTAGCAACCGTATCTTTTACAAACTCATATGCACTATCGATAAGTGCAAGAGACTGCTGAATGTCGATGATATAGATTCCGTTGCGCTCAGTAAAAATAAAACGCTTCATCTTAGGATTCCATCGACGAGTCTGGTGTCCGAAGTGGACTCCGCTGTCGAGAAGTTCTCGCATTGTTACAACTGCCATGGCAGGTTTACTCCTTCATAGGTTTTCATGCACGCATAAAAAACCCGCTCGGTTTTGGCTCAACTATTTGCTGGGCCCGTCGCACTGAGATTCATCGACCGAATAAACGGACCGAGATGATTCACCTGGTTTTTTAGGCCAAGGCAGTGCTGAGATGTCACCTGCGAATTACTTCCCAGATGCGATGCGAATCTTACCCTGAGCACCCGCCCGGTAGTTACCGCCCAACTACGCGCAAAAACCCCCAGGAAGTGATGCGTAGCACGGCCTCTATGGCAATCTTCAGGCTCATTTTGCTGATCCCATACTCTCGCTCAATGAATTTAATAGGGATTTCACCGATAGTTGCACCGCAGGAAAGCGCCCGGCGGCACATTTCAATTTGAAAGCAGTAACCCTCGCTTTTTATCGAAGGAATCTCCATCCGTGCCAAGAGTCGAGAATCGTAGATTCGAAAACCCGACGTGGCATCTTTTACTCCAAGCGTGAGAAGCGCATTTGCATAGGCGTTCGCCACCCTAGATAAGTATTCGCGAAACCTGCTCCAGTTTTCGACTTCGCCATCGGCAACCCAGCGCGAACCAATTAATAGCTCATTCGTGCCTATCCACTCCATCATCTTTGCTAAATCGGCCACGCGGTGTGAGCCATCGGCATCCATCTGAATGATGTTGGCATATCCCCGCTCCAAGGCAGCTGCAAAACCGGTGCGATAGGCACTCCCCAACCCCATTTTCATCGTTCGGGAGATTACTTCAACGCCGCGTCCACGACATAACTCGGCCGTTCCATCGGGTGAACCATCATCGATGATGAGAATATCTATCGGCAAAGCCGCTAACGCATCGATTAATAGACCAATACTCTCCACTTCGTTGTAAGTAGGGATGACAACAATCGAAGCCTTCATGCGCGAGGGTGTGCCTGTTTAAAAACTTTTTGAAGACGGGCAGTCGATACATGCGTATAAATCTGGGTGGTTGCTAAAGAAGCATGTCCCAAAATCTCCTGCACGGTCCGCAAGTCTGCGCCTCCTTCAAGCAAGTGAGTGGCCGCAGAGTGTCGCAGAGCATGTGGCCCCATCCGTTCAACCCCTTCAAGTGCAGATAATGCTTCATAGACGGTTGTGCGAACTGTTCGTTGGTCGATTCTTTTTCCTCGAGCACCTAAGAAAACCGCTTGTAGTGAAGCTTTTGTCTCTAACGCTTTGCGCCCGTCCTTTAACCATTTCTCAAGGGCATTCACTGCCGGTCGTCCCATTGGAATGGTGCGCTCTTTATTTCCTTTACCCAAAACTCGAATAGTATTTCGATTGAAGTCAATGTCGTGCAGATCTAAGCCACAGAGCTCACCAACACGCGCACCTGTTGCATACAAGAGCTCAACCATCGCAAGGTCTCGAAGCGAGATTGGACTCTCTTCCTCTGCCGCCCGCGTTACCATCGACTCCATAACGCTCTTTGCGTTATCGACATCTAAAATATCGGGCAAAGTCCGATGTGCTTTAGGAGTAGCAAGTGAAATACCCACATCGATGGGAATCAACTTATTTTTTACTGCCCACTTGGTAAACATTCGAACTGAAACTGCTCGACGTGAAATTGTGGTCCGAGCCGCCCCTTTCACCCCCTGATTAGCCAGCCAGGATCGCAGATGAAGGAGTTCAAGGCGTGAAATATCCCTAACTCCCAACCGCTCGAGATGTTCTAAGAGCGAGGTTAAATCTCCGATGTATGCACGAACTGTATGAACTGAAAGGTTGCGCTCGGTTTCTAAATAGCTGTGAAAAACCTTAGTGAGGTCTTCAAATTCATCGATCACAGATATAACTTTACTCGGGACTGCGCCCTTGACGTAAGAGTCCGAAAGTTAAAGCATCCTCTAGCGCCATAGCCGATGCAGCGATAACATTTTCATGGACGCCGACGGTGCTCCATTCGCCCTTACCATCACTTGTTTCAACTAATACGCGAGTGATTGCGCCAGTTCCCAGGCGGCCCTCAAGAATACGCACTTTGTAATCTGTAAGTTCGAGCAGATCTAACTCGGGATAGAACTGCGCAAGTCCGGTGCGAAGTGCGTTATCAAATGCGTTGACGGGACCATTACCAACACCGCTACATATAATCTTCTGGCCCTTTGCAGTGACTGTTACTTCGGCCTTTGTCAGAATACTTTCATCTTCGGCCCGCTCAACCGTAGTAAGCCAGTGTTCGATTGTAAAAAATGATAGACGCTTGCCCTTTAACTCCTCATGAACCAAGAGCTCAAAAGATGCATCGGCTGCTTCGAAAGTGAAGCCACGGGCTTCCATATCTTTTACGCGATCGACAATTCGACCAATCAGCTCCTTATCTCCACCTAGATCGACACCGAGCTGTTGAGACTTTAATTCAATCGATGCACGCCCAGCCATATCAGAGACCAACATCCGCATATCGTTGCCAACTGTTGCCGGATCTTCATGTTGATACAGCGATGGGTCTACTTTAATGGCACTTGCATGAAGGCCGGCTTTGTGCGCGAATGCTGAAACTCCGACGTAAGGTTGTCGTGCACTCGATGAGACATTAGTTACTTCAGCGATTGCATGTGAGATACGGAAGGCCTCGCGGAGCGAGTTATCGGGTAAAACGCGCCGATCTTTCTTCAACTCTAAGTTTGCGATAATCGTGACTAAGTCGGCGTTTCCGGTGCGCTCCCCATAGCCATTAAGCGTGCCTTGTACATGTGTGGCGCCAGCGGCAATTGCCGCCATGGAGTTGGCAACGGCGCAGCCTGTGTCATTGTGACAGTGGATTCCAAGTCGAGCAGAAGATATGGAGAGAACATCGTGAACAACTTGGGATAACTCATCGGGCAACATTCCACCATTGGTATCGCACAGGGCTATGACATCGGCGCCGGCTTCGGCGGCTACACGTACAACTTCTAATGCATAGGCGCGGTTGTTGAGGTAGCCATCAAAGAAGTGTTCAGCATCTAGAAATACTCGCTGGCCTTCGGCGATTAAGTGCGTGACTGAATCTCGTATCATCGCAAGGTTTTCATCCAGAGTTGTCTTTAGGGCTAGCTCTACATGGCGATCAAAGGCTTTAGCTACCAAGGTAACGGCCGGGGCGCCAGAGTCGCGAAGAGCTCCAAGCAAAATATCATCGGCCGCCTTCACATGTGGACGGCGAGTTGCACCAAAGGCTACAAATGTCGCCTGCTTTAAGACGAGCTCTTTTTTTGCGCGTGCGAAAAATTCGGTATCTTTTGGATTTGCACCGGGCCAACCACCTTCGATAAATCCAACTCCCAAATCATCTAAGTGGCGGGCGATAGTTAACTTATCGTGCACCGAGAGATTAAGACCCTCTTGTTGGGCGCCATCGCGCAAAGTTGTGTCATAGATATGAAAATCATCAGAGATGCTCATCAGATAATCTTCTTAACCCACTCGTGTGTATCGTCGATTCTTCCATGCTGAATACCAAGTAATTGATTGCGTATCTGCCCAGTGATAACCCCTGGCTGACCATTTCCTGTAATCCATGTTCCCATGGAGCTTTTGGCTTGGCCAACTGGTGAGACAACGGCTGCAGTACCACATGCAAAAATCTCAGTAATCTCACCGCTTGTAACACCATCTCGCCAATCATCGATACTGAGCATTACCTCCTCGGTCTGATATCCAAGATCTTTCGCTACCGATAAAATCGAATCACGAGTGATCCCCGCAAGTAAAGTCCCAGTGAGTTTTGGTGTCACTACAGTTGCAGTGCTACCGCTTCCCTTCACGAAGTAAAGGTTCATGCCACCCATCTCTTCAACCCACTTGCGCTCTTTGGCATCGATCCAAACAACTTGATCGCATCCCTCTTTGGCAGCGGCTTTTTGAGCCACCAACGATGCGGCGTAGTTTCCACCGCATTTAGCCTCACCTGTTCCACCGATCGCCGCCCGAACATACTCGGTGGAGATCCAGACCGAGACGGCCTTTGAGGGATCGAAGTAGGCACCTGATGGAGTAGCGATCAATATGTAGGTGGCTTTATTTGTTGGTCGCACTCCGAGCCCTACTTCGGTTGCGATCATAAATGGGCGGATATATAGAGACTCACCGACGTTATTAGGTACCCAGCCCGCATCGATTTTTACTAAAGTTTCGATAGTTTCAATAAAAAGTTCTTCGGGCAACTCTGGTAGTGCAAGTCGCGCAGCTGAGTTCCTAAATCGTCGAGCGTTAGCTTGTGGGCGAAAAAGTGCGACCCCACCATCGGGCTGTCGATAGGCCTTTAGCCCTTCAAAAATCTCCTGTCCGTAGTGAAATACCGCAGTGGCAGGATCTAGTGATATCGGTCCATATGGTTTTAACTCAGGTTCAGACCAACCATCTGCTTCGCTCCACTCACAGATAACCATATGGTCGGTGTAATACTTTCCAAAACCACCTTCGGCAACTAATGCATCGCGAGTGGCCACATCTTTGGCGTTGTTATTAAGGGTTATTTTCATAATCTATAACCCTGCGACGAGCGCAGCCCCTACTTCGGTTGTGCTTCGCTTTTTATCTCCACGCGATAGTAAATCCGATGCAACTGCGCGCTCGATGTCTCGAGCCGCGTCACTAAAGCCTAAATGATCAAGCATCATTGCCACCGACATAACCGTTGCAGTTGGATCTGCGATATTTTTTCCAGCGATGTCAGGTGCCGATCCATGGACGGGTTCGAACATTGATGGAAATTTTCCAGTGGGATTGATATTTCCAGAGGCTGCCAAGCCTAGCCCACCACAAATTGCTGCAGCGATATCGGTCAAAATATCTCCAAAGAGATTATCGGTTACGACGACATCGAAGCGCTCAGGATTGGTAACAAAAAACATCGCAGCGGCATCGACATGTAAATAATCGGTTGTGACCGTTGGATACTCTTTCGCTACTTCATTAAATGTCCTAGTCCACAACCCACCTGCGCGGGTGAGGACGTTGTTTTTATGAACCAATGTTAATTTTCTGCGCTCACGCTTTACGGCGCGCTCAAAAGCATCTCTAATTACGCGCTCAGCGCCCCTACGGGTATTTAAACTCTCCTCAGTAGCAATCTCAGCATCAGTACCCTCGGCAAGCACGCCACCAGCACCAACATATGGACCTTCGGTGCCTTCTCGCACGACGATAAAATCAATAGGAGATTTTGTTGCAAGTGGTCCGCTCACCCCTGGCATCAAACGTGCAGGTCTTAAATTAATGTAGTGATCGAATGCAAAGCGTAGTTTCAAGAGCAGGCCGCGCTCGAGAACTCCACTTGGAACCGTCGGATCTCCCACTGCTCCCAGCAAAATTACATCTGCTTGAGCGATTTCATTCAACGTTACATCAGAGAGAACCTCTCCCGTTCGATGCCAATTAGCCGCGCCTAAGTCATAGTGAGTCTTCTTGAACTCAACTTCATATTTATTCGCGACAATATCTAACAGCTTGAGGCCTTCGTGAACGACCTCCGGTCCGATTCCATCACCGGCGATTACCGCTAAATTAATGACTCTCATGCGTTGGCCAAATCCACAGCGCGCACCGAATCGGCGCCGGTCTCTTGCTTGATCAGCGCCAAGATTTCATCGTTGACAACAGAGTCGACTGAAAGCGCCATGAGCGCATTTCCGCCAGCGGTACTGCGCGCAACTTGCATGCCCGCGATGTTTATTCCAGCGGCTCCCAGAGTATGGCCGACTGCACCGATTACTCCCGGTGCATCGAGGTAACGCAAAAATAAGATAAATGCATTGGGTGCAAGATCTAGAGAAAAAGAGTCGATTGCAATTATCTTCTGGGTCTGTTTAATCCCCATTAAAGTTCCATCGACGGTGATTGATTTCCCACTGCCCGTGGCGGCATGAAGGGAGATCATCGAACGATATTCGGCGCTATCGGCCGTCGAACTTACGTTAGATGTCATTCCACGCTCAACTGCCAGTCCTGGAGCGTTAACGTAAGTAACCTCTTCGGCGCCAACTGCGATGAGTGAGCCTTTGAGCACACTTATCGCCAGAATTGTTGCGTCATGAACCGCGATCTCACCGCGCACCGATACATCGATATGAACCGGCATCTCCCCCAGAAGCTCGGTGGCGATCTGTGCCATCTTTTCTACAAGGGGAAGGCTTGGGCGAATCTCTTCTGCGATGACGCCACCTTTCACATTTACGGCATCAGGGACAAGCTCACCGGCAAGCGCCTTGCGAACTGAGAGGGCAACGGCGATTCCAGCGCGCTCTTGGGCCTCATCGGTCGATGCCCCTAAGTGCGGAGTAGCAATTACATTATCAAGAGTAAATAATGGGGAGTCGGTGCAGGGTTCGGTTGAAAAAACATCTAAACCGGCACCGGCAACTCTGCCTTCAACGATTGCATCGTAAAGCGCCTTCTCATCTAAAACTCCACCTCGGGCGGCGTTGATAATACGAACGGCTGGTTTCACTTTCTTTAGAGCTTCGACGCCAATTAAATTTGCAGTCTCTTTAGTTTTCGGTAAGTGAATAGTGATGAAATCAGAGTTGTGCAATAGTTCATCTAGATCAACTAAACGAACACCTAGTTGAGCTGCGCGAGCTGGCTGTAAATATGGATCGTAAGCGATAACCTCCATACCAAATGCCTGCATGCGATGGGCAACTAACTGACCGATTCGACCAAAGCCCACAATTCCGAGAGTTTTTTCAAATAGCTCGGCGCCGGTGTATTTCGAGCGAGCCCATTTACCGTTTCGCAGCGCGGCGTGTGCCGGTGAGATAAATCGAGCCGATGCAAGTAGCAATGAGATGGCAAGCTC
Source organism: Candidatus Planktophila sp. (assembly GCA_040402335.1). Classification (GTDB taxonomy): domain Bacteria; phylum Actinomycetota; class Actinomycetes; order Nanopelagicales; family Nanopelagicaceae; genus Planktophila. The sequence continues at coordinate 32,652 of JBBAMX010000007.1, forward strand.
TGCTGCACTTACAATATTTGAAGTCGGTGCGTTGACAACCATCACACCTGCCGCAGTTGCAGCAGGAATATCAACGTTATCTAAGCCCACACCTGCGCGAGCAATAACCTTTAATCCCTTGGCAGCTGCGATGGCTTGTGCATCCATCTTGGTGGCCGAACGAATTAAGACGGCATCGACTCCAGCGGCAAGATTAGTTAAAAGCTCATCTCGATTTGCACCATCGCAGTTAATAACCTCAAAATCTGGACCTAACGCATCTAACGTTGCCGGACTTAACTCTTCAGCGATTAGTACAACGGGTTTAGCCACGTGCAGCACTACCCTCTTTGTAATCATCGCCCTTAGCAGCCTTCATCCAAGAAAACATCTTACGAAGTTCACGGCCAACGCTCTCAATTGGATGTACCTCACCCTTAGCGCGCAGGCTCTTAAACTCAACTCCACCGGCCTCTTGGTCGTCAATAAATCGCTTGGCGAAGACACCGCTTTGAATATCGGCAAGAACTGCCTTCATGTTTTCCTTCACATGCGGATCGATGACACGTGGTCCAGATACATAATCACCAAACTCGGCCGTATCAGAGACCGACCAGCGCTGCTTGGCAATTCCACCTTCGTACATTAAGTCAACGATTAACTTGAGCTCATGAAGGCACTCAAAGTATGCAACCTCTGGCTGATATCCAGCCTCGGTAAGAACTTCGAAACCATACATAACTAACTGGGAGGCTCCCCCACACAAGACCGACTGCTCACCAAATAAATCGGTCTCAGTCTCTTCGGTAAATGTCGTTAAAATTCCACCGGCGCGTAAACCACCAATCGCCTTTGCATAGGAAAGCGTCAATGGCCAAGCGTTGCCTGTTGAATCTTGCTCGACTGCAACGATCACTGGAACGCCACGCCCAGCTTCATATTCGCGGCGAACTAAATGGCCTGGCCCCTTGGGCGCGACCATACATACATCGACCGCCGCCGTTGGTTTGATGTAGCCAAATCGGATATTAAAGCCGTGGCCAAAAAATAGCGCATCGCCATCTTTAAGATTTGGCAGAATCGAATCGGTGTAGATGTGACGCTGAAGGTGATCAGGTGCCAAGATCATAATGACCGTAGCCTCTTGAACCGCTTCGGCAACACTCACAACACGTAGCCCCTGAGACTCGGCCTTTTCGCGAGATGGTGAACCCTCTTTTAATCCCACTCGAACATCGACGCCACTATCGCGCAGGTTAAGAGCGTGAGCATGGCCTTGTGAGCCGTAACCGATGATCGCGACCTTGCGACCTTGGATGATGGATAGTTCGGCATCCTCTTCGTGATACATCGTTGCTGCCACGGTATTTCTCCTTAGTTCTGGTAATCGGGTTGTGTGTCGTTAACAGGTGTTGCACTTGCGTTGGGCAAAATCTCTTTTATCGAAAATACATTGATCAACTTATCTAGTTGAGCAATTACTTGCTCAAGTGCATGGCCCTCTAGATTTACAACGATCACCATTTTAGAGGTTTCGGGGTTGCTAGTTGGACCAACCGATAAGCGTTCAATATTGTAGGCACGCCGTGAGAAAAGGCCGGCTACGCGGGCCAATACGCCGGGTGAGTTTTCAACTATTACTTCAAGGGTGTGTTGGGCCATCTCTACAACTCCTGTGAATCCCAGTCGGGCGCGGTTTCGCGCGCAATCATGATCTCGTCATTGGAAGTTCCAGCCGCCACCATCGGCCAGACCATGGCATCACGGTTGACTCGAAAATCGACCACTACGGGTTGATCGTTAATGTTCATCGCCTTTTCAATTGTGGCATCGACATCTTCTGGACGCTCACAGCTTAAGCCAATACAGCCCATCGCTTCGGCGAGCATAGGAAAGTTTGGAATGCGCTTTGATTCAAGGCTGGTGTTGGAGTAACGACCCTCATAAAACAAGGTCTGCCACTGGCGCACCATTCCGAGTGATTCATTGTTAATAATCGCAACCTTGATCGGGATGTTATTGAGCGCACAGGTCACTAACTCCTGGTTAGTCATTTGAAAACAACCATCGCCATCGATTGCCCATACGGTGGTATCTGGGGCACCGACTTTGGCCCCCATCGCCGCCGGTACTGCATATCCCATCGTGCCTAAACCACCGGAGTTAAGCCAGGTTCGTGGATTTTCATATGAAATGAACTGAGAGGCCCACATCTGATGCTGCCCCACACCAGAAGTAAAAATCGTTTGTGGTCCAGAGATTTTGCCCAACCGCTCAATCACATACTGCGGAGAGAGCGAGCCATCTTGAGGTGTGTCATATCCCAATGGATATGAGCTCTGAAGTGAGTTCATCTGTCGCAGCCAGGGCGTTAAATCCGGTCTGTTTTTAGTTAGCGCCGTCCTGAGTGCTGGAATCAGCGCCGCGATTGAGTACTTCAAATCTCCGAGTATGGCGACATCGGCAAATCTATTTTTTCCAATTTCGGCTGGATCGACATCTGCGTGAATGACCTTGGCATTAACGGCAAATGTTGAGAGTTTTCCAGTTACTCGATCATCGAAACGTGCACCGAGGGTAATTAAGAGATCGGCCTTTTGTAATGAAGTCACTGCGGCGACGGTGCCGTGCATTCCCGGCATTCCAAGGCAGAGCGGATGGCTATCTGGAAATGCACCACGCGCCATAAGTGTTGTAACCACTGGAGCGCCAAGGAGTTCGGCAAGTTCTAATAGTTCGCGCGCAGCATTTGCTTTAATGACACCACCACCGACGTAAAAAACCGGTTTGCTAGATTGAGTAATTAAGGCGGCGGCATCGGAAATAGCTTGCGCCCCTGGTTCAATCTTTGGTTGGTATCCTCTAAGCGAAACCGAAGTCGGATAGTTAAACTCAGTCATCTTTTGCAAAGCATCTTTTGCGATATCGACCAGAACAGGTCCTGGTCGACCAGTGCTGGCAATATGAAAAGCCTCCGCGATTGCACGTGGAATATCGGCAGGATCGGTCACCAAATAATTGTGTTTAGCAAAGGGCATTGTAATCCCACGGATATCGGCCTCTTGAAATGCATCGGTGCCGATGGCGACCGATGGAACTTGTCCGGTAATCGCTACGACTGGAACCGAGTCCATCGCCGCATCGGCAAGTGGTGTGACAAGATTTGTAGCACCCGGTCCCGACGTTGCGATACAGACACCAACGCGACCGGTTACTTGGGCATAGCCAGTTGCGGCGTGACCTGCACCCTGTTCGTGGCGCACGAGGATATGGCGGATTGAGCTGGAAAAAATTGGATCATAGGCCGGCAATATTGCACCGCCTGGAATTCCAAACATCACATCGACGCCAGCGGCCTCTAATGATGCGACGAGGGAGCTAGCTCCATTCATCTGACTCATCGTCGATACTCCTTCCGTGCCTCAACTTGCTATCAAACGAAAAAACCCCCAGATTAACTGAGGGCAGCGCGCGATCGAATTGCTAGATCACGCGCTTTTAAATCACCACTGACTGTGTAGACATAAGGGTATTCTCCAACAGCTTCGCGATTGCGTCAAGACGTGAGATAGCCATCTCACAATTTGAACAGGATTAATCGCAGACCGCACCCTTTGAGGCCGATCCAACGAGCTTGGAGTATTTGTGAAGAACTCCGCGCGTGTATTTGTGAGGCAAAGCTGACCAACCGATTGCACGTGCCTTTAACTCCTGCGGATCTACTAGTAAATCCATTGTGCGATTTGTGATGTCGACCCGCACGATATCGCCATCTTTAACAAAGGCTATCGGCCCACCATCAACGGCCTCTGGGGCAACGTGGCCTACGCAAAGACCGGTTGAGCCACCAGAAAAACGTCCGTCAGTCAGAAGCAGGGTCGATTTTCCAAGACCCGCCCCTTTTATCGCTCCGGTAATCATTAACATTTCGCGCATTCCAGGTCCACCCTTTGGGCCTTCGTAGCGAATCACAACGACATCTCCAGCTTGGATTGTGCCATTTTCTAGAGCATCCATCGCAGCTTGCTCGCGTTCAAATACTCGGGCCGGACCTTGGAAAGTTTCGATTCCGATTCCGGCGGTTTTACAGACTGCACCATCGGGTGCCAATGAGCCACCAAGGATCGTAATTCCAACATCGGTGGAAAGTGGTCTCGAGGCGGCGCGCAGGATTTCACCATCGGGATCTGGTGGATTTATATCGGCCAGGTTTTCAGCCATCGTCTTTCCTGTCACGGTTAAAACATCGCCATGCAACATCTTGGCATCGAGCAGGGCTTTAAGAATTACTGGAACTCCCCCGATTTTATCCATATCACTCATAACAAAGCGACCGAAGGGTTTTAAATCACCAAGTAATGGAACCTTGGAACCAATGCGATGAAAATCATTGAGCTCTAAATCAACATCGGCCTCATGTGCAATCGCAAGAAGATGCAAGACCGCATTTGTTGATCCACCTAAGGCCATTAAAATTGTTATCGCATTTTCAAAGGCCGGCTTAGTTAAAATATCGCGTGTAGTAATTCCTGCGCGAATTAATTCGACAACGGCGGCACCTGATTTAACTGCAAAGGCGTCACGTCTGCGATCAACGGCGGGAGGTGCAGCTGATCCTGGAAGTGATAAACCAATTGCTTCACCAATACTTGCCATCGTGTTAGCGGTATACATTCCGCCGCAAGCGCCCTCACCTGGACAGATTGCGCGCTCAATTTGATCAACGCGCTCCTGTGTAATTAATCCACGTGCGCAGGCACCGACCGCTTCAAAGGCATCGATAATAGTGACATCTTTTCCATCGACCTGACCAGGCAAAGTTGATCCGGCATAGACAAAGACGCTTGCGACATCGATGCGCGCTGCGGCCATCATCATTCCAGGAAGTGATTTATCACAGCCAGCAAAAGTTACCATTCCATCTAATCGCTCAGCCTGCATAACGGTTTCAACTGAGTCGGCGATGACTTCGCGCGAGACTAAAGAGAAGTGCATTCCTTCATGGCCCATCGAGATTCCATCGGAGACCGAGATAGTTCCGAACTGCATCGGAAAGCCGCCGGCATCGATAACGCCCTGTTTAGATGCTTTAGCTAAACGATCCAGCGATAAGTTGCATGGCGTAATCTCATTCCAGGAAGAGGCGATACCGATTTGAGGCTTGACCCAATCCCCATCACCCATACCAATCGCACGTAACATGCCACGCGCGGGCGCACGCTCCAGACCATCGGTAACTAATCCTGAGCGCGGTTTCATCGTTGCCATACGCGTACTCTAACTATTTAATGGCCTAAGTGGCTAAGTAGAAGCTCTCGCACGCGAGCGGCATCTGCTTGGCCCTTTGTCTCTTTCATAACCGCGCCAATTAATGCACCTGCCGCTGGTAAGTGTCCATTACGAATCTTTTCTGCCGTTTCTGGCGCCTCAGCACATACTTTTTCTATCGCAGCCATAAGGGCGGCATCATCGTTAACGACTTTAATCCCACGGAGTTGGATGACGGTAGCTGGATCTCCTTCACCGGCGATAACAGCTTCGATTACTTGGCGCGCTAACTTATCGGTGAGCTCTCCTTGGTTTACAAGGGCGGCAATTTCGGCGACGTCTTTGGGAGAGATTGCAAGGTCGGCAATTGCAACGGCTTTATCATTTGCAATTCGTGAGATTTCACCGAGCCACCAACTGCGTGCCTTAGTTGGATCGGCGCCTAGATTAACCGTGGCTTCAACTGCATTTAAAACATCGGCGTTAATCATCGCCGCCATTTCCTTATCGGGCACGGCCCACATCTCTTGCAACCGCTTTCGATGAATTGATGGCCGCTCCGGTAAAGCTGCTCGTAACTTCTCAATCCAAGCGGCATCGGGTGCCACAGGAACTAAGTCTGGCTCAGGGAAGTAACGATAATCCTCGGCCGCCTCCTTTGATCGCCCCGAACGGGTCAGACCAGTGTCCTCTTGGAAGTGACGAGTCTCTTGAACAACGCGCTCCCCTTTATTTAAAAGCTCGGCGTGGCGAATCATCTCGCTACGCATGGCCCGTTCGACCGAGCGAAGTGAGTTTACGTTTTTAGTCTCGCTACGCGTACCTAAAGTTTCGGCAGCGATTAATCGTAGAGAGACATTTACATCACAACGAATTGAACCCTGCTCCATCTTTACGTCACTTACATCAAGTGAGCGCAAAATATCGCGAAGTTCGGCAACATAAGCCTTTGCTACCTCCGGTGCATACTTACCGGTTCCTGTGACGATCTTGGTAACGATTTCAACTAAGGGTATTCCCGCGCGGTTGTAATCAAGGAGTGAGTACTCCGCACCATGAATCCGCCCTGTAGCACCACCTACGTGAAGCGACTTTCCAGTGTCCTCTTCCATATGAACGCGCTCGACTTCAATGCGAAAACTCTTTGGGCCATCTTCGGTTTCGATTTCAACATCAACGTAGCCGTTGATGCAGATTGGCTCGTCATACTGGGAGATCTGAAAGTTCTTAGGCATATCGGGATAGAAATAATTCTTTCGCGCAAAGCGGCTAAATGGAGCGATAGAACAGTTCAGTGCCAGTCCGATTTTGATCGTTGATTCAATCGCCTTTTCATTGACCGTTGGAAGTGCACCAGGTAAGGCTAAGCAGACTGGACAGGTCTGGGTATTAGGTGCACCACCAAAAACCGTGCTACAGCCACAAAACATCTTCGACTTAGTATTTAACTCAACGTGGACTTCAAGTCCAAGTACTGGTTCATACTTTGCAATTACATCATCGTAGGTCAGTGCCATTTATTTCCCCACTAGCGCTGGCGCCATTGAAAGCAAAGATGCGCCCCACTTTGTTATTAAAGCCGCTTCCAGGGCGGCGCCAACTAAGTACATCCGCTCATCGGCCATCGCCGGCGCCATGATTTGAAAGCCGACTGGAAGGCCATCTTCGGGGGCTAAACCTGCAGGAAGTGACATTCCGCCGATTCCGGCCATGTTAACGGGGATGGTTGCAATGTCATTTAAATACATTGCGATTGGATCATTGGATTTTTCCCCGATTTTAAATGCGGTTGTTGGACAGGTGGGTGAGACCATCACGTCGCACTTTTCAAAGGCGTTATTAAAATCTTGCGTTATCAGCGTGCGAACCTTTTGCGCACTTCCGTAATACGCATCGTAGTAACCCGAAGATAAAGCATAGGTCCCTAAAATTATTCGACGCTTAACCTCACGGCCAAAGCCAACTTCACGTGTTAAATTCATAACTACTTCGGCCGATGCGCCGTCGATATCTCCAACTCGAAGGCCATAACGCATCGCGTCAAAGCGAGCTAAGTTAGAGGAGCATTCAGAGGGTGCGATTAAGTAATAAGCGGCCAGGGCATATTCAAAGTTCGGTGCCGAAACCTCAACTATTTCAGCACCAGCGGCGGCTAAAAGTTCAAGTGACTCTTCAAAGCGTGTGCGTACACCGCTCTGATAGCCGGCACCGTTGAGCTCTTTTACAACGCCGATCTTCATACCCTTCACATCACCTGACTTTGCTGCGCTAACAACTGATGGCACAGGAGCGTTAATGCTTGTTGAATCTTTGGGATCATGGCCGGCAATAGCCTCATGCAGATAGGCGGCATCTAAAACAGTTCGCGCACATGGACCTGCCTGATCTAGCGAGGATGAGAAAGCGATCAATCCAAAGCGCGAGACGCCGCCATATGTGGGTTTTACACCAACGGTTCCTGTGACTGCTGCGGGCTGGCGAATCGAGCCACCGGTATCGGTACCGATTGCAAGGGGTGCCTCGAAGGCTGCTAATGCCGCCGATGATCCGCCACCAGAGCCGCCAGGGATACGGGTTAAATCCCAGGGATTATGGGTGGGACCGTAGGCTGAGTTTTCAGTTGATGAGCCCATTGCAAACTCATCCATATTTGTCTTACCCAAAATGACTATGCCGTTATTTTTTAATTTCGTAACAACTGTCGAGTCATAGGGTGGGCGCCAGCCTTCTAGAATTCTTGAACCTGCAGTCGTTGGCACGCCTTTCTGCGCCATGACATCTTTAAGGGCAAGCGGCACACCGGCTAAAGGCGAGAGTTTTTCTCCCGCTTTACGTTTTGCATCAACGGCCGCGGCCTGTTCGAGTGCGCCTTCTGAGTCAACAAAGAGAAAGGCATGTATATCCCCATCGACGGCAGCGATGCGATTTAGATGTGCTTGGGTTAACTCCACCGATGTTGTTTCACCGGCAGTTAACTTGGCCGCCATCTCCGTAGCCGATAAGTGAATCACGCCTCTTCACCTAAAATCTGTGGCACGCGAAAACGTGACTCCTCTTGCGCCGGTGCTCCCGATAACGCATCCTCTGGAGTTAGCGAGGCAACTACTACATCGGGGCGAAAGACATTTCGAAGTGGCAGCGGATGTGATGTTGGCTCGACATCTGCGCCGGCAACCTCTTGGACCCTTGCTACGGCATCCAGAATCACGGTGAACTCATTGGACAGACTTACGAGCTCATCCTCACTCATTTGTATTCGCGCAAGCCTTGCAAGATTTGCTACATCGTCGCGCGAAAGGCTGCTCATAGGCAAGAGTCTAATTAATCAGCGCGCTAACTGCGAATCTGACCAGTTCCCGTAACAATCCATGTAGTCGTTGTCATCGCCTCAAGACCCATAGGCCCACGGGCGTGAAGTTTCTGGTTTGAAATACCGATTTCAGCGCCGAAGCCCATCTGTTCGCCATCGGTAAATCGAGTAGATGCATTGACCATGACTGCTGCACAATCACTTAAAGCGATGAATCGATCGGCGGTCTCCATATTCTCCGTAACTATCGCCTCGGTATGTCCAGTCCCATACTTTGCGATGTGATCACTTGCCGCATCGACTGAATTCACGATCGCGACGTTCATTTCAAGGCTGCCATACTCAGTTGACCAGTTCGCATCCGTTGCAAGTATCGCCGGGATATCTTGAGCCAAGGCAAGTGAGTCGGAATCACAGTGCAGAGTTACACCCGCCCCATGGAGGGCTGCTAGAGCCACGGGTAAGAACTCTTTTGCGATATTTCTATGAACCAGTAGCGTCTCGGCCGCATTACAAACACTGGGGCGTTGTACTTTTGAGTTGATAATAATTGGAAGTGCCTTTAAAAGATCGGCAAACTCGTCGATAAAGACATGACAGACACCCGCACCAGTTTCAATTGTGGGTACGGTGGACTCGTCAACGACCATGCGTATTAATGATGCACTTCCACGCGGAATTACTAGATCTACTTTGCCTCGGGCATGTAGCAGCGCTTTTACGGTTTCGCGATCATCGGAGGGCACTAATTGAATAACGTCTGGAGATATCTTTGTCGTGGCGAGTGCATCACGCATAACTTCAACTAAAATCTGATTACTCGCTTTCGCACTTGATGATCCACGTAGTAGCGCGGCATTTCCCGACATCAATAAAATTACCGCCGCATCGACCGTAACATTTGGCCGGGCCTCATAGACCATCCCAATGACACCGAAGGCAACGGTGATCTGTTTCAAATGGATTCCATTTGGCAGTGTTGATTCACGTAATGTTTTACCGAGTGGATCCTGCAACCCCGCTACTTGGCGAGCGCCCTCGGCCATCGACTTGACTCGCTCAGGCGTCAGTAACAGTCGATCTAGGAGGGAAGCACTAAGTCCTGACTCTTCTCCTTGCATCATATCTCTCGAATTTGCGGTAAGAATCTCATTGCAACGGGAATCTATGGCATCGGCAATCGACAAGAGTGCGGCTTTGCGCTGCGCACTAGTGGCAAGGTTCAAGCTGCGCGCAGCGATACGCGCGGAGTCTGCAAGATTAGAAACTTGCGTCGAAGCATCCATGCCTTCAAGTCTATCGGGAGTTAGGCTAATGGAGTGCTTAAATTTATTCGCAAAACCTTGGTCGCCATTCTCGTTCTCTATGTAGCTCTCTTTGGTTTAACAAAAGCCATTAGATATCCTGAGCCGATCGCCGCAATAAAACTAGGTTTAGCACCAGCATCCAAGACGCCAGATTTAATGCCGGCCCACAAAATTAAAGCTGCAGTAATCCCCGCAATCTGGAAGAACGGATCTGAGCAGATGCCCGCAAGCTTGAATTTTGAGGGTAAAACACTTTCCTTTGATGAATTCTTAACTTCTACTCATACAAATGCTTTTTTAGTAATTCGAAATGGTGTTTTAACGTATGAAAAATACCTCAATGGTATGAGTGCCCAAACTCTTCTTCCCTCTTATTCGGTTGCAAAGAGCATGACCTCATTGATGATTGGTAAGTTGATTGATAATGCGCAATTGAAAGAGAGCGATACTTTTGTAAGCATTCTGCCTACTTTTAAGACTGGTACTTCCTTTGATAAAGTCACGGTCAAAGATCTATTAGATATGAAAGGCGGGGTTGGTGTTTCAGATAACTACCCCTCTGGTCCAAGTGGTTGGGGCGTAGCAATTGCCCAGATGTATGCCTCTACCGATGTTGACTGGTTCATAATGCACAATCGTAAGATGCGTGAAGCGCCAGGAACATTCGCCGAATATCGATCAGTGGATACTCAGATGCTAGGGATGATTATAAAGAAAGTTACTGGCCAAAGTTTGGTTAACTATTTCAGCAAAAATATTTGGCAACAAATTGGCGCAGCCCAATCTGCGACTTGGAACGTAGATCGTATCGGTGGAACTGAAAAAACTTTCTGCTGCTTCAACGCCACTGCACGTGATTACGCCCTGGTTGGGGTTGCACTAATAAAGCCAACCTCTAGCATCATCAGTAACCCCTGGCTTAGAAGGATTTCAACGCCAGTTGTAACTCTTGATTATGGTTGGGGCTACGGTGCTCAACTCTGGCATCCATATCCCGGAATCAATTTAATGATGGGATTACACGGACAGTTCGTGTGGATGGATCCAGCGAATAAAACTGTGATTGTGAAGCTCAGCGATGAGCCTACGAGCGCCGATGGACGAAGCGCGCTAGTTGCCCCGATCTTAAAGTTAATTTCAGAGCAACACTAGATCATCGCGATGCACGAGTTCACGTTCAAACTCTGGACCCAGGGATTTTGCCAACTCTTTGGTTGATCGACCTAGCATCACTGGGATCTCTTCGCTATCAAAGGCCACTAAGCCCCGAGCGATAACCGTTCCATCTGGCGCTATTAATTCAATGGCATCTCCGGCGATGAAGTTACCGAGTACGCCAGTAACTCCAGCGGGTAAGAGGGAGGTACCACGTTCGAGGATCGCTTTGACTGCACCTTCATCTAGTACCAATTTGCCTTGTACCGTTGTTGCATGAGCCAACCATAAGAGTCGTGAGGTTGTCTTACTCACTTGGGCATGGAAGTGCGTACCTAAAACCTGGCCATCCATGCTCATATCGACATCGGCGAGTGAAGTTAACAGCATGGGAATTCCAGCGTTGGTAGCGATACGTGCAGCTTCCACTTTAGTCACCATTCCCCCGCTACCTACACCGGCAGAGCCAGTGCCTCCCAATGTTATTTTCTCAATATCGGCGATCTTTACGACTTCATGGATCGCTTGTGCGCCTTGCTGAGAAGGTGGTGCATCGTAAAGTGCGTCGATATCCGAGACGAGGACTAATAAATCTGCTCCGACAAGTAAGGCGACAAGGGCCGCTAAGCGATCGTTGTCGCCAAAGCGAATCTCTTGCGTTCCAACTGAGTCGTTTTCATTAATCACTGGAACAACACCGAGTTGGAGAAGTCGATATAGAGTCCGTTGGGCGTTTTGATAGTGAGATCGGCGAACAACATCTTGGGTCGTAAGTAAAACTTGCGAAGCCGTTATCGAATGTTTAGCAAAGCACTGGGTGTATTGCGCAATTAAGAGACCTTGACCAACCGATGCTGCGGCCTGAGCAGTTGCCAAATCTTTTGGACGAGTTGTTAAGCCAAGTGGGGCGAGTCCGGCAGCTATCGCACCCGATGAGACGACCACGACTTCAGCGCCACGCTTTTTACATTTGGCGACGACATCAACCAGCCTTTCTACCGAGGCTGCATTTAACTGCGATCCAGCTTTACCGGTGAGAGAGGAAGAGCCAATCTTTATGACGATGCGTTTTGCAGCGGTAATAGCTTCTCGGCTCACTTTGCATCTCCATCCTCTGATTCCACATTGGCAGTAGATGCTGAAAGTTTAGGTGTGTGTGGGTCGCAAACGTTGTACTCCCACTGCTTGGCGACTTCATCATCGCTCAAGATGTCTTCGATCTCGACTCGATCACTGGCCGCCCAGGTGGATTCAAGCCTTGAATCCTCACCGCGTCGGTGAAGATGGCCCGCCAGCTGCTCGGCACCGGCCTCAATAGTTGGCTCCCAATCAAAGACAACCTCGGTCGCCCCATCGCCGATTCGAACCTCACTACCGGCAACTGCACCCTTTTTAAATAACTCTTTTTCAACACCAAGTTGAGCAAGTCGATCGGCTAAGTAGCCGATAGCTTCAGCGTTTTTAAAGTTAGTTTGACGCACCCAACGCTCCACTTTTTTACCGCGGACAGTAAATGAGCCATCGGCATTTGCTTTTACAGCAAAGCCTGAATCATCGACTGCAACAGGCCGAAGTACGATCCGGGTTCGCTCTTGGACAACGGCAGCGGCACGATCCTTTTGAATCAGACGTGCCATCGCATAGGTGAGCTCTTGAAGTCCGGCGCGTGAGGCCGCCGATACTGGATAGACCTCATATCCCTTATCGCGAAGCTCGCCGGCGACCATATCTGCCATCGCTTGGCCATCGGGAAGATCGATTTTATTTAAAGCGATAATACGAACGCGATCTTCTAGCCCACCGTAAATCGCCAACTCATTCTCAATCACTTCAAGATCCTGTACTGGATTGCGATCGGTCTCTAACGTGCCACAGTCAAGAACATGCACTAAGGCGACGCAGCGCTCGACATGTCGCAAAAACTCAAGGCCGAGCCCTTTACCTTGACTGGCACCAGGAATTAAACCCGGGACATCGGCAACGGTAAATCTCGTCTCACCGGCTTGAACAACACCCAGGTTTGGAACCAGGGTTGTAAATGGATAGTCAGCGATCTTTGGACGTGCAGCCGAGATGGCCGCAATCAATGAGGATTTCCCAGCGCTGGGATAACCAACAAGTGCAATATCGGCAACTGATTTAAGCTCTAGTGAGAGTGTTCGCTCTTCACCCGGCTCACCGAGAAGTGCAAAGCCCGGTGCTCGACGTCTTGAAGATGCTAGAGCTAAATTACCAAGCCCGCCATGTCCACCCTGGGCTGCGATAAAGATAGTTCCGTTACCGATTAAATCTGCGATCTGTTCGCCGTTGCTATCAAATATAACCGTGCCATTTGGAACTCCAAGAACTAAGTCATCGCCTTGGTATCCATCTTTTCTATCACCATATCCTTGGTGGCCGGAAGTCGCCTTACGATGTGGTGAATGGTGAAAATCTAAAAGCGTTGTTACCGAGGGATCAACAACTAAGACAATATCCCCGCCACGTCCACCATTTCCACCATCTGGACCACCGAGTGGCTTAAATTTTTCGCGCTTGACCGAGACGCAGCCATCACCACCTTTTCCAGCAAAGGCGAAGAGAGTTACACGATCGACAAAACTTGTCATCTCATCCCCTCTCTTAAATCTAGATATGTGGTGAAAAAAATCTGAGCCAAATAAAAAAGCGAGCCACGATTCGCGGCTCGCTCCCTTAAATGAGAAACCAAATTAAGCGGCCGGAACCACGTTCACAACGCGACGACCACGGGCGCGACCAAACTCGACAGCTCCTGCAGCTAATGCAAAGAGGGTGTCATCTTTTCCGCGACCTACGTTCTTGCCGGGATGAAAATGTGTTCCGCGTTGACGGACCAGGATTTCACCAGCATTGACTTCTTGTCCACCAAAGCGCTTTATGCCAAGGTACTGCGCATTTGAATCGCGACCGTTACGTGTAGAGGAGACACCCTTTTTGCTTGCCATTTATAATCTCTCCTTTACTTCGCGCCATTGATGGCGGTAATTTTAACGCGGGTGAGCTTTGCACGAAAGCCCTGACGACGACGGTGACCTGTCTTGTTCTTGTAGCGCAAGATGTCGATCTTTGGACCCTTGGTCTCTTCCAGAACTTCGCCAGTCACCTTCACTGCAGCAAGGGCCGCGGCATCGGTAGTAACGGTTTCACCATCGACAAGTAGAAGGGCGGGAAATGAGACGGTTGCACCAACGGGCGCGGCCATTCGATCGACGATTACTGTGTCGCCAACTGCCACCTTCTCCTGGCGTCCGCCAGCTTTAACAATTGCGTACACGTATTACTCCAGTTCGTATTAAGCCCACTCAAGATGCGAGCGGGCAGAGGATAAGAGTACGGAGCCTTGCCCCCGCCGGTCAAATTGCCACAAAGCGCTCAAAACAGCCGATCTACTTCACTGGCGAAGCGATGCGATGCGAGTAATCGCCTTTTCGAGTGCGTAAATCGGATCACTGGCCGCACCCTTTACCTCAGCATCGGCGCGAGCGATCGCCCCTACAGCATCGGCGATTGCACTGGGTGGCCATTGCTGCAGTTGACGGCGGGCCTTATCGATAGCCCAAGGCGCCATTCCTAACTGCGCCGCCAACTCAAAGGATTTCACTCCACGATTAACACCACTTACCTTTGCCATGCCTCGAAGCGCCGAAGCTATCGCACTGGTAATCATCACCGGATCGGTGCCGGTCTCAAGTGCGCTTCGTAGTGCGATCAACGCCACCGATGAATCTCCATTCAAAGTTGCATCGGCTACGTCAAAGCCTGTCGTCTCCATTCGGCCTTGATGAAAATTGTCGATCATTACCTCATCGATTACTCCAGCGGGTGCGTCGGCTGCAATCTGTGAAACGGCGGCTTGAAGTTCGCGCATGTCACTACCGAGTGCGCCAACTAATGCACTGACGGCCCCGGAAGTTGCTTTGCGTCCAATATCTAAAAAGAGCTCTTTAACAAAGCCCTCTTTCTCAGCCTCTTTCTTTAAAGGCTCACAGAGAATGATCTCTGGCTTAACTTTCTTAATCGCATCAAGTAACGCCTTTCCTTTTACCCCACCCTTATGAAGAAAAACGACCGTCATGGTTTCATCGGGGCTATTTAAATATCGAGTTATCTCTTCTCGGTTGTCTTCGGGTAAATCCTCTAAATCTCTGAGAATTAACGCCCGACGTTCAGCGAATAAAGATGGCGCAAGAGCATCGGCGATATCGCCGACTATAGTTTCGCCGGAAAATAACGCCGTTATTTCACAGTTAAACTCTTTTAACTCTACGAGAAGTTTATTCAATGCCCGATCGCGCAACGCTCCCTCTGATCCAAGAATGAGATAGAAGGCCTTCATATCGCTACCCCCATCGAAAGAGATTAAACCGGGCCTTACTGGTTGAAACCACCAAATGATGCGCCTTTGCCGTCAGAGAAATCGCCCCATCTAGATCGCTTCGAAAAACCTTCGCCCCAAGTCTAGTCAACGCCTCTAGGGTCTGCGGTGCTGGATGGCCGTAACTGTTCTTAGCACCCACGCTGATGAGGGCTACCTGCGGTGAAAGCGCGGCCATGAACCCACCATCTTGATACCTAGAGCCATGATGAGAGACTTTGTAGATATCGACGGCCATGACATCTTTAAGAATTTCATGTTGCACCGGTGGTTCGATATCTCCCCCGGCAAATAAAGTAAAGTCAGGTGAGTAAATTAGCGCAGCGATACTGGAGTTATTAACTGCCGAGCCATCACCTGGCATTGAGGCAAAACTTTGTTTACCAATGGCTGGCCATAGAACTTTGATTCTTAGCTGGGCTACTTCGGCGATATAGCCACGCTGGGGCAACGCTATGGCGACGCCTTGCAACAGGCTTTGAACGCGGGCGCTCTCCAGAATCGGCTGCGCATTGCCGCTAACCCAAACCTGTGTGACTCTGCGATTTTTTATCGCACCACTTAATCCACCCACATGATCGGCATGGAAATGCGAGAGGATCAAAAGCGGAATCTCAGAAATACCTAAAGCTTTTAAGCAGCGATCAACTAAAATCGGATCTGGTCCAACATCTATAACTAGTCCACGATGGTGACCAAGATTGAGAACTAATGCATCACCCTGCCCAACATCGCAGTTTGCAACTTGCCAATCACCAGCCGGCCAACGTTGTAACCAAGTCATTGCAACAATCAGAATTAAAAAAGCCACCGAGATAATTTTGAGTTTTTTTCTAAAAAGCCAGATGACCAGAGTTGCGAATGCAACGATTAAGAAACCGGATTTACCTGTACTAAGTGAGAGAACTGGAAACTGCGCAGCCCAGTGAGCAACACCGGCGATAAAGCCGGCTGGAAATCTAATTATCCAAATCAAAATGTGAGTAATAAAAGGGGCAAAGGGTGAGATCAACGCTGCCAAAAAGCCCAAGATTGTAATCACGGCAACGGCCGGGGCAGCTAAGAGATTAGCAACAATGCTTATCGGGGAGAGATAGCCCGAGAGTGCTACGAGAATTGGAGAACAGAAGACAATCGCAGCGATAGGAGGTGCAAGAGCTTGCGCGAGTTTTTCTGGCATAAATCGCGAGAGTTTTTCGATGGTTATCGGTGCAAATAACAGTAGCCCTGCTGTTGCAAAAACGGAGAGAGCAAAGCCCGCATCGCGCGCCTGCCAAGGATCACCAACAACTACCGCGCCGATCGCAAAGCCAAGCGCCGGCAATGAGTCTCGGCCCCTATGACTTGCTTGAGCTATCAGTAATACCGCCGCCATCGCCGCAGCCCGCAAAACCGATGGTGATGGGCGTACTAGGGCGATAAAACAGAGTAGCGCGATCGACGTCGCACTTAGCCGGAGCTTCATGCGAGTGAAGAGAAACTGCATGCACCAGAGCACAAAGCTAGAAACGATGGCAAAGTTTGCGCCACTAACGGCTACTAAGTGCGTAAGTCCCGAGCGTTTCATCGCAGTTTTAAACGCGTCACTTTGCTTAGAGGTATCGCCTAAGACCATGCCAGGAATCAGAGCCCCAGAATCTCCATCGCCCGAGGCGTTGCGCAATCCATATCTAATACTGGCTAATGATCGGGCCCAGCGAGATGGCCCACTCTCGATAGTTATATGGTTTTTGATGAGAACCAGGGCCGCGACACGGCCCTCTTTGCTGGCGATGATTCGTGCCTTCGCGCTAAAGCTCTGGCCCGGTAAAAGTTTGAGAACGTCGTCACGGGATGAGATCACACGCACTGGAATCCTTAACGTAAATGCAGCATGGTCTGCCTCTAAATGAATTGCGCGAGCGATGAAACTAAAGTTACCGGTCGAAGTCTTAGTTGGATCGGTAACAACTTGCGCAGTGATAATCGCGCTTTGACCGAACAACTCAGTGATCTGTGAACTTTGCAGAGCGGCCTCACGAAGAGACATGAGCGTCGAGCCAAGTAGTAAGGCCGTGATTAAAACGCTCAAGCGAAGCTTTCGTCGCAGAAGCGAAAGAGATGTTATGAGCAAGGCGGCAACGCTTATGCGCCAAGGAGCCATCGCGCTTTGAAGAAGTGCTCCAAGCCAGATAGCTCCACCAAGAGCGATGGCTCGATAGTCGGCTAAACCCGAACTTTGTTCTTTATCGTTGCGAATTTTGCTGCCCCGATCCCACTTACTTTCTGTAAATCATCGATAGTTAAAAAAGGACCATTAGCTTTGCGATATTCCACTATTCGCTTTGCGATTACTGGGCCGACCCCATCGAGTGAGTCAAACTGTGCCAGCGTTGCACGATTTATATTGAGCGGGCCGCTCCTTTTGGCTTTAGGAAGACGTGTATTGGAGGTGTTGGCAATATTTGTAATACTCGCATCTACATAAATCTGTTCGCCATCTGCTAAGACCCGAGCTAGATTAATACTGCTTAAGTCAGCACCCGGAGCGCTATCACCCGCAGCCTTGATTGCATCTATGACTCTTGAACTTGCCGCTAGCTTGTAAACTCCGGGTTTGTTAACGGCGCCGGTTACATCGATTAAAATCTCAGGCGCAGCTATTTCAACGGCAACAATGGGTGGTGCAGGGTTTTCATGAGAGTTGCCTCGCATAACAATCAAAGAGGAAAAAATAAGTATGAGCACAGCAAGCGTTAATAACGCTCGTTTTTGAGTTGTTGAATAGTGGAGTTCATACCACCAGCTGCTAAGGCTTTCGCGCAGTTCCTTAAAGTAATCCATGCATCTGATTCAACCTTGGTCCTGGTTTAACCAAGGACTAGTGGGGTTTAACTGTTGATAACGATATTTACTATCTTTGGAGCACGTGTGACTACCTTTATGATTTTAACGCCAACGAGCGCTTCAATAATTGAGGGCAGTGAGAGGGCGTTGGCTTCGAGCTCGGCATCTGTAATAGTTGGTGAAACTTCTAAACGATCTTTTATCTTGCCGTTAATTTGGACAACGGCCGTTACCGCATCGGCAACTAGAAGTTTTTCATTTACTATCGGCCAGCCGGCAAGTGCAACACCTGGCTTATGACCCAATCTCTCCCACATCTCTTCGGCAGTAAAGGGAGCGACTAAGGACAACATAATTGCAATGGCTTCGACGGCTTCGCGCACGGCGGCATCGGCCGGTCCACAGCCGGTATCAATCGCTTTGCGCGTGACGTTTACTAGCTCCATGACTCGGGCGATAGCGACATTAAATCGAAATGATTCGACGGCAAAGTCGGCGTCATGTAGTGCTCTGTGGGTTGCTTTACGGAGAGGAACGTCGCCATCTGCAAAATCAATCCCAATGTCACTTGTCACATCACCCGATAAGCGCCAGGCGCGAGATAAAAATTTGACCGATCCAGATGGTGAGACATCTGACCAGTCCACGTCATCTTCGGGTGGTCCGGCAAAGACCATTGAGAGACGGATGGCATCGACGCCGTGATGCTCAAGTTCATCGGATAAGCGGACTAAGTTTCCACGACTCTTCGACATTGCCGAACCATCCATAACAACCATGCCTTGATTTAAAAGCCGAGTGAACGGCTCATTGAACTCCAGCATTCCCATATCGTTAAGAACCTTTGTGAAAAATCGGCTATATAAGAGGTGCAGGATTGCATGAGTAACGCCACCAACATATTGATCAACTGGAAGCCACGTCTGCATATCTTGTTTTGAAAACGGCTCATTATGGTTTGTCGATGATGGATAGCGAAGGTAGTACCACGATGAATCAACAAAGGTATCCATGGTGTCGGTATCACGCTTGGCAGCTGCGCCACAACGGGGACAGTCGACGTTGAGCCACTGGGTGGCCGCCCCTAATGGAGATACCCCCTTGGGCTTTAAATCTAAACCCTCTGCACTGGGAAGTCTCAACGGCAGTTGATCTAGCGGAACTGGAACCTCACCGCATGATTGACAGTGAATAATTGGAATCGGAGTTCCCCAATAACGTTGGCGAGAGACTAACCAGTCACGTAATCGATAGTTGCGAGCTGGTACGCCTTTTCCTTCGCTCTCAAGCTGGAGATTAATTGCGGTGATTGCATCGCTGCGATTGAGGCCATTTAGTGAGCCAGAGTTAATCGATACGCCTTCACCGACCGTTGCCACTCCCGTAGAGTTTGGATCCTCTTCACCTGTATCTACAACAACTGTTACAGGTAAGTTCATCGCGCGAGCAAAATCCAAATCTCGCTGATCATGGGCGGGCACGGCCATGATTGCCCCTGTGCCATAGTGCGCTAAAACATAGTCACTCGCCCAAATTTGAACTCTTGCGCCGTTCACCGGGTTAATGGCAAAGCGGTTAAGAAAAACGCCGGTTTTGGGGCGATCGGTTGCAAGTCGGTCGATATCGCTATCGGCCTTTATTTTTTCAAGATATGTCAAGAACTCTGCTTCAACACCAGAGCCAACGGCGAGTTCGGCCGCTAATTCGCTATCGGCGGCAACGACCATAAATGTTGCACCGTATAAAGTATCGGGACGCGTTGTGTACACCGTGATTGGCTCAACACGATCTTCAATATGAAATGAGACATTTGCCCCGGTTGAACGACCGATCCAATTACGCTGCATCATCAGGACTTTTTCCGGCCACTTACCTTCAAGTTGCACCATGTCATCGAGTAATCGATCGGCATAATCGGTAATTTTAAAATACCACTGGTTGAGTTTTTTCTTGGTGACCGCAGTGTCACATCGCTCGCAAAGGCCAGCTACGACCTGTTCATTAGCTAAGACTGTTTGACAACTTGGACACCAATTAACCGCTGAGTCTTTACGATATGCAAGTCCACGTTCGTGGAGTTGTAAGAAAAGCCACTGGTTCCATTTGTAGTACTCAGGGTCGCAGGTATTAAAGACGCGATCCCAGTCAAATGAACATGCAAAGCGGCGCATTGAGGCTTTTTGTACTGCGATATTTTCATAGGTCCAGATTTTTGGATCTTCATTGCGTTTGATTGCGGCGTTTTCGGCCGGCAATCCAAATGCATCCCAACCTATCGGGTGCATGACGTTAAATCCCTTTTGAATCCAGTATCTGGCTATTACATCGCCGAGTGCATAGGCCTCGGCATGGCCCATATGTAGATCACCCGAAGGGTATGGAAACATATCCAAGACGTATTTCTTGGGGCGGACATCATCTGTTCGACCCGATTTAAATGGCTGTAAAGCATCCCAAATCGGAAGCCATTTTTCCTGCACATATGCGAAGTCGTAAGCCTCGTGAATCATGGTGCCCAACGAATGTCGGTGAGCTCCTGGCTTACTTGCCAAAGATTTTTGGCAAGGCGTGGATCATAGGCATCGGCTTTGGCACGAGTCAGCTGCGGAAAACCCCGCATCTGCATAAAGCCATTGGGTCCAATAAAACTTCCACCAGCGATATCTGGAAAAACAGTTGCTGCAAGCGTCGGTAAGGCGCCTTGGCTAGCCGGTTGAGCGAGAACTTTATTTAAAAACTTAGTTACTTTTTCTTCCATGGGTTTTCCCCGTAGTTGAGCACCTACTGCTTGCAAATTTGTATCTGCATACCCTGGATGAACGGCAATGGGAATAAATGACCAGTTATTTTGAGTTCGCAACCGTTCGATCTCTTCAACAAATAGAAGATTAGCTAACTTGCTGGCTCCGTATGCCTGCCATTTTTGATACTTGCCCGTTCCTAAAGAGATCTCTCTGATTTTATCCAGCGTGCCATCACCAAAACTACCCAACTTGTGGGCGAAGGAAGAGACCACAACTAGGCGCTCTTTAATGTAATTTTTAATTAGACCCGCAAAGGCAAAATGGCCTAAGTGATTGGTTCCCATTTGGAGCTCAAAGCCATCGCTTGTTTTAGCAAACGGTGTTGCCATGACACCTGCGTTAAGAATGACAACATCCAAAGGCGAATTAATTGTGGCCGCAGCTTTTCTTACACTCCCCAGATCGGTCAAATCCATGACAAGGCTCTGGACTGAACTACCGCCAATTTTTTCGAGGGCAGCGGCGGCCTTTTCTACCGAGCGAGCGGTAATAATTACGTGTGCATTACGCCGAGCAAGTTCAGTGGCCGCAGCTAACCCGATACCTGAGGTGGCGCCCGTAATTAAAATCCGCTTACCGCCCAGATCTGGGATATCCAAGGCGCTCCAGTTATCGGGCAGGCTCGCTAACTTGACCACTATCGCTCCTTTACCTGAATAGCCGCGTCAAATTAAAACCTACAACATAAAGTGTGGAGCTGAGGGGATTTGAACCCCTGACCCCCTGCATGCCATGCAGGTGCGCTACCAGCTGCGCCACAGCCCCAATTGCTTGAGAAGAGTGAACCCTATCGCATGAATTAAGGGGAGGTAGCGCCGCTTTCCTCACCATATACCGGCTCTGGAATCGAGCCTGCATTATGTTCGATCAGATTCCATTGTCGTGGATTGCGTTCAAGGATTGACCAGGATGCGTTTGAAAGTCCGCCTATGACGCCCCAATGTGAAAGGGGAAGTTGCAATAGCGAGCCGAGCACACATCGCGCCGTGCCACCGTGTGTTGCAACGATTAATAATTGATCACTCTTTCCATCAAGCGTCTTTTTAATAATATCAACGGCACGGGTTGCAACTTCGCTACGTTTTTCACCAGTTGTGCCTGCGGGACTATCATCTCCATCAATCCAGCGTATAAAATTTTGGAAATCATCGGCTCTATTTTCAACCCCCGTCTTTCCCTCCCACAAACCACCATTTGTCTCTCTTAATCTTTCATCTGTGGTGACAGGCAGGCCAACGAGATTTGCAAGAGCTTGGGCCGTTTCGCGAGCTCGTCCTAAATCACTTGAAATGATTGCCGTTGGATTCATCCCGGCTAATATTTGAGCAGAACGCTGGGCTTGGAATCGGCCAACGTCATTGAGTGGAATATCTGAGTGGCCCTGAAATCTATTAATTACATTCCAGTCAGTTTGGCCATGCCGCCATAAAAGTACGCGATTACCTGCCATGAACCGCAGCGGCTTTCACGGCATCTAACTCAATAATTGGACAGTCGTTCCACAAGCGATCAAGCATGTAGTACTTTCGCAGATCAGTACTTTGAATATGAACAACTAAATCTGAGTAGTCCAAGAGAATCCATTCGGCGCCCTTTTCACGCCGTGCCGGTTTTTCTCCAATCGCCGTCAATTGACGCTCGACCTCATCGGCGATCGCATCAACCTGGGCAACATTTTGTCCCGTCGCAATTAAAAATACTTCACTAAGCACCAACTGATCCGATAGATCGATTGCAACTAAATCCGTGCCGATTTTTTCGATCACCGCTGCGGCGGCAACTTGGGTAATTTCTAGGGTGCGTGCGCTAATTGTCATAGAGCCTATTCTCGCCTATAAATGCCGCGACTACTTCCGGCAGTTGTGTGCTCAATCCCGCACGAATTGACGTGGCCGAAACGTCCAAGGCGGCGATATCAATGCCATGTTTGGCAAATCCTGGGCGATTGATGCAGATTATCGAGGCCAATCGATGCAGATCATCGGCGCGATGCCACTGGTCTATCTTTGAGTAAGCATCGGCGCCCATAATGAGAAATATCTCATCGCCCGCATACGCTGCTTTCACAGCTTCGACGGTGTCGATGGCATAACTTGGTCCTTCTCGTAGAATTTCAATTGGATTTATCTCAACGTGGGCTGCGATCTCTTTCGGCAGCGTTGAGACTGCTAATTCACACATCGTGCGGCGGGCAGCTGGTGATGCGATCGGGCTATTTTCACGTAATAGGGGCTGGCCTGCAGGAATAACAAGTAAGCGATCGATGATCTTCTTCTCAATGAGTTGAGTGATTACCTTTAAATGACCGTTGTGGATCGGATCAAATGTTCCGCCGTAAATTCCAACTCGGGACAAATTAATCCCGGTCTAAACGAAGAACTAAATATAGAAACAGAGAGAGGATGCCAAAAGTAATCAGGCCAAAAACATATGCCGGCATAGGAAGTTCGTGAACGGTTTCAACGGCTAGGAAGATCATGTTATAAATCCTACTATGCCATCGGCTAACAACTCTTTAAATTGCGCCTCATCGATAATCGGTATCCCGATTTGTGCCGCTTTCGCCAACTTCGAGCCAGGATCACTTCCAGCCAATAGAAAGTCTGTCTTAGCCGAGACGGCCGATGCGGCCTTACCTCCATGCGCCGCAATAGTTTCGACGATGGAGTCTCGCGTAAACTTCTCAAGGCCACCTGTGACTACAAAAATCAAACCGGCCAGAGTCTGTGGCAGTTGAATAACCTGCTCTTGCTCCAGCCGCACACCTGCTGCGCCCCATCGAGTAACGATCTCTTGATGCCAAGGGATGCTAAACCATTCGATGATGGAGTCGGCGATAGTTGAACCCACTCCTTCAATCTGGGCTAACTCAACGGGGGAAGAACGGGAAATCTTTTCGATCGATGTGCATGCATTTGCAAGTGCCTGCGCCGCAGTTGGTCCAACATGGCGAATTGAAAGTGCAACTAAGATCCGCCATAAGGGCGAACTCTTAGCCTTCTCAATAGCGGCTAATAGCGACTCCATATTTTTTCCTGAAGTTCCATCTTTTTTCATGAAAAACTCACAGCTACTCAGTTTTTCTTTCGTTAAATCAAAGAGCCCAGATTCATCGGCGATGATTCCTGCTTCAAGCAGAGCGGCCGCGGCTTCATAGCCTAAGACATCGATATCGAGTGCTGCACGTGATCCAATGTAATAAATTCGCTCACGTAACTGTGCAGGACAGCTCTGCGCATTGGGGCAGCGGATATCGATATCGCCCTCTGACATCGCCCGAAGAAATGTGCCACATTCAGGACAGTGCGTTGGCATCACAAAGGCGGTTTCCTCACCGCGCCGGCGGGCAATGACTGGCGCCAAGACCTCAGGGATTACATCCCCTGCCTTGCGAATTACCACTACATCCCCGATTAAAACCCCTTTGCGCACAATTTCGGCCGCGTTATGCAGAGTAGCCCTTGTAACGGTAGAGCCTGCGACTTTTACTGGCGCCATAAATGCAAAGGGAGTAACGCGGCCAGTTCGACCAATGCTGACTTTAATATCGAGAAGCTGTGTTGTAACTTCTTCCGGCGGATATTTAAATGCAATCGCCCATTTCGGTGCGCGAGAGGTAAACCCCAATGAGAGCTGATCGGCGATTGAATCGACCTTGATCACGACTCCATCAATCTCATGTTCGATATCGTGACGATGCGCTTCGTAATGCGCAATATAAGCCTCAACCTCAGAACGAGTTGTACACACGGTAAAACGATTACTCGTTGGCAGGCCAAAGCCTTTTAAAAGCTCATATGCGGCACTCTGTGAATCAAAATCAATCTCCTCACGTGCCCCAACGCCATGAACGACTACCGATAATGGTCGCTGTGCGGTAATTCGCGGATCCTTTTGGCGCAATGAGCCGGCTGCGGCGTTACGGGGATTTGCAAAGGGAGGCCTGCCCAACTCTTCCAGAGCCTCATTGAGTTCGTTAAAGGCGCGAAGTGGAAAAAATACCTCTCCTCGAATTTCAATCAGAGTTGGGATATCTGCTCCAACTAATCTATGCGTGAGGTTTCGAATTGTCTTAACGTTGAGAGTAACATCTTCACCCGTCGTACCGTTGCCACGGGTTAAGCCACGGACCAGTTGACCATTTTTATAAGTTAAATTAATAGCAAGACCATCGACTTTGAGTTCACACAAGTATCTCGGGCTTGCGACTTCTTTTTCAATCCGATCAAACCAATTTGCCAACTCGGCTAAGTCAAATACATTATCCAGGCTCATCATCTTCTCAATGTGATTTGCCTGGGTAAAGACCGTCGCAAAACCCCCACCAATTCCAAGTGTTGGCGAATGAGCATCACGCAGATTCGGGTATTGAACTTCAAGCTTGCTTAGCTCGCGCAGTAAGGCATCGAACTCGGCATCTGAAATCAAAGGTGCATCTAAGACATGGTATTTAAACTGGTGGTCACGAATCTGACTAATTAGATAAATTATACGATCACTGGCTTTTTTACTCATTTATTCGGTCTCGCAGATCGTCGCCGATCCAACGACTCGATCTCCATTATAAATAACCATCGCTTGCCCGGTGGCAAGTCCCAAAAGTGGCGCATCTAAAACTGCAACAAGTAATCCATTTTCAAGAAAATAAGTACAGCCAAGTGCTTCACCATGCGCTCGAATTTGAACAAGGCCGATTTCGGGAGCCGGTCCCATTGCTGGCCCGCACCACACAGGTCGCTCACCGCGCATTACGGTTATTGCCAGATCCGCTCGCGATCCAACAACAACCGTATTTGTCACAGGCTCAATCTTTAAAACATATCGCGCTGAGCCATCAGGGGTCGCAATCGTAAGGCCCAGACCTTTTCGTTGACCGATTGTGTAGGTGTAAGCCCCTTTATGTTCACCAATCTTGGCTCCACTTTGATCGACAATGGCTCCCACATCACTACCTAAGCGATCGCGTAACCAGCCGGCATTATCTCCAGATGGGACGAAGCAGATGTCATGGCTATCAGGCTTTTGTGCAACGGCCAGACCCCGGGATAACGCCTCTTTCCGAATATCGACTTTTGTCGTATCCCCCAGTGGAAAAATCGCACCGGCAATCTGTTCGGTGGTAAGCACAGAGAGAACATAGGACTGATCTTTTAAGTGATCCACTGCTCGATGTAGCGTCTTTCCATTTTCACCAATCTCGGTTCGTGCATAGTGCCCCGTAACAACCCCATCAAAACCCATCGCGCGTGCGCGATCTAGCACGGCGGCAAATTTTATCTTTTCATTACAACGCAGACATGGGTTCGGCGTACGACCTGCCGCATATTCAGCTAAGAAATCCTCAACGACACCATCATGAAACTCTTCAGCCATATCCCAGATGTAAAAGGGGATACCAATTACATCGGCTGCACGCCTGGCATCGTGTGAGTCTTCAATTGTGCAACATCCACGAGCACCCGATCGATACTTCTGAGGATTAGCTGAAAGCGCCAAGTGCACTCCGATAACTTCATGCCCGGCATCCACGGCGCGTGCGGCTGCAACTGCCGAATCCACACCCCCACTCATAGCTGCAATTAATTTCATGAGAAGTTTGCCGCTCGTGCTCGGGCGACCACATCTGGAAGTACCGATAAAACATGATCGCAGTCTTGGATTGTACTTGTGGTGCCAAATGAAAAGCGGAGTGAAGACTGGGCCGTTACTTCACTGTGACCCATTGCAAGCAGTACATGACTTGCTTCGTGTACTCCAGCACTACAAGCCGATCCGGTTGAACATGAAATCTGCTGCGCGTCCATGAGTAGCAAGAGTGTGTCACTCTGCGTTCCTGGGAAAGTAGCATTGACGATTCCAGGTAACCGCTGCGCGGCAACTCCGTTAATGCGAACGTCAGGAATTATTTTTTGTAAATGAGCGATAAAACGATCGCGCAGCTCTATGACAAGATCACTTTTATAAAGATCACTTGCTGCCGCAGTAGCAAAGGCCACGATGCTTGGCATATTAAGTGTCCCACTGCGAATTTCGCGCTCTTGACCACCTCCATGTAAAAGCGATGGAATCTCAACTGCACGCTTTAAAACTAGTGCACCCGTTCCGAGGGGTCCTCCGATTTTATGGGCACTAAGCGACATTGCTATTACGCCTAACTGTGCAAAAGAGAGTGGAACTTTCTTAAAGCTTTGGACGGCATCGGTGTGAACCGGGATATCACCTGCTATTTCAACAATCTCTCTGATGGGTTGGATGACACCGGTTTCATTATTTGAGTGCATTATTGAAATGACTGCAATCTCGTCTCCGCGCAAGCTAACAAGCTCTTTAAGTGAAGCTAGCTCAATAACTCCATCGCGATCGACGGGTAGCTCGATTACTTCTGCTCCCTCGTGAATCGCAAGCCAGTGAGCGGGATCAACTATCGCATGGTGTTCAATCGCTGAAATTACAACTATTTTTTTCCCTTTATCGCTGCCCGCCCAGTAAAGACCTTTTAGCGCAATATTATTTGCCTCAGTTCCAGAGGCCGTAAATATTATTTCACTGGGTAAACATCCAACGGCTTGGGCTAAGAGCTCACGTGCATCCTCTAATTTTTTCCGTGTTGCCCGCCCATGAGTATGCAGGCTTGAGGGATTGCCAAGAGCGCCTAACTGGGCTGTCATCTCAATCAGGGCGCGCTCAATCATCGGCGTTGTCGCAGCATGGTCGAGGTAGATCGATGGCATGGGTTAATCCTAGGACTTGAGTGCAGTGACACCCTGCGTAGCCTTGGGGAGCACGTCAAAGAGATCGCCAATAACACCAAAGTCGGCTATCTCAAAGATTGGCGCCTCGGGATCTTTATTAATGACGATTATCGCCTTACTTGTTTGCATACCTGCGCGATGTTGTATCGCACCTGATATTCCGCAGGCGACATAGAGCTGTGGGCTCACCGTTTTTCCCGTCTGACCGACTTGATGCGAGTGCGGGTACCAACCGGCATCGGTCGCCGCGCGCGAGGCACCAACAGCTGCGCCTAGCGAGTCGGCGAAGGCTTCAACCGGTGCGAAATCTCCATTTGTTCCCCGGCCGCCCGACACGACGATATCGGCCTCGGTAAGTTCAGGGCGTCCGCCCCTTACGGGTGGTTGCGCCGAAGTGATCACTGTTTTTTTAGAAACTGCCGTGATTTCAAATGAGAGAAGCTCGATCGAAGGTTTTCCTTGGGTTAAATCGGCGGTAATTGAGTTAGGGCGAAGCGTAATAATCGCGCATCCCTGTGAAATTTTAGAGCTCACCGTTGTCGAACCACCGAAAACGAGTTGGGTAGCGATTAAATCGCTGCTTACATCAACGGCATCGGTGATTACTCCAGAGCTGGTTTTAACTGCCAGTCTGCCAGCTACTTCTTTACCAAATGCATGCGAGGCGATTAAAACAGCTACCGGTTTTTTTAAATCAACTATCTGACTCAAAATATCGGCGGCAGCGGCAACACCATGCGTGGCTACCGAATCGGTTTCGACGACGAGAAGATTTGTGACTGCTTCATAGTTCAGTGATTCGGCCAGAGCTAAACCCTGACCTGTCGGTGCAAGTAGTACCACTGTTACTTCACCGATTCGCGCAGCCACCGTGGCCAACTCGGCCGTAGTCTTTGTGAGTTTGGATCCAAGAAGGTCGGCGAGAATAATTACGGTACTCATATCAACTTTTTCTCAGCTAGAAATGCCACTAAGAGATCCCCACCATTACCGTCATCGGTGACTCTTACTCCGCCAGCACGTGGCGGCCGAGGTATCGCATCGATTACCGTTGAATATGCGCTTTCAATAGATATACCTAATGTTGCTAAATCTACGCTGTGAATAGTTTTTTTCTTAGCCGCCATTATTCCTTTAAAAGATGGATAACGCGGCTCATTGATTTTTTCAACTACTGAGACTACAGCTGGAAGTTCCCCAGACATCTCTTCAACACCGGCTTCACTCATGCGGGTGATACTCACCTTTTTAGAAGTTGGATCCACCGAGACGGCCGATGCGAATGTGAGTTGAGCACAACCTAACCGCTCGGCAATCATCGCTGGTATAACGCTCATGCGTGCATCAGTTGATTCGGTTCCACAGATAATTAAATCGAAACTCTCCCGCGCAATCACACTGGCTAAAACCTTTGATGTTGCCAGAGCATCGGCGCCAACTAATGTGAGGTCACTAATTAAAATTGCAGAGTTTGCACCCATTGAAAGGGCTTTTCTTATCGCCTCACTGGCGCGATCGGGGCCCATTGAAATTAGCGTGATTGAGTTGGCTCCCCCCTCATCATTTCCACCATGCGCCTCGGCGACTCTAAGCGCCTCTTCAATGGCGTATTCATCAAGATCATTTAAAACGGCGTCGACATTGACCCTATCAAGTAGCCCGTTCACCATTTTCTTCTCTGCCCAAGAGTCTGGGACCTGCTTTATGCAGACTGCAATCTTCATACTTCATATGTTACTGGTGAGTATAGATAATCTCTAATCGAAGTAGTGGATTTCACTTCGACTTCGCCGACACGTAACCTCGTAGTTGGCTTACATGTCTCTCCGGGACCCACCATCATCTCCATGGTGCTTCGAATCGCCCTCGTAACTGAATCCTTTTTGCCACAGATAAATGGAGTAACCAACTCGGTCCTTAGAACCTTGGAGGGCTTTGCGCGCGATGGCCATGATGCGTTAGTCATTGCCCCCGAGAGTGGCCAGGCTCCAAGTGAGTATGCCGGCTTTCGCGTGAAGCGGGTTCCTAGTCTTGAGATGAAGGGGTTGCTGCCCTTGGCTTTCCCGCAGCGAGCATTGGAGCCGCTCATCGATGGCTTTGCACCAGATGTCATCCATTTGGCATCACCAATTTTTTTAGGAAACTTCGTTACAAAGATTGCGCAGCGGCTAGAGATTCCAACACTATCGGTCTATCAAACCGATATCGCGGGCTTTGCCCGACACTACGGAATGAGCATTGCGCATAGTGGGCTCAAAAAATGGGTTGCAAAAATACACTCACAAACAAATCGGACTCTGGCGCCCTCTAAATGGTCTTGTTTAGATCTTGAAAAATCTGGTGTTCCAAATGTTCACTTATGGCAGCGTGGTGTCGATGGCAATAAGTTCAACCCGTCCAAACGTGATTACGCCCTTAGAAGTGAACTGCTTGGAGAACGAAGTGATCGAAAAATAATTGGATACGTAGGGCGATTAGCAAATGAAAAACGTGTCGATGATCTCTATATTCTAGATCAACGTGATGATATTCAATTAGTAATTGTCGGAGATGGCCCAGCTCGAACTAAGTTAGAGCGCATACTTATCAACGCTCGCTTTGTGGGATATCAGAGCGGTGAGAACTTAGCTCGATATTACGCATCGCTAGATATCTTCGTTCATACGGGAAAACATGAGACTTTTTGTCAAAGCATCCAAGAAGCTCTGGCATCTGGTGTTCCGGTCGTTGCGCCAAATTATGGTGGCCCAACCGATCTGGTGATGCATGGTTGGACCGGGTACTTAATTGACACCGAAAATAGTCAAGAATTAAGTAATTGTGTTAGCAAAATTCTCAATAATCCAACGTCAGATTTGATGCACATCAGAGCACGTGAATCGGTCATTGAGCGCACCTGGCCGCTTGCACATAGACAACTTATAAATCACTATCACGAAGTTATTAGCGAACTCTCCCAGCCAATGAAAAATGTGAGAGTTGCATGAAGATTCTCCACATTGCGAATTTTTACGGCCCCAAATCTGGCGGGATCCGTACGACGTTACATGAACTTGGTGCGGGATATATAGCCAATGGCCATGCTTTCACTTATATAGTCCCTGGAAGTGGCTACTTCTGTGAAGATACCCCTGATGGCCGCAGAATTACGGTTCCATCCTTTGAACTTCCTTTCAGCGGTGGGTATCGAATAATCCGAAATAACGGTTTTATTAAGCGGTTAATCATCACGCTTGCACCTGATGTCCTGGAAGTCTCAGATCGCTTCACTTTGACAGGCATTGGAGAGTGGGCGCGCAATCGAAAAATCAGGAGTGTTGTCTTTAGCCATGAAACACTATACGGCTTAGCCGCACACTACTTTCCATTCTCGATATCCACACTAATTGATTGGCATAATCGACGACTTGCTTCGCGTTTTGACTATGTAATTGCGACGACGAAATTTGCAGCACGAGAGTTTGAAAAGATCAAAATTGAAAATCTTATTCAAATACCACTTGGTGTCGATCTTAAGAACTTTAACCCCGCGCACCGCAATGAAGATTTAAGGTTAGAGCTACTTAAAGGTGCGCAGGTTTTACTTGTCCACTGTGGCCGGATGTCTCGTGAGAAACACCCTGCGCGATCTTTGGAAGCACTTGAACTCTTGCTCGAACGAGGGGTTGATGCTCGACTAATTTTCATCGGTATGGGCCCACTTTTTAAAAAACTTCGTGAACGGGCCAAAGCTCTACCCGTAACTTTCCTTGGCTATATCGCAGATCGAGAGCGGTTGGCCGAAATCTTGGCCTCGGCCGATATTTCACTGGCACCTGGTCCCATCGAAACTTTTTGCTTAGCCGCCCTTGAGTCACTGGCCTCTGGTACGCCGGTCGTGGCATCTGGCTCAAGCGCTGTGGGTGAACTCTTGCTCCTTGATGCACAATCACCCGTCGGCGCAATTGCCCATAACGACCCGAAATCCTTCGCCGATTCGATTCAAGAGCTGCTTGCCATCGGAACAATAAATCACAATTTAAGAGCGGAATGTCACGATCAAGCACAGAACTATCCCTGGAGCTCAACCATCTCGCTCATGCTCGATCTACATGGAGTGAGTGATCGAGCGGAGAATTACATCGATCGGATGCACGTGCAATGAACCCCGTTGCTACCTTTGTAATTCTTGGCGATAGCGCAGCGGCCGGAACAGGTGATGCCGATAAGAATGGCGCACTGAGAGGTTGGGGATTTTATCTAGCTCAACACTTTAATCAACCACTTGTTTATGCAAATCTCTCACGACCAGGGGCACAGTCCAGTGAAGTCTTAATACATCAGTTACCAAAAGCAATAATACTTGAGCCAACCCTAACCGCGGTCATTGTTGGCGGAAATGATGCGCTAAGGAATGGCTTCAACCCGCTTTTGCTACAAAGGAATCTACGTCAAACACTCAAAGCTTTACGAGAGATCGGCTCTGAGATTATGTTGCTGCAACTACATGAACCAACTCAGATTGCGCCGTTACCGAAAACCTTAGGAACCATAATTAATCGTCGTATGGATTCAGTTAATGCAGTTGTACGGGCGGTAGGCGCCGAGTTCGGTGCTCATATCTTGGCCGTTCGCGACATCCCTGATATTTATGAGCGAAATCGCTGGCACGTAGATCGTATGCACCCTTCAAAGTTTGGCCACCAGATCCTTGCACAAAATTTTCGCGAACTACTTTCACCGCATTGGGATATCGCACCCGTGACTATCGAACCAATCATCTCGAGAGCACGTAAAGATACATTCCTATGGATGATGCGTCATGCAACCCCATGGTTTATAAAGCGCAGCGTCGATCTCTTACCTAGTGCACTGCTTCTTGTACTCAGTGAATATCTAAAAATTCTCACAGGACGTGACCGACATTTCCAAGTACAGAGCTACTTCCCCGAATTCGTCAATAACCGTGAAGCCGGGATTGCGCTGGTGGCCGAAGTTCGAATCTCTTAATTCGCGCTTTGCTGTATCAACAGGGCAGAATTATGAGGTGCTTCCAGCAGATCCCCGAATTCTCGGCTCGAGCGTTACCGAGGGTGGAACAAACTTCGCTATCTGGTCAAATGCCGCCGATGCCGTTGAGTTGTGCCTGTTTAACGATGTCAACGGGGCGCTTCTTGAAACTCGATTTGCAATGTCTCATAGAGATGGACCAATCTGGCACGGCTACTTAGCAGGTGTGCGGGCCGGCCAACTTTACGGATATCGAATTTATGGCCCGTGGTCACCTAATAATGGGGTGCGCTTCAATGCAGCGAAACTATTGATCGACCCCTACACGCACTTATTATCGGGGGCGCTGTCTTATGTTCCGCAAATTTACGGACATGTTGCAATCGATGCAGGCGGCTCCGGAGATCTAACGGTGCGCGATGATCGAAATAGCGCCGGTTATGTTCCATACTCGGTGGTTACCGATAATCGAGCCCGTGAAGTTAAGCGCCCAATGACGCCATGGGCTAAGACAATCATCTATGAAGCCCATGTTCAGGGATTAACGGCTAAGAACCCTGCAATTGATGTAAGTGAACGTGGAACTTACAAAGCTCTTGGCCATCCAAGCACGATCGCTCACTTACAATCTTTAGGTGTAACTGCAGTTGAACTCTTACCTATAGCTGCATCAGTGACAGAGCCAGCGATTTTTAATCGAGGGCGAGTAAATCACTGGGGCTATAACTCAATCGCCTTCTCGGCGCCCCATAGAGCATATTCAGCCGGCGATGATCCCATAGGTGAACTGCAAGGCGCCGTTGATCAACTTCACTGCGCTGGGATCGAGGTCATTTTAGATGTTGTATATAACCACACCGCTGAAGGCGGAGTTGGTGGACCAACTTTGTCCTATAAAGGAATCGACAATAGGGCTTACTACCGTCATGATGGAAAAGGAAATTACACCGATGTCACTGGTTGTGGAAATACTTTTTCGGCAAGCAGCCCTCACTCGGTCCGTCACATCATCGATTCACTACGTTGGTGGATAGAGGTTATTGGTGTCGATGGCTTCCGCTTTGATCTTGCCGCCGCTTTATTTACAAGTGATAGCGCCTATAACTCCTCGTTAATGTCTGCTATCGAATCCGACTCAGTTCTGCGAAACTTTAAGATGATCGCTGAGCCGTGGGATTTGAAACGATACTCACTCGGTGATTTTCCCTATCCATGGCGTGAATGGAACGATCTCTATCGCGACTCAGTCCGGCAGTTTTGGCTCGGCGACCTTCAACGTGGCTTTGGTGAAGGTGTATCAGATATTGCCAGCAGTATTAGTGGATCGAGTTCGATATTCCACTATCGAGGACCAACGGCATCAATTAACTTCATTACAGCCCATGATGGCTTCACGCTCAACGACTTGGTCAGCTATAACATGAAAAATAACTTGGCTAATGCCGAAGATAACACCGATGGAAGTGATGCCAATCGATCATGGAACCTTGGGGTTGAAGGGGAAAGTGCAGAGCCAAGTGTCATGAAGCTGCGACACCAAATAAAGAAATCCATGCTGGCAACTTTAATTCTCTCCTCCGGTATTCCGATGATCAATATGGGTGATGAAGTAAGTAGATCTCAAGCTGGCTCCAATAATGCTTACTCATTACCGACAGATTTTTCTTCTGAAAGCGCCGCCTCTTTTAATGGTGGCTGGGCGTTGCCTTGGGGGTTGCAGGAAGAGTCGAGGGATATTTTACAGACGCTCCAATCCTTAGTTCAGATTCGACAAACTTATTTAACCGATGCTGCATCTGAGTTTTTTACCGGAAGAGTTGATTTAGGAACCAAGCGAAAAGATGTTGCCTGGTTTTCACTAGATGGCATTGAGATGAGCAATGAAAACTGGGCCGATGAAGAGAAGCGAACTTTAACTATTCTCATCGAAGCCGATGCTTCGCGTGGGTTATTACTTTTAATGAACTCCGCAACACTGCCAACTCAATTTACCTTACCTGATGCACGATGGGGCGAAACTTTCAGATGCATCTTTGATGCAGCCCATGAAATAGCAACGTATCAGCCTGTGATTGCAAGCCCTGGTGCTCAGATAATGCTTACTCAACACAGTGCACAACTCTGGCTCGTCTCTCGTACTAGGTAGTAGTTACTAGTAACGAGTAATATTTCGTAATCATGTTGGCACTCATCGCACCCGGCCAGGGATCACAGAGCCCGGGAATGCTGCGCACTTGGCTTGAAGATTCATCGTCGTACGATCTCATCAAGAACTGGTCGCAAGAGATTGATTTAGATCTTGCACAACTTGGACAAAGCGCCGATGCCGATGAAATTAAAGATACAGCCAAGGCTCAGCCACTTATCGTTGCAACATCGTTGTTGGCCGCTCGCGCTCTTGGTATCAAGAGTTATGCAGTTGTTGCTGGCCACTCGGTGGGTGAGCTAACCGCTGCTGTCTTATGCGGGGCGATAAGTGATGTAGATGGACTTCGCCTTGTTCGTGCACGCGGCGTTGAAATGGCTAAAGCTGCATCGCAACACCCTTCCGGAATGTCTGCCGTTCTCGGCGGGGAGCCAGATGAAGTCCGGGCAAAGATTTTAGCGTTGGGGTTAATAGCTGCAAATGAAAACGGGGGTGGCCAGATTGTCGCCGCCGGCGATTTAGCGGCTCTAGCATTGTTGAGTGAAAATCCTCCACAAGGTTCGCGCATCCGCGCCTTGGCCGTTGCCGGGGCCTTTCACAGCGCATATATGTCGCAGGCGGTCGCACCAGTTACCGCTCTCGCTTCGACGGTATTAAGACGGGATTGCACTACCGCTTTTATTTCAAATAAGGATGGCGGATTACTCGAATCGGCCGATGTCATTCTGCTGCGAATCGTTGAGCAGATCGCTAATCCAGTGCGCTGGGATCTCTGTATGGCGAGTTTGAATACGATGGGAGTAACGGGTGTCATTGAGTTGGCGCCGGCTGGAACTCTGGTTGGCTTGGTAAAGCGTGCCTACCCAGAAATTGAAGTTTTTGCTTTAAAGAGCCGCTCCGATTTAAATGCTGCACATGAATTCGCGGAAAGGCATACATGAGTATAAAACTGCCCCCGATGGTCAATAGCCAGATTCTCGCCGTCGGCTCCTATCGACCACAACGAATTGTGCCAAATAGCGAAATCGTTGCTCGCATCGACTCAACCGATGAGTGGATTCAACAGCGCACTGGAATCCAAAGCCGTCGCTTTGCATCGAGCGATGAAACCGTGATCACCATGGCAAAGGCGGCGTGCGAGATGGCGCTCAAACGTGCACAGCTAACCATGCAGGATATTGATACGTTAATTCTGGCGACAATTACATATCCATTCCAAGCACCGAGTGCTGCGACAGAGTTGATCAATGTTTTAGGAAATCCAAAGGCGGCCGCCTTTGATGTTAGTGCCGCATGTGCCGGTTTTACTTATGGCGTTGCAATGGCCAGCGATCTGGTTCGAGCTGGAACATCAAAAAATGTTTTAGTCGTTGGTGTCGAAAAGCTCTCTGACTTTACCGATCCAGATGATCGGGCTACGGCCTTTATCTTTGCCGATGGTGCCGGGGCCGTGGTAATAAGCACCAGTGACGAGGCACGAATAGGCCCAACCGTTTGGGGATCAGATGCCGATTCACGTGATGCGATTATTTTAAATCCGGCATATACCGATTTCAAAAACTCCCCAGATAAAGGCGTGGCCGAACTTGGTTGGCCTAACATCTCACAACAAGGTCAAGCGGTTTATCGTTGGGCGGTTTTCGCCGTTAGTAAAATCGGTGTGAAGGCGTTAGAGGCCGCAGGTGTACGCGCCGATCAACTTGGCGCATTTATTCCACATCAAGCAAATATGCGCATCATCGAATCAATGGCAAAAGAGATTAATCTGCCCCCACACGTTGTCATTGCCGATGATATTCGCCTCAATGGAAATACCTCTGCCGCGTCGATCCCTCTGGCCATGGATATTCTTTTAGAGCAGAATCCCGAGCTGCACGGCACGTTAGCGCTCTTGATTGGATACGGTGCCGGCCTTGTATATGCCGCCCAAGTCGTTCAACTACCCCCCAAAGCTTGAGAGTTTGACCACTCGATGGCCCCAGTACTCGTAAGTAAGCGCTTTTTCCGAGAGAATATCCCTCTATCGTCCACAGTAAAGAACTCTCTACCGAATGGAAAACCTAAACATGGCACTTGCACAAGCTGACGTACTCGCTGGATTAAAAGAGATCGTTGAAGAAGTAGCTGGAATTCCAGCGGCATCGATTGAGATGGATAAGAACTTTACTGAAGATTTAGAGGTTGACTCTTTAAGCATGGTCGAAGTTGTTGTCGCCGCCGAGGAGCGTTTTGGTGTCAAGATCCCAGATGAGGCCGTTACCGATTTAGTTACCGTAGGCGATGCCGTTAACTTCATTATCAATGCAGCTAAGTAGTTAGTAGAGGATTTTTATGTCTGCCCGTCGTGTCGTCGTAACCGGAGTTGGTGCGACGACGCCACTTGGCTGCGATGTAGCGTCAACCTGGTCGGCGCTCTTGGCTGGTACGAGCGGTGTTCGCTTACTCACCGAAGATTGGGTGCAAACTCTTCCAGTTCACTTTGCAGCTCGAGTAGCGGTAGAGCCAAGTGAACAGATGGCCCGCGTTGAAATGCGTCGTTTAGATAGATCAGAGCAGTTCGCCCTCATCGCCTCCCGTGAAGCATGGCAAGATGCCGGCGCACCGGAGATGGATAAAGAGCGCCTAGGCGTAGTCATCGCATCGGGTATCGGTGGGGTCACAACTCTGCTTGATCAGTATGATATTTTGCGGGAAAAGGGGGCACGGCTGGTTAGCCCCCACACGGTTCCAATGTTGATGCCCAATGGTCCGGCTGCAAATGTTGGCTTAGAGCTGGCGGCGATGGCAGGTGTTCATACTCCGGTCAGTGCATGTGC
This sequence comes from Candidatus Planktophila sp., assembly GCA_040402335.1. Lineage (GTDB taxonomy): Bacteria > Actinomycetota > Actinomycetes > Nanopelagicales > Nanopelagicaceae > Planktophila. Next base: position 70,400 of record JBBAMX010000007.1, read on the forward strand.
ATCGGGTGCAGAGGCGATTGGATATGCCTTAGAGATGATTCGCAATAATCGCGCCGATGTAGTTGTCAGCGGTGGTGTTGAAGCGGCGATACATCCAATGCCCATGTCGGGCTTCGCGGCGATGAAGGCGCTTTCCACGCGCAACGATGAGCCGGCACGGGCTTCGCGTCCATATGATTTAAATCGAGATGGCTTTGTCTTAGGTGAAGGTGGAGGCGTCTTAGTTCTGGAAGAGTATGAGCATGCGCGTGCGCGCGGTGCTAAAATCTACTGCGAAATTGTTGGCCAAGGTTTAACCTCAGATGGATATCACATCGCCGCCCCAGATCCAGATGGTGCCGGAGTTCAGCGAGCGCTTAAATTTGCGCTGCGCGATGCGGGTTTGAGTACAAAGGACATCGTGCATTTAAATGCACATGCCACCTCAACACCGGCGGGAGATATTGCTGAGGCACATGCTTTACGGGCCGCCCTTGGTGATGATGCCGATCACGTTGCCGTCTCAGCTACAAAGTCTATGACCGGCCACTTACTCGGCGGTGCTGGCGCAATTGAATCGGTATTTATAGTCAAGGCCATTCAAGATCGTTTAGCACCACCAACGATTAATATCGATGATTTAGATCCGGCAGTTACAGTTGATGTTGTTCGCGATAAACCACGTGCCCTTCCCGCTGGTGATATCGCAGCGTTAAATGACTCTTTCGGCTTTGGTGGCCATAACGTTGTTCTGGTATTTAAGAGTATTTAATTGTTGAACTCAGAGAAAGAATCTCGTCAGCCCGAGACGCGTATAGCCCGCTTAGTCGATGATGGAAAATTTGAATTCCTAATTCCACGCACTGAGTGTGGAATGGTTGCCGCAACCGCCTCGATAAAGGGAAACAAGGTCGTAATCTTTGCCTCTGATGCAACGATTAAAAGTGGCGCACTTGGTGTTGAAGGTTCGAAGGTAATTGTCACCGCGTATAAAGCTGCAATGGGTGCGCAAGTTCCAGTCATTGGAATGTGGCACTCGGGAGGTGCTCGATTAAGCGATGGCGTTGCATCCTTAGATGCATTTGGTGAGGTTTTTCAATCCATGATCTCGGCTAGTGGTCGAATCCCGCAGCTCTCCCTAGTCCTTGGTCCAACGGCCGGTGGTGGGGCTTATGGACCAGCGTTAACCGATGTCGTGGTTCTCGCCCCTGAAGGTCGAATCTTTGTCACCGGTCCAGACGTTGTGAAGAGTGTGACGGGTGAAGATATCGATATGGCTCTGCTTGGTGGACCTGAGGCGCATAAGAAAAACAGCGGCCTGGCCCATGTAATCGCCAACAGCGAAGAGCAGGCATTTCAAAAAATCCGCGACTTAACCGCGCTCTTTGCTAACCAAGGATTTATGAATCCACTGGTTGAGGACAGTAATCTCGCTCAGTTTGTACCAGAATCAACGGTAAGAACTTACGCGGTCCATCCATTAGTCGATGCCATATTAGATAAAGGCGGCGAATCGATTGAACTGCTGTCGATGTGGGCACCAAATATGACCACAATAATCGGCCGATTAGGGGGCGCAACAGTTGGAGTCCTTGCCAATAACCCCGCATACCTTGCAGGGGTATTAGATGCCGCCGCCGGAGAAAAGGCGGCACGTTTTGTTCGCACGTGTGATGCATTTGGAATTCCGCTGATCGTCATCGCAGATGTTCAGGGCTTTCTTCCCGGCGCCGGTCAGGAGTGGGAGGGTGCAGTACGTCGTGGGGCTAAGTTGCTGCACGCCTTTGGTGAGGCCGTTGTTCCACGGGTTACTTTAATTACTCGAAGGGCATATGGCGGTGCTTACGTTGCGATGAACTCAAAGGCGCTCGGTGCAACGAGAGTATTTGCTTGGCCCGATGCAGAGGTCTCTGTCATGGGCGCAGTAGCGGCCGTGCGTGTTCTTCACCGCCGCCTGCTAGCCGATATCCCAGCTGAGCAGCGTGAAGCGATGGAGTTGGAGTTAGCGGCCGAGCTTGAAAGAGTTTCAGGTGGAGTTGCCAGAGCAGTTGAGATTGGCGCAGTAGATCAGATTATCCAACCAGAGTTAACACGAAGTGCGCTAGCTCGGACAATCGCCGATGCTCCCCACCGTCGCGGAATCCACGGCAATATTCCACTTTAACTTTAAAAGATATTTAAATAGTTTTTTTTCTTATCCGGAAGAACGATCCGATATCTGGTAAAAAAGCTTCGATTTTAAGAACGGCAAAGCCGATTCTCACAAGATTTCCAACTCGTGGAAAAATAATATAACGTGGCTTCCACTCCGGTTGAAACTTAGAGTTAAAACGATAGAGCGACTCCATTTGGAAAAATCTCGAGAGAAAGAGAAGGATTTTGTGGTTGACCCTAGTAATTGGTCCGGCGCCTAATTTTTTACCCCGCTCAAAGATACTTCGAAAAGAGGCAAAGTTAAGCGAGATCTCTTTAAAATTTCGCTCCACTGCAAATGCGACCGTGTGGGCGATCATCAACTCATTCACACCGGTCTCAGACTCTGGGGATCGGCGCATTACATCCAAAGAGAGCGATGAGGCACCCCAAGGTACAAACTGCAGCACGGCATCCACGCGCTCACCTTGCTGGGCCCAGGTAATAAGGCAGGCTGGATCCATTAAGTCACAAAAACGGCCTAACGCCATTGAAAAGCCACGCTCGGTGCCACTTCTGCGCCAACTCTGCATCGATGCTGCGAGTTTGGAACGCATTGCCTCGTCAAGGTCACGCACAAAACAACTGTGAGCGGTATAGCCCATCCGATTAATCCGATTGATTGTCTGTCTCGTATTTTTCATCAGTGGACCATCAACGGAAAAACCTGCAATATCTAAAATCGCCTCATCACCAATCTCTAAGGCATCAAATCCGCTTTCGCGTACCCAAATCTCTCCCGCTAACTCCGAGCAGCCATATACTGCTGGAATCCAAGCGTGGCTTTCGGCTTCCAATAAAAAGTTTGCGATGGCAGCGGGCCATGAGTCAAAGTCCCCGACTGGATCCCCCGTTGTTATGATCACACCATTCACAATTGAGTATGGAATCGCAGCTTTCATATTATTTGACCAGATAACGGTTTTATTATCGCGAAGCGCGAAATAACTCAAAGAGTCATTCTCAGGATTTTTATCGATAAGCTCACGAATAAGCATTGCATTTTCATTACTTAGTGATGTTGTTCGCTTAGTCGGTTTAAGAAAATTGGCTAACGAGGTTAACGCTAGCAAAAGTCCCAAACCACTGAGGAAAAACTCGAGCCGCTCCTGCAAACGAACTGATTCAAAGAGGTAGGGTCCTGAGATTCCCACCAGACCTTTGAGCGTAATTTCAAAGGCTTGAACCAGGTTTACGGGTGATAGAAAGGACTTCGAATCAAAGTAGACAATGGATAGTCCTAATAAAATAACAAATATCAGATTTCGAAAGAAGAAAAATATTGACTGTCGGGTGGTGAGTGGATCTACGATAGTTTTGAAGACTCCTCGATATCTCACTAAGAGAATCAAGATAACGATCTCTAAAACCAAGCGGGAGAGCGAAAAGGCTCGAAGGAAATAATCGGCGCTCTTATGGCCTTGAATAAATACAAGTCCAGAGCGAATCAACGCATTGAGCGTTAAAAAGAGTTGCAGAACCGTTGCAAATATCCAGGCTTTTCGGCGGCGCAGTTTGATACCCCGCGCCGTTACAAATAGACAGGCGGCGATGAGGATTGAGGCTACTTCACCTGTAACAAGATAAGTCGGATTGACCGAGCCACCCAGCCGTTTGAGAAAATGCGGGAGAGAGTTCATGGAAAAAAAACCAAATAGTGCCAATGATTCTAGATAGATAAGAGTGCCAATTAACCGAGATGGCCAACTCTTTTCCTCTTTCAACGCCATATTTCCACTCTATCCTACAAAGCCATCTTGCTAACAACGCAGTGGTTTACACCGTTTTAATTAGATTTAAAGGTCACCGAGACCGTTGCCGTTACCGTTTTTTCAATTGTGCTCGTATCGTAAGCGCCATAATCCGCTGTGACCGTTGAATCTGGAGTTGTAATCTGAATCGGTCCGGCCTTCACGTTTTCAAGTGCACCTAATGATCCACCCACTGCCTTAGTTAAAGCCTGTGCCCGCGCCTTTGCATCCTTCATTGCATCGCTCATTAGCTGTGGGCGAAGTGCTGGCAAGTTAGAGATGTAATAGGCAGGACCGTTGTTATTGACATGAATTCCAGTCTGTAAAAGTGAACCTATGCCCTGACTTAGCTTTGAAATTAACTCAACATTCTTTGAGCGAACCGTCACATCGCGATTAGCACGATATGAAAGTATGCGACCCGTAGAGTTTCCATTAACGAACTCTTCATTTGCATATGTCGCAACTGCCCCAAGAGTTAATGACTGCGAAGTGATTCCGCCCTTAGTTAAATATTCGGAGAGCGCAGCAACATCTGAATCTACCGACTTCACAGCTCCTCCGACATTTGGTGCTGAGAGCGATACTGAAAGCGTCCAGACCGCATTGTCGGCAGTTGCACTAGTCTTTGAAGAGCCTGTAACCGTGATTCCATTGCCAGCGCGCGAAGCAAAACCACTTCCAACCTTTGTTAGCCCTGCTCCTAAGGCCAAGGCGAGAATGAGCGTTGAGAGAATAATCGTGAGAGCTTTACCGCGCTCAAGGGTAATAATTCGAGGCTCCGGAGTTTGAGTCATGTTAAAATGATAACCTATTAAATCGCCCGCAAGTGGGAGATCTCTTGATGTTCGATTGCTCGGAAACGCTCTAGCTCGACATCCCATTCACTGCCAATTATCGCGTGCAACCCTGCACGAATCGCCTCTTCATCGAAGCTATTATTAAGGACCGTAGCAACCGCGTTTTCACTCATGACGAGCGCACCGCTTAAATCAGTTAATCCTCGATGTATTCCAAGCTCGGGCGTAAAACGGAATAACTCTCCGCCGTTGATGCAATCCTCTTGAACCTCAAAATAAATGTAGTGCCAGCTTCGAAGTGCACTTGCAACTTCAGCTGCCACGCCTTCACGATCTCGCCACTTAAGAATAGATTTAAAAGTACCGGCCTTTAAAATCTGGGGTAGCCAATCAAAGTGAGGGGGTATCGAGAGCAGGTCGGCGAGCGCCCACTCAATATGTTGGCGCAGCGCCGATGGCGCGCTATGGATAGTCAGCTGGCCCCGAACGGCAAATGCCTTCGAGGAGCGCGGTAACGGTTGCATGAGAAACTCCTAGCAAGATCGCCGAATGCGACCTTCCCCGGCCGCTTTTGCACTCACTAGTGTCTTAATTACACACCTCTGACGCCCAAACTGTCCAGTCCGACTTTAGGTATACGGGCGGGAAGGGGCTAGAGTTCTCCTTAGTCCGACGCTTAATCAGTACCCGTTTGTAATGCTTTTAGCTTTGCTCGGTATCGCTGGCGCAAGAGGAAGACCGTACTCGAGAGTCTCTCGGGCACCCACATATCGAAGGAAAAGTAAAAACATGGCAACAGGTACAGTTAAGTGGTTCAACTCTGAAAAGGGTTTCGGTTTCATTGCAGTTGATGGTGGCGGACAAGATGTTTTCGTTCACTACTCAGCAATCCAAGGAAACGGTTACAAGTCCCTTGAAGAGGGTCAGGCAGTTTCATTTGAGGTCGTACAGGGTCCAAAGGGTCCTCAGGCCGATGCAGTAAATCCTGCCTAATTAACTCCGCTTTATAGATAGCCCTCACCGCAAAACGCGGTGGGGGTTATTTCTTTGGCGCCGGCGGAATCTCCCCTGTCTTGGCAAGTAACGCTGCAACTGCCTTCGCAGGCGATGCATCCTTTCCAACTTTCCACTTATCTAAATAACTCCATGGATATAACTCGCCACGGCGTACCCACCAGGCCCCGGCGCTAATCGGTGTTGGCCACGATATTCCAAAGTGAACATGTGGGGCCGTTCCTTTAGCATCTCCGGAATCACCAATCTGCCCTAATAAATCCCCCGCATTGATTTTCATGCCCGGCGCTATCCCATCGGCTACTTTCATTAAATGGGATCCGTAATAGCGCACACCATCATCGCCAATAATTGAGACATATAGACCGCCTCGATTTGCACCCAGATTCGTTTTGTAACTGTATTTATCAACTCGATTAACTTCATCGACTACACCACTCGTCACTGCAACATAGGCACAGCCTTTTTTACCAAGAATATCCGTTGCCGGATAGTCGTGATGTGAGTGAGCATAAGTAACACGACAGCCCACAATCGGGAAAACATAAATCGGCGCCGCTTGAGCCGTAGTAATACTGGAGAAGAGAATCAAAAGCGGAACAAGGCGTTTAATCACCGGCCAAGGCTATACGTGATGGCTTACTTTTTTAGAGCATTGCGATCAAGTTTTGCTGTGACAATCATGTGGGGAACCGTCAATGCCCAGACAATCACGAGTGCGAACCAGAAAAAAGATTTCCCTACTCCCCCTGAAACATAAAGAATCCCAGCGATTAAAAAGCTGCCAATCAGGGCAGGCGTACCGGGAACCACCGCAGACCAAAAGGCTTTTACCGCCTTTTCCTGCTCATAAGCGCGCATGGAGCTAGGTAAAACTAAGGTTAAACGTGCCGTATGTCGCATCGCATGCCAGCAGCCAAAGTAAACGGCGAATGCGATCAATGGTGGCGTTAAAATCGCTAACGCTGCCAGTAAGAATAGGTCGAGAATATCTCGTGATCTCCTAGCGATTACAAGCGCAGCTAAAGCTACAAGAAATAACACTAAAACTATTATTGCAAGGCTATGACTAGAGCCTTGATGCCAATTAATCAACGTTGGATTCACACGAGCAAGTGCGCTTGTACTCTTTGAGTTCACAAGCGGGATAACAACTGGGAGTGATCCTAAGGACAGTGCCACAAATAAACTGGGAAAGTTGGGGCGCTTCACCGCCTTCAATCGATCTAGTTCAACGATGAATGCACTATCACCAATGCCAAAATGTATAAGGCTCATTAAAACAACTAATTGAAATCCTCGAACGTTCCATTTAAGAATTGCTAAAACTGAAACGACCGCAATAAGAACATAAACGAAGATAAAGAGAATGAGCTTGGGCCGACTATCTCGAGGTAAGGCAACTAGATGATCAAGTGCGCCATGAGGTATTCCAAGGGCTAATGCAAATACTGCGATACCTACTTGCCACGATAAATCACTTGGACCATTCAATCGTGAGGCAACGAGCGAGATAATAACTGCCACACCAACTGCACACGAGGAGTAAGAGCGAACCCGTTCAAAGAGCTCCAAGCGGGTTTTCATTTCACGCTCCGATTAGTTTGAAGAACTCCATTACTGGACTGGCCACGACAACTGCAGATTATGAGAGAATACACCGTGCTTAGGTTTAGTTATTTGGGAATGCTAGTTTTTACCGCGGCCGCATCCTTTTGGATCGAAATCGTCTTTAAGGTCCGCGTGCTTCGCCGAATTAAACGGGTTTTACTAAGCCTGCTCCCCATAAGTATTGGATTTCTTATCTGGGATGCTTACGCAATCTCGCAAGGTAACTGGTACTTTGATAAAAAACAGGTGATCGGCCTCAATGCTCCCTTTCACATCCCAATTGAAGAGGTTCTCTTCTTTCTGATAATTCCAATTGCCGTTCTCATGACAATGGAGGGTGTAACCCGGATCAAGCCCGAATGGAAGCACCCTAAGTTGAGCAAATGATGTACTCCGATATCGTCATTGCGATCCTGATTTTTTCAACGTTTCTAGATCTCTTTGGCTTTAAAAATTCATTACTGACAAGACCACTTTTTTGGTGCTCCTATGCAATCATTCTGCCCTTCCAGCTGCTAACGAATTGGTGGCTTACTTCGCGCAATATCGTTATGTATAACCCAGATGTCATCGTTGGACTTCGCATCATGGGTGCTCCGATTGAAGATCTCATCTTTGGTTTTGCCCTCATACTCAATGTGATGGGTATGTGGGAGTACTGGGGAATCAA